>NZ_WQEP01000007.1:0-256424 GCF_013033705.1 Ruegeria sp. HKCCA0370
CTGATCGCATCAAGACGGGACATCCCTTCCCCATCAGAACTTCAACCTGCCGTAACTTCGAGACAATCTCTTCGGGCCTCGGTCGCTTGTTTGCCATTCTCAGTCCTCCGTTTCCTAAACATAACGGTGGACCCGTTCAGTTGGGGAGGCTCATATCGCAACTTCAAAGAATGTCTGCCATCCGCCTTGTTCTTTAGAAAAACAAAGTGTTCTGGCGCAAAGAGTTACGGCGCAGCCCACACCGCCGCACATCTTTTGGGGACAGTGGGATTTGGACAAGCCAAACGCCCCTGTCCATCAGGGGTAAGACGCTGCCTTCCCCCTCGGGCAACCCTATTAGACAACACCGTGTCCTCGGCTGCGCCTGCGGGCCGCACCACTATTGTCGAATAGCATTGCCTCGCCCCCATCCGCGTTCGCCACGTGGCAGATCAGCAGGAACAAGCGCCTTCGGCGTCTGATCCGCAAATCAGCCCTGATTATCCCAAATGGGAAGTCAGGATCATTGAAATCGGTCTAGGTGCTGGATGAAGGAAGTGAGGCGAAAATGGCAAGGTTCTGTCGCTGGTGGCAGAACTATGTGTCGCCTGACACAAAGGAAAGTGGCGGACCGAGGAGGATTCGAACCCCCGACCCCTTGATTCGTAGTCAAGTACTCTATCCAGCTGAGCTATCGGTCCGCGTTGGTGAGGCGGTGTTTAGACCTGCTGCCCGAGACGTGCAAGCCGATTCTTCAAAAAAAAATCAAAAAGTCGTGTCCCCGCGCGGAAGGCTGATTTCAAAGACTGTTCCCTCGGGTCCGGTCTCTTTCAAAACCAGATCCCCGCCATGGCCGCGCACCAGCTCCTGCGAGATTGCCAGCCCCAGACCCGAGCCACCCTTTCGGACCCCGCCCTGGAAAGGCGTGAACAGGTTTTCGCGAGCTTTGGGGGGAAGGCCCGGCCCCGTGTCGCGGATTTCGATGCACCACGTGTCGTCGTATTCACACCCGGCAATGGTAACCCGGCCTGGTTTTCCGGAAGCAACCAGAGCCTGTCTTGCGTTGCGCACGAGGTTCATGATGACGCGGTACAATTGTTCGGGATCGGCGCGGGCCACAAGCGCGTCCGGCACTTCGTTCACGATCTCGACGCAAGCATCGGCGACGGCGAGTTGTTCGCTGGCCGCGACATCCGCCGCGATTGCGCGTATCGGAACCATAGTCAGAGTGGGCGCGGGCTCTTCCGCGCGTCCAAACGCCAATGTGCTTTCACAAAGGGACACAGCCCGTGTGATGGAATTCACCAGTTTTGGTGCCATCCGCCGCACCAGCGGATCGTCGCTGGCCTCGATCCGGTCGGTAAACAGCTGCGCCGAGGTCAAGATATTGCGCAGGTCATGGCTGACTTTGGCAACAGCCCCCCCAAGCTGCGCCAGCCTTTCGCGCTGTTTGAGCGCCTGGGTCAGGTCCGTTTGCAGCATCTTCAGCGCCTCCTCGGCCTCGCGCAGCTCCGTCACCTTCGAATTCGGTGTGATTACGCCACGCGCGTCCTCTGGCGCACTGGCATAGCGCTGCATGTAGCCGACAACGCTTTTGATGGGGCGCACAAGTACGACGCGCACGGCGAGAAACAGAAAAAACGCCGTGATGATGGAAATGACGAAGGACAGACCGAGAATACGCAACCCATAGTCAACCATCGCCGTTCGCAAGGGCATGCTGTCCGTGGTGACTTCGATCAGAAGGCCTGCCCCCTTGACCGGTTCTCCGATGACCCGGATGACTTCGTTTTCGGGCTTGAAAAAACGGCTGATCGCATCCCGGATCAGAACCCAGGGGCTTGCATCCCGCAAATCGAACGTGTCAGCGACTGGGCCCGGAATAGGCGACGACAACATCAGTTGCCGAACCTCATCCCGTCGCAATACGACGTTATAGACGCCTGCGTTTGCCAGCAGTTCCGCCTCAAGATCTTCCGCCAGCATATCGTCCGCCAGCAAAGCCAGCGAGGCGATCTGCGCACGTTCGAGCCTGTTCAGCAGAAAATCCTCGCGGAACCGGGCGATCGACGGGACAAAGATCAGGACTTCGGCCAACATGACGAAGACCGTCGTCAGGATCAGAAATCGGCCCGACAGCGAGTTCAATTTGCGCCCCTCCTCAGGTCAGGGAATCCAGCGCTGGACGAACCTGACAACTCGTTTAACTGTCTGATTCTCAAACAGCCTTGGCGAGAAATAGGCACCCGCCACACGTTTGTTAAGCTCTCCGATCGTCGGATAGGGTGAAACCATAGCAGCGATCTGCCCCATCTTCAGGTTATTGGCCAAAGCCAACGACCACAAGTTGATCAGTTCGCCCGCCTGATGCCCGACGATTGTGGCGCCGACGGGTCGGCCTTTCACGACCATGACCTTGACGAAACCTTCGGTTTTGCGCTCGGCAATCGCCCGGTCATTGTGGTGATAGTCAAAGCTGGCGATTTCGAGCTTTTCGCCATGCGCTTTGCGCGCCTGAACTTCGGTCAGTCCGACCTGGGCCAGCTCCGGGTCCGTATAGGTGGCCCAAGGGATATGTGCCGTTTTCGCCCTGGACGGCAGACCGAACAGGGCCGAACGAATGATGACGCCCGCATGATACCCGGCAACATGGGTGAATTGCAGGCCACCTGCCACATCTCCGATCGCATAGACGCGGCGATTGGTCGTGCGCAGCGCGTCATCCGTCCTGAGGCCGGTTCTCGTGCGCTCAATTCCGGCCACGTCCAAGTTCAGACGCTCAATATTGGCTTTGCGTCCGGCAGCGATCAAAAGGTGGGAGCCGCGATGAATATCACCGTTTTCGGCAACGACTTCCACAGCACCTTCTGTTCCGCGAACCTGCGCGACCAAGGCGTTTTCCTGGATATCCACACCTTCACTGCGCAGGGTATCCAGCACCACGGACGCTGCCTCGGGGTCGTCTTTGCCCAAGGCTTTGAGCCCTTCGACAACCGTCACCTTGCTGCCGAGGCGTATATGGGCCTGCGCCATCTCCATCCCGATCGGGCCGCCCCCGATGATCAGCAGGTGATCTGGCCGCTCTTTCAAGTCAAAGATGGTTTCGTTCGTATAATAGGGCACCGTGTCCAACCCCGGAATCGGCGGCACCAGCGGCGACGAACCGGTCGCAATGACGATGCGACGCGCAGAGATGACATGATCCCCGGCCTGCACCTTTTCTGGGGATATGAACGCGCCGTATTCGCGAATGACCTTCACGCCAAAGCCTTCGAACCGCTCCTGGCTGTCCATCGGTTCGATCTGAGCGATCACATCATGAACATGATCCTTTACGGCGGCATAGTCGACCTGCGGGCTGGTATTCGCGACGCCAAAAAGTGCGGAATGCGCCTGACCATAGGCCACCTTGCCGCTGGCAATCAGGGCTTTCGACGGGACGCAGCCGAAATTCAGACAATCACCGCCCATCTTGTGACCTTCCAGCAGGACAACATCCGCGCCCATCTGGCTGGCACCTGCGGCGACAGACAATCCTCCGGACCCGGCACCAATGACCAGGAGGTCGGTTTTCAGCTCTTTCATGGCTCAGGTGCCCCTTTTCGCGCGCAGTGCTTTGAAAACGATGGGCAAGGCGGCCAATACACACAACCCGATAATCGGCCCGATCACGAACGGTTCCCACAGCAATGAAACATCAGGCGTTTCCCCGCGGTCGAACACACCACCCAAACCGACTCCGATCCACGTGTACACGATACCTCCGGGGATGATGCCCAGCGCGGTCGTCAAAAGGAAATTACGGAACTTTACACCGACCAAAGCCGGCACGAGATTGGCAACAAAGAACGGCACGACCGGCACCAGACGCAGCAGAAACAACACCGAGATTTCGTTTTCCCGCAGACCGTCTTTCAGCCTCTTGACCGTCCCTTCTGAAGATTCCAGCCGCGACGTCAGGGCTTCGCCCAAGCCCCAGCGCGCCGCCAGAAAGATCGCCGACGCGCCGATGGTGGCGGACACGACATTGAAAACGGTTCCCGCAAAAAGACCGAAAAGAAAACCGCCCGTCATCGAAGCCACCGCGGCACCGGGAAGTGAAAAGGCCACAATGACGATGTAAATGGCGACAAAAGCGGCTGCCATGATCCAATAGTGACCGTCCCGCCACGCCAGAAGCGCCTCGCGATTGTCCCGCAAGGTCTCGAAAGTCAGGTAATCCCCAAGTGTGAAAAAGCCGACAACGGCAACGCTCAGGATTACAAGCAACGGAATGTGGCGCGCGAAACCATTGCGCGGCGCCTGGCTTGTGTCGGACATCAGATTTTCCGGTTCTTTGTGCTTCATCTTGTGCTCAAGATGCGCTGACTGACGGGCCAGCAACAGGGGGATCACGGGGCCTTGATCTTTGTGGCACCGAATGTGAGAGATTTCGGCGATAAACGGGTATTTTGAAACCTTTTGCCGTTGCCGGTAACAGAATTGTTGCAAAAGCTGCGAAAACCTGGCCGTTGGGGTTTGACTTACCCTCCGCTTGGCAGTAGAGGACGGGCTTCGAACACCACGGGCAGGCGAATCCGCGCCGCACCCGACCGCATAGATTGGAGACGGAGCGATGAAACGCACCTATCAGCCTTCGAACCTGGTTCGCAAACGCCGCCACGGTTTCCGTGCGCGCATGGCCACTAAGGCCGGCCGCAAGATCCTGAATGCACGTCGCGCACGCGGCCGCAAATCGCTGAGCGCGTAAACCGCTCACCGATCAGGTTATGAACATGACGCCGCCGGAGGCCCCTGAGGTTGGTAGGAACCACCCCGGGAACAAGCCCCCGGCGGCGTCCGTTTGTGCATCTGCACCTCTGACCGTTCTCAAGAAACGGTCCGACTTTCTGAAAGCGGCGCGTGCCCGCCGACAAGGCACGTCTTCGATGATGGTTCAGGCCCGCAAGCGCGCGCCCGGCGAGGGCGTCGGGATTCGCGTGGGGTTCACCTGCTCGAAAAAAGTGGGCAATGCCGTGGCCCGCAACCGCGCCAAGCGCCGTCTGCGCGAAGCCGCGCGGGCCGTGTTGCCCGAAGCCGGCCGCGACGGGTGGGATTACGTCCTGATCGGCCGCGCCGAGGGTACCGCCAACCGCCCCTATGACGCACTGTTGGACGACCTGCGCTATGCGCTCCGCAAGGTGCATGCGGCCGAAAAATGACCTTCCTGTCCCATATCGTCGCCCTGCCTGTTCGGGCGTATCGGCTGATCTTCAGCCCATGGGTCGGTTTCAACTGTCGCTACCAACCCACCTGTTCCGCCTATGCGCTTGAGGCGCTGGAGAAACACGGGGCGGTCAAAGGATCCTACCTGGCCGCTCATCGGATCTGCCGTTGCCACCCTTGGGGCGGCGACGGATACGATCCGGTACCTGACGACAAGCATAACGACCCTTCGTCCTGACCCCTCGTCAGACTTGACCGGCAAGTGCCGCGCCTGAACAGTTGGACCAGTCCAACCCGAGGTCCCGATGAAATCCCCAGCGCGCGATACCCTGCCAACCCACGATGTCCGGAACCAACCGCCCGCGCGCGGCGGCACCGATCTTTGGCTGTCTGATCCGGTCCTGCAAGACGCAGCAAAGACAGCGGGCGCGCGCGCTTTGGAGCTGGCGGCATATGGCAAAACACTCGGAACCGAAGAAGCGCGGGAACTGGGGCGGGAAGCCAACCGGCATCCTCCAGAGCTGCGGCTGTTCGATCCCGGCGGTAGGCGCCTGGACGAGGTGCGCTTTCACCCGGCCTATCATCAGATGATGCAGATCAGCCAATCGGCGGGCTATGCCGCACTGGCCTGGGATGGACAGCCCGGAGGGCACGCGACCCATGCGGCGATGGTCTATTTGGCCGGACAGGTCGAACCCGGGCATTGCTGCCCGATGACCATGACCTATGCAGCAATCCCTGCACTGGCCGCCAATGAACACATTGCCTCGCTCTGGCAGCCAAAACTCATGGCCCGCCACTATGATCCTTCGAAGGAACCGATCGGTCAAAAGACCAGCGCGACGCTAGGGATGGCGATGACCGAGAAACAGGGCGGTTCGGACATACGCGCCAATACGACCATTGCGACACGCGACGGGGATCACTGGCGCTTGCGCGGGCACAAGTGGTTCTGTTCCGCGCCAATGTCGGATGGGTTCCTGACACTGGCACAGGCGCCCGGCGGGTTGACCTGTTTTCTGGTGCCCCGCTGGCTCGAGGGCGAACGCAATGCGATCCACCTGATGCGTCTGAAGGACAAGCTGGGCAACAAATCCAACGCATCTTCGGAAATCGAGTATCATGACGCGCTGGCCTATCAGTTGGGCGAAGAAGGCGCGGGCATACGCACCATACTGGAAATGGTGCACCACACGCGGCTTGATACAGCCATGGCACCGGCCGGGCTGATGCGTGCCGCGCTCAGCGCAGCGCATCATTGGGTGGAACACCGCAGCGCATTTCAGCGCCGATTGATTGATCAACCGCTGATGCAAGCGGTCCTGTCCGACCTTGTTCTGGACTGGGAAGGCGCAGTGACTCTGGGAATGCGTGTGGCGCAGGCATTTGACGGTCAAACGCCCGAAGACAAGGCCTTTGCCCGGATCAGCGTCGCATTGGCCAAGTTCCTGAACAACAAGCGCTGCCCGGTCGTCGTCGTCGAAGCGATGGAAGTGCTGGGCGGCATGGGGTATGTCGAAGACACGCCCTTGCCCCTGATCTATCGTGAAGCGCCCCTGAACAGCATCTGGGAGGGGTCAGGCAACGTGATCTGCCTCGATATCCTGCGCACTCTGGCCCGTGAGCCGCTGGCTGCCGAGGTTCTGGAGGCCGAGTTGGATACGGTGACAGGCGCAGACAGAAATTATGACGCAGCACTGACCGCGCATCGCAGCCGCTGGCCCGGTCTGCCGCCCGAGGCCGAAGCGCGCTGGTACGCTGAACGCACGGCACTGCTGCTGACAGCCTCGCAATTGCTGCGCCATGCGCCCGGCGCTGTGGCTGACGGCTTTGTTGCCACACGTCTTTCCGGTGACAGCGGCCACATTCCCGGAGCAGTAGCCGGGTTGGATACTGGCGCCCTGCTGGCGCGGCTTGGCTGACCCGCCACTTGCCCGGTTGCGCCATCTGCTGTAGTGGCAGCGCATGTTTGATGATGCAGATGATATCCACCCGCTCTTTGCCGGCGCGCCCTCGACCACCGAGTTCAAAAAACTGCGCAAACGCATCGTGCGCCAGACCCGCGAGGCGATCGAGCAATACGGGATGGTGGACCCGTCCGCCCACGACAAGGACGGCAAACCGCCACGCTGGCTTGTCTGCCTTTCGGGCGGCAAGGACAGTTATACGCTGCTGGCCGTCCTCTACGAACTCAAATGGCGCGGATTGCTGCCTGTCGATCTTCTGGCTTGCAATCTGGATCAGGGGCAACCCGGATTTCCGGCAACGGTCCTGCCAGAGTTTCTGGACCGCATGGGTGTGCCACACAGGATCGAGTATCAGGACACATACTCTGTTGTGATGGACAAGGTCCCGCAGGGCCGAACATATTGCGCCCTGTGCTCGCGACTGCGCCGCGGCAACCTGTATCGCATTGCCCGGGAAGAAGGCTGTTCCGCCGTCGTGCTGGGCCACCACCGCGACGATATTCTCGAAACGTTTTTCATGAATCTCTTCCACGGAGGCCGTCTGGCCACCATGCCACCGAAACTGGTGAATGAAGAGGGAGATCTTTTTGTCTTTCGCCCGCTTGCCCACGTCGCCGAAGCCGACTGCGAGAAATTTGCCAAGGCCATGCAATATCCGATCATCCCCTGCGATTTGTGCGGCAGTCAGGATGGGTTGCAACGGCAGCAGGTCAAACAGATTCTCGATCAATGGGAATCGAACAGTCCGGGTCGGCGTCAGGTTATGTTCCGCGCGTTAACAAATGCACGCCCGTCGCACCTTCTGGATGCGAAACTCTTTGATTTTGTTAATCTTTCCGTAAACTCCGACGAAAAAGCGGAAAATTTGGAAGAAATACCGCTTCTGCGTTAACGACTGACTCAGACTGGCTTCCTAGGCTCGGCATACCATTCATGCCCAAGGTCAGGACCCGATGTGGAATCATCCTTTCGTCGACCGTATTTTTGAAGCTTTGAGAAACGTGGCATACGGCCCAGCCGTTCTTGCCTTTGTTCCGGCAACAAGCCTGGGGGCGTTCTGGCTTGGCGGTGAACGCGCTTTGGTCGCGGTGGCCCTGGGCTTGCCCCTGATGATTGCCGGTATAGGCGCAATGGCCCCCAACCCGGCAGACAGGAAACGGCAACAGGGTGGCCTGCTGCCGAATTACCAGTTCGAAACCGTTCTGGCAGAGGTGCTCTCGGATAGTCGCCGCAGCGGTGAAACGTCGGCCTGTTTCGCTGTAATCCTGGACGACTATACGCAAATGCTTGAACTGCATGGCCAAGCAGCAGCAAACCATGTGGCACAGCAATTCTGCTCTCGTGTCATGTCCATGATCCGCGCCAGTGACTCCGCGACCCGGATCGATGGAAACAAGATGATGGTTGTTCTGCACCCGGCGCAACAGCTTGATCTGGAAACCTGCATTCAGATGTCGGGACGAATGCAATCCGCGGTCGAAGACCCCATCATGCTGAACGGAACCGGAGTTTACTTGTCCTGCTCTATCGGTTTCTGCCTCAGCAGCAATGTCCCCGACGACACCGCGACGGATTGGTGCAACGCTGCAAACAACGCGCTGCAAGAAGCACAGCAAAACGGGCCGTCGACGATTCGTGCCTTTTCGTCCGAAACACGTCGCCGGGCTCAGGTCAGAACCAATCTGCGCAAGGAATTTGATGCGGCGCTGGAAAGCGGTGAAATTCGTCCATGGTTTCAACCGCAGATCTCGACGGATACCGGGCGCGTGTCCGGGTTCGAGGCTCTGGCCCGCTGGGAACACCCGAAAAAAGGAGTGCTGGGTCCCAATGTCTTTCTGCCCTTTGCCGAACAGGCGGAGTTGATGGGCAAACTGGGGCAGGCGATGCGGCATCACGCCTTTTGCGCAATGCGCGAATGGGATCGCGCCGGTCTGACCGTACCACGCATCGGCATCAACTTTTCGTCGGACGAATTGCGTGACCCGGGGCTGATCGACCGCCTGAAATGGGAATTGGATCAATGCGATCTGACCCCGGACAGATTGGCGGTCGAAGTATTGGAGACCGTGTTTTCCAGAGGGCCGGATGACGTAATCACCCGCAATGTCACGGGCTTGGCCGCGATGGGGTGCTGTATCGATCTGGACGATTTCGGCACAGGGCATGCCTCGATCGCGTCAATCAAGCGGTTCAACGTGTCCCGGATCAAAATCGACCGCTCTTTCGTGACAAAGGCGGACCAGGACCCAAGCCAGCAGCAGTTGGCCAGCGCAATTCTGACCATGGCAGAACGGCTGAGTCTGGAAACGCTTGCTGAAGGTGTTGAAACGCCCGGGGAACACGCCTTGATGGCGCAATTGGGATGTGACCACGTTCAGGGGTTTGGCATCGGCAAGCCCATGCCTTTCGAAAAAACCAAGGGCTGGATCACGTCTCATCGCAACAAGATCGACGGAATGCCCAAAATCGGGCGGCAAACCGGCTGAAGAACCGGAAACTGCGCCACAGAAGACCAATCCGTGACGAAATGACGAGCGATTCCGCTTGACCTTTGGGCCTGCACTCTGTTGAACCCTGCGGGTGTCTTTCACTGCTCAAGGTGGCTGTCCCAGATGGACGATCAGAACAAGAATCTCATCCTCGCAACCGCGCTCAGCTTTCTCGTGATCCTGGTCTGGTTCGTGCTGTTCCCCCCGCCGGAACCCACACCAACCACGGAACAGGCTGAAATCGCCAGCATCGAAGGGAATGAGGTTCAGACGCCCAGCGCCGCTGATACCGGTACGGTCGGCGAAGCAACTGCAAGCGCCACTGAAGCCGAAGCCGAACCCGAGGCGCCCCGCGTCAGCATCGACACGCCCCGCCTGACGGGCAGCCTGTCGCTTGCCGGTGGCCGAATTGATGAACTGTCTCTGAAGGATTACAAGGTTTCACTGGCCGAGGATTCTCCGATCGTCGAACTTCTGTCCCCAGTTGGAAGTGACTCGGCCTATTATGCGCTTTATGGCTGGGCCCCCGGCGCGGGCCTGTCGGTCACGGACGTTCCCGGCCCGAACACTCTTTGGACGCTTGAGCAGGGCGAAACTCTGGGTGTTGACACTCCGATCACGCTGGCCTGGGACAATGGAAACGGCCTCACCTTCCGCCGCACCATTGCCGTTGATGAAGACTATATGTTCTCGGTCACCCAGTCGGTCGAGAACACCACGGACGCCGAAGTCGGCATGGCCCCCTACGGCATTCTGGCCCGCCACGGCATGGGCGAAGACGGTGATCTGCCGGGCCTGAAGAACTTCTTTATTCTTCACGAAGGCGTCATGGTCATGTCTGACGGCGTTCTGGATGAGATCGACTATGGCGATGTGCGCGATTTCGATATCGACCCCAATGAACGCGCACAGGCCGAGGTCTATCAGGTCAAAGAAGGCGGCTGGATCGGGTTCACGGATCACTACTGGATGACCACCCTGATCCCGGCCGAGGGTGCAGCGTTCAAGGCCGCTGCCAAATACGATTCACGTCGCAAAATCTATCAAACGGAAACGGTGCTGCCGACACTGACAGTCGCGCCCGGTACGACGGAAGAGGTCACGACCAGACTGTTCGCCGGTGCCAAGGAGTGGGAAACCATCCGGGAGTATCAGGCAGAAGGTGTTCAGAAGTTCATCGACAGCATCGACTGGGGTTGGTTCTACTTCCTGACCAAGCCGATCTTCTGGCTGCTGCACAACATCAATGCCCTGATTGGAAACATGGGCTGGTCAATCATCGGCCTGACGCTGATCATCAAGGCCATCCTGTTCCCGCTAGCCTTCAAGTCCTACGTCTCGATGGCGAAGATGAAGGAATTGCAGCCGCAAATGGAAGCCCTGAAAGAAGCCGCAGGCGATGATCGCCAGAAAATGCAGCAGGGTATGATGGAGCTGTACAAAAAGGAAAAGGTGAACCCTGCCGCAGGCTGCTTGCCAATTCTGTTGCAGATTCCGATCTTCTTCTCGCTGTACAAGGTGATTTTCGTGACGATCGAACTGCGTCAGGCCCCATGGTTCGGCCCGTTCCAGGACCTGAGTGCGCCGGATCCGACGTCGATCTTCAACTTCTTTGGCTTGCTGCCTTGGGCCGCACCTGCACCCGAAAGCCTGATGGCGCTGATCTTCATCGGTATTCTGCCGCTGCTGCTGGGTATTTCGATGTGGTTGCAGCAGAAACTGAACCCGGCGCCAACCGATCCGACGCAGGCCATGATCTTTGCCTGGATGCCTTGGGTCTTCATGTTCATGCTGGGTGGTTTCGCCAGTGGTCTGGTCGTGTACTGGATCGCGAACAACACTATCACGTTCACACAGCAATATCTGATCATGCGCAGCCAGGGCTATAAGCCGGATGTATTCGGAAATATAAAGTCCGGTTTCAAGCGGACGCCAAAAACGGACAACAAATGAGCGGAACGGTCTCAAGCCTTTGGCGCCACCCGATCAAAAGCCATGGGCGAGAAGCCCTGAGCCAAGTCACACTCATCCCCGGGCAGACCATGCCCGGGGATCGCGTTTGGGCGGTCGCTCATGAGGCCGCCAAAACCGATGGTTCGGAATGGGCACCCTGTTTCAATTTCAGCCGCGGTTCAAAAGCGCCTCAGTTGATGGCCATTTCGGCCGAATTGCAGGGCGACCGGGTTACATTGCGCCACCCGCAGCGACCGGATCTCGGTTTTGCGCCGGACACCGAACAAGAGGCTTTTCTGGACTGGGTAAAGCCACTTATGCCGGCGGACCGGGCCGCATCTGCCCGGATCGTTCGGGTTCCGGGGCGCGGTATGACGGACAGCGACTTTCCATCGATCAGCCTGTGCAACATGGCATCGCATCGCGCAGTCGAACAGAAACTGGACCGGACTCTGTCCATTGTTCGATGGCGCGGCAATATCTGGTTCGAAGGTCTGCCGTTATGGGATGAGTTTGACTGGCTGGGTCGTGACGTGCGCATTGGCGAGGCCGTGCTTCGCGTTCGCGAGCGGATCACGCGATGTATGGCCACCACCGCCAATCCCGAAACCGGTGAGAGGGACGCAGACACCCTGCGCGCCCTGAACAGTTGGGACCATCAGGATTTCGGCGTTTACGCCGAGGTCCTTCAGGGCGGCGAAATCCGCGTCAACGATGAGGTGCAGGTGCTATGACCACGCTTCCCTTCCCCCTGGCCGAAGACCCGGATGAATTCGCCCTGGAACGAGGCCGCAAACTGTTTGCAGGCCCGTCCGAGTTCGTCAAAGGCGTTGTCGCCATGAACGGTCTGCCTGCCCCGGACCGGTTGGAAGTCTGTTTTGCGGGGCGTTCGAACGTGGGCAAGTCCAGCCTGATCAATGCCTTGACCGGCACGAAGGGTCTGGCCCGCGCATCCAACACACCCGGCCGCACGCAAGAGATCAACTTTTTCACCCAAGGCCCGGAACTCTATCTCGTGGACCTGCCGGGCTATGGCTATGCAAACGCCCCGGTGAAAGTGGTCGAGAAGTGGCAGAAGCTGCTGAAACAATATCTCAGCGGGCGCCAGACACTGCGCCGTGCCTTTGTCCTGATAGACTCGCGCCACGGGGTAAAACCGGTCGATGACGAAATCATGAAGTTGCTGGACACCAGCGCCGTGACGTTTCAATGCGTACTGACCAAGGCAGACAAGGTCAAAGCCAACGAACGCGAGAAGGTGTTGGAACAAACCCGGGCTGCGTTGTCCAAACATCCCGCAGCTTTTCCGGAGATTGTGCTCACGTCTTCCGAAAAGGGTGATGGCATCGCGACCCTGCGGTCCATCATTGCGCATCTGGAATAGCTTCGCCCTTGGCAGCGTGGGGCAAAGGTCCTAACACGGTTTTCCAGAAGGACTTTAGCTATGAAGACACGAGATATGAACCGGGACTGGATCGCCACCGCAGCCACACTCAACAGCGCCCTGCCCTATTTGCAGCGCTATGATGGAGCCATTGTCGTCATCAAACTTGGCGGGCACGCCATGGGCAGCGACGAGGCGATGGAAAGCTTTGCCCGGGACGTGGTTCTGATGCGCCAGGTGGGTGTGAACCCGGTGGTCGTCCACGGCGGTGGTCCGATGATCAATGCAATGCTGGGCAAGCTGGACATTCAATCCGATTTCGTGAACGGCAAGCGAGTGACCGACAAGGCCACGGTTGAAGTGGTCGAAATGGTTCTGTCCGGCCTCGTGAACAAACGCATCGTACAGGCGATCAATGATCAGGGCGGGTCGGCCGTGGGCTTGTCTGGCAAGGACGCAAGCCTGATGGTCTGCGATCAGACAGATGCGTCGCTGGGCTTTGTCGGCACTCCGGCCGAGATGAATCCGAAGATCCTGCACGATCTGTTTTCCCATGACGTAATCCCGGTCATTGCGCCGCTTGGTGCAGGCCGCGACGGTGAGACATTCAACGTCAATGGTGACACGGCAGCCGGGGCAATCGCATCTGCGCTCAAGGCAGACCGTCTGTTGCTGCTGACGGATGTTTCCGGTGTCAAGAACGCGGCGGACGATGTCGTGACCGAACTCAAGGCCGGTCAGATAAGGGAAATGACCCGCGAAGGCACCATTGCAGGCGGCATGATACCCAAGACGGAAACCGCGCTGGACGCCCTGCACAGCGGCGTGCGGGCGGTTGTCATATTGGATGGGCGTGCACCGAATGCCGTGCTGCTGGAGCTGTTCACCGAACACGGGGCCGGGTCACTGATACGCCCGGACTGACCCCCGCACGAGAGGAGGAGACATGACACATCTTGCACAGCCTTCCTCTGATCGTGACGCGACGCCTTATGAACAGGTTGAAAACGCCGCCGGTCATGCTGGTTTGTTGGTCATGGGCGCACTGCATCCTCGCCACGTTGCTGCCAAAGACCTCGACACCGGTACGCTGATCCTGTTGGGGGCCGGGCCGGACTTCTGGCCCGCACTG
This sequence comes from Ruegeria sp. HKCCA0370, assembly GCF_013033705.1. Taxonomy (NCBI): domain Bacteria; kingdom Pseudomonadati; phylum Pseudomonadota; class Alphaproteobacteria; order Rhodobacterales; family Roseobacteraceae; genus Ruegeria; species Ruegeria sp. HKCCA0370. The sequence continues at coordinate 14,110 of NZ_WQEP01000007.1, forward strand.
AAAGCCTCACCAGAATGGCACCAGGCCGACCCCGTTGACCGATGGTCGAAAAGGGTGGTCAGTCAGATGGCCGAGGCGCTCGGTGCCCGGGCGTATTTTCCGTTTGGCGGCCCCCCGTACACGCCATTCATCGACTGGGCGCTCAAATCTGGACGGACGTTCAGCAGCCCGGTCGGGGCATTGGTGCATGATACCGTTGGCATGATGATTTCCTATCGGGGCGCACTGCATTTTGCCGAAGAGTTCGCCATCCCAGCCCCTGCCGGCGTGTCGCCTTGCGAAACCTGCGCCGCGCCTTGCACGACGACCTGTCCGGTCAGCGCGCTGAACGCGCAGGATCTCTATGACGTCGCTGCATGCCACGACCATCTTGGCACCGCTGAAGGTCAGACCTGCATGTCTGGTGGGTGTCTGGCCCGCCTTGCCTGCCCCCTGAGCGCGGGCGCGGGGCGCGACCCCGAACAATCGGCCCATCACATGAAAGCCTTTCATCCGTCATGACCCGAATTCTGATCCTGACACGTCATGCGAAATCCAGCTGGGATAGCCCGGGTCTTGGCGATCATGACCGCCCGCTGAACAAGCGTGGACGAAAGTCAGCTCCGGCCATCGCTGCTTGGTTGCGTCACCACGGATGGCTACCGGATGAAGTTCTCAGTTCCACATCAACCCGCACCCGCGAGACATGGGATCGCATGGGTTTGCAGGCCAAAAAAATCAGTTTTCTCAGCGCCCTCTACCACGCTGATTCAAAGGTCATGCTGCGAGAGCTTTCGGGCGCTACGGAACCGGCTGTATTGATACTGGGTCACAATCCCGGGATCGCCGATTTCGCCAACCGTCTGGTGCGACAACCGCCAAATCATACACGCTTTTTCGATTATCCAACCTGTGCAACAACCGTCATGTCGTTCGACTTAAACAGCTGGGCCGAGGTCCGATGGCAAACCGGGACGGTGCTGGGGTTCACCATCCCGCGTGAGTTGATCGAATAGAAAAAGGCGGGGCAACACCCCGCCATAATTCTTTCAGCCTTTGTGCAGGTCAGTGACCCAGAATCTGGCTCAGGAACAGTTTGGTCCGCTCGCTTTGCGGGTTGTTGAAGAACTCTTCGGGTTCGTTCTGCTCCACGATCTGACCGGCATCCATGAAGATCACGCGGTTGGCGACCTGGCGGGCAAAACCCATCTCGTGAGTCACGCACAGCATGGTCATGCCTTCCTCGGCCAGTTCGATCATGGTGTCGAGCACCTCTTTGATCATCTCGGGGTCCAGCGCCGATGTCGGTTCATCGAACAACATGATCCGTGGCATCATGCAGAGCGAGCGGGCGATCGCCACACGCTGCTGTTGACCGCCGGATAGCTGACCGGGAAACTTGTCAGCCTGCTCGGGGATTTTCACCTTTTCAAGGAAATGCATTGCACGCTCTTCAGCCTCTTTCTTGGGCGTCTTGCGCACCCAGATTGGGGCCAGCGTACAGTTTTCCAGAATGGTCAGATGCGGGAACAGGTTGAAGTGCTGGAACACCATTCCGACCTCGGAGCGAATCTTGTCGATGTTCTTCAGGTCATTCGACAGCTCGATCCCGTCCACCACGATCTTGCCTTGCTGGTGTTCTTCCAGCGCGTTCAGGCAGCGGATCAGGGTGGACTTGCCCGAACCCGACGGGCCCGCGATCACGATCCGCTCGCCCTGATTGACGGTCAGATTGATGTCGCGCAGCACGTGGAAGGACCCGTACCACTTGTTCATTTGGTTGATTTCGATGGCGACCTCGTCGCTCACCTGCATCTTGGAGCGGTCGATTTCGCGGTCGATTGCAAGTTCAGACATGTGTTGAACTCCTTAACGATGATCTGTGGCAAGGCGACGCTCGAGCCACTGAGAATATTGAGAGATGCCGTAGCAGACGACGAAGAACAGAAGCGCGGCAAAGCCCAGAAGCTCCCAGTAGACGCCGTTCCATTCGGTCGACGCCAGGATGGGTCCCCGGATCATGCCCACCAGATCGAACATCGAAATGACCGAAACCAGTGTCGTATCCTTGAACAGGCCCACGGCCACGTTCACAATCCCGGGGATCGAGATCTTCAGCGCCTGCGGCAAGATGATAAGCCGCATCGCCTGCGGATAATCCAACCCAAGACTGTCTGCGGCCTCGTACTGCCCGCGCGGAAGCGCTGCCAGGCCGCCGCGGATCACCTCGGCGATATAGGCGGACGAGAACATGGTGATCATGATCACAACGCGCAGGAACAGGTCGACCGTGCTGTCAGGCGGGAAGAAATAGGCCAGCATCACCGAAGCCACGAACAGCAGCGTGATCAGAGGCACGCCGCGGATGAACTCGATGAAGATGACGCAGACCCACTTGATCAGCGGCATGTTCGACTGTCGCCCCAAGGCCAGTGCGATCCCAAGTGGTACCGACAGCGACACACAGGTTACGCCCAGCATCATGTTCAGCATGAAACCGCCCAGGTCACGGCTGGGAACGGCCGTCAGCCACGCATTCTCTGATGCGCCTTCCGGGATCAGGGCCCCTCCGACGTTCCAGATGACAAGTGCCGTCACAATTGCTCCGAAGAACCCGGCGGCAAAGTTGTTGTTGCCCAGCTTCTGGAAGACACCACCGGCGGCTATGCAGCCAACTAGTGCAACCAGAGGCACGAGGATCGTGCCACCCCAGATCAGCCAGAAAGCCAGGAAGGGATAGACCGCAGTGAACAACAGCATCTTGCGAGGCAAGTCAAAGAACAGCACCGGCGCAATCGCCACCAGCATCAGAACAAAGGCCAGGTTCGGCCGCCAATAGGCATCGACGGGGTACTTGAACCCATAGATCAGCTGAGGCCAGCGTTCCGTCAGAACCGCGAAACAGGCTCCGGTCTTGTCCCCCAGAATCTCGCGGCATTCCGCGAGCGAGTTGGCATTCCACACTCCGTTCAGAATCCATGGCAAGGTATTCTTGAGAAGAATGTAGATCAGGATTAGCGACAGAACTGTCAGGATCGAGTTGACGACCCCTGAGAACAGATTCTCGCGCAGCCATTTGATGACGCCGGTCTCATTTGCCGGCGGCGGTGAGGGCGGGATGGTGCCTTCGGCCACGAAGGCGATCGGGTTTGTTGCTTGATCACTCATGGCTCAGCGCTCCTTCAGCTTGACGGAAGCGTTGTAGATGTTCATCCCCGTCGAAATCAGCAGCGAGGCCGTGAGGTAGAACAACATCAGCAGCAGAACGCATTCAATCGCCCGGCCGGTCTGGTTCAGGGTAATACCACCCAGTGTTGCGGTGATATCCGCATAGCCAACGGCAATCGCGAGAGACGAGTTCTTGGTGATATTCAGATACTGCGAGATCAGCGGCGGGATGATGACCCGCAATGCCTGGGGCAGGATGACCAGTTTCATGATCCGTCCCTGACGCAGGCCCAACGCGGCGGCCGCCTCGGTCTGACCTTTGCTGATCGCCTGAATACCCGCACGCACGTTTTCCGCGATAAAGGCACCGGTATAGATCGACAGGGCAAACCACAGCGCAATCAGTGGACCACCGGCATTCAGTCCACCGCTGAAGTTAAAGCGCTTCAGCTCGGGGACATCCCAGGTCAGGCCCATGATGATCATCAACAGCACAAAAGGCACCAGCCAGATTGCCAGTTTCGGCAACAGCGTCGCGGGACGCTCGCCGGTTTCCTCCTGCTTCTTGGTCGCGCGTTTTTCGACTTCGCCACTGACGAACCACGATCCGATCAGGACGGCGATGACCAGCAACCAGTTCAGGGCTGTCGATGCAAACAGGCCATTGGCGAACTCGGGACGGGGAAAATAAATGCCTCGATTGGTAAAGGCAAAGGACCCAAACAGCATTGAAGACGTCGGGTTTTCCCCCCGGAACGCGCTGGGCGCCGGCAACACGGCCGTCATGATCGTGAAGATGATGATGATCCAGATCAGAACCGGGATGTTCCGAAAGATCTCGACATATACTGCCATCAGCTTCGACACGAGCCAGTTGTTCGACAGTCTCAGAACACCCGCGATCACACCGAAAACCGTTGCGGTGATACAGGCCAGGAAGGCCACGAGCAGTGTGTTCAGCAAACCGACAAGTGCCGCGCGTGCATGCGATGACTGACTGTCATATTCAACAAGACGCTGGTTGATGTCGTACCCGGCGGAATCGCCGAGGAAAGCATAGGAAATATTGAGCCCTGCGGCCCTGAGGTTCTGGATCAGGTTGTTGCCCAGATACCAGATGGAAAGCGCAATGACGATGGCCGCAATCACCTGAAATGTAAGAGAGCGATAGCGGGTATCGTTTATGAGCATAGACAACCGAAAATCAGCTTTCGGTGGGTCAGTCATAGTCGACATATTTTGGGATCCCCGTGGCTTGCGAGCTGTTTCATTTCGGCGAGGTTTTCCCCGCTCTGCATCTGCCCGCAGCAATTTATTGTAGAAGAGGGCGCAGGTTGCCCCGCGCCCTCTTCCATTGATGCCTTAACGGAACGGCGGCGAGTACAGCAGGCCGCCTTCGGTCCACTGTGCGTTCAGGCCGCGCGCCAGGCCGATCGGTGTTTCTTCACCGATGTTCTTGGCGAAGATTTCACCATAGTTGCCGCCAGCTTTGATCGCTTTGGCCGCCCAGTCGGCGTCCAGACCCAGCATTTCACCCAGAGTGCCTTCTGTACCCAGCAGGCGGTTGATTTCCGGGTTGTCGGTGCCAGCGCTCAGCTCGTCGATATTTGCCGAGGTCACGCCCAGCTCTTCAGCCGAAATCAGTGCGTTCAGGGTCCAGCGGACAACGTCGCCCCACTCGTGGTCGCCATGACGGACCAACGGGCCCAGCGGCTCTTTCGAGATGATTTCGGGCAGCAGGATGTGCTCGTCCGGCGCTTCGAAGGTGGCGCGGGTTGCGGCCAGGCCCGATGCATCGGTGGTGTAAACGTCACATGCACCAGCCAGGTACTGCTGCTGCGCTTCGGCGTTGGTTTCGATCGGAACCGGCTCGTAGCTGATGTTGTTGGCACGGAAGAAATCGGCCAGGTTCAGCTCGGTGGTGGTGCCGGTCTGGATGCAGACACGGGCGCCGTCCAGTTCCTTGGCCGAGCTGACGCCCAGCGCCTTGGGAACCATGAAGCCCTGACCGTCATAATAGTTCACACCGGTGAATTCGAACTTCAGGTCGACGTCGCGGCTGAAGGTCCAGGTGGTGTTTCTTGCCAGCATGTCGATCTCGCCCGAGGCCAGAGCGGTAAAACGTGTCTTACCAGTGGTCGGAACGAATTCAACGGCGTTGGCGTCACCCAGAACGGCAGCAGCAACGGCGCGGCACAGCGATACGTCAAAGCCTTGCCATTCGCCATTTGCGTCGGGCGCAGCAAAACCAACCAGACCGGTGGTCACACCACAATTCAGCTTGCCGCGTGCTTTAACGTCGTCAACGGTCCCTGCCATGGCTGCGCCAGCAGCAAGACCGGCAATCGTTGCCGCGCCCAAGATTACGGATTTTTTCATTTTTACCTCTTCCTGATTTTCCGCCTCGTCCGAGACGGCTCTGCCCGGCAAGTGGATGCCGGATAGGTTACCCCAAAGGTGTCTCCCCTTTAGTGGCACTGAGTTTGGGCGTATTCATAAACAAACGTCAAGGGCCGGATCATCGAAATCGATGGATCAGGCCCCAAGCTGTTTACAGATTTGCTCAAAAAACCGGAATTTAGGATCAAACCGATAATTCAAAGAAGCGTTTGGCATGCATAAAGGCTGCTTTCTTGGCCTCGGCAACCTGATGGGCTTCTTCGTCATGGCCCCATTGTTCAATTTGCCAGGTTTCATCCAATCTTGAAATGCGCCATATTTCGTCCGGATTGCGCCAATTCATGGCGGCCGCAAAGCCAAGAATCAATGACCCCGACAAGCTGACAAGATCGTGAAAAGCGGCCAGTTGGAACGCATCCAGCCCGTGCACCCGAGAACGCAATGTCGCCAGGGCGGATTCCGGCTGCGGTTGATGCAGGACGCCCGCAACCGGAACCAGACGGGCAGACAGCGCGGTCTCGGCCCAATCCAGGGCGGGGTCCCATTCGGCGCTCTGACGATCCTGCAACTCCTGCGGGTGGGTTGCGCGATAACACAATAAATCGGAATCGCCGTAATCGGCCAGCATGTCGGCCACTTCCCCGTGCTGGATGCGGACTTTGTCAATCGCTGCATTTGCAGAACGGGTGAACGGCATCACGGCAGGATCAACTTCTTTTTCCTGCGCGTCCCATTCCCCTGCCACCGCTTCGGCCATGGGGCGGGTTGGCAGGATCAGGTCTGCCTTGGCGGGTGTTTTGACCCTGCGGCCATCCAGTTCGACGGTGAAGCCGCCATCAACCGCGACAACGGTGCTGTCCTTCCAGAAGCGTTTCGGTTTCCAGTCACTCATCTTTCAATTCCACATCCCAGCCAGCGCATTGGGCAACTGGTCAAAGGTTTCGATAATGCAAGAAGCTGCGGTCAGAGCCGATCGGTCATGATAGCCCCAGATGACGCCGATGCCGCGAACACCGGCGGCCGCGGCCATATCCATGTCAAAGCTCGTGTCGCCGATCATCACTGCGCAGGCCGGATCGACCCCGGTTTCCGCCAATGCGGTCTGCACCATGGACGGATGCGGCTTTGACGGGTGGTGATCCGCGACCTGCCGGGTCACGAAATACGGTTCCAGCCCGTGGGCTTCGATCAATGCGTCCAACCCGCGCTGCGACTTGCCGGTTGCCACGCCAAGAAGCACTTCGGGCACGGCATGCAACGCTTCAATCGCCTCGCGCGCACCGGGGTACAACGGCGAACTTGCCGCGCCCAATTCAAGACGATGGGCGTGATAGGCCTCTTTATACCCGTCGACCAGATCGTTCTGGACCGAAAGAGGCTGTTCCGGCGCCAACCTGGCGATGGCATGCGGCAGCGACAAGCCGACAATGGACAGGATCGCCTTTCGCGTCGGAACCGGCACGGAAGCGGCCTGAAAGCTGGCGGTCATGGAATGAACGATGCTGCCCTGACTGTCGACCAGAGTACCGTCGACGTCGAACAGGACCAGCCGCAAGGGTGCGCTCATTGCAGTTCCTCAAACGGGTCGTCAGCCGCCAGATCCTCGCTCCATCCGAACGTGTCCCAGCTGTGCTTCATATGCTCGGGCAAGGGCGCCGTCACGGTCACTGGTTTCCGCGTCACCGGATGCAGGAAGGACAGTCGCCGTGCGTGCAGATGCAGCTTTTTGCTGATGATCCCACCCAGTTGCGCGCCCCATCCGTCGCCAAGGTTTTCCTGACCCGAACCGCCGTATTTTCCGTCGCCGATAATCGGATGTCCGATTGCGGCCATATGCGCCCTCAATTGGTGCGTACGTCCGGTGATCGGCTCCATCGCGACCCAGGCGGCGCGGCCGGCAACTCGATAGAGTGTTGCGTAATGCGTATGCGCGCGTTTTGCGCCCGGAGTGCTGTCAATTTCGTTCATATGCACGGGGATCATCTTTTCACCCTCGCCGTGCTTGCCATGACCGGGCGCCTTGACAAGGCCGGTCTTGATCTCACCCAGGTAAGGCGTTGGAACACCGGCAACCAGCGCCCAGTAGATCTTGCGCGTATCGCGGTGACGGAAAGCGGCCGTCAGACTCTTGGCGGCCTCACGCGTGCGTGCCAGCAGCAGAACACCTGACGTGTCCTTGTCCAATCTATGAACCAGCCGAGGGTTCTCGTCATAGCCGAACCGCAGCGCTTCGGACAGGCTGTCAACATGCCTTGTCTGCCCGCTGCCGCCCTGCACCGGCAGACCATGCGGCTTGTTCAGCGCCAGAATGTGATCGTCGCGGTAGATCACGCAGGATTGGATCATCTTGGCATCCGCATCCGAGATGTGATGCTTGACCTCAGCCGGTTTGTGATCAGCGTCCGGCAAAGGCGGCACGCGAACAACCTGTCCTGCCTCCAACCGGGTCGAGGCCTTGGCACGGCTACCGTCAACACGCAATTCTCCCTTGCGGCACATCTTTTCAATGCGCCCCTGGCTGACATGCGGAAACAGGCGGCGCAGCCAGCGATCCACGCGCTGGTCCCCATCCCCTTCGGCGACTGTAATAATCTGCACGCCACTCATGCCATTACCCCTTTTTCCGCGCGGGTGATCCGCCCGGATTGCGTGTTTATCCGTGTCCCAGAAATCATGGGCGTCTGTCGCGCGCAACGCGGCAAGAGTCAAGGTATCTGGCTCTGGATCTCAGATGTTCGAGAAGTCGCCGTGCCGCCCCGCTCCATCCCGAAAACGGGCCGCACCAGCGGTTCCTTCGCGGCGAATGGCATCCAACCCGTTGGCCCATTCGACCTTGAGAGCGTCACGAACCGGCATTCCACGGGTTTCGATGATCGACCGGCGGTCTGCCCGAACGGCCTCTTGCGGGAAACGGGCGATATCATGTGCCATGTCTTCAGCCGCCTTTCGTGCTGTGCCATGCGGAACGACCTTTTCCGCCAGCCCAATCCTGTAACACTCCTCCGCCTCGACCTTGCGCCCGGTCAGAGCAATCTCCAACGCCTTGCCCTGCCCCACCAGACGCGGCAACCTGACCGAACCACCATCCATCAGGGTAATCCCCCAGCGGCGGCAAAACACACCCAAGTAAGACGTTTCCGCCATGACCCGGATATCGCACCACAAGGCAAGCTCCATTCCTCCGGCCACTGCCGCGCCCTCTATCGCGCCGATGACAGGTTTCGAAAGCTCCAGCCGCGACGGCCCCATGGGCCCCAGCGTTGACGGGGCCGAACCGATGGGAAAACCATGTTTGTCGAAATACGCCTCGCGCCGTTCGGGATCGGCCAGCGATGCGGCAAGTTTCAGATCCCACCCTGCACAGAAATTGCCACCTTTGCCCCAGAATACCGCAGCCTTGGCCGAACTGGCCTCGAAACTCAGAAATGCCTCAACCAGAGCCTCGGCATGTTCCGTATCAACGGCGTTCCGCGCATCCGGCCTGTCGTGAATGACGGTCCAGACATCTTCGGATTTTTCGATTGAAACCGACATATCAAGTCCTCCCCTGCATGCATTGACCCAAGGGAAGCGTCCAATTTCAATCCTGTCGCCTGTGACGCCGCGGAACGCCCACGACTGACCCTGCGTAACTAGCTGTTCCGCTGCGCCCGCAGCTTGGCAAAGTAATCGAGGCGTTTCTTCAGCTCACGCTCGAACCCGCGCTCGACCGGCTGATACAGAACCGGGCGTTTCATCGTCTCGGGGAAGTAGTCCTGACCGGAAAACCCGTCCTCGGCATCATGGTCATAGGCATAGCCCGCGCCGTAACCCTGATCCTTCATCAAAGAGGTCGGCGCGTTCAGGATATGCTTGGGCGGTGGCTCGCTGCCCGACTGCTTGGCCAATCGCATTGCCGCCTTGTAGCCGACATAGGTGCCGTTGGATTTTGGCGCCAGCGCTAGATAGACCAGCGCCTGAGCAAGCGCCAACTCTCCTTCCGGGGAACCCAGACGTTCGTAGGTTTCCCACGATTGCAAGCAAATGGCCTGCGCCTGTGGATCGGCCAAGCCTATATCCTCGACCGCCATGCGTGTGATCCTGCGTGCAAGATACCTTGGGTCCTCGCCCCCGGTCAGCATGCGCGCAAACCAATACAAAGCCGCATCGGGATCAGATCCGCGCACCGATTTGTGCAGGGCCGAGATCAGGTTGTAATGCTCATCACCGGACTTGTCGTATTTTGCGGCCCGCCGCATCAATCGCGTCGACAGCGCATCAGGGCCCAGCGGCGCATCCACCTTCCACGCCGAAACCTGTTCGATCAGGTTCAGCAAAGCCCGACCGTCGCCATCGGCCATCTCCTGCAACGCATCGCGTGCGGCAGGCGTCAATGGCAACGCACGGTTCAGCTCTTTTTCGGCCCGCTGGGTCAGACGCTCCAGATCGGCAAGGCTGAGCCGTTCCAGCACCAGCACCTGCGACCGGCTGAGCACAGCGGCATTCAGCTCGAATGACGGGTTCTCGGTCGTTGCGCCGACCAACAGAATGGTGCCGTCTTCCATATGGGGCAGAAACCCATCTTGCTGAGCCTTGTTGAAACGGTGGATCTCGTCCACGAACAACAAGGTGCCCTGCCCGTTCTGGCGGCGTATTTTCGCGGCCTCAAAAACTTTCTTCAGATCCGGCACACCGGTAAAGATCGCACTGATCTGAACGAAATGCAGATCGGTTTCCTGCGCCAACAGCCGTGCAATCGTCGTCTTTCCAACTCCGGGTGGACCCCAGAAGATCAGGCTGGACAAACTACCTGCCGCCAGCATGACACCCAGCGGGGCCTCGGGGCCCAGCACTTGTTCCTGCCCGATCACCTCGGCCAGGGTTCGAGGCCGCAACCGGTCAGCCAGAGGCCGGTGTGGGGAAGCGGCGGGTTCTGCCGGCCCGGTATCGAACAGATCACTCACAGGTCACAACCGGAACCGCAAAGAAACGGACCGCCCCCCGCGCAGCAGACCTATCTGCACGTAACGGCCCGGGTCGGTCAGCGCGGTCTCAACGTCCCGTGGGCGCTGAATTTCTTCGGCATTGATGCTTTCAAGAATATCACCGGTTCGCAAACCCGCCCTTCCACCATACGGACCGGGATCCACCACGACGACACCGGTCTGCGACAGCGACAAACCCATCTTGGTGATCACGACAGGATTGACCCGAGATACCACCAAGCCCGGAAGAACGGTTCTGTCATTCAACGTCGTTTCTTCGGCGGCCGGAACGTCAGGGGCTTTGATAAGGGCCACCTCGACATCTTCACTTTGCGCACCGCGCAAACGGGTCAGAACCGAGGTTCCACCAACCCCGGCGACCGACATCCGAAACTTCATCTCGGCGGGCGAGTTTACCTCATCCCCGTCCACATGGGTTACCACGTCTCCCACTCTGAACCCTGCGTCGCGCAAAGGGCTGAGTTCATGCAGGTCAGAGATCACAACGCCCAACGGGATGGCCAGACCAAGGGATTCCGCGATATCCGCGCTCATGTGTTGACCCGACATTCCTGCCCACGGGCTGACGAAGGTTTCGTTTCCCTGCTGCGCCTGCTTGAGGAATTGCGCCACAAGATTGGCGGGGATGGCAAAGCCTATTCCGTTTGACCCACCCGATCGGGTCAGAATCGAGGTATTGATCCCGATAAGCTGGCCATTCACATCGATAAGCGCCCCGCCGGAGTTGCCCGGGTTGATTGCCGCATCCGTCTGGATGAAATATCCGCGGCCATTCCCGGTTGCCGTGCCCGTGCGCGCCAGCCCCGAGATGATGCCGGACGACACCGTCTGCCCCACCCCGAACGGGTTTCCGATGGCCAGGGCCAACTCTCCGACTTCGACCTGATCGGAATCGCGAAGGGTCAGATAGGGCAGGTCTTCGGCCTCTTTCAGCCGCAGGATCGCAATATCGCTTTCCTCATGGCCCAGCACAACCTCGGCCGAAAACTCGCGCCGATCGGTGGTCACGACCTGGATCTCGGTCGCGGATCCGACCACGTGATAGTTGGAAACAACATACCCATCGTCAGACAGGATAACCCCGGAACCCAACGAGTTTTGAACCCGCTGACGTGGTTCGCCAAACCCCCGGCCAAAGAAATCCTGAAAGAACGGGTCCGAGAAAAACGGGCTTGCCCGGCCCTGCCGGACGATCTTGGCATAGATGTTCACAACCGCCGGCGATGCCTGTTTCACGACCGGGGCAAATCCCAACGAAATCTCGGCCTGTGACTGCGGAACTTTCGTTTCGGCCATTCCTTGCGTCGCGCAGGTCAAGGCAACAAGGGTCAGCATTACGCGGATCATGGTGGCTCCGTTTTTTGCGATTGGCCCAGATATGCTGACACAAAATCTGAATTGCAAGTCGGCGGTCGGGTATGCCCCGCAACATGTCGGACATGCCATAACGAAAAAACCTCCGTCCGGTTTCCCGAACGGAGGTTCGACCGTGACCTTGGGTCAGATCTTATTCTTCGTCTGCTGCCTCTTCGGCGGCAACGCGGGCCTTGTCAGCCGCACCTTTGGCGTCCAGATCACGGTCAACGAATTCGATGATCGCCATCGGTGCCATGTCGCCATAGCGGAAGCCAGCTTTCAGGATGCGGACATAACCGCCCTGACGCTCGGCGTAGCGGGGACCCAGAACTTCGAACAGCTTCGCTACGTCTTTGTCTTCTTTCAGCTGCGAAGCGGCCTGACGGCGGGCGTGCAGGTCGCCGCGCTTGCCCAGAGTGACAAGCTTTTCGATGATCGGGCGCAGTTCTTTTGCCTTGGGCAGAGTTGTTTTGATTTGCTCATGCTCGATGAGCGAGCCAGCCATGTTCGCAAACAGCGCCTTGCGGTGCTCATGAGTACGGTTCAGGCGGCGATAACCACGTGCGTGACGCATTTTCTAGTTCCTTCTTTTGCGTTTTGCTTTGTCTGGCCGGCGATGCGTGTCACCGGCTCTCCTTGGGGCGGGAATGCCCATATGGTCCCCGGATATTCCCACTTCGGGCCGGGCATTGGGGAAGACGCGCTTAGAACGCGTCTTCGAATTTCTTGGCCAGATCTTCGATGTTGTCCGGCGGCCAATCCTCGACATCCATGCCCAGGTGCAGGCCCATGCCGGACAGCACTTCCTTGATTTCGTTCAGCGACTTGCGGCCGAAGTTCGGGGTGCGCAGCATCTCGGCTTCGGTCTTCTGGATCAGATCACCGATATAGACGATGTTGTCGTTCTTCAGGCAGTTTGCCGAACGGACCGACAGTTCCAGCTCGTCCACCTTCTTCAGCAGCAGCGGGTTGAACTCCAGACCATCGTCCTCGTCCTGACGGCTTGCCGATTCCGGCTCGTCGAAGTTGACGAAGATCGACAGCTGATCCTGAAGGATACGAGCGGCAAAGGCCAGTGCGTCTTCCGGCGTGATCGAACCATCGGTTTCGATCTTCAGGGTCAGTTTGTCATAGTCCAGAACCTGACCTTCACGGGTCGGCTGAACGTCATAGGCGACCTTTTTGACCGGCGAATAGATCGCATCAATCGGAATCAGGCCGATGGGTGCGTCTTCGGGCTTGTTCTTCTCGGCCGAGACATAGCCCTTGCCGGTGTTGACGGTCAGCTCCATGAACAGGTCAGCGCCATCGTCGAGGTGGCAGATGACGTGATCACGGTTCAAAACCTCGATGCCGGCGCTTTCGCTGATGTCACCCGCAGTGACGACCGCGGGGCCTTTGGCATTGATCGACAGGCGCTTGGGGCCTTCGACTTCCATGCGCAGGGCAACCTGCTTGAGGTTCAGGATGATGTCGGTGACGTCTTCACGAACGCCTGCCACGCTCGAAAACTCGTGCAGGACGTTGTCGATCTGGACGCTGGTGATGGCCGCCCCTTGCAGCGAGCTCATCAGGACGCGGCGCAGGGCGTTGCCCAAGGTCAGACCAAAGCCACGCTCCAGCGGTTCGGCAACCAGGGTGGCCTGACGTGCAGGATCATTGCCCGGCTTGGCTTCCAGCTGGGTCGGCTTGATCAATTCTGCCCAATTCTTGTGGATCATGTAATCCCTCCATTCCTGTCCGCGCCCCATGACCAACAAGGTGCAGACGCCCGAGGTTCAAAATGACGTGCTGGGGCCGTGCAGAAACACAGCCCCAGCTCAATTCAAAATCGCTTAGACGCGACGACGCTTCGGCGGGCGGCAACCGTTGTGAGCAATCGGTGTCACGTCGCGGATCGACGTGATGTTGAAGCCCACGGCAGCCAGCGCGCGTAGTGCCGATTCACGGCCCGAACCGGGGCCCTGAACTTCGACTTCCAGCGTCTTGACGCCATGTTCCTGCGCCTTCTTGCCTGCGTCTTCCGCAGCCATCTGAGCGGCGTAGGGGGTCGATTTCCGCGACCCCTTGAAGCCCATGGTACCGGCAGACGACCACGAGATGGCGTTGCCCTGTACGTCCGAGATCAGGATCTTGGTGTTGTTGAAGGTCGAATTCACATGGGCAACGCCCGATGCGATGTTCTTACGCTCTTTGCGCTTAACGCGAGTCTTGTCACGTGCCATCGGTCAGACCCTCCCTTATTTCTTCTTACCAGCGATGGCCTTTGCGGGGCCTTTGCGGGTACGAGCGTTGGTGTGGGTACGCTGACCGCGAACCGGCAGGTTGCGGCGGTGACGCAGACCGCGATAGCAACCCAGGTCCATCAAGCGCTTGACGTTCATCTGAACTTCGCGACGCAGGTCACCTTCAACGGTGAAATTTGCATCGATGTGCTCGCGGATGGCCAGAACTTCGGCGTCGGACAGTTCGTTGACGCGACGGTGCGCTTCAATGCCCACGGCTTCGCAGATCGCTTTGGCCGAGGTGTTTCCGATACCGGTGATATATGTGAGGGCGATAGGTACCCGCTTTGCAGTCGGGATGTTTACGCCGGCAATACGTGCCACGTGTCACTTTCCTTTTCGTTGCGGTTCCGTAACTCCAGAACCTTTTTTCACAACGCTTTACCGTGGCAGTGTGGCCAGAGGGTTCAGCATTATTCGAGGTGGTCGGGGCGGTTGGGACGAATCCCGCACGCGGTCTTGATTCCCTTTAGGGATGGGGGTCGATATGGGCTTTTGGCGGTGCCGTCAAGCCCATATTGAAATCAGCCGAGAATGGCCTCGATCGACGCCGTGACTTCCTTGATGTCCGCCAGCCCGTTCACGGGGCGCAGATCGTCCTTGGCGTAGTAATAGCCGATCAGCGGAGAGGTCTTCTTGTAGTACTCCATCAACCGCGTGCGCAGACTGTCTTCGTTATCGTCGGCGCGACGAACGAAGTCATTTTCCTTGCCGCAGTTGGTGCACTTGCCGTCAGCCGGGATCGGCTTGGTCTTGTCGTTATAGACCTCACCGCATCCGCCGCAGGTTGACCGTGCGGTAATCCGCTCCACCAGAGCATCGTCATCCACGCGCATCTCGATCACGGTATGCAGGGACTGGCCCAGCTTGGTCAGCAGAGCCGACAGCGCGTCGGCCTGCGCCAAAGTGCGGGGGAAGCCGTCAAAGATAAAACCGGCGCCCTTTTCGGTGGTCAGTTTCTCTTCAATCAGGCCGATCACGATCTCATCGGTGACCAGCTTGCCCGCGTCCATGATCGCAGCAACCTTCTGGCCCATTTCGGTTCCGCTGGTCTTTGCCTCGCGCAGCATATCCCCGGTGCTGAGCTGCACCATCCCGCGGGTCTCTACCAGGTGACGCGCCTGCGTTCCCTTGCCTGCCCCCGGGGGGCCCAGAAGAATGATGTTCATCGACGAGCAGCTCCCTTTCTGCCGCGTTTCTTGCCTTTGCCGCGCAGCTGGGACTTTTCGATAAGCCCTTCATATTGATGCGCCAGCAGGTGGCTCTGGACTTGCTGGATCGTGTCCATAGTCACAGAGACGATAATCAGAACCGAGGTGCCACCGAAATAGAACGGAATGGCAAACTGGCCCCGCAGAATTTCGGGCAGAAGACAGACCGCCGCCAGATAGGCCGAACCCAGAACCAGCACGCGGTTGACTACGTATTCCAGATACTCGGCGGTTTTCTTGCCGGGCCGGATGCCGGGCACAAAACCGTTCTGCTTTTTCAGGTTGTCCGCCACATCGTCCGGTTTGAACGACACGTTGAACGTATAGAAATAGGCGAAGAACACGATCATCGAGGCAAAGAACAGAAGGTAAAGCGGCTGTCCGGGGCCGAAATTGGCCAGCAGCCACGACATGACCGGCCCGTTGGCAGCACCGGACGAGAAGGTCGAGATCGTGACCGGCAGCAGCAGCAGCGAGCTGGCGAAGATCGCCGGAATGACACCCGCAGGGTTGACCTTGACCGGCAGGTGGCTTGAACCGCCTTCGTAGACTTTCATACCGGCCTGGCGGCGGGGATACTGAATGTGGATCTTGCGCAGGGCGCGCTCCATGAACACCACGAAGGTGATGACCGCGATGACCATGACGATCACGCCAACAATCACGGCAGGGCTGATCGCACCGCTGCGGCCGCTTGCAAAGAACTGCGCCAGAGCAGCCGGAACCTCGGCAATGATGCCGACGAAGATGATCAAAGAGATGCCGTTGCCGATCCCGCGTGCAGTGATCTGCTCACCCAGCCACATCAGGAACATGGTACCGCCAACCAGCGTTATCATGGTCGACATGCGGAAATAGAGCCCCGGATCAGTCGCCAGATCGCCCGATTCCAGCGAAACGGCCAGACCATAAGCCTGAACGGTGGCCAGAGCCACGGTGCCGAACCGGGTATACTGGTTGATCTTCTTGCGCCCCTGCTCGCCCTCTTTCTTGAGCTGTTCGAGCGCGGGAACCATGGATGTCAGAAGCTGAACGATGATCGAGGCCGAGATGTAAGGCATGATGCCGAGGGCAAAGATACCCATCCGCCCCAGCGCCCCGCCGGTAAACATCGAAATCATGCCGCCGATGCCCTGCCCCGCCTGTTCCATGAATTCGCGCAAAGCTGCTCCGTCAATCCCCGGCACCGGAATAAAGGTGCCCAGACGATAGACGATCAGCAAACCCAGCGTGAACAGGATGCGGTTGCGCAGATCGGTGGCCTTGCCCAAAGCAGCCCAGCTTGTGTTGGCTGCCATTTGTTCTGCTGCTGATACCATAAATCGGTCTCTCTTATGCAAACGCCGCCCGGAACCGTTTTCCGGCTCGGACGGCGTCTTGGAAAACTCTGAGGTCTATGTAAGCGGGTCTTTGCCCGCTCACAAGCGATTACTCTGCCGCAGCAGCTTTTGTGACCTTCAGTGAACCGCCCGCTTTCTCGACTGCCTCGACGGCAGATTTCGAAGCACCGGTCACTTCCAGGTTCACCTTGGCGCTGATTTCGCCTTTGGCCAGAACGCGGATACCGTCCAGCTTGCGGCGCACCAGACCGGACGCAACCAGAGCGTCTTCGGTGATCGCAGCCGAAGCGTCCAGCTTGCCGGCGTCGACGAATTTCTGGATCAGACCCAGATTGATAACCGCGAATTCCTTGCGGTTCGGCTTGTTGAAGCCGCGCTTGGGCAAACGCTGGTACAATGGCATCTGGCCGCCTTCGTAGCCATTGATGGCCACACCCGAACGGGATTTCTGGCCTTTGATACCACGGCCACCCATTTTACCTTTGCCGGAACCCGGACCACGGCCAACGCGGGTGCGTTTCGGGCTGGCGCCTGGATTGTCGCGCAGTTCGTTCAGTTTCATGTCGCTTCTCCTAAGCCGGATATGACCCCGAAGCGTGATGGGCCAAACACGGCATTTCTTGGTTTTGATTCTCGTGGCGGAAAGCCACCGCAGGCGTATAGGCCCGATAACCGCACTTGACAAGCCTGTAGATTGCCTTGCGCCCCGGGATGCCGGCATGAGGTCTTGAGCCAGGTGTTACGCAAAGGGCACCTCTGCCGACCTTTGACCGAAAAGTGACCGTGAAATGCAGCGCCTTTAAGAAAAACCGCTTGCTATGTCGGGGTGGTCGTCTATCCGGTGGCCTACAAACACTAGACTGGCAGGCGTATGACTGAACCCTCTCTCTCGCTCCGCGACAAGCCGGAGACCACCGCCGCACGTGACTGGGTAACAACGCTTGCCAAATATCGCGAACCGGACCAAATGCGCAGCGCTTTTGAGCTGGGCGTAAGCATTGTCCCCTTTTTCGGACTGTGGGCATTGTCCTGGATGTCACTTTCAGTCAGCTATTGGCTGGCCTTTGTGATTTCCGCCCTCAATGCAGCCTTTCTGTTGCGCTTGTTTGCCATCCAGCATGATTGCGGGCACGGCGCATTCTTCAAAAACCGGGCCGTCAGCGACTGGATCGGGCGCGGCATCGGAGTTCTGACACTGACACCATATGATGTCTGGCGCCGCACGCATTCCACGCATCACAACAGTTCCGGCAACCTGGACAAGCGCGGGATGGGCGATGTCCACACCCTGACCGTGGCGGAATACCGCGCCAAAACACCACTGAACAGGTTCTGGTACCGCGTGTACCGGAACCCGATCACTCTGTTCGTGCTTGGCCCCGGTTATCTGTTTCTGTTTCAAAACCGCCTTCCGCTGGGCCTGACAGACAGCGTCAGGTTCTGGGTCAGCGCGATGGCGACCAATCTTGCCATTCTGATTGCCCTTGTGGCCATCTACTATTTTGGCGGGCTGATGCCGATGTTGCTGATCTTTCTGCCGTCGACTCTGATTGCCGCAACGGCCGGAGTTTGGCTGTTTTATGTACAACACCAGTTCGAGAACACGCATTGGGACGCCGATGCAGACTGGCAACTGCATGAAGCAGCGCTGCACGGAAGTTCGCACTATATCCTGCCCTCAGTGTTGCAATGGTTCAGCGCCAATATCGGCATCCACCATGTACACCACCTCTACAGCCGCATTCCGTTCTACCGCCTGACCGAGGTGCTGCGCGATCATGAAGAACTGGCAAACAGCAACCGGATGACCATCCGGGAAAGCCTCGCCAATGCGCGGCTTCACCTGTGGGACGAGAAGAACCGTCGTCTGTTGTCCTTCGCCGAGGCCCGCGCACTTTATGGGTAACGGGCATGCCCGGCGCTTTCGTTTCTGGAATCGAAGCGCATGCCTTGCGTCAACGGCAGGCGTATGGCGCGGGACAGGCTCCATCCATCGCGACGACTTTCTCGGGCGTGATGTTGGCAGAGAATTCGCGCGTCACAAACCGGTATTCTGCCGGTGCAAACGCAGGCGCGACTAAGGTGCCTTCATCCCGATCGTGACTGGCTTTATCGCCCACGCCTGAACGGGAAAGCGATCGCGATTGACGCAACCCGCATCGCGCCCCGCATTGCAGTGAAAAAGGCAGTGACCATCTGGTGACATGAACACCACTCTGCACGACATCAGTGATAACGAGGATTGACCGTTCAACCTGTTTGTCGATGCTGGGCAAGGCTGCGGCACCGTGAAAGAATACTAGCCCCCGGGCATGTGGACACGGCGGAAATCCCTCATGCCCTTGCACAAATCACACAAAATCCCTTGTCACACCCCCGCCCCGATGCCATATGCAAAGTGCTTACGTTTTTCTATTCGACCTACTGTCTCCTTCATCGGCAGTCAGTCTATCGATACAGACCGACGACGCCAGGCTGCCGCAACTCCGTGGGCAGCACTCAAACAGGAGACACGGATATGCCAGCAGGCACCGTAAAATGGTTCAACACCACCAAAGGCTTCGGCTTCATCGCACCGGAAGAGGGCGGCAAAGATGTATTCGTACACATCTCGGCTGTCGAACGTTCGGGCCTGACCGGTCTGGCCGACAACCAGAAAGTCACGTACGAGCTGCGCGCCGGTCGTGACGGCCGCGAAAGCGCCGACAGCATCCAGCTGGCCTGAGCTTGATTTCGGGTGAGGGGATCCCCCTCGCCCCTTTCCCGCCGCGACCTCCGGTGGCAGGCAGGACACATCACGTCCACGTGATGTCTGCCCTAGAATTGACCAAATATCATATCATGATGAAATTGGTTTCAGTTTCATTGGTCATTCGACGAGGGTTTCGATGTTTACACGCCGTATTTTTCTGGCCGCAACAGCAGCCAGCATGTTGCCGGGCATCGCCAGCGCCAAAAAGGCGGTCGAGTATGATCCGACACCGCAATTCGTGCGCATCAAAAAACAGTTTGTACCAGGTCAGCTGCTGGTCGCGCCCCGGTCGTTCTATCTCTATTTCGTCACTGAACCTCGCAAGGCGATCCGCTATGGCTGCGGTGTCGGCAAGGCGGGGCTGGAGTTTACCGGCACAGCCACCATCGATGTGAAAAAGGAATGGCCGACCTGGCGTCCGACCGATGAGATGATCGAACGTGATCCCGTCGCTTACGCCAAATTCAAGGACAACGACTATGTCCAACCCGGCGGCGGAGATAACCCGCTGGGCGCGCGCGCGCTGTATCTGTTCCAGAACGGTGTCGATACCTATTTCCGCATCCACGGCACGACGCAGCCGCAGACCATTGGCCGGGCGGTTTCCAACGGTTGCATACGAATGCTGAACGAGCATGTGATCGATTTGTACAACCGGGTCCCGATCGGAACAGTTGTCACGGTCGTCTAGGTGCCCATGGATGGGCGCCTATTCCGCTCGACCCGCCTGATCAACCAGCTTCAGAACGGACGGCCCCAGTGATTCAACGATTTTGGACACCCCATCCGCGTTTGGATGTATTCCGTCCGGCTGCATGAACTGCGATACCGCACCGGGGTCGCCCTCGGCCGCAAGCCCTTCAAAGAAACTGGCGGCGAAGAGGACGTCGAACTCCTTCGCCAAGTCTGGGTACATTCCGTCGAAAGCTTGCTTGTAATCGGCCCCGTAGTTACCCGGCGCCTGCATACCGATCAGCAGAACCGGTACATTCACGCCCCGCGCCACGTCAAGGATCCTGCGCAGATTGGCCTTTGATACGGCAGGGTCGATCCCCCGCAGCAGGTCGTTGCCGCCAAGGGCAACGATCATGCCATCCACGTCCGGTGTCAGGGTCCAGTCTACACGTGCGGCCCCGCCCGCCGTCGTGTCACCCGAAACACCTGCGTTGATGATGCGGACATCCGCGCCCTGCGTCTGCAACCAGCGTTCAAGCTGTGGAACAAACCCGCTTTCCTCCACCAGCCCATAGCCCTGAGTCAGCGAGTCCCCCAAAGCCGCAATCACCACTTGATCGGCTGTGGCCGCAAAACCGCACCACGCGAAAAGGCCTGCCATCAAAGCCTTGCGCAACGTGGTGATCGCTCCATATCCCAAAAGACCGCTCCTTTTTCGGGTAGACCCATGACGACTGCTGTTCTCGCCCTCCAAGATGCCTCTTTGTCCCTGGATGGCAATGCCGGGCGGGTCGATATCCTGCATGACATTACTTTGACTGTGAACAAAGGCGAGACGCTGGGGCTTATCGGGCCTTCTGGCTCGGGCAAGTCTTCGCTGCTGATGTTGATGGCGGGGTTGGAGCAGGCGACGCACGGTCAAATCATGGCGCTGGGTCAAGACCTGACCGACATGGATGAGGACGCTCTGGCCCGGTTTCGGCGCGACAGTATGGGGGTGGTGTTTCAGAACTTCCACCTGATCCCGACGATGACCGCGCTTGAAAACGTGGCAACCCCACTGGAACTGGCAGGGCACAAGGATGCGTTCGACCGGGCCAAGCAAGAGCTGGACGCCGTTGGCCTGTCGCACCGTCGCGATCATTACCCGGCGCAACTGTCGGGCGGAGAACAACAGCGTGTTGCCTTGGCACGAGCATCTGCACCGCGTCCCAAAATCCTGTTGGCTGATGAACCGACCGGGAATCTGGACGAAACCAACGGGGCCGCAATTGTTGATTTGCTGTTTGGTCTGCGCCGGAAATACGATGCAACCCTGATTCTGGTGACCCACAGCCATTCATTGGCCGAAAGATGTGATCGGGTCGTTCGGTTGCGTGACGGCAGGATCGCCGAAGAGACCCGGCAGGAGGCCGCGGAATGAGCCTGCGGATGGCCGGGCGGCTCGCCCGCCGCGAGCTACGCGGAGGCCTGAGCGGTTTTCGGATCTTTCTGGCCTGTTTGGCGTTGGGGGTCGCCGCCATCGCAGCCGTCGGGTCGGTGCGGCAAGCCATACAGGCTGGGCTTGCGCAAGAAGGGGCCTCGCTGTTGGGGGGCGATGCCGAACTTGAATTCACCTATCGTTTTGCCGATGAGGCAGAGCGCTCCTGGATGCAACAGACATCCGTCCAGATGTCCGAGGTTGTTGATTTCCGCTCGATGGCCGTTGTGCCCGGCGCGACAGGTCCGGAACGAGCGCTGACTCAGGTCAAGTCGGTCGACAACGCGTACCCACTTGTCGGCTCGGTACGGCTGGAACCCGAGATCCCGCTGGAAAACGCCCTGAACGGCAGTTCCGGCTTGCCCGGGGCCGTGATGGAACCTGTGCTGATGGACCGGCTTGGGTTGTCCGTCGGTGATCGGTTTTCACTTGGGACGCAAGAGTTCATCCTGACGGCTGCCTTGCTGGACGAGCCCGACAGCGCGGCGGATGGGTTTGGCCTTGGGCCGCGCACTCTGGTGCGAACCAAGGCGTTGCAGGCGTCCGGTCTGCTGGAACCCGGAACACTGTTTTCAACAAAGTACAGGATGATCCTGCCCCGGAACGCAGATCTTTCGGATGTATCCGCAAGGGCTGACGCGGCATTCGAAGGCACGGGAATGCGCTGGACGGATGCACGCAACGGTGCCCCCGGGATATCCGAGTTCGTCAATCGCCTGAGTGCATTTCTTGTCCTTGTCGGGCTGTCCGGGCTTGCCGTCGGCGGCATCGGCGTTTCTGCCGCCGTGCGTGCTTATCTGGCGCAGAAGACAGAAACGGTTGCGACTCTGCGTACCTTGGGGGCCGATCGCGCCACCATTTTTCAAACCTACATGATTCAAATTGGCGTTCTGTCCGTCTTCGGGATCGCGATCGGCCTGGCGCTGGGTGGATTGGCGCCGCTTGTTCTGGCCCCGCTGCTGGAAAGCCAATTGCCGGTTCCAGCAGTGTTTTCGCTGTATGCACAGCCGCTGATCGAGGCAGCAATATACGGTCTGCTCACAGCGTTCCTGTTCACCCTTTGGCCATTGGCCCGCACCGAGGATGTGCGCGCCGCGACGTTGTTTCGCGACGCGCTGAGCTCGGCCCGCCCCTTTCCACGTCTGATTTACGTCGTGGCAACCGGTGCCGGGCTGTTGTTGCTGATCGCCCTGGCATCATGGTTCAGCGGCTCGACGCGGCTTACTGTCTGGACCGGCGGCGGGCTTGTCGGTGCACTGGCGCTGTTGGCCCTCGCCGCTTATGCCATTCGCAAACTGGCCCGGGCTGGGACTTCGTTGGCCCGCGGGCGACCCACAGTCAGATGGGCGTTGTCGGCCATCTCGGACCCACGCGAAGGTGCAGTATCTGTGGTTCTGTCACTGGGGCTGGGCCTGTCGGTGCTGGCTGCGGTCGGGCAGATCGACGGGACCCTGCGCAACGCCATTTCGGGCAACCTGCCGGATGTTGCGCCGTCGTACTTCTTTGTGGACATCCAGAAAGATCAAATGCCCGGCTTCACCGAACGCCTGCAAAGCGACCCCGCGGTCAGCCGCATTGAAAGCGCGCCGATGTTGCGCGGGATCATCACGCAGATCAACGGCCAGCCCGCTCGGGACGTGGCCGGAGATCACTGGGTGCTGGAAGGAGATCGCGGCGTGACCTATTCGGTTCAACCGCCGCTGAACGCACGCCTGACCGCAGGGGAATGGTGGGCCGAAGATTACGCAGGTGCACCCCAGGTCAGCTTTGCCGCAGAAGAAGCCGAAGAGATGGGCCTGAACCTGGGCGACCAACTGACCGTCAATATCCTGGGGCGAGACATCACGGCAGAGCTGACGTCCCTGCGCGAGGTGGATTTCTCTACCGCGGGAATGGGCTTTGTCATGTCGATGAACCCCTCTGCGCTGGCTGGTGCGCCGCACAGCTTTATCGCGACGGTCTATGCCGAAGAACAGGCCGAGGCGGCCATCCTGCGGGATCTTGCAGGCCAGTTCCCCAATATCACGGCCATCCGGGTGCGCGACGCCATTGATCGTGTCTCGGGCCTGCTGGCAGGCATCGCCGCAGCAACCTCGTACGGTGCAGGAGTATCGCTGCTGACCGGATTTCTGGTTCTGATCGGCGCTGCGGCGGCAGGCGAACCTGCCCGCAGATACGAAGCAGCGATCCTCAGGACATTGGGTGCAGATCGTGGCCGTATCCTGCGCAGCTTTGGCCTGCGATCCGTTCTGCTTGGGGCCGCTGCGGGTTGCGTCGCGCTGTTCGTTGGCATTCTGGGCGGCTGGGCCGTTGCCACCTACATCTTCGACACAGAGTTCACGGTCATCTGGTCATCGGCCTTCGGCATCGTACTGGCCGGGATAGGCGTCACGTTATGTGCTGGGCTGGCATTTGCCCTGCGTCCACTTTCGGTGCGTCCGGCGCGCATATTGCGAGCGAGCGATTGAAATCAGCGCACGCAGGCCACGGGCTGCAAGAGCCTCAGCAGCGGATCATTGTCACATACCAGCGCATCCAGTGTAACATCGTCCAGGGACGCATAGAACACCTCTGCCGCGTCCTGAAGCGCAAGCCTCAGCCGGCAGGCATCCGTAAGAGGGCACGTGTTGTCCGCGTCGGCGAAACACTCGGCAATGGGCAAAGCCCCTTCAACATGCCGGAACACCGCACCGATGCGTATCTGATCCGCAGGGCGCGCCAGCGACATGCCACCGTTTCGACCGCGCTGCGTGCTCAGATAGTTCAGCTGGCTCAGCTGATTGATCACCTGCGCCAGATGGTTTTCCGAAATGTTGCACACTTCGGCGATTTCGGATTTCGTGACCAGCCTGTCCGGGTGAGCTGCGCAATACATCAACAGGCGCACAGCGATATTCGTCCTTTTGGTAATCCGCATGAGGGCCTCCCTAAATTCAAGATGCAACCTTATTGCATGTCCGGGAAAAAAGCGGTTTGACATACATCAATCGACCCAAAGGACACTTCTTGGATGGCCGACCCCTATTTCTTTGGCTATGGCAGCCTCGTGAACCTCGCGACGCATGATTTCCCCGATCCGCGCCCCGCGCGACTGAAGGGTTGGCGGCGGGCCTGGCGGCATACCGATCTGCGACCCGTGGCGTTTCTGACTGCCGTGCCCGACCCGAAGTCAGAGATCGAAGGTATGATTGCGCATGTTCCCAATAATGACTGGGCCGCGCTGGATGAACGGGAATGGGCGTATGACCGAATTCCCGCAACGCAGTCGGTTTCACATCCCCTGACGCACGACGTCGAAATAGCTGTCTACGCCGTCCCGCACGATCGGCACAACCAGCCCAGCAATCACCACCCGTTGCTGCTCAGCTATATCGATGTTGTCGTGCAGGGTTACTTGCGGGCATTCGGCGAAGACGGCGCGGATCGATTCTTTGAGACGACAACAGGCTGGGACGCCCCGATCGTGAATGATCGCGCCGAACCGCGTTATCCACGCCATCAGCAACTCAAACCTGTCGAACGTGATTTTGTCGATGACCGCCTGACAAGATTGTCGGTTCGGTTCGTACAGCCGGCATAAAAAAAGGGCCACCACGTTAGCCGCGCGCGCGGATCACCTGTAGCAACGGCATCAGCGCAGCCATTTCCGGGCCGCGCTCCATGCCGGTCAACGCTTTGCGCAGTGGCATGAACAGGCCTTTGCCCTTGCGACCGGTTGCCTCTTTCACGGCCTTGGTCCAGGTGCCCCACGTGTCACCATCGAACGGTCCTTCGGGCAGCAACGCCATCGCCTGGGCAATAAATTCCCGATCTTCATCGGCGATCAGGGGATCGGCCCCGTCACGGCACAGCTCCCACCAGCCCTTGAGATCGGCCAGGGTGGTGATGTTTTCGCGGGCCATGGCCCAGAAAGGTTCTGCCAATTCATCGGGAACACCGGCATCCGCAACGGCACTGGCCACCTCGGACAGCGGCAGCGATTGCAAATGCCTGGCGGTCAGCGGGAACAGGTCCTGTACATCGAACTTGGTCGGCGCGGCGCCAAACCGGTTTACATCGAACCCTTCGATCAGCTCGGCCATTTCCGAGCGCAGCTCAACCGGATCAGATGAGCCCAGACGCGCCATAAGGCTCAGCAATGCCATCGGTTGCACACCCTGTTCGCGAAGATCGCGCAAGGCCAGCGTGCCTAGCCGTTTCGACAATGCCTCGCCCTGCGGACCAGTCAGCAGAGAATGGTGGGCAAAGCGTGGACAACGCCCGCCCAGCGCCTCGATGATCTGGATCTGCGTCGCCGTGTTGGTCACATGGTCCGAACCCCGTACAACATCCGTCACGCCCATTTCAGTATCATCCACAACCGACGCAATCGTATAGAGAACCTGACCATCGCCACGGATCAGAACCGGATCGGAAACCGAAGCCGCATCAATCGAGATGTCGCCAAGAATGCCGTCATTCCATTCGATACGTTCATGATCCAGCTTGAAGCGCCAGACGCCGTTGCCACGTTCGGCGCGCAGCTTCTCTTTCTCGGCCTCCGACAGGTTCAGCGCAGCGCGGTCATAGACCGGCGGCTTGCCCATGTTCAGTTGCTTCTTGCGTTTCAGATCCAGCTCGGTCGGCGTTTCGAACGCTTCGTACAAACGACCCATCGCGCGCAGCTTGTCGGCCGCTTCGGCATAGCGGTCCAGACGGTCCGACTGACGCTCGACCCGGTCCCAATGCAAACCCAGCCATTCCAGGTCCTGCTTGATGGCATCGACATATTCTTCTTTCGACCGCTCGGGGTCGGTATCATCGATGCGCAGGATGAACGTACCGCCTGCCTTGCGGGCAATCAGATAGTTCATCAGGGCGGTGCGCAGGTTGCCCACATGGATGTAACCGGTGGGCGACGGGGCGAAACGGGTGGTTGTCATGGGTGTCTCCTGTTGGCGCGGCTCTTGTCACATGGGGGCGTTTTTGTCCAGCCGCCGCTTGATCCATCAGGTGATTCAGAAAGGTTTCACCGGCCACACCCTGTCGAGGTCGTCCAGTCCGGCGCGAATGAGTTCGCGCAAAACGCCCGTGTCGATATCCGCCAGTTTGTTGACGTAAAGACAGGACTTGCCCAGCTTGTGCTTTCCCAATCTGGCCATGAGATCCGCAAAATCTGCGTAACCCGGCATGATGTAAATCACCAAAGCTGATTTGCGCGGCGAAAAACCGGTTGCCAGAAAGTCCCCTTCACGACCCGATTTGTAGCGATAGTGGTAGCGGCCATACCCGACGATCGACGGGCCCCACATGACCGGGCTAAACCCGGTGGTGGCGCGAAACAATTTGTCAAGCTGGTGCGCGTCTTCAGCACGGCGCGCCGGTTGAACCGTTCTCAGGAAATTCTCGACGCTTTGATCTGTCGGAACTGTCTTGTTGTCTGATCGCGCCATGAACAAAAATTAACACGTATTATTCATCCATGCACCCCATCTGAATGGCGTATAAACTGGCAAGAGACTCTCGACGCCCTAACTGCAACAATAACAATGATGTCCTGACAGGGAGAACGAAGATGACAATAAAACTTACACGCCGCGCCGCTTTGGGAAGTGCCGCCGCCTTGCCGTTTGCAGCTGCGGCCGCACCGGTTCTGGCCGCCAGCCCGGAAACCAAAGCAAACTCGACCATCGCAAGGTCATTTCATATTGGCGATTTCACGGTCACGACCCTGCTGGATGGCAGCTTTCCACGCGACGGAGCCAAAGAGATTTTTGGGGGCGGAGCGACGGACGAAGAATTTGCCAAGGTTTCGGCTGAAAACTTCATTCCGGCAGACGTCGCACAGTTTTTCTTTACCCCCTCACTGGTCAACACGGGATCAGAGCTGGTTCTGTTTGATACCGGTCTGGGGCAAGGTGGCATACAGGCCGCGCTGGCAGATGCGGGCGTGACCCCGGATCAGATCGATGTGGTCGTGATAACGCATATGCACCCTGACCATATCGGTGGCATGACCACCGAAGGCGCGCCGACCTTTGCGAATGCGCGCTACGTGACGGCTTCTCCGGAATATGATTTCTGGGCTGCGCAGGACGCAGGCAATCGTGTGGGCGATCTGGTCGCTGAAAAAGTCACACCGCTGGCCGAGAAAATGACCTTTGTCGAAGACGGGGGCGAGGTTGCCTCGGGCATTACCGCAGTGGCCGCTTATGGCCACACACCGGGCCACACGGTCTACCATTTGGAAAGCAACGGGCAACGTCTGGTGCTGACGGCGGATCTGGCCAACCACTATGTCTGGTCTTTCGCCCATCCCGAATGGGAAGTCCGGTTTGACATGGACAAGGCCGCAGCCACTGCCGCACGCCGCGATGTTCTTGGCATGCTGGCTGCCGACAAGGTGCCAATGGTCGGCTATCACATGCCCTTCCCCGGCGCCGGGTATGTTGAGACCCGTGGAGAAGGCTTTCGCTTTGTCCCGGTCAGCTACCAGATGATGGGCTGAGCGTTCAGTACCCCGGATCCGGCCGCACTTTTGAACCGTCACTGAACCGCGACAAGCGAAAGGCGGCCGGGTCCACGCAAGCCGTTGTTTCGGCAACCAGATCAGCCACCAGCCGCCCCGCCCCGGGGCCGATTCCAAAGCCATGGCCTGAAAACCCCGTGGCAATGTACATTCCCGGCAGATCATCCACGCCCGAGATGACGGGAATCGCATCCGGCGTCACATCGATCATACCTGCCCAGCTTTGTACGATCTCGCCTGTTTGCACAGCGGGGTATCCCTTGCATGCACTGGCCCAGGCGCGTCGCAACGTTTTTTGAGACGGCTCAGGGTCTAGGATCCGGCACTTTTCGAACGGCGTCACATCGGTTGGCAGCCATCTCCGGTCCTGTTGTGCTTCGATCGTCCAGCGTTTGGACAGGCGAAAGCGCAGAGATTTCCACTCCTGCACAAAAGCCGGCAGAAACTGCATCGCCAATCGAAAGCTGTCCGGCACGATGTCCACGGTATTCTCATGACCGGACGCAATCGTGTAACCGCCATCGGCCCGCTTTCGGATCGCAAAATCATCCGACCACAACGACGTCTCGGGCCCCTCTGCGATGGGGGATGTGCGTAGGACCGTATTCAGAACCTTCAGCTGCGGCAGTTCGATCCCCGCATTGCCTGCAAACAGGCGCGACCACGCACCCCCGGCCAGAACGACGCGGCCGCTGGCAACTTTGCCGCGCTCGGTGAAAACACCAGCGATACGTCCAGCCTGAATGTCCACACTGCGCACGGCGCAATTCGTCATGATCACTGCGCCCCGAGCCCGCGCGGCTTCGGCGATGGCGGGGGCTGTCCATTGAGGTTCGGCACGACCGTCCTGCGGCATGTACAAAGCGGTTTCAAAGCCCGATTGGTTGCCGTGCAAAAGGTCTGCCAACTCACCGCCAGAAACCATCCGCGCGCCGGTCTGCATTCCTTCGACATGGTGCAGCCAACGTTCCATGTTGCCGGTATCCCGCCTGCCGGATGCGCCAAAAAGGATACCGGATCGGGTGTAACCTGTCTTGCGGTCCAGCCGGTCATCGAGCGTCTGCCAGATGCGCAACGATTCCTGCATCAGGGGTATCTCTCTTGGGTCCCGCATCCCAAGACGGACCCAACCCCAATTGCGTGAACTTTGTTCGGCTGCAATCTGCCCTTTTTCGCACACAAGAACCGAAGCGCCCCTCTCTGCCAGTTCCAACGCGGTTGAAACGCCGATGATTCCGCCGCCGATGACCACGACATCAACGGTTTTGGGCAGGGCAAGATCAGGTTCTACAGGAGTCGGTTTGGGCGCGGTCATCGATAGGCCTTACTCTGTCGCTTGGACCGCTATGGAGACCAAGAGGCAAAGCATAGGCAATACAAACCGTCACCGCGACCACGCGAATTTTGGCATCTGTGACCCAGACGCCTGAGGCTATGAGTGCGGGGCCGAAGGTTACGCTACGCCGGACAGTTCCGCCCATTTCTGGCGCAAGATCGCAGACAACCGTTTTTCTTTCAGCGCCGCTTGCGCAGACACATCTTCCTGCGGCAGCAATTGCGGAAACTCTGGCCGCAACATCGCCACTCTCTGATCTTCCGACTGCCGCTGCTCATTCAACAAATCGGCAATTGCTGCATCCAGCTTTTCTTCATCCAATTCTTGCGGCGGAGATTCCATCGTACGCCATTTCAAAGGCGCATGAAGCGATCTTTCATAATCCTCGTACATTTTAACACCAAACCATTCACTCAGACATCCAACCCCGGATACGTCGCGTTCACCAAAATCAGCTTTGCAACTTCAACAAACAATACGTCGCATCCGCCCCACATTGGGCAACTTCCAAGCAAAAATGTGTCAGAAAAATGTCATCCAAACAAGTCTGGGGTGGCCTTTTTGCCCCATTTAACAGGCAATAACCCCGATCTGGGAACAAAGCGCGTAAAGGAAACGTCACTGTTTCCGATCTTGCAGAGCTGGCTTCGATTTCAGCGACGATCACGCCAGCGATTTACGATCGGGTACCGCCGGTCCAGCCAGAATGCCCGCTTGCTCAAGCGCGTGCCCGGAGCGGACTGGAACCGTTTGTACTCGCTGATATAGATCAGGTGCTCGACCTTTCGCGCGTCCGCCTCGTCAAATCCGGCGGCGACGCAATCCGCGATGGAGCCATCCTGATCGACCAGAATGTCAAGTATCGCGTCCAGCACGGGATAGTCTGGCAGACTGTCACTGTCCTTCTGATCTTCGCGCAGTTCGGCGCTGGGGGGTTTGTCGATCACGGAGGGGCGAATGACCTCTCTGTCAGGCCCCATCATCCAGTCTCGATGGTTGGCGTTGCGCCAGCGGCAGGTTTCGAACACGCGGGTCTTGTACAGATCCTTGATCGGGTTGTAGCCGCCATTCATGTCGCCATAGATCGTGGCATAGCCCACCGCGACCTCGGACTTGTTGCCGGTGGTCAACAGCATTTCGCCGAATTTGTTCGAGATCGCCATCAGCAAAAGCCCGCGCAGGCGCGACTGAATGTTCTCCTCGGTCAAGCCTTCGTCCAACCCCGCAAATAGCGGAGCGAGCGTGTTGGTGACGGCAGCCCGGCTTTCCGAAATCGGCACATGGTCATAGTGCACACCCAGCGCCTTGGCGACGGTTTCGGCATCGTCCAATGACGCTTGGCTGGTATATTCCGACGGCAACATCACGCAGCGAACATTGTCGGCCCCGATGGCATCCACCGCGATGGTCGCCACCAACGCGGAATCGATCCCTCCGGACAGTCCCAGAACTGCCTTTTTGAAACCGGTCTTGCCCATATAGTCCCGCAGGGATTGCACCATCGCGCGATAATCCTGCTCCCACACATCCGGCTGGGGCACGATTTCTGCCGGCACAATGCGCCAGCCATCATCGCCGCGCTCAAGTTCCACCTGAGAAACCACTTCGTCGAATACCGGCATCCGGAAGGCCAGCTCTCCGCCCGGGTTGAGACCGAAGCTTGCGCCGTCAAAAACCTGATCGTCCTGCCCGCCTACCATGTTCAGGTAGATCAGCGGCAAGCCCGTTTCGACCACGCGCGCGACCATATGGTTCAGACGTACATCGTATTTGTTCCGGAAATAGGGCGACCCATTGGGGATCAGCAGAAACTCGGCCCCGGTTTCCTCAAGCGTTTCCGCCACATCCGGGTGCCAGCCATCCTCGCAGATGGGGCTGCCGATCCGGAAGTTGCCAACCGAATACGGACCGCCCAGAGGACCCGCATCATACAGGCGCACTTCGTCGAAAACAGTCTCATTCGGCAGGTGGTGCTTCAGAACCTTGCTGGTGATCCGCCCCCGCTTTAGGATCAGATAGGCATTGTACAACTTGCCATCATCGACCCACGGACCACCCAGGGCAATCGCGGGCCCATCGGCGCATTTCGCCGCCAGAGACTCGACCGCATCCATGGCCGCGCGATGAAATACCGGCTTCAGCACCAGATCCTGCGTGTTGTATCCGGTGATGAACATCTCGGGGAACGCCACCAGATCGGCCCCCGCCGCCTTGCCCTGTTCCCACGCGGCAACGACCTTGGCCGCATTGCCGTCGATATCCCCTAAGGTCGGGTTCAGTTGCGCCAGAGTGATGCGGAAACGGTCGGCCATGCTGCCCTCTTGCCTCGTCAGTCCTATTGCCATTTAGCAGATCATCGCGCGAGTAAAAGGCCAATGCGGCAAAACCCGTTGCCCTGCCCGCGACGGTACCCTAGTTTTGCGCCCAGGGATGCAACCAACGATGATCCGGCAGGCAGGACCAAAATGAACGTGATCCGAAACTCAATTGGGGCTGTGGCCATGAGCCTGGCAGCTGCGACCGCTTTTGCACAGGACGGCACGATTATCGTCAAGGATGACGAAGTGGGCGGCGTCTACGAGGGCACTTATGAGAATGGCCTGCGCCACGGGACGGGTACGTATCGGCTGCCCAACGGGTTCGAATACACCGGCCAGTGGATGGAAGGCGAAATTCAGGGCCAGGGCGTCACCAAGTACCCGGATGGATCGGTTTATGAAGGCGCGTTCGTCAAAGGTCAGCCGGAAGGGCGCGGCAAGATCGTTTACGCCAATGGCAGCAGCTATGATGGAGAATGGTCCAACGGATCCATCAACGGCACGGGCGTCGCTGAATTTGCCAATGGCTCGCGATATGAGGGTGAGTTCAGGAACGCACAACGGCACGGCAAGGGCAAACTGACCTTTCCCGACGGATATGTCTACGATGGCGACTGGGTGGACGGTCAGCGGCAAGGCAAGGCCACGATCACCTATGTCGATGGCAGCGCTTACGAAGGCGATGTCAACGCCGGCTTGCGCGATGGCACGGGCACCCAGACAATGCCTGACGGAATGGTATACGAAGGCGAATGGACGCAGGACCAGATCACCGGGACAGGTCGCCTGACCTATGCCAATGGCGATGTTTATGAAGGCGAGCTTGTGCAGGGGCGCCGTCAGGGCAAAGGCAAAGTAACTCACGCGTCAGGGGACGTCTATGAGGGCGACTTTGTCGATGATCGCCGCCATGGCACAGGCACGTTCACCGGAACCGATGGTTTTGTGTACACCGGCGACTGGAACCAGGGTCAGATAGAAGGCCTGGGTGAGCTGACCTATCCCGACGGTTCGGATTACGTGGGCGATTTCGTGGCCGATCTGGCGGAAGGAAACGGCCGCATCACCTATCCCGACGGCTCCACTTACGAGGGTGAGTGGATCGCCGGCGTCATCGAAGGCCAGGGTACGGCGACCTATGCCACCGGCATGATCTACAAGGGCCAGTTCAAAAACGCGCAAAGCCACGGCAAGGGTGTGATGACCCGCGCGGACGGTTCGATCTATGACGGAGACTGGGTCAACGGGGTTCGTCAGGGAAAAGGCAAGGCGACCTACTCTGACGGCACGGTATACACCGGGGATTTCGTGAACGGTAAGCGCCACGGCAAAGGAGAAATCGTGACCCCTGCCGGGTTCAAGTATGTCGGCGACTGGTCCGAAGGCAAAATCAACGGCGAAGGCATAGCGACCTATTCGAACGGCGACGTCTATGAGGGCAACTTTGTCGACAACAAAAGGCAGGGCAGCGGAACCATGCGCTATGCCAACGGGCAAGAAGAAACCGGTATCTGGGAAAACGGTGTTTTGCCAAATCAAACCCAGGACCAGCAGGGCGGCGTAGACGCTCCGGCACAGCAGACAGACCCGGACTCAGAGACGGCACAGCCAGATCCGTCTGGCGAATGATCGCTCACCAGGGAACTGGTTTTCCGGCCCAGTCAAAGAACCCACCGGTATCCGCCGGGCGCAACCCGCCGATCACGGACATCAGGTTGCGCGCGGCTTCACCGGGTTCAACGGCAGGATGCCGTCCCAGATATTTCCGAGTAAACTCTGTCTTGACCGTGCCGGGATGCAGCGCAACACATATCGCCTGTTTATGGGTCCGGGCCAATTCAATTGCCGAAGTATGGACGATTTGATTGACCGCGGCCTTGGCCGCGCGGTAGCTGATCCAGCCGCCCATCCGATTGTCGCCAATGGACCCGACCCGCGCGGACAATACAGCAAATACGGAACGCCGATGTCGCGGCAACAACTGATGGGCCCGGCTTAGCACCAACGCCGGACCAACGGCATTCAGAGCAAACTGGTCCATCATTGCCCTTGCCGAAACAGATCGAATGGTCTTTTCGGGCGCATTGCCTGAAATTTCCAGCGCCCCGGAAGCGACGAGAACAAGATCGAACGGGCCCGATAGGCGATCAAGCATCCGGCTTGCTCGATCTGGCTCCATCAGATCGAACCCCTCGACAGAGCGCGAGAGGCACGTCACCGCAACGCCCTGTGCCTCCAATTGCTCGCGTACGGCCGCACCAATCCCGCCGGACGCACCAATGATCAAAGCAGTATCCATCTGCGACCAGCTAGCGGCATGGACGGATCAATCAAGGGACGGGAATTTCCAACCCCGTACACCGCAACTTGTCGAAAATTGGTTCTTTTCATTCCCGGCGGCGTCTGTATAACCTCAAACCCATGATCAACTGCGCAGATATCCCTTTTGCCAAAGCCGCCCCTCACGGCGCGGTTCTGCGTGGCCTACTGATCCTAATCCGCCTCTGAGCGTGCCATCCGGCGCGCCCGCTCAGAGGAGGACGCCAGCGCGCCAACAGGCTTTAGGACAGACAAGAAAGAGATTCCCATGACCAACGTGACCGACCAAGACCGCGTCTTGATCTTTGATACCACTTTGCGCGACGGCGAGCAGAGCCCCGGCGCGACCATGACCCATGACGAAAAGCTCGAGATTGCCGAACTGTTGGATGACATGGGCGTCGACATCATCGAAGCGGGTTTTCCGATCGCATCCGAAGGTGACTTCAAAGCGGTGTCCGAGATCGCACAACGATCGAAAAACAGCCGCATCTGCGGTCTGGCCCGCGCCAATTTCGCCGATATCGACCGCTGCTGGGAGGCGGTCAAACACGCGGAACAGAACCGCATTCACACATTCATCGGCACCTCTCCGCTGCACCGCGCCATTCCGAACCTGACACAGGACGAGATGGCTGACAAAATTCACGAAACGGTCAGCCACGCGCGCAACCTGTGCGAAAACGTGCAGTGGTCGCCGATGGACGCGACCCGGACCGAGTGGGATTACCTGTGCCGCGTCATCGAAATCGCGATCAAGGCCGGGGCAACCACCATCAACATCCCCGACACCGTGGGATATACTGCGCCTCTGGAATCCGCTGACCTGATCAAACGCCTGATCGAAACGGTTCCGGGCGCAGATGAGGTGATCTTCGCCACCCATTGTCACAACGACCTCGGCATGGCGACAGCGAATTCGCTGGCGGCGGTCATCGGTGGCGCACGCCAGATCGAATGCACCATAAACGGCCTGGGCGAACGCGCCGGCAACACCGCCCTGGAAGAGGTCGTAATGGCTATGCGCACGCGCAATGACATCATGCCCTTCCACACCGGGATCGACACGACCAAGATCATGCATATCTCGCGCCGGGTCGCTACGGTGTCGGGCTTCAACGTTCAGTTCAACAAGGCCATCGTCGGCAAGAACGCGTTTGCCCACGAAAGCGGCATCCATCAGGACGGCATGCTCAAGAACCGCGACAATTTCGAGATCATGCGCCCCGAGGATATCGGCCTGTCGGGCACATCCCTGCCTCTGGGCAAGCACTCGGGCCGCGCGGCTCTGCGCGACAAACTGGAAACGCTGGGCTTTGAAGTTGGCGACAATCAACTCAAAGACATCTTCGTGCGGTTCAAGGATCTGGCGGACCGCAAGAAAGAAGTGTTCGACGACGATCTCATTGCGCTGATGACGTTGGACGAGGCGGACGACTATCTGCAATTGGTGTCGATGAAAGTCACCTGCGGCACCGGCGGGCAGGCGGAATCGACGGTCGAGCTGGAAGTCGACGGCAAGGACGTCATCGCAACTGAACATGGCGACGGGCCGGTAGACGCGACCTTCAAGGCAATCCGTGCGATTCACCCCAACACGGCCCGTTTGCAGCTGTATCAGGTTCATGCGGTGACCGAAGGCACCGATGCGCAGGCCACGGTTTCGGTCAGGCTGGAAGAAGATGGCATGATCGCCACGGGTCAGTCGGCGAACACGGATACCGTCGTGGCTTCGGCCAAAGCCTATATCCACGCGCTGAACCGCCTGATCGTGCGCCGGGAAAAGACCGGCCCGGGCGCGGATGCCCGCGAAATCAGCTACAAAGACCTGACCTGATCCAAAGTGGCGCGGTGAGGGGCTCCCGCACCTGCGGTTGCCCGGCTGCGCCGAGCACCCTTGCAGCTTTGGGCCCGGCAGCGCGCCTGCGGCGCGCTGCCGGGCCCAACATGCTTGACGGCATCTCTGATGCAGGCAAACAGGGCAGGAGTATCGGTTGCATTTCTGGTGGCTGACCTCAGAGGCTTGCAAATAGCTGCGACAGGCGTGTCGTTTCTTCCTCGATGCCGAATGGTGCGTTCAGAATGAACATCCCTGATCCCACCATCCGATGCCCTTCGCGCACCGGTGGAAATGTCACCTCATGACAAATGGCCTTGGGGAAGTTTTGCGCTTCAAGCGTCGCGATCATCCGGGCGTGGCGTTTGTCCGTCAGAACCGGGTACCACAGCGCGATCACCCCGACATTCCATTTCCGGTGCAGTTTGGCAATCACTCCGGGCAGTCGATCGTAATCGGTCTTCATCTCATAGCTTGGGTCAATCAGCAAAAGCCCCCTTCGCGGCGTCGGAGGCATCAGGGATTGCACCAGTTCAAACCCGTCCTGCCGATACACCTTCGCCCCGAACGGTGACATTGCCAAAGACAGCGCGGCATGTTCCTGGGGGTGCAGCTCGGCAAAATGCAGACTGTCCTGATCCCTCAACAGATGTGCTGCAATCATCGGCGATCCCGGATAGGCCGCGTCGCCGTGCCGGGCCTGTATGTTTTTCAGAACCCGCGCCATCGGATGTCCGGGGCCGAACCACCCTTCTCGTTTCGCGCGCTCGATTCCCGCCGCCGCCTCGCCCGTCCGCATGGATTCGTCCGCGTCCAACTGGTACAGCCCCCGTCCAGAATGCGTTTCGACATAGCTGAGCGGCTTGTCCTTCTGCGTCAAATAATTCAGCGCCCAGGCCAGCAATGCGTGCTTTTGGACATCAGCCAGATTCCCGGCGTGGTAAATGTGTTGATAAGAGAGCATTTTGCCTTCTAAAGTCCCATTCAATAAGGCGGAAAGGTGCTGATTGTCGCGGAATCAGCCCTTTTACCGGGCGTGATGGCACCCTATAAGTCATCCGTCCCGGAACCGTCGAGTCGCGGGCAGTAGAAAAACCGACATACAGGATCAGGGGAAACATGGGGATCTTTGGCAATCTGGGCGGCCTGTTCACAGCGGACATGGCCATCGACCTTGGAACGGCGAACACGCTGGTTTACGTCAAGGGGCGCGGTGTCATCCTGTCTGAGCCTTCGGTCGTAGCCTATCACGTCAAGGACGGCGTGAAGAAAGTTCTGGCTGTCGGCGAAGATGCCAAGCTGATGCTGGGCCGGACGCCCGGTTCGATCGAAGCCATCCGCCCCATGCGCGAAGGTGTGATTGCTGACTTCGATACAGCCGAAGAAATGATCAAGCACTTCATCCGCAAGGTTCACAAGCGTTCGACTTTCTCGAAGCCCAAGATCATCGTCTGCGTACCTCACGGTGCGACACCCGTTGAAAAGCGAGCGATCCGTCAGTCGGTTCTGTCCGCTGGTGCCCGCCGCGCCGGCCTGATCGCCGAACCGATCGCCGCCGCCATCGGCGCGGGCATGCCGATCACCGACCCGACCGGCAACATGGTCGTCGACATCGGTGGTGGTACAACCGAAGTGGCGGTTCTGTCGCTGGGCGACATCGTCTATGCCCGCTCGGTCCGCGTGGGTGGCGACCGCATGGATGAAGCCATCATCTCGTACCTGCGTCGCCAGCAGAACCTGCTGGTCGGTGAATCCACCGCCGAGCGGATCAAGACCACCATCGGCACGGCGCGGATGCCTGATGATGGACGCGGCCAGTCGATGCATATTCGGGGTCGTGACCTGTTGAACGGCGTACCCAAGGAAATCGAGATCAGCCAGGCCCAGGTCGCCGAGGCGCTGTCGGAACCCGTCCAGCAGATCTGCGAAGCGGTGATGACTGCGCTGGAAACCACTCCGCCCGATCTGGCCGCCGATATCGTGGATCG
The DNA here is from genome assembly GCF_013033705.1 of Ruegeria sp. HKCCA0370. Taxonomy (NCBI): domain Bacteria; kingdom Pseudomonadati; phylum Pseudomonadota; class Alphaproteobacteria; order Rhodobacterales; family Roseobacteraceae; genus Ruegeria; species Ruegeria sp. HKCCA0370. The sequence goes on from NZ_WQEP01000007.1 coordinate 52,047, forward strand.
CGGCGTCATGCTGACAGGCGGTGGTGCATTGCTGGGTGATCTGGATCTGGCCCTGCGCGAACAGACTGGCCTGGCCGTGTCCATCGCGGACGAAAGCCTGAATTGTGTGGCTTTGGGCACCGGCAAGGCGCTAGAATACGAAAAACAGCTGCGCCACGCGATTGACTACGAAAGCTGAGGCGCGCACCTTTTAGGGGCAGTCTGAATTCGGCACGAGCAGCACGGGAAGGTAACCTGTGGCAAAAGACCGATCACAGCGCGATGACTACACGACCCCTCTGCGCCGCTTGTTGCTGGGGATCGTCATTCTGTGCTTGCTGGGCATCTTTCTGGTCTGGCGGATCGACAGCCCCCGCGTCGAGCGGTTCCGCGCGCAGGTGGTGGACGCGGTCGTACCGTCGATGGATTGGGCCATGGTGCCCGTGACCGCCGCTGTGAACCTTGTGCGCGATTTCCAAAGCTACCAGCGTCTGAGCGAGCAGAACCGCGAGCTGCGCAGCGAACTGCGCCTGATGCGTGCCTGGAAAGAGGCCGCACTGCAATTGGAGCAGGAAAATGCGCGGCTGTTGGATCTGAACAATGTCCGCCTCGACCCGCGCCTGACATACATCACGGGTGTTGTGATGGCCGACAGCGGATCACCCTTTCGGCAGTCCGTCCTGTTGAATGTGGGGGAACGCGACGGGATCGTTGATGGCTGGGCCACGATGGATGGAATCGGGCTGGTTGGCCGAATTTCCGGCGTCGGACCAGATACGGCTCGGGTGATCCTGGTGACGGACGCCACCAGCGCCATTCCGGCAACGATTCAGCCTTCTGGCCAGACCGCGTTGATCAAAGGAGACAATACTCCGGCCCCTGTGGTCGAGTTCCTGGAAAACCGAGAGCTGGTCCGCCCCGGTGATCGGGTGATCACATCCGGCGACGGTGGCGTTTTTCCGGCAGGCCTTTTGATCGGCCAGATCGCCGCGGATCCGGGCGGCCGTTTGCGCGTTCGCCTTTCAGCGGATTTTGAACGGCTCGAGTTTCTTCGCGTTCTGCGCTTCCATTCGCCCCCGCCAATTCAGGATCCGGGTGGGATCGTCGGGCCAACTCGGCCCGAAACTGCGCTTGTACCGGATGAGGTCAGCGATGGATAGGCCCGCCTCATACAACTGGGCAATGCGCGGCCTTTACGTTGCGCTGGCCTTTGTCGTGCTGTTTCTGCATTTGCTGCCGCTTGATGCGCAACCGGATCGCTGGCCTTTTCCTGATGTATTGATTGCGCTGACCTTTGCCTGGGTATTGCGGCGCCCCGATTATGTGCCCACCCTGTTGGTCGCGTTTGTCATGCTGATGGCCGATCTGTTGCTGCAACGCCCGCCGGGCCTTCTGGCCGCGCTGGTGGTGTTTGGCACAGCCTATCTGCGCTCTGCCGCTCCGGGTATGAAGGACACCGGATTTGTCGGTGAATGGATGTCTGTCGGTGTGGTGATTGCCATAGTGTTTTTGATGAACCGAGTAGTTCTGTCGATCTTGTCGGTGCAGCAGGCCGCTTTGTGGCCAGTCGTGATTCAACTTGTGCTGACAATCGCCTTCTACCCGATCATCGTGCTGTTGAGCCAAAGCGTATTTGGCGTCCACCGCCTGTCTGCTGCGGATGCCGGAGCGGTAGGGGGCGGAGCATGAAACAACGCAAACCCAAGTCGCAGGGCCTTGCCTATAAACGCCTGCCACGCCGGGCGCTGCTGCTGGGCGGTTTGCAGGCGGCTTTTATCGGCGGGCTGGCCGCACGGATGCGTTTCATGCAGGTGGATCAGGCCGACGAATACCGCCTGCTGGCCGAAGAAAACCGCATCAACATTCGACTGATCCCGCCAACCCGTGGACGTATCTATGACCGCAATGGTCAGATCATCGGTCAGAACTCACCATCCTATCGCATCGTCATCGTGCGTGAAGACGCAGGCGACGTCGACAAGGTGATTGCCAAATTGTCGGAACTCATCCCGCTGAACGACGATGAGATCGAACGCGCCCGGACCGAAATGCGCCGATCAGCGCCGTTCCTGCCGGTCACTCTGGCGGATCAGGTCACTTGGGAAGACATCTCGAAAGTCGCAGTCAATGCCCCGGCCCTTCCGGGTGTGACGCCCGAGGTCGGCCTGACACGGCAATACCCACGCTATGAGGATTTCGCCCATATCGTCGGCTATGTCGGCCCGGTCAGCGACTACGATCTCAGCAAACTCGAAGACCCCGAGCCGGTTTTGCGAATTCCCAGGTTTCAGATTGGCAAGGTCGGGTTGGAAGCCAAGCAGGAAATTGCCTTGCGTGGCAAAGCCGGCGCAAAGCGTGTCGAAGTCAATGCCACAGGGCGCGTCATGCGCGAGCTGGACCGGCAGGAAGGTCAGCCGGGTGCGGACTTGCAATTGGCGATCGATGCCGACCTGCAACAATATGCGCAAGCGCGGCTGGCAGGTGAAAGCGCGGCTGCAATTGTTCTGGATTGCGAAACCGGGGACCTGCGCGCTGTCAGCTCTACACCCAGTTTCGATCCTAATCTGTTTGTGCGCGGTATCTCGGTCGCTGATTATCGGGCATTGACGGGGGACAAGTATCGCCCTCTGGCCAACAAGTCCGTACAAGGCACTTATCCTCCGGGGTCGACGTTCAAGATGGTCACCGCATTGGCCGCGCTGGAGGCCGGCGTAATAGGCCCTGGAAACACAGTGTATTGCCCCGGACATCTGAAGGTCGGCAGCCGCAGGTTCCACTGCTGGAAGCGCGGTGGGCATGGTACGGTCGATCTGAACCTGTCGCTTAAACGCAGCTGCGACGTCTATTACTACGACGTGGCTTTGCGGGTCGGGATCGACAAGATATCCGAAATGGCCCGTACATTGGGGCTGGGCGTCAAGCACGATATTCCGATGTCGGCGGTTGCCGCTGGACTTGCCCCCAATCAGGAATGGAAGCAGCGGACACACGGTCAGGATTGGCTGGTGGGCGACACGGCCAACGCGTCCATCGGGCAAGGGTTCATGCTGGCATCACCGCTTCAACTGGCCGTCATGACGGCTCGTATAGCCACCGGCCGATCGGTGACACCGCGCCTTGTACGATCGATCGACGGTGTCGAGCAGCCTTCGGGCGCAGGGGAACCGCTGGACATCAACGCCTACAATCTGGAACAGGTGCGCAAGGCCATGTACTCGGTCTCGAATGATCGGCGGGGGACGGCCTATCGCAGTCGCATCATCGCAGACGAGTTCCGCATGGCCGGCAAAACCGGCACCAGCCAGGTCCGCAACATCACCAAGGCCGAGCGTGCCGCCGGCGTTATCCGCAACGAAGACCTCCCATGGGAACGTCGCGACCACGCCTTGTTCGTCTGCTTCGCGCCCTATGACAATCCGAAATACGCGGTTGCCGTGGTCGTTGAACATGGCGGCGGCGGGTCCAAGGCGGCGGCACCGGTCGCCCGCGATATCATGCTTCAGGCGCTCTACAACGGTACTCCGCCGCTTGAAGCATATCCGGTAGCCGACCGCGAGCGCATCAAGGAACAGCAAAAACGGCTCGAGGGCGACCGTCGCCCCAAAGCGCGTCCCGATGGAAAGGACCGCGCATGAGCTATCTTGAATATGCCGTGAAATCCACGCCGTCGGGGTTTCGGAAATTCCTGTACATGAACTGGCCGCTGACCCTGTTGCTGATCAGCACGGCCAGCGCAGGGTTCCTGATGCTGTATTCGGTTGCAGGCGGGTCGTGGACACCCTGGGCAGAACCGCAGATGGAGCGGTTCGGGCTTGGCCTGATCGCGATGTTCATCATTGCTTTGGTTCCGATCTGGTTCTGGCGCAACATGTCCGTGCTGGCCTATCTCGGGTCGGTTGCGTTGCTGGTATTCGTGGAATTGTTCGGCACCATCGGCATGGGCGCGCAGCGTTGGATCGACCTTGGATTCATGCGCCTGCAACCCTCAGAAGTCATGAAGGTGGCCCTGGTCATGGTTCTGGCGGCGTACTACGACTGGCTGCCATCGCACAAGACGTCTCGCCCTCTTTGGGTCTTTATTCCCGTGGCTCTGATTGTCCTGCCCACGCTGCTGGTTCTGAAGCAGCCGGATCTCGGCACGTCGATCCTGCTGTTGGCTGCCGGTGGCGGGCTGATGTTTCTTGCGGGTGTCCACTGGGCTTACTTTGCAGCCGTCATTGCCGCCGTCGTGGGCCTGATCGCCGCCGTGTTCAACAGTCGTGGGACCGACTGGCAGTTGCTCAAGGATTATCAGTTCCGCCGGATCGACACGTTTCTTGACCCTTCTACCGATCCTTTGGGTGCCGGGTATCACATCACGCAATCCAAGATCGCCCTTGGTTCCGGCGGCTGGAACGGGCGCGGTTTCATGCAGGGTACGCAATCCCGGCTGAACTTCCTGCCCGAGAAACACACCGATTTCATCTTCACCACCCTCGCAGAGGAGTTCGGATTCGTCGGAGGCATCACGCTCTTGATTCTCTACGCCCTGATCCTTGTGTTCTGCACGGCGACCGCATTGGCCACCAAGGATCGGTTCTCGTCACTGGTTACTCTGGGCATCGCGCTGAACTTCTTCTTGTTCTTTGCCGTCAACATGTCGATGGTGATGGGCATGGCACCGGTTGTGGGCGTCCCTCTGCCAATGGTCAGCTATGGCGGATCGGCCATGCTGGTGCTGATGGCCGCGTTCGGCATCGTCCAAAGCGCTCATATCCATCGTCCCCGCTGATCTGAAAGGCCCCCGATGCCCGTAAACGTTCTGTTTTCCGCGCGCCCTGCCCTGTGGCCCGTGTATGAACCGCTGCTCACTCGATACCTTGCGGAAGCCGGCGTTGAGGCGCGGCTCGGTACGGAATTTAACCCGGATCAGGTCGATTACGTTGTCTACGCTCCGAATGGCGGGTTACTGGATTTTTCGCCCTTTACACGCCTGAAGGCGGTTCTGAGCCTCTGGGCCGGGGTTGAAAAGATCGCGGACAATGACACGCTGACCATCCCCTTGGCGCGAATGGTGGATCACGGGCTGACGCAGGGTATGACCGAATGGGTGGTGGGCCATGTGCTGCGCTATCATCTGGGAATGGATCGCCACATCACCATCCAGGATGGCGTCTGGGCCCCGGATGCCCCACCTTTGGCGCAAGAGCGCAAAGTGTGCATTCTGGGCCTCGGCGCGTTGGGCGAAGCCGCGGCCCGCGCCCTGGCCTCGCTGAATTTCACGGTCACAGGCTGGAGCCGCACCGCCAAGGACATCCCCGGCGTAAATTGCCTGCATGGTCCTGACGGTCTACGTGACGCGCTTTCCCAGGCCGAGATACTGGTTCTGCTGCTGCCTGACACCGCTGCCACCGAAAACGCGTTGAATGCTGAAACGCTGGCCCTGCTGCCCAAGGGCGCGCGGATCATCAACCCGGGTCGCGGACCTCTGATCGATGACGATGCGCTGCTGGATGCCTTGAACGCGGGTCAGGTCGGTCACGCGACGCTGGATGTGTTCCGGGTCGAGCCCCTGCCCCCCGATCATCCGTATTGGGCACATCCGAACGTGACGGTGACCCCTCATATCGCGTCCGAGACCCGCCCGGTCACAGCCGCGCAGGTCATTTGCGAAAACATCCGGCGTGGCGAAGCCGGAGTGCCCTACGTGCACCTGGTGGATCGCGCTTTGGGCTACTGATTTCAGGCCGCGATCAGACCGCGGCCTTTCAACAGGGCGTCAACCCCCGGCAATCTTCCCCGGAACGCCAGATACAGGTCTTCTGCCTCGCGCGAACCGCCAGTGGACAGGATGTTGTCCTCCAACGCTTTGGCGCGTTCGGGGTCAAAGGCACCTCCCGCCTCTTCAAAGGCGGCAAAGGCGTCGGCATCCATCACTTCGGACCACATATAGCTGTAATACCCCGAGCTGTAGCCATCGCCTGCGAAGACATGCGCGAAATGCGGAGTAGCGTGGCGCATTCCAATGGCCTTCGGCATCCCCAACCCGGCCAAAACTTCTGACTGTTTCGCCATCGGATCTGTCGGCGCCTCGCCATCGTGGAAGGCCAGATCAACAAGGGCCGAGGCGACATATTCCACCGTCTGGAATCCCTGATCGAAATTGGCCGCCTTCAGCACCTTTTGCAGCATTTCCTGCGGCATCGGCTCGCCCGTTTCCGCATGGGTCGCAAACTCGGCAAGAACCTCGGGCACTTCCAGCCAGTGTTCGTAAAGCTGGCTGGGCAATTCTACGAAATCGCGCGCCACAGACGTGCCCGAGATGCTTTCATATGTCACGTTGGACAGCATCTGGTGCAGGGCATGGCCGAATTCATGAAACAGAGTCCGCGCGTCATCATAGGACAGCAGGGCGGGATCCCCCTTGGCAAAGTTGCAGACATTGATGACAACCGGTGTCTGCTTCTTTGGGAATTTGGCCTGCGCCCTCGTCGCGCTGCACCAGGCACCTGACCGCTTGGACCCTCGTGCAAAGTAGTCTCCGATAAATACGGCAACATGCTGCCCGTCGCGGGTAACGTCCCAAGCCCGGCAATCCGGGTGATAGAGGGGTACGTCCAACGGTTTGAATTCCAGCCCGAAAAGCCGGTTGGCGCAGGCAAACGAAGCCTCGATCATACGATCCAGTTGCAGATAGGGTTTCAACGCGGCCTCATCCAGATCATGTTCCGCCTTGCGCCGCTTTTCAGCATAGTACCGCCAATCCCAGGCTTCCAGCGGGCCGTTGATGCCGTCTTCCTGCATCATCTGCGTCAGAACATCCGCGTCGGTGTCGGCGCGGGACTTGGCCGGTTCCCAAACCTGCATCAACAGTTCACGCACCCGATCCGGAGTGCGCGCCATCTCGGTTTCCAGCTTGTAGTCGGCGAACGTGTCATAGCCCAGAAGCTTGGCACGCTCATCGCGCAAGGCCAGGATCTCGGCCGCGATATCTCGGTTGTCTGTCTCGCCCCCATTGGCACCGCGTGCGGCCCAGGCGCGATAGGCTTTTTCACGCAGGTCCCGGCGGGGCGAGAATTGCAGAAACGGCACGATCAGCGACCGTGACAAGGTGACCACCGGCCCCTTGGCTTTCTTCTCCTGCCCCGCGGCACGCGCCGCGTCCACGACGAAATCCGGCAGGCCGTTCAGATCCTCTTCGGTCAGATCCATGTACCAGTCCCGCTCATCCGCCAGCAAGTTCTGGGTAAACGACGTGCCCAGCGACGCGAGGCGCGACTTGATCTCTTGCATGCGGGCGTCTTCGTCCCCTTCCAAAGCCGCGCCGGCACGCACAAAGCCCCGGTGGGTCAGCATCAGCACACGCGCCTGCTCCTCGGTCAGGTCAAGATCATCGCGCCGTGCCCATAGGTCGGCCACACGTTTGAACAGCGACTTGTTGGAAGAAATGCCCGAAAAATGCGCCGAAAGCCTGGGGGAAAACGCGCGTTGCAGTTCTTCCCGCTTGGGGTTGCTGTCCGCGCCCGCAATCGTGAAGAAGACCGACAGAACCTTGTCCAGTTGCCCGCCCGCAGCCTCGAGCGCCTCGATCGTGTTGGCGAATGTGGGGGTATCCGGATTTGCCGCTATCGCGTCAATCTCGGCGTTATGCTCTTTCATCGCCTGCTCCAGTGCCGGCGAGAAATCATCATCCGAGATATCGGAAAAAGGGGCGATTTCAAACGGTGTGGTCCAGTTGGACAGGATCGGGTTGGTCATGCGGATCTCCTTTGATCCCATAGCTATGTCGCCATGGCCGGGTGTTCCAGAACACCCATCCCATGTGAAGAAAAGTTAATCGTTTCTCATGCCACAAACGGGGCAATCGTCCCGGCGGGTCAGAACAATCTTTCGGCTTTCGCCGTACAGCGCGTCATAGATCAGCATCTCGCCGCGCAGCGCCACGCCGGCGCCCGTTATCACCTTGATCGCCTCGACCGCCATCATCGATCCGACGACGCCCGGCAGCGGGCCGATCACGCCGGCCTCGGAACAGGACGGGGCCAGACCGGGGGCCGGGGCCTCTGGGAAGATGCACTGATAGCAGGGGCTGCCATTGGCCGGGTCAAACACACTCAGCTGACCTTCCCACTGCGACAAAGCCCCCGAGATCAGCGGTTTGCCCAGCGCGACGGCGGTTCGGTTTGCCAGATACCGGGTCTCAAAATTGTCGGTTCCGTCAAGAATCAGATCGAAGTCTGCAAACAGGTCGGTGGCGATTTCCTCGCTCAAGCGGCGGTGATAGGGCAGAACAACGACGTTCGGGTTTTGCGCCTCCATCGCCTGCTGCGCCGAAAAGACCTTGGGCATTCCAATATCCGCGTCCCGGTGAATGACCTGTCGTTGCAGGTTGGCATTCTCGACAACGTCATCGTCGATGATCCCGATCGTGCCGACACCCGCAGCCGCCAGATATTGCAGCGCAGGTGCACCCAGACCACCTGCGCCGATCACCAGTACGCGGGCTTTTTTAAGTTTTTTCTGACCGGGCCCACCCAGTTCGCGCAAAACGATATGGCGGGCATAGCGGTCTAGCTCGGCCTCGGTAAATCGGTCCGAGGGCATGTCGGGCTCCGGTTCCGAAGTTGAAACTGCGCGGTTACGCAAGGCTTTGAGTATTCTGCCATACAGCAAAGCCAGCGCCGCGAAACCCACGAGGATCAGCCAAAGCGCCGCAGACCCACCCGTTGCTTCGCGAAGAGGGTGCCCATCCGGCAAGATCAGATGGGACAGTATGACGCCGGCCAGCAACATACTCACGGAAACCACCCGCGCTTTTTTCGACGTGCCGGCGATATAACCGACACCCCAAAGCCCAGCAGCCAGGATGAAAACCAACAGCATCAGCCGCGCCCGGTCGAGCCGAAACCGCCAGCCCCGCGATCGGTTTCGCCCAGAGCCTGAGCCAGTTCAAACGTTGCCTGCACTACCGGCGCGACCACAAGCTGCGCGATACGATCTCCGTGGGCGATCTCGAACCGTTCCTGTCCCGCATTCATCACGATCACGCCCAAAGGCCCACGATAGTCGCTGTCGATAGTGCCCGGCGTGTTGGGCAGTGTAATCCCATGCTTCAACGCAAGGCCCGAGCGGGGCCGAACCTGCACCTCATACCCTTGTGGGATTTCAATGCGCAGGCCGGTCGGCACCAGCGCCCGCTGACCGGGGTCCAGCGTAATCGGCGCGCCGCCGGGCAGATTGGCACGCACGTCCGCGCCGGCCGCCCCCGAGGTTTCGTAAGAGGGAAGCGCCACGGCGGGGTCTGCCCCGTCTTCGCGGATCACCCGGATTGCAACCATGCCCTTGCCTTTCCTTCAGCCCGCCAACGCGTCCGCGATTTTCGCCGCCAGACGCCGGGCAACTTCGCCTTTGCCCATACGGGGCCATTCCTCGGCCCCGTTGTCCGAAATCAGGATGACCGCATTCTCTGACCCGCCCATAATGCCTGTTGCAGGGCTGACATCGTTTGCGACGATCCAGTCGCAGCCTTTGCGCAGACGCTTGGCCGTGGCGTGTTCGATCACATTGTCGGTCTCGGCCGCAAAGCCTACAACCAACGGCGGGCGGTTCACGCCCATCCCGGAAACACGTTTCAGAATGTCCGGGTTTTCGGCGAATTCCAGTACCGGCAGGCCATCGCGGCTTTTTTTCAGCTTCTTGTCCGATGCGCTGGCGACCCGCCAGTCCGCGACCGCAGCCGCGAATATTCCGGCATCGACGGGCAGAGCTGCATCAACCGCATCAGACATCTGTTGCGCGGTTTCGACAGGTACGACCCGCACACCCGCCGGGGGCGGCACGTCTGCCGGGCCAGTCACAAAGGTCACCTCGGCCCCCAATTCCGCCAGCGCCCGGGCCACGGCGGCACCTTGGGCCCCGGACGAACGGTTGGCTATGTACCGGACCGGATCTATCGGCTCATGCGTCGGGCCGGACGTCACCAGCACCCGCCTGCCCGCCAAGGGCCCCGCAGACAACCGAGCCTCAACCGCCGTGACAATTTCCAGCGGCTCGGACATGCGCCCGGGGCCGTATTCGCCACAGGCCATGTCGCCTTCGTTCGGGCCCACAAAGCGCACGCCATCCGCTTGCAGCTGCTTCAGGTTTCGCTGTGTTGCCGGGTGGGTCCACATGCGCACATTCATCGCGGGCGCACACAGAACGGGTGTGTCCGTGGCCATCAGAAGGGTCGAGGCCAGATCGTTGGCCAGCCCTGCGGCCATCTTGCCCATCAGATCCGCCGTTGCGGGGGCCACAACGATCAGATCCGCAGAGCGCGACAGTTGAATATGCCCCATCTCGGCCTCATCAGTGAGGTCAAACAGATCGCGATAGCCTTTTTCACCTGCCAGAGCCGAAACGGACAGCGGTGTCACAAACTCTTCCGCAGCGCGCGTCAATACAGGGGTTACGTCCGCGCCACGCTCGCGCAATCTGCGGATCAGGTCCAGCGATTTGTAAGCCGCGATTCCGCCACCGATAATCAGCAGAATGCGTTTGGATGACAGCATGTTCAGCCCTTCCCGTCCCGGTCGGCCCCGACATTAGGCAAGGCCCGCAGGTAGTTCCAGCGATTAATTCTGAACCTGAAATGCCGCACAGGGGTCTTCGCGCTCGGCCGTGGGGCTATCAATCACGATATCGAATTCTCCGTCGATCGCTCCATCCTCGGATTGTCCGACGGCCACGACTTTCCAACCTGGTCTGAGGCGCGCAAGATAGGTCGGTATGCCCCGATCTTTTCGCGCATGACCATTTCCGGTGATCACGGCAACCGGACCCCCGGTTTCGTCCATCGCACGGACCACGGCACGGGCCAGCACAGCATCGCGCAATCGTTGGATCGCAACCATCTGGGGCAACATTTCAGCCGGAAGCGCATCGCAATGCGCCGCCAACTGGTCGGCTTCGCGCGCGGCTTGTTCTTCGGGCGATAGAGGCACCGTCAGACCATAACGCGCCGCGTCTGCCCCCAACGCCGTGGCGGCACCGCGTTCCATCGCGGCACGCGCAGCAGCACGCGGAACCATGGCCCCGTAAACCGGCGCGCCCGATGCCTCGAACACCGGATAATACATGCTGAGCGGCGGCCAGCCACTTTCAGCCCATTCCAGAATACGGCTCAGTTCTTCTGGGTTGGACACAGCTTTCTGAGCGAGCCTCTGCGCGCCCTCTTCCGTGACCATTTCCCAGACGACGGCCGAGGGTGAAACAGCCTTGAGCGCCTCGGCCTGCACCAGATGATGCGTCGGGTTGTCGTGAACTTCCCCCAATATCACGACATCGGCGTCCCGCATCGCGGACATGGCATCAGCGGGAACAAGTCGATCTGCCAGCCCCGGTCGCGCTGCCGCAACCGTAAGACCCAGAAGGCACACAAGAATCGCAAACTGTTTCATGCGATGAAGTGTTGCACCTCGCGCGACTGGGCTTCAAGGTTCTTGCGCATTTTCGCGAAGGCTGCGGCCTCAAGCTGTCGTACACGTTCTTTTGACAGACCCAGCTCGGTTCCCAAGCTTTCCAAGGTTCGCGCGGGGTCTCGCAGCTTGCGCTCGCGCACGATGAAACGCTCGCGATCATTCAAGGCATTCATCGCCGTCAACAGCCACTTGCGCAATTGTTCGGTATCATGGCTGTGTTCAACTGCTTCGGCTGCCTGCTCGCGGTCATCTTCCAGAGCATCGATCCACTCGCGCCCATCCTCATCAGCGGATTGCACCGCATTCAGCGAAAAATCAGAGCCGGACAGACGACCTTCCATCATCTCGACGTCGCGCAGCGGCACACCGATTTCCGTGGCGATCATCTGATGCAACTGATGACGGTCCAGTTCCTGACCTTCGGTGGCGGCTTCACGTTCCAGCCGGGCCTGAACTCGCCGCATGTTGAAGAATAGCGACTTCTGAGATGAGGTTGACCCGGTCCGAACCATGGACCAGTTCCGCATCACATAGTCCTGAATGCTTGCCTTGATCCACCATACGGCATAGGTCGAAAACCGCACGCCGCGATCTGGATCGAACTTGTCTGCGGCCTTCATCAGGCCAAGGCCTGCTTCCTGAATGAGATCATTCATCGGCGCGCCATAGCGCTTGAACTTGGCCGCCATCGAAATCGCCAGACGCATATAGGCGGTGATCAGACGGTGCAACGCCTGTTCATCACGCTCGTCACGCCAGGCATAAGCCAGTTTCAGTTCGGTTTCCGCATCCAGCAGCTCGGCCTTCATTGCTTGCCGGGACATCGAAAAGTCCGTCGCATTATCCAGTGCCATAAACCTCTCCCCTGTTTGCAGGTACTGGTCAGACTTGCTTTGCCGACCTATGACCATTACGCAAAACAGCACCAAACGGATCAACTATAGGTAAGTACTGTGTCGCCGGATTTAACCTTGGTTCTGGGTGGGGCCGCGTCGGGCAAGTCGGTTTTCGCCGAAGAACTGGTTGTTTCCCAGGGGAAAAGCCGAGTTTACCTTGCGACATCACAAGTGTTTGATGACGAGATGCGCCAGAAGGTAGAGCGCCATCTTGAACAACGCGGCGACGGTTGGACCACGGTTGAAGAACCCTTCGATCCGGGGCCGGTTCTGGCCACATTGTCGCCCGATCAGATTTGCCTGATTGACTGCGCCACCATGTGGCTGAGCAACCACCTGTTGACTGATACCGATCTGGAAGCGGCACAAACCGCCCTGCTTGACGCCCTTCGTGGATGCCCCGCGCAAATCGTGATGGTCTCGAACGAAGTTGGCCACGGTATTGTCCCGGACAACGACCTGGCCCGGCGGTTTCGCGAAGCCCAGGGGCGGTTGAATATAGCACTTGCAGCGCAGGCCGATCTGGTGGTGCAGATCACCGCCGGATTGCCCTTGGTTCTGAAAGGGCAATTGCCGTGACGCGCCTTCACCTTGTTCGACACGGGCCGACGCACGCGAAAACCATGGTCGGCTGGTCCGACCTGCCCGCCGACCTGAGTGATACAGCCGCACTGAAACGTCTGAACGACCATTTGCCGCCCGAGGCGCTTGTGATCTCGTCCGATCTGTCACGGGCAGTTGAAACCGCCACGGCCATACAAGGCCAACGTCAACGTCTTCCTCATCATCCGGGCTTGCGGGAAATCCATTTTGGTCACTGGGAGTTGCGCGGATTTGCCGAAATCGAAGCCGAAGACCCGGAACTGGCCTTTGCATATTGGGACAACCCCGGCGATGTCCGCCCGCCGCAGGGTGAAAGCTGGAACGACGTCCGCAATCGGGTCGACGCGGCGATCGACACGCTTGTTTCAGCACATTCAGGCGGCGATCTGGTCATCGTTGCGCATTTCGGCGTTATCCTAACTCAGGTGCAGCGCGCCCTTGATCTGGACGGACAACAGACTTTTTCACACCGAATCGACAACTTGTCGGTGACGGATATCCTGATCGACGCAGACAGGTGGTCCGTCGGTACAATCAATCACCTTCCGTGAACAGACCCCGCACAAATCACTGTTTTACCGAACTGCGAACCTGCGGCATCGTCTGCGCATGACATATGATTTGTATATCGGCGACCGCCTCTTCTCCAGCTGGTCAATGCGTGGCTGGTTGATGCTTGAGAAATTCAACCTGCCCTACAGAAGCCACATGATTGGCCTGTATTCGGGCACCATGGCACAGGATATGGAGCCCTTGGCCCCAGCGCGACTTGTTCCTGCCCTGCGCTTACCGGAAGGAACTGTGGTGGGCGAAAGCCTGGCCATCGCTGAAACCCTGGCCGAGCGCCACCCTGATGCCGGGTTGTGGCCATCAGATCCCGCCGCCCGGGCAACCGCCCGCTGGCTGTGCGCCGAGATGGTGGCAGGGTTTGTTTCCTTGCGGGGTGAATGCCCGATGCAATTGCTGCACGTCTGGCAGGGTTTCGACCCATCAGATGAAACACTGGCAGATCTGGCACGCATCGAAACACTCTGGGATCATGCGCGCACAGTGTCAGGTGTGGAACAAGGCCCGTTGTTTGGCACGTATTCGCTGGCGGACGTGTTTTACACACCTGTCGCAGCGCGGATCATCGGATATGGGCTGCCAGTATCCAAGGTGAACCGGACCTATTGCCTGGACCTTTTGTCAGACCCCGCCGTCAGACAATGGCGCGCAATGGGCCTGACTGTCAGATACGACCCTTTTCCCTATCGTCAGGATTTGCCGTCCAAGCCTTGGCCGATCAGAGGGGTTTCAACCGCCAAGCCGGCCTCCGGCCCGTCAATCAACCAAGTTTGCCCGTATTCCGGCAAACCCGTTGGGGAATTTCTGGAGTTAGATGGCAAATGCTGGGGCTTCTGCAATCCATTCTGCCGCGACAAAACCGTTGCCGATCCCGACGCGTGGCCAAAATTCGCTGCATTGCGCGCAACCGTTAACGACTCTTAAACCACAATCATGGCAGCAACACCCTGTTAACCAAGAACAGGACTGCCATGGTCGCCCGCGCCCACACTGTTGCCTTTCACGGCGTCGAAGCCCGCCCGGTCGAGGTGCAATGTGCCGTATCGCCCGGCTTGCCGGCCTTTTCCATCGTTGGCCTTCCCGACAAGGCCGTGTCCGAAGCCCGCGACCGTGTCCGCAGCGCGCTGAGTGCGATGGCCATCGCTCTGCCCTCGAAACGAATTACGATCAACCTGTCTCCTGCCGATCTGCCCAAGGAAGGCAGCCATTTCGACCTGCCCATCGCAGTCGCGCTGTTGTCGGCACTCGAGGTCATCCCAGCCGATGCCGCCGAAGGAACGGTCGCACTGGGAGAGTTGTCGCTTGATGGATCTCTGGTACCTGTCGTCGGCGCCCTGCCCGCCGCCATGACGGCCGCGTCCGAAGATCGCATGTTGCTGTGTCCCAAAGCCTCCAGCGCCGAAGCGGCATGGGTCGACGCCACTCAGGTTATCGGCGCGGGTTCCCTGGGCGATGTTGTCCGCCATTTCTCGGGACAGTCCCCTTTGCCCGCGGCACAACCCGGCGAGGTGAATCTGACGCCCAGCGTGCGAGATCTGCGCGACGTAAAGGGGCAGGAACGCGCCAAGCGCGCTTTGGAAATCGCAGCAGCCGGGCGTCACCATCTGATCATGATCGGCACGCCGGGGTCGGGCAAATCCATGCTGGCTGCACGGCTTCCGGGCATCTTGCCTCCGCTGACCGCAGTCGAAGCGTTGGAAACTTCGATGATCCAATCCCTGTGCGGGTTGCTGGATGAAGGCGGAATCAACCGCACGCGTCCTTTTCGGGAACCGCATCATACGGCCTCGATGGCAGCCATTGTCGGCGGGGGCAAAGGTGCCAAGCCCGGTGAAATCTCATTGGCGCATAACGGCGTGCTGTTCATGGATGAGTTTCCCGAGTTTCCGCGTACGGTTCTGGAAACCCTGCGCCAGCCAATAGAATCCGGAGAAGTCATGGTGGCGCGGGCCAACGCCCATGTGAAATACCCTTGCCGTTTCATGCTGGTGGCCGCCGCGAACCCGTGCAAATGCGGCTACCTGACGGATCCATCGCGCGCCTGCTCTCGTGCACCCGGCTGCGGCGAGGATTATCTGAACCGTATCTCGGGGCCCCTGATGGACAGGTTCGACCTGCGGATCGAAGTTCCGCCTGTGGGCTTCACCGATCTTGATCTGCCCCAATCCGGCGACAGCTCGGCGACAGTTGCCGCGCGGGTTGAAAACGCCCGCGCCGTACAGACAGAGCGGTTTCGGGGAATGCCAGAGATGCGTCAGAATTCCGACGCCGAAGGCAAAGTTCTGGAACAGATCGCAACACCCGATGCAGAAGGAAAAGCGGTTTTGCTGAAGGCCGCAGATCGGTTCGGCCTATCGGCCCGTGCCTTTCATCGCATTCTGAGGGTGGCGCGGACGATCGCCGACCTGGACGGCTCAGACGACATCCGTAGACCACATGTGGCAGAGGCGCTGAGCTTTCGCATCAGCGCCCGGGTCATGGCTTAGACCTTGGCTTCAATCGCCTGCCAGATCTTTTCGGCAATGTTCACGCCGTCGAACCGTTCCAGCTCTTGAATACCGGTCGGCGAGGTCACGTTGATCTCGGTGAGATAGTCGCCAATGATGTCGATCCCGACAAAAATCTGCCCTTTTTCCTTCAGCAACGGTCCGATGGCGGCACAGATCTCCAGATCACGCTCTGACAACCCGATCTTTTCCGGGCGCCCGCCCACATGCATGTTTGACCGCGTTTCGCCCGCGGCCGGCACCCGGTTGATTGCGCCAACCGGTTCACCGTCCACCAGGATCACCCGCTTGTCGCCATTGCTAACATCCGGCAGGAACTTTTGCACGATCAGAGGCTCGCGCGAGAACCCCGTGAACAGCTCGTGCAGAGAGGTCAGGTTGCGGTCATTGGCATCCAGTCGGAACACGCCCGCACCGCCATTGCCATAAAGCGGCTTTAGGATGATATCGCCGTGCTTTTCCTTGAACGCCTTGATCGTTTTTATGTCACGGGCAATCGTTGTCGGCGGCGTCAGGTCAGGGAAATCCAAAACCAGCAGTTTTTCAGGATAGTTCCGAACCCAGAACGGGTCGTTGACCACCAGCGTTTGCCCTTTCAGGCGGTCCAGTAGATGGGTGGACGTGATGTAGTGCATGTCAAAGGGTGGATCCTGACGCAGCCAGACCACGTCGAAATCGGCCAGGTCAACTTCACGTTCGGGGCTCAGAACCGCCGGATCGCCGGCGACCCGCTGCACGGTCATGTCATGGCCGCGCGCCGTGATACGACCTTCCTGATAGGCCAGCTGATCCGGCCCATAGAAAAACAACGAATGACCGCGCGCCTGCGCCTCCTCCGCCAGACGGAATGAGCTGTCGGCGTTGATGTCCACGGCCCCGATCGGGTCCATTTGAAAGGCGATTTTCATGTCGTGTCCCTCAGTTTCACGCAAGATACATGGCCCAGCAGGCCTGAGGGTTCAATGGGGCTTAGGCGTGACCGAAGGCGTTTTCGATGATTTGAACCGCGCCAGTGCCATCTACCAGTGCCGCGTCAAATCGGACATTGGTCAATTGCCCACCCGGTTCGTTTTCCAGGTATTGCGCGGCCGAGGCACAGATTCGGTCAATTTGTCTTTGGCTGATCCGGGCTGCAGCATTTTCGAAACTGGAGCTTTTCTTGACCTCGATGAACACCAGCCCGTCGCCGTCCCGCACAATCAGATCGATTTCACCACCGGCACCCCGCCACCGGCGATGCGCAATAGCAAACCCCCGGCGCTCGTAGTCCGAGGCGACCCGAAGCTCGGCTGACTGCCCCGCCTGATAGGAAACCGAGCCCTGAATTGCACGCCGCCCCATGTCATCCCTTTCCCAGTTTCAGAGCTTTCTGGTAAATTGGACGGCGCGGCAGATCATACATTTCTGACACAAGATCCGCTGCGTCCCTGACCGAATGAGTTTCCAAAGCTCGCTTCAAAGCCTCTTCTACGTCGGATTCGTTAACACTTTGCGAATGGCTACGGTCCACCAGCAGAACGATCTCACCCTTGACCGGTTTTTCCTGAATTTCTGCCGCCAGATCGGCCAGTCTTCCACGGCGGATTTCTTCGAACTTTTTCGTAAGTTCACGGCACAAGGCCGCCTGACGGTCTGCCCCCAGGCATTCCGCAAGATCTGCAAGGCTGGCCGAGACGCGTTTTGGGGATTCATAGAACACCAAGGTGCCTGGTATGTTTTTCAAAGCCTCAATCCGGGTCCGGCGTGCGCCCGATGCATTGGGCAAGAAACCTGCGAAAAAGAATGAATCTGTTGGCAGACCCGCCAAGGTCAGCGCTGTTATGGCGGCGGATGCCCCGGGCGCACAGGTCACCATATGCCCGACTTCGGCCGCCTGCTTGCCCAGATCATATCCCGGATCAGCGATCAGCGGCATACCCGCCTCGGATGCATAGGCGACCGATTGGCCCTGTGCCAAGGCATCCATAAGCCTGCCACGCGCCCCGGCGCCGCTGTGATCATGGTAGGCTTGGATATGCCGACCCTCCAGGGGGATGCCATGGATTTCCATCAACCGCCGCAGGCTCCGGGTGTCCTCCGCCGCTATCACATCAGCCGAGGCCAGAACATCCAGCGCCCTGAGCGTAATATCGCGCGCGGTTCCGATCGGAGTGGCAACAAAATACAGGCCCGCAGCCAATCTGTTCTTTTGGAAATTCAAAGCTGGACCCTCACAGCGTGACGTTTATTATCGCGGCTCAACAGAACAGAAGCATTCACAGCCGCCGGATCAGGGAGTTTTCATTTAGATGTTTACCGTTTGCAAGCCCGTAAGCAAGCTGGCGAAAGCCGCCATTGCCCTGACGACCGCAGCATTTCTGGCCGCTTGTGAGCCGGGCGGCGTTGGGGGTGGCCCTTCGATTGACACGTCGAATCCTGTTCCGGTTGCTTTGCTGGTTCCCCGCTCGGGCGACGCCGCGCTGGCGCAGAGCCTTGAGAATGCGGCCCGTATGGCAATGTCCGATCTGCCTAACGTCAAAATCGACCTGCGTGTTTACGATACGGCAGGAAACCCGACCACGGCGACAGCGGTGGCCCAGCAGGCCGTTGCCGAAGGCGCCAAGATCATTGTCGGCCCTGTTTACGCCCAGGCGGCAAACGCTGCCGGACTGGCCGTACTGAACAATAACGTGAATGTTCTTTCGTTCTCGAACAACACCAGCATTGCGGGTGGCAATGTATTTGTACTTGGACCGACCTTTGAAAACACCGCCAACCGGCTGGTGAATTATGCGGGCAGGCAAGGCAAAACGAACACGGTTATCGTGCACAGCAATGATGCCGCGGGGCAAGTGGGGCAAGCTGCCATCGCCAATGCTCTGGCAAACAGCCGGGTCAACAATGCGGGAACGGTCGGATACGACCGGTCGCAACAGGGTGTCATCAACTCGGTTCCCACCATCAAGGCCACCGTCGATTCGACAGGGGCGGACTCGATTTTCATGACGGCAACGACAGCGGGTGCCTTGCCACTTTTCTCGCAATTGCTGCCTGAGGCCGGCGTTTCTCCGGCGACGACACAATTCATCGGTCTAACCCGTTGGGATATCCCCCCGCAAACGCTGGAGCTGCCGGGAGTGCAAGGGGGATGGTTCGCCCTGCCCGACCCGTCAAAGGCCCAAGCCTATCGTCAACGCTATAACGCGACATATGGAGAAGCCCCTCATCCGATCAGCGGTCTGGCCTATGACGGAATAGCGGCGATTGGTGCTTTGGTCAGCCAGGGCAAATCCAATGCTCTGACCGGTGCTGCCCTGACCCAAAATGCCGGTTTCCAAGGTGTTGGCGGTATCTTCCGCCTCCGCCCGAACGGCACCAATGAACGCGGCCTTGCCGTAGCGACGATTCAGAATAAACAGGTGGTTGTGATTGACCCTGCCCCGCAAAGCTTCTCTGGTGCCGGTTTCTGAGCGATCGGGCGAGACCATGGCGCCGGATGGCGCGCTAATTTGCCCTGCCGAAAACATCTTTGACAGCGTCAGCGTCAATGATGCGCTGGCCGAGGTGTTCGAGACCAGCTCTGACAACAGCAAAATGCGCTCTGAAACAGTGCGCATCCTGCGTGACGCTCAGAAAGCGGGTCGAAAAGCCATTGCCGATGCCTTCAGCGAACGTCCGTTCGACGCGCGCGCGCTGACCCGGTCCTATACCTACCTGACGGACCAGCTGGTCGGAACGGCAATGCTGGTCTCCAGCACGCGCTTGCATCCGCTTGCGACGCCAACACAAGGTGAAAAGATCGCCGTACTGGCCGTTGGCGGATACGGGCGCGGTGAAATGGCGCCGTCTTCGGATGTCGATCTGCTGTTTCTGACCCCCTACAAAATCACCGCCTGGGCCGAGAGCGTCATCGAATCGATGCTTTATATCCTTTGGGATCTCAGGCTCAAGGTCGGGCATTCTTCGCGCACGATCAAAGACTGCCTTCGGCTGGGCACCGAGGATTTCACGATCCGCACCGCAATGCTTGAACAACGCTATCTGGCGGGCGACAAGGCGCTGGCCGACGAGCTTGAGCGGCGCCTGAAAACCGAGCTGTTCAAAGGAACCGAGCGGGAATTCATCGAAGCCAAACTGAACGAACGAGATGAGCGGCACCTGAAACAGGGAGAGCGCTACAAGGTCGAACCCAATGTGAAAGAGGGCAAAGGGGGGTTGCGCGACCTCCAATCCCTCTACTGGATCGCAAAGTACATCTATGGCGTTCAGGACGTGGCCGAGCTTGTGCCTTTGGGTCTGTTCACCCCGGAAGAGTTCAAGACTTTCGTTCAGGCCGAAGAATTTCTTTGGGCTGTTCGTTCGCATTTGCATCTGGTGACGGGTCGCGCCACCGAGCAACTGACTTTTGACATGCAGGTCGAGGTTGCCGCGCGCATGGGCTATGAGGATCACGCCGGTCGCCGGGCGGTCGAGGTGTTCATGCAACGCTATTTCCGCGAAGCCACGCGTGTGGGCGAGTTGACGCGGATTTTTCTGACGAAGCTTGAGGCGCTGCACGTGAAAGGCGCACCTTTGCTGGAGCGTATTTTCCGCAGGCGCCGTCGGGTCAAAGCGGGATACCGGGTTGTTCACGGTCGTCTGGACGTAGCGGACCCTGACAAATTTCTGTCCGACAAGGTAAACCTTCTGCGCCTGTTCGAAGAAGGCTTGCGAACGGGAATGCTGATCCATCCGGATGCCATGCGTCTGGTGGCGGCAAATCTGCATCTGATCGACGACGAAATGCGCAATGACAAAGAAGCGCGGCGCATCTTTCTTGACCTGATGCTAAAACACGGCAACCCAGAGCGAGCCTTGCGGCGGATGAACGAACTGGGTGTACTGTCCGCCTTCCTGCCCGAGTTCGAGCCCATCGTGGCCATGATGCAGTTTAACATGTACCACAGCTATACGGTGGACGAGCATACCATCCAGTGCATCGTGAACCTGGCCCAGATCGAACGCGGAGAGTTGATTGAATCGCTGCCTCTTGCCTCTTCGATTCTGAAAGGTGGGGTCAATCGCAAGGTGCTGTATGTCGCCCTGTTGCTGCATGATATCGCGAAGGGGCGCCCCGAGGATCACTCGATCCTTGGGGCACAGATCGCGCGCAAGGTGGCACCAAGACTGGGCCTGAACAAAGCAGATTCGGAAACGGTCGAATGGCTGGTGCGCTATCACCTGCTGATGTCCGACATGGCACAGAAACGTGACATTTCAGACCCCCGCACAGTGCGTGATTTCGCCAAGGCAGTTCAAACCGTCAAACGGCTAGACCTGTTGACCGTTCTGACCGTCTGCGACATTCGCGGCGTGGGACCGAACACATGGAACAACTGGAAAGCCACGCTTTTGCGCGCCCTTCACGCCGAAACCAAGCGCGCGCTGGAAACCGGGATGGAGGACCTCAACCGCGCCAATCGCGGCGCCGAGGCAAAGAAAGCCCTGCGCACCGAACTGGCAGCCTGGTCCAAGGCCGACCTCAAATCCGAGACGGGGCGCCACTATGACCCGTATTGGCAGGGTCTCAATCTGGCCACACATGTCGAGTTTGCGAACATGCTGCGTGCGCTGGAACAAAGCGGCGACCCCGGCGCGATGGAGATCCGCCTGCAACCGGACGAGGATCGCGACGCAACCCGAGCCTGTTTTGCGATGGGCGACCACCCCGGTATCTTTGCCCGCATTGCTGGCGCGCTGGCCCTGGTCGGCGCGAATGTCGTGGATGCGCGCAGCTATACGACCAAAGACGGCTATGTCACCGATGCATTCTGGATTCAGGACGCCGAAGGGCACCCGTTTGAAGCCTCGCGCCTGCCACGTCTTACGCAGATGATCCACAAGACGCTGCGCGGCGAAGTGGTTGCGAAGGAGGCGTTGAAATCACGCGACAAGATCAAGAAACGCGAGCGTGCCTTCAACGTTCCAACGCATATCACCTTCGACAATGACGGTTCTGAAATATACACGATCATCGAAGTGGACACCCGCGACCGTCCGGGTCTGTTGTTTGATCTGACCCGGACCCTCGCTGCAGCGAATGTCTACATCGCCAATGCCGTGATCGCGACCTATGGCGAACAGGTGGTCGATACGTTTTACGTCAAGGATATGTTCGGCTTGAAATATCATTCGGAAAGCAAGCAACGTGGGCTTGAGGCCAAGCTGCGCAAGGCGATCACCGAAGGCGCCGAGCGTGCGGCCTCATGAAGCAAATCCGTTTGTTTTCAGGCCTGTTCACGGTCGGCTTCTGGACGCTGGCCAGTCGAATACTGGGGTTTCTGCGGGAAATTCTGCTGACCGCCTTCATCGGCCCCGGGCCGGTGATGGATGCTTTCGTCGCGGCCTTTCGCCTGCCGAACATGTTCCGCCGCTTTTTCGCCGAAGGCGCATTTAACGCGGCTTTTGTGCCCATGTTCTCGAAACGGCTGGAGGCGGACGAGAACCCCCAAGGGTTCGCGCAGGATGCGTTCAACCTGTTGGCCGTGGCCGTTCTGGCGCTGGTCGGGCTGGCCATGGTTTTCATGCCGGGTCTGGTGTGGCTGACGGCCGAAGGGTTCCATGGGGATGAACGTTTCGAGCTGGCCGTGGACTATGGCTATGTCGTGTTCCCGTATATCCTTTTCATGTCCTTGGCGGCGTTGTTTTCGGGGGTATTGAACGCCACCGGCAGGTTCGCAGCGGCCGCAGCGGCACCTGTTTTGCTGAACATCTTTGCCTGCACCGCGCTGATCGCCGGGGCCATCTCTGGCGGCGAGGTGATACGATGGCTGATCTCGGTCATTCCGGTCGCCGGCGTCGCACAACTGGTGCTGGTCTGGGTGGCGACCGAACGTGCAGGTATCCGTATCCGCCCCGGCCTGCCCCGCCTGACGCCCGAGATGCGCCGGATGGTCCGCATCGCGGTTCCCGCCGCCTTGGCCATGGGGGTCACCCAGGTCAATCTGGTGGTCGGACAACTGGTGGCATCAAAGACCGAAAAGGCCGTGAGTTGGCTGTTTGCCGCGGATCGCCTGTACCAACTGCCTTTGGGCGTCGTCGGAATCGCCATTGGCATTGTCCTGCTGCCCGACCTGTCCCGCCGCCTGCGCGCCGACGACAAGGACGGGGCCCGCAACGCGTTTTCCCGCGCCGGGGAATTTATGCTGCTGTTGACACTGCCCTCGACAGTGGCGTTCCTGATCATCCCGAACCCGCTGGTTTCGGTACTGTTCGAACGGGGACAGTTCAGTCCCGAGGATACCGCTGCGACAGCTCTGGCGGTCGCGATTTATGGCATCGGTCTGCCTGCATTCATGCTGCAAAAACTGCTGCAACCACTTTTCTTTGCGCGCGAGGATACGCGTTCCCCGTTCCGATATGCGGTGGTCGCAATGGTCGTGAACGCGGCCTTGGCGTTTGGCCTATTTCCGCTGGTGGGTTGGATCGCCCCTGCGATTGCCGCGTCAACTGCCGGCTGGGCCATGGTTGTTCTTCTGGCGATCGGGGCACGTCGCATGGGCGAAGAAGCGCGTTTCGATGATCGTTTCAGGGCACGTGCGGGCCGGATCGTTCTGGCCTCGGTCGGTATGGGCGCGGTTTTGTTTGCGTTGATCCACTTCTTGGGTTGGACGCTGGACATTCCCGGCTGGCGCTATCTTGCGCTTTTGGTCCTGATCGTGGTCGCCGCCGTCTCGTATTTCTGTCTTGGTCATGTCCTGGGAGCGTTCAAATTGTCAGAGTTCAAACGCGCCTTGCGCCGGGCCTGATCAATCGCGGCGGATGCGCCCGACGATCCGGGCCCAGGCCCCCGGCGCCACCAGAAATGACATGCCAAAGCCAGTGGCAAACCCGCCCAGATCGGCGACCCATTCCGCGTTTCCGCCGAAGATCAGACCAAACAGGAACTGAATGCCCATCAGAACGGCGATCAGTTGAAACGCCCTTGCCTGATTTGCCCCCACAAGCGACAGTTTGCGCCACAACAACCACGTGAATGCTCCGATCAGGCCATAAACAGGTGGAAACCCTCCGATCAGGGGATAGCGCGGGTCCAGCAAAACGGCATAACTCAACGCGCCGCCAATCCCCGAGACGACGAAAATCAGCAGCATGGGGACACCACCGAAAACCTCACCAACCATTTTTCCCATCGCCAGAACGAAGACACAGACAAAAATCGCCTGCGTAAAGTTGGCGGATACAAAGGGATAGGTCACGAACCGGACCAGATGTTCGAACGGCCAACGCCCGTTCAGCACCATCCAATCGAAAATATCCGCCGAGAAGGCATAGTGCTGTATCGCGTCTAGACGCCAACCCACGGCCGCCGGCCCTCCGATCAAACCGCGCGATCCCAGCGTGAAGGCCAGTTCGACGCCGATGATGAACAGAACCAGCGCCACCACAACGGGCGGCAACGGGTTTACGGCGGGTGTGTAATGCTCACTGCTCATCGGGCTGGCCTTTCGCGGCTGTTGACGTCCCTTTGCCTCATGGGTAAGCGACGGGGGCTGATTTTTCCAGACAGGAGTTCCCTTTGATGACCGAGACCCAGTTCACGCCCCGCGTGTTTTCCGGCGCACAGCCTTCGGGTAACCTGCACCTCGGCAATTATCTCGGTGCGCTTCGGAACTGGGTGAGAATGCAAAGCGAGGAATTTGAAACCATCTATTGCATGGTCGATCTTCATGCAATCACGGTCTGGCAAGATCCAATCGAGTTGCAGCACGCAACGCGGGAGCTTTGTGCCGGTTACATCGCTTCTGGACTAAACCCCGAAAAATCGATTTTGTTCAATCAAAGCCAAGTGCCGGAACACGCGCAACTGGCTTGGATATTTAACTGTGTTGCTCGTATGGGTTGGATGCAGCGCATGACCCAGTGGAAGGACAAGGCCGGCAAGAACCAGCAGAACGCTTCGCTTGGCTTGTTTGCCTATCCTGCTCTGATGGCTGCGGACATTCTAATCTATCACGCAACCCACGTACCGGTCGGGGAAGACCAGAAACAGCATCTTGAGCTGACTCGCGACATCGCCATCAAGTTCAACAACGATTTCGGCGTCGATTTCTTTCCCGTCACCGAGCCGGTGATCGAAGGTGCGGCCACACGGGTCATGAGCCTGAGGGACGGATCAAAGAAGATGTCGAAATCCGATCCTTCTGACATGAGCCGGATCAACCTGACGGATGACGCCGAAGCGATTGCCAGGAAAATCCGCAAAGCCAAGACCGACCCTGATGCTCTGCCGTCAGAGGCCGAAGGGCTCGAGGACCGCCCCGAGGCGCGTAACCTGGTCAATATCTACGCGGCCCTGAACGATCAAACCATCGAACAGGTTCTGTCCGAAGTAGGCGGCAAGCAGTTCGGTGAGTTCAAACCGATGCTGGCCGATCTGGCAGTGGCGAAACTGGCTCCGATCTCGACCGAAATGTCACGCCTGATGGGGGATCAGGCCGAGATTGACCAGATTCTCGCCCGCGGCGCCGAGCGCGCACGTGAAATCGCTGCTCCGATCCTGCAAAAGACTTACGAGATCGTTGGCATGGTCGGCGCCGCATCACGCTGATTGCACTGGACCTTCGCCTGACGCCCTCCTAGGGTTTGCCTGAATCAAAGGAGGGCGTCATGGCAACCGGCACGAACATCCGGACCTATTTTCAAGGCCAATGGCATGAGGGGGACGCACCCATCATGCGCGCGGCGGATCATGGCGCCTGGCTGGGATCTTCGGTCTTTGACGGCGCGCGATATTTTGACGGCGTGGCCCCGGATTTGGAGGCCCATTGCGCACGGGTGAACCGGTCAGCCGAAGCCTTGATGCTGACGCCGACCATGACGACCGAACAGATGGTCGAGTTGGTACGCGAAGGGTTGCAGGCCTACAGCCCGGACACAGCCGTTTACATTCGCCCGATGTACTGGGGGATCGACGGTGACAGCACGGCAATAGTCCCGCAGGAAAACAGCACCGGTTTTGCCATCTGCCTGGAAGAAATCCCAATGGCCCCGGAAACCGCGTCGGCCACTCTGTCGACCACGCGCTTCCGCCGCCCGGTTCTGGAAAGCGCGGTCGTAAACGCCAAGGCGGGGTGCCTTTACCCCAACAACGCCCGCATGCTGCAAGAGGCGCGCTCGAAAGGCTTTTCCAACGCTTTGGTGGCCGATGCGATGGGGCATGTGGCGGAAACGGCGACGGCCAACATCTTCATGGTGAAGGATGGCGAAGTCTTTACACCGATCCCGAACGGAACCTTCCTGGCTGGAATTACCCGAGCACGGCATATCAAAAACCTGCGCGCAGATGGTGTAAAGGTCCACGAAACGGTTCTGAGCTTCGAGGAATTCCACGAGGCCGACGAGGTCTTCATGTCCGGCAACATGAGCAAGGTCACACCGGTAACTGCGCTGGAGGATACGCAATTTCAGGTGGGTCCTGTTGCTCGCCGTGCGCGCGCGCTCTATTGGGATTGGGCTGCAAGTGATCGATAGCACGATGCCCCAGGCTTGCCCGAGTTGCCAGCGTGCGATCGGTCGGGCATGATCCCGGAAACCTAAAGAGGATACCCATGCGTAAGTTCCTAGTCGTTCTGGATGACAGCCGCGAATGCCTGAACGCGATGCGGTTTGCCGCGATGCGGGCTGCCCATACCGGAGGTGGTGTGACGGTCCTGTCTGTCATCCCGCCCGACGAGTTCAATCACTGGATCGGTGTAGCCGAAACCATGCGTGAAGAAGCCCGCGAACGTATCCATGCTCATTTCGAAGTGTTTGCCAAATGGATGCGGGACAAGCAGAACGTGGAACCTGAACTGGCCATTCGCGAAGGTGATCCCGTGGCACAGATCATCGAACATGTTCAGTCCGATCCCGAGATTGGTGTTCTTGTACTTGGGGCGGGGACCGACAAGAAAGGTCCCGGTCCGTTGGTGACTCAACTGACGAAGAATTCGGGTAGCCTGCCGATTCCGATCACGATCGTTCCGGGCAATCTGAGCAAAGAGAAACTGGAAGAAATAACCTGAGGCGCGGCGATGGCGAAGACGATACAGTTCTGGTTCGAATTCGCCTCGACCTATTCCTACCTCAGCGCGATGCGGATCGAAGCGGCCGCGCAAGACAAAGGCGTTGACATTGAATGGCACCCGTTCCTGTTGGGTCCGATTTTCGCGGAACAAGGATGGCGCACCTCACCTTTCAACCTGTATCCGGCCAAAGGGCGGTACATGTGGCGCGATATGGAACGTCTGTGCAAGGCGCGCGGGCTTCCTTTCGCAAAGCCTGATCCGTTTCCGCAGAATTCGCTCAGGGCAGCACGCCTGGTTCTGGGCATCGAGGATCATCGGGAACGGGCGGCGTTTGTTCGGGCCGTCTTGAGCGCCGAATTCGGCGCCGGGCAGAATATCTCCGAGGACAGCGTACTGGCCTCCTGCCTCGACGAAGCAGGGGTGCACAGCGGCGTGCTGAACCGCGCAGGGGACCCGGACATAAAACAGGCCCTATTCGAACAATCTGCCCGCGCCAAGGCGCTTGGTCTGTTTGGTGCACCAAGTTTTCTGGCCGGGGAAGAGTTGTTCTGGGGCGATGACCGTCTGGATGACGCATTAGAATACGCTTCCACAATTTAGAATCGTTCCAAATCTTGACTTCCCGTGCGCCTGCGCGCATATCAGAAGCACATCAGACGGAGCGCCCTCATGTTCATCCAGACCGAATCCACCCCCAATCCGGCCACGTTGAAATTCCTGCCCGGCCAAACGGTGCTGGAAGCTGGAACAGCGGATTTCCCAACTGCGGAAGCGGGCGAAAAATCCCCTCTGGCCAAACGCATATTTGCGGTCAATGGTGTGACTGGCGTGTTTTTTGGCAACGATTTTGTCACCGTCACCAAATCGGACGACGTTCAGTGGGACCACATCAAACCGGCCATTCTTGGCGCAGTGATGGAGCATTATCAATCCGGCCAGCCTGTTATGGGCGCAGATTCCGCCGGGGCCTCGGGCCATGCCGAGCACTCTGGTGAGGACGCTGATATCGTCAACCAGATCAAGGACTTGCTGGACAGCCGTGTGCGTCCTGCCGTGGCTCAGGATGGGGGTGATATCACGTTCCACGGGTTTGATCGCGGCGTGGTCTATCTGCACATGCAGGGGGCCTGCGCGGGTTGCCCGTCTTCGACATTGACCCTGAAGATGGGTATCGAAAACCTTCTGCGCCATTACATTCCGGAAGTGACCGAGGTTCGCCCTGTTGCCGTCTAACCCGACGATTCTGGCATTTGACACATCGGCCGCGCATTGCGCGGCCGCTTTGTTGCGCGATGGCGAAATCGTGACGTCTCGTGCCGAAGCAATGTCACGCGGACAAGCCGAACGATTGATTCCGCTGTTGGAAGACGTTCTGGCGGAAACCGGATGTGATTGGGCCGGTTTGGACGCGATCGGCGTTGGGATAGGGCCCGGGAACTTCACCGGCATCCGTATTTCGGTTTCGGCCGCGCGGGGTCTTGCACTTGGGCTGGAAATCCCTGCGGTCGGAGTTTCCGGCTTCGATGCCTTGCGTGAGCTGGCGGAAGACGGGCAGATACCGGCGATCCCTGCCCCGCGCGACCAGGTTTATGTGAAAATGCCCGGTGCCGATCCGTGTCTCTTGCCTCGGGCCGAAGCGGAACTTGGCGGGCCGTTGTATTCCTGCTCTGACCCTGCCTTGCTGGCACAAGCCATCGCCCGGCTGGCCGCGCGGCGCTGGGATCGTACCAGCTTGCCGCCTGCACCTTTATACGTAAGGCCCGCCGACGCGGCTCCGTCCCGCGATACCCCCCCTGTTCTGCTGAACGAATGACACCGCACGAGATGGCATCGACCCATGCCGCAGCGTTTTCGCACTCGCGCGGCTGGACAGAAGATGAATTCGCCGCCCTTCTTGAAAACCGCTTTACTCATGCCGTCGGAGATTCCCGGTGCTTTGCACTGTTTCAGGTGATTGCGGGCGAAGCCGAGTTGCTGACAATTGCAACCCACCCTTCGTTTCAAAGGCAGGGCCTGGCACTTCGTCTCATGCAGGAATGGCATGATCAAGCGATCGATTTGCAGGCAACGCGTGCCTTTCTGGATGTCGCGGCCGACAACATTGCGGCCATTTCCCTGTACAATCGATGCGGATATCGGCAGTGCGGGTTGCGCAGGGCGTACTATGCACGCGAAACGGGCCAGAAAACTGATGCACTCGTAATGGAATGCCGCCTGCCCCTACGGCAATCGCCCGTTTTTTAGACCATTTGGTCAGAATTCAGTTGACCATGGTGGTTGCAAACCCCCTTAATACCCGCCATCACAACAGTTATGCTCGCTAAAAGTGGGTGAACGGGGCTAATCTGACCCTGTGCCAACAAAATAAAATTGGGAGACTGAAATGACCCTGATGAAATCCTTGATGGGTGCTGCCGCTGCCGTCGCAATGTCAGCCGGAGCGGTTCTGGCCGAACCGGCGGTGATCTTTGACCTGGGCGGCAAGTTCGACAAGTCCTTCAACGAGGCCGCCTATAACGGCGCGCAGCGCTGGGCGAATGAAACCGGCGGCAAGTATCTGGAAATCGAAATTCAGGCAGAACCGCAGCGCGAACAGGCCTTGCGCCGGTTTGCGGAATCCGGTGCAAATCCGATCATCACCATGGGGTTCGGAATCGCTGACGCCCTGGCGGCTGTTGCAAGTGATTACCCCGACACCAAATTCGTCGCTGTTGACGTGACTTGGCTGGACGCTCCAAACATCCGCCAGATTGGCTTTGCCGAGCACGAAGGGTCCTACCTGGTCGGGATGATGGCCGCCATGGCGTCGAAATCCGGCACCGTTGGTTTCATCGGAGGTATGGACATCCCGTTGATTCGCCATTTCGGATGCGGCTATGCCCAGGGCGCTAAGGCCGTGAACCCAGACATCAATGTTGTTGCCAACATGACAGGAACAACGCCTGCTGCCTGGAACGATCCGGTAAAAGGTTCGGAGCTTACAAAAGCGCAGATCAGCCAGGGCGCTGATGTGATATACGCTGCGGCCGGCGGAACCGGCGTTGGCGTTCTGCAAACTGCGGCTGACGAGGGCATCCTGTCGATTGGTGTGGACAGCAACCAGAATCACCTGCACCCAGGCAAAGTTCTGACTTCGATGCTGAAGCGTGTGGACGTCGCGGTTTATGAAGCGATGAAAGCAGGCGAAAACGTTGAAACCGGCGTTTTCATCATGGGTCTGGCCGAAGATGGGGTCGGCGTTGCTATGGATGAAAACAACAAAGAGCTTGTTTCGGTTCGCATGAGCGACGCCGTAGACGAAGCCCGCAAGGCGATCATCAACGGCGACATCAATGTTGTAAGCTATTACGAGAACGACAGCTGCCCGGCGCTGCAGTTCTGATAACGCGCGGGGCGGGAGAGTGCCTTCCGCCTCGCCACCCACTTCGCCATCCTGGCGGACAGCCGGATGGGTTTCTCGGCAGTTGAGGGCAAGACATGACCGTCCCAGCCATTGAGCTCAAAGGGATATCCAAAGCCTTTGGGCCAGTTCAGGCCAACAAAGACATCTCGATCAGCGTTGCACCCGGTACGATCCATGGGATCATCGGTGAAAACGGCGCAGGCAAATCCACGTTGATGAGCATTCTCTTCGGCTTTTACAAAGCCGACAAAGGTGAGATCTGGATCAATGGGACCAAGACCGACATCCCAGACAGCCAGGCGGCCATCGCCTCGGGCATCGGGATGGTGTTCCAGCATTTCAAGCTGGTGGAAAATTTCACCGTACTAGAAAACATCGTACTGGGCGCCGAGGATGGCGGGTTGCTGGCGCCATCACTGGCAAAAGCCCGCAAAGAGCTGAAAGAGCTCGAGGAAGAATACGAACTGTTCGTCGATCCCGACAAGCGCATCGACGAGATCGGCGTGGGGATGCAGCAGCGGGTCGAGATCCTGAAGGCGCTGTACCGCAAGGCCGAAATTCTGATTCTGGACGAACCGACCGGCGTGTTGACCCCAGCCGAAGCCAATCAGCTGTTCCGCATTCTCGACCGACTGCGGTCCGAGGGCAAAACAGTCATCGTGATCACCCACAAACTGCGCGAGATCATGGAAAACACCGACACGGTATCGGTTATGCGGCGCGGGCAAATGACGGCCACGGTCAAGACATCCGAGACCAGCCCCGAGGAGCTAGCCGAACTGATGGTCGGCCGCAAGGTTCTGCTGCAAGTCGACAAAGTGCCCGCGACGCCCGGCAAACCCATTCTCGAGATCGAAAATCTCAGCGTTTTTGATTCGGCGGGCGTCGAACGGGTCAAAAACATCGACCTGACCGTGCGCGCAGGTGAGATCGTCGGCATCGCCGGCGTGGCCGGCAATGGTCAATCCGAACTGCTGGAAGTTCTTGGTGGAATGCGCCCTGGGCAGGGCTCGATCAAGCTGAACGGCGAACCGCTGGCACTGAGTGGGGCCGGATCAGATGGTCAGGCCCGCCGCGCGCATCACATCGCCCACGTGCCCGAGGACCGGCAGCGCGAAGGCCTGATCATGGACTTCCACGCCTGGGAAAACGTGGCCTTCGGGTA
This sequence comes from Ruegeria sp. HKCCA0370, assembly GCF_013033705.1. Classification (NCBI taxonomy): domain Bacteria; kingdom Pseudomonadati; phylum Pseudomonadota; class Alphaproteobacteria; order Rhodobacterales; family Roseobacteraceae; genus Ruegeria; species Ruegeria sp. HKCCA0370. The sequence continues at coordinate 83,632 of NZ_WQEP01000007.1, forward strand.
TCACCGCGACCCGGCCTATAAACGCGGTATCTTCATGGACAACGCGGCGTTGCGCGCCGATACCGAAGCCAAGATCGAGAAATTCGACGTCCGCCCGCCCAATCCCTGGTTGGCAGCCAAGAGTTTCTCGGGCGGCAACCAGCAGAAAATCGTTGTCGCCCGCGAGATTGAACGCAACCCCGACCTGCTGCTGGTCGGGCAACCCACGCGGGGCGTGGACATCGGCGCCATCGAGTTCATTCACAAACAGATTGTCGCGCTGCGTGATCAGGGCAAGGCAATCCTGCTGGTATCGGTCGAACTGGAAGAAATCTTCTCGCTCTCGGACCGGATCGCGGTGATGTTTGACGGACATATCATGGGAGAACGCCTGCCCCATGAGACAGATGAAAAAGAACTGGGCCTTCTGATGGCCGGTGTTGCGGGAGAGGCCGCGTAACATGGAAAAAATGCCTAAATGGGCCGATGTCATTCTGATCCCCCTGATCAGTCTGATACTGGCCGCAATCCTTTCGGCGCTGGTCATCCTCGCCATCGGCGAAAACCCTGTCGAGGCCGTCAAATTGATGGTCACTGGTGCGCTGGGATCGACCTATGGCTGGGGCTATACGCTCTATTACGCGACCAACTTCATGTTTACCGGTCTTGCGGTGGCCGTCGCCTTCCATGCCCGTATGTTCAACATCGGGGGCGAAGGTCAGGCGATGCTGGGCGGGCTGGGCGTGGCCATGGTCTGTCTTTATGTCGACTGGCCGCATTGGAGCATTGCCTTGCTTGCCGCCTGTGCGGCATCGATGCTGTTCGGCGCGCTCTGGGCAGCCATTCCGGCCTATCTTCAGGCAAAGCGTGGCAGCCATATCGTGATCACCACGATCATGTTCAACTTCATCGCCGCTGCTTTCCTGAATTACATGCTGGTCAATGTCATGCGGCCCCAAGGGTCGCAGGATCCGGCCACCGCGCGGTTCTCTGAAAGCGTGCATCTGCCCTCTTTCCAGGAGATGTTCTCGACCGCAGAGAACGTTGTTTTCCGCGGCGCCCCTGCGAACATCACCTTCTTCATCGCGTTGCTTGCCTGCGTGGTTGTCTGGGCGCTGATCTGGCGCACGCGTCTGGGTTATGAAATCCGGGCTTACGGCCATTCCGAGACCGGCGCTGTCTATGCCGGTATTTCACCTGTGCGCATCACGATTGTCGCGATGCTGATTTCCGGCGGGCTGGCAGGGCTGATGGCCATCAACAATGTCATGGGCGAAGCCGAGCGACTTGTTATGAACTCGACCGAGGGCGCGGGTTTCATTGGCATCGCCGTGGCTCTGATGGGGCGTTCACATCCGTTTGGTGTGTTTCTGGCCGCGCTCTTGTTCGGATTTCTGTATCAGGGCGGTGCCGAGCTGGCGCTGTGGGCTTCGATTCCGCGGGAACTGATCGTGGTCATTCAGGCCCTGGTCATCCTGTTCACCGGCGCATTGGACAACATGGTGCGAATGCCGCTTGAAAAACTTTTCCTGGGTATGCGGAAGAGGGCTGAGTGATGGAATTTTTCGTAACCCTCATTCAGGTTCTGGATTCGACCATTCGCCTGTCCACGCCACTGCTGCTTGCCTGTCTGGCCGGTCTGTTTTCGGAACGGGCCGGGATCTTCGACATCGGCCTCGAAGGCAAAATGTTGATGTCAGCGTTCTTTTCGGCTGCAATCGCAGCTGTCACAGGGTCGGTTTGGCTGGGCCTGCTGGCTGGTATCGCATCCTCTTTGTTGCTGTCGGGCCTGCACGGGCTGGCGTCGATCACCTTCCGGGGCAACCAGTTGATATCGGGCGTGGCGATCAACTTTCTGGCCTCGGGCCTGACCGTCCTGGTCGCGCAAAGCTGGTTTCAGCAAGGTGGTCGTACACCGTCCCTGTTTGGCGGGGGCCGGTTCGAACCGATCAACTTCCCATTCGCCGAGTCCCTCAGCGGTGTGCCAATTGTTGGTCCCATCTATTCCGAATTGCTCTCGGGCCACTCGATCCTGGTTTATGTCGCGTTCCTGATGGTTCCGGCCACCTGGTGGCTTCTGTATCGCACCCGGTTCGGTCTGCGCCTGCGGGCGGTGGGTGAGAACCCGGCCGCAGTGGACACCGCCGGTGTCTCGGTGGTTGGCCTGCGGTTCGCCGCTGTCGCCATCTGTGGTGTGCTGTGCGGTATTGCAGGCGCCTATCTGGCTACGGCATTGCAGGCAGGGTTTGTCAAGGAAATGACCGCCGGTCGTGGCTTTATCGCCTTGGCCGCTCTGATCTTTGCCAAGTGGCGCCCGTGGCATGCCATGTGGGCCTGCTTGCTGTTTGGTCTGCTGCAAGCGATCGCGCTGCGGTTCCAAAATATCGACCTGGGTGGCGTCGTGATTCCCGTGCAGGTGATGGACGCCCTGCCCTATATTCTGACGGTGGTGATCCTTGCCGGCTTCGTCGGCAAAGCCATCCCACCTCGGGCAGGCGGAGAACCCTACGTCAAAGAGCGCTGATAAGGCCAGTTCCGAACTGAGTTTCAGTCCTGTTCGCTGCGGAGCGGCATGCAGAGTTGATTTTGCATGCCGCAACCGTTCTAAGAGGGTATGAGTGTGTACCTTCCTGCAAACTGGCAGTTGTCCGCAGACCCGATCAGCGCAAACAGGCAGGTCTGGTCGTATGTGCCGATTAGTCACATTCAAATTTTTAAATATTTAGGCGAATGCGACGCTATGGCGTTGCGCCTCTCAACTCAGTGCGACTAGAAGAGCCCATGCAGATATACCTTCCCATCGCCGAAGTCTCAGTAAACGCCTTTCTCTTGTTGGGGTTGGGCGGCATGGTTGGCATCCTGTCCGGAATGTTCGGTGTCGGTGGCGGCTTTTTGATGACCCCGCTGCTGTTCTTCATCGGTATTCCGCCGGCGGTGGCTGTTGCTACCGAAGCCAATCAGATCGTCGCATCATCCTTTTCCGGAGTTCTGGCACATTTCCGACGAAAGACCGTGGACCTCAAAATGGGAACGGTATTGCTGGTTGGCGGGCTTGTTGGGGCCGCTTTGGGCGTGGTTGTCTTCAACTATCTCAAAAGCCTGGGTCAGGTCGATCTGCTGGTGACACTCTGTTACGTTGTTTTTCTTGGCGTCATTGGCAGCCTGATGTTTGTCGAAAGCCTGAGGGCACTGCGTAAAGCCAAGAAAGGCGGCGCGGCCCCTGCCAAGCGCCGGCAGCGGGGCTGGGTCCATGCCATGCCCTTCAAAATGCGTTTTCGCACCTCGGGCCTGTATATCTCGGTCATCCCGCCGGCCTTGGTCGGTCTGTGCGTTGGGGTTTTGTCGGCGATCATGGGCGTTGGCGGCGGCTTTATCATGGTCCCTGCCATGATCTACTTGCTGGGTATGCCGACCAAGGTCGTTGTCGGCACGTCGCTGTTTCAGATCATCTTTGTGACAGCCTTCACCACGATGCTGCACGCCACCACCAACTATACGGTTGATGTTGTTCTGGCGGTCTTGTTGCTGGTGGGCGGCGTCATTGGCGCCCAGATCGGAACCGTGATCGGAGCCCGAATGCCGGCGGAACAATTGCGCGTGCTGCTTGCCGCTCTGGTGCTGGCCGTATGTGGCAAGCTTGCACTTGATCTGCTTATCGAACCCGCCGAGCTCTACTCGCTTGGCAACGGCGGAGGGCACTGAGGATGCTGCGTTCGCTTATCGCCGCCCTGTGCTTGTTCTGCACGCCCGCTTCGGCAGCGGAAGAACAGGTTGTTCTTGGTCTCAGCCAGGACCGGGTTGCCATCACCGCGACATTCGACGGATCGGAACTTTTGATTTTTGGGGCCATCAAGCGGGAAACCCCAATCCCTTCCGGCCCTCCGGTCGAAGTCATCGTCGCGGTTGCGGGTCCGTCCGAGCCTGTCACCGTGCGACGCAAGGAACGCAAGCTTGGGATCTGGGTGAACACCGACAGTGTTCTTGTCGACCTTGCACCCAGCTTTTACGCCGTTGCAACCAGCGGACCCTTTGACGACATCCTGTCCGACACCGAAGACCTGCGTTACCGGATTTCGATCGAACGCGCGATCCGCTCGGTCGGTGCCGCGATGCATATCCGGGGCGCACAGGATTTTGCAGACGCCGTAATAAGAATTCGAGAACACGAACAACTGTATTCGATCCGCGAAAACACCGTAGCAGTGGATGAACAGACCCTGTTCCGCACCTCGATCGATATGCCCGCCGACCTGACCGAAGGCGATTATTCCGCCCGGATTTTTCTCACCCGTGGCGGAGAGGTCGTCTCGCAATATGAAGCGATCATTGATGTCCGGAAAGTCGGCCTGGAACGTTTTTTGTACAATATGTCCCGCCAGCAGCCCGTCTGGTACGGCCTGATGTCGCTGGTCATAGCGATTGCGGCAGGCTGGGGCGCCTCGACAGCCTTCCGGCTGTTGCGAGAAAAGTAACCGTTACCCTCGGCCGATATAGGGCATGGTCGTGGCCATGACGGTCATGAACTGCACGTTGGCCTCGGGCGGCAGGCTTGCCATATGCAGGACCGAACGCGCGGCGTCTTCCACGGCCATCGTCGGGTCTGGTGTCTCGCCCGCGGCTTGCGCGGCGTCCCCAAGGCCCTGAACAATCTGCGTGCGCGCATTTCCGATATCGATCTGCCCGCAGGCAATTCCAAAGCGACGCCCATCCAGCGAAAGGCTGCGCGTCAGCCCTGTAATGGCGTGCTTTGTGGCCGAATAGTGTACCGAATTTGGGCGCGGAACATGTGCCGCTATCGAGCCGTTGTTTATGATCCGGCCGCCCTGCGGGTTTTGGTGACGCATGATTCTGAAGGCTTCGCGCGCGCAGAGGAACATGCCGTTCAGGTTCACGTTGACGCTTTGATACCAATCGTCCAGAGCGATCTCGTCGATCGTGCCGCCCGGCGCAAAGATCCCGGCGTTGTTGAACAGAACATCCAGCCGCCCGGTGCGGTCTGTAAAAGACCGAAAAGCCCGTTCAACCGCATTCGGGTCGGTCACATTCGCAGGCAGGACGATGGCTGCCTGATGCTCTTTTGCCAGAGCTTCCAGCTTGTCCTTGCTGCGCGCCAACAGCCCGACCGTCCACCCTTGGGACAGAAACAGCAGGGCCGTAGCCCGGCCGATACCTGAACTGGCACCCGTTACGATGATGGATTTCATGTCTCTTCCGCCTCCAATTTCAGCGAAGCCGCCGGAATCGCCCTCAAGTCATCCACACGCAGGGGGTGCGTGGGTTTCGACAGGCGATTGCGCACCACCCAGATCAGCCGCTCTTGCGCGCGCGTGATCGCGACATATGCCAAACGCTTCCACAATGGCTGCCCGGCCTCGGTCCGGCCCATGCGAGCGGCGGCATAGAGATCCGGAGCGAACACTTGAACAGTATCCCATTGTGACCCCTGCGCCTTGTGGATCGTGACGGCCGCCCCGTGCAAAAAGGTCGCCCCCATGCGGGCAGCGTAGGGAATAAACGGCTCTTCCTCATCCGGTTTTTCGATCTGAACAATGGACGCGGCGCTGACCTGCGGGTCTTCGGCCCCCATCACGTGAAGACGCGAGAACCCCGGCTTTCGTCCCGGCCCCAGATATACCACCTGAGCTCCTTTGATCAGCCCACGCGCCTCAAGGTCCAGCCGTTTCTTGCGATGTTTCAGGGGCAATTCGATTCCGTCACAAATAAGCGGTTCACCTTCCAGCAATTCCGTATCCGGTGCGCCGTGAACTTGCCTGAAGGCCTGTATCAAACGAATGCGCGTGGCGTTGCGCCAGACGAGAACCGGGCTTCGGGCCATCAGATCGACCTCAACCCGCTGGCCCCAGACAACCCGATCATCCCGACGGGCTGTTTCTTCGATCAGTCGCTCGAAATCCTCGAAGCCCATTGCCGGGTCAGCCAGCGCATGCGCAAGATCCAGAATTGGATTGTCTGCATCCTGGCGGTGCACGCGCTGAAGTGTCAGCTTCCTGGGCTCGGGCAATGCCTCGAACACCATGCTGCCAGACTGATTTACCGGTGCCAACTGAGCCGGATCGCCGAACAACAGAAGGGTCGGGAAAATCTCCTTGAGATCATCGAACTGGCGGTCATCCAGCATCGACGCCTCGTCGACGAACCCGATATCCAGCGGTTCGTCACGGCGCTTCCACCCGGTGATGAAATCCGACCCTCGCAAACCGGCGGCGGCCAGCGCCCCGGGGATAGATTTGTTGTTTTGATAAAAAGCAGCTGCACGATCCAAGGCTTCATCCGTCAAACCTTCGATATCGGGGCGTTCGTCATTGCCGGCCAGCCATTCCGCGATACGCTCGTATTCCGGATCATAGACCGGCGTGTACAATATGCGGTGAATCGTGGTCGCAGGCACGCCGCGCAATCGCAGAACGCTTGCAGCCTTGTTCGTCGGGGCCAGGATAGCAAGGCTGCGCTTGTCTTTCGATTTGCGGCTTTCATAATCGCCGGACACGATCTGAACACCCGTCTCTGCCAGTGCCTTGTACAGCTCGGCCAACAGCAGCGTTTTGCCCGAACCAGCCTTGCCGATCACGGCCATCACACCTGATTTTCCTGCGCCTGGCAGTTTCAGAAGGGCATCATCTTCGAGATCAACACCCGCTGCCCGCAGCATCTCGGCGATGCTATCATATGCGGCGGCCTGATCATCTGAGAACGTTACATTCGGCAAGGACATGGCGCGACCCTACAGGGCCGCGCCGACCACCACCAGATGTGGATTGGCGTTTTCCGGCACTTAAGCGGACAGGGCGAACCGGTGCTGTCTCTTCGGCCCGAATGCGGCCTTGAACCACATCCGAGACAGATCACGCGGGATGCCCGCACGCTCGGCCACCCGGTTGCAGTCGTCCGCGGAATAGGGCCACAATCCGACTGAAATCTGATCGCGTCCGCTGCCCTGGGTTCCCAGAACCTCGGGCGAGGACCCGATCAGGCGATAGATTCTGATCATCCTTGCATCGAATACGCCGGCGATATGCGTCAGGCCGAAACCTTCCATCATTTCACCGCCGCTCAACATGATGGCGCCGGCAGTATGCGGGCTGGCTGTTCGGGACAGGCAGAACCGGGTGACCTCCCAGATCAGGGGGCTGCAAATCGGCTTGCCGCCATTCAGATGACCAAAAACCTCATTGATCATCACCCGACCGGTCGTAGGCAATACACGCATCGACCCTCCGTGGCTGCCATCCGGCTCTTCCCAGATGACATAAAGCGGATTGAGATCATCGTATTCGTCCCGTTCTTCGCCCTTCTCGTTGACGTGGACATCCCACCCCAACCTGGTCTTGAACTGATCCGCACGATCTTTGAACATCCCCTCTGCCAGAGTCGGAAATCTGTGTAACTCATCGGCATATAGATAACGCAACATGACTTGTTCCCCTTGTCGTCCTGTGCAGGAACGAAGGAAGTACAGAGTCGTGGTTAATTTTGCGTGTGGAGGCCGTTCGCCTCTTAAACCACTATTAATCCCCGGCTGAGTGCCGTGGCGATTGCGTGGGTTGTGTTATGTGCGCCCAGCTTTGAGCGCGCGCTTTCAATGTAAACGCGCAACGTATGCTCAGAAATCGTCAGGGAATGGGCCACTTGGGCGCGGCTGTATCCCAACGCCAAAAGTGTGATCGCGTCGATTTCCCTTGGCGACAAGCTGCGCGGGCAGTCCGGCTGCCTGTCTTTTTCAAACTCCAGCGCCTTGCGATTTATGTAATGCGCAACAAGAATCAAATCACGCCCGTAAGCCGAGACAAAGTTCTTCCAGGTTTGATCATCACAACTGTGGTTGGCCGTGAACAGTGCGAACTGACCATTTGGACCCCGAATTGGGATGGAATACCCCTGATTTCCAACGCCATGGTTTTGCGCATCCAGAAGGAAGGCCTTTGCCACCTTGCCGGACCAATCCAGCGACTTCCAGTCAACCGGGTGAAACCGCTGGAAACACCCTAAGATCACAGGGTCGATACGGTGATAGTTTTTTTCCCTGTAGCGCTCATCCCAGGCGTCTGAATAGGTGGTGTAGCCGTATTGATCTCCGGCACCGTCAACCCAGTGATACGTCAGGTGCTCGACCTTCAACGCGTCCCGCAAACGCTCAGCTACGGCGCTGAGTTCTTCAAGCGTGTTGGTGTTTTCCAAATCCTGAAGGATTTGACCCAAATCGACCTTCGTTGCCATCCGCGGGCGCCCGTACCTCGTTCTTCAAGGACGCAATCTCGGCAGCCGCGATCAGTCTTGTGTCATCAAGCTGCTCTGCAAGCGCGCTCAAACCATTCGCAACGGCGAAAGCATTGAGATCCGACAATACGTCCAATATCCACTCATTTTGCGCCATCAGGGTCTCTCTGAAACAGTTAACGAAGGGTTAACACAACCATAACATGTATGATCTTTTTCAGCCTATTCGCCGGTTTCTACTCCCCAAAAATAGCGATGGGCAAAAATGCAAGCATTTGAAAGATCGTCAGAGGCCCGAAAAACGCAAAACACCCGCGAACCAGCAAGGTGATTCGCGGGCGTTTTTTGTCTACAACCCTGGCGGGTTGTTAGCCTGCGTCCAGGACTTCCTCGAGGGTACGCAGACCCGTACGCGGCGCCTGAACAAGAACGGACATATTGCCCGGCTTGTGCTCGTTCCGCAGCATTTTCATATGGGCCTCGGGCAGGTCATTCCACGTGAACACTTCGGACATGCAGGGGTCCAGGCGGCGCTCGACCATCAGCTTGTTCGCGGCTGCCGCCTGCTTCAGATGAGCAAAGTGCGAGCCCTGCAAACGCTTTTGGTGCATCCACATGTAGCGCACATCGAATGTACAGTTGAAACCCGATGTTCCGGCGCAAATCACGACCATACCGCCTTTTTTCACAACGAAGGTCGACACTGGGAAAGTGCTTTCACCCGGGTGTTCGAACACCATGTCAACATTGTTGCCTTTGCCGGTTATGTCCCAGATCGCCTTGCCGAATTTGCGGGCCTCTTTGAACCATTCGGCATATTCCGGTGTGTTGACCGTGGGCAATTGACCCCAGCAGTTGAAATCACGACGGTTCAGAACGCCTTTGGCGCCCAGACCCATAACGAAATCACGCTTGCTTTCGTCTGAAATCACACCGATCGCATTTGCGCCTGCTGTGTTGATCAATTGGATCGCGTAGGACCCCAGACCGCCCGACGCACCCCAGACCAGGACGTTCTGACCCGGTTTCAGATCGTGCGGTTCGTGGCCAAACAGCATCCGGTACGCGGTTGCCAGCGTCAGGGTGTAGCACGCCGCTTCTTCCCATGTCAGATGCTTGGGGCGCGGCATAAGCTGCTGTGCCTGCACGCGGGTGAACTGGCTGAACGAGCCATCCGGTGTTTCATAGCCCCAGATTCGCTGGCTGGGCGAATACATCGGATCACCGCCGTTGCATTCCTCGTCATCGCCGTCGTCCTGGTTGCAGTGGATCACAACTTCATCGCCAACTTTCCAGCGCTTCACCTTGTCGCCAACGGCCCAAACGATGCCCGACGCATCCGAACCCGCGATGTGATAGGGTGCTTTGTGGCCGTCAAACGGGCTGATCGGCTGACCCAGAGCGGCCCAGACGCCGTTGTAGTTGACCCCTGCGGCCATAACCAGAACCAGCACTTCGTTGCTGTCCAGGGTCGGAACATCCACAACTTCCTGCTGCATGGCGGTGTTCGGCTCACCATGACGTTCTTTGCGGATGGCCCAAGCGTACATTTGCTTTGGGACATATCCCATGGGTGGGATTTCACCCATTTCATACAGATCTTTTTCAGGTGCCTCGTACGACGCGATACCACTTTCGGTGTCCAAAGCCATGCCGGCCTCCTCTGTTCAGTGCCTTTGCCGCGACGCAGAATCGCGCGCTTCACAGACTGGAATATTGGGCGATGAGTAATATTGCAACCGTTTTTGGCGCCATATTGTAATTTTATGACCCAGCGGTTGCAGAAAGTTATTTTGCGGATGCAGAAACCTGGTTACCTGAATCCGCCGGGGCGGATGCGGCGTAATAGTCCAGAAGATCGCCGCGCTGACCTGATACGGACAGCATGTTCCCCTGTCGGTTCAGAATCCGGCGTTCAACCAGTTGATCCAAAGCATTTGATATGGCCTGCGAATTGTCCTTGGTCTGCGGATCATCGCGCTCCATCATCTGTCGGATTTGTGACAGCACGTCTTCTTCGGACATCGGGCCCTTGTCGCGCACCAGCAAACAGGCCGCTGGTGCCGGCACAAGCGGAATAGCATGCTGGATACGCTGCATCAGCGTCCGAGCCAAATCCGTCATCATGTCGTCACTGCCTTCAGCCCGGAATTCCTTGAGAGAGATCGGCCTGCCGTACCGGACGGACGCCAGACCGAACCGCCTGTATCGGCCGATCAAACGACGCCAGATCTGTTTCACTATCCAGCGCGTGATGACGCCGATCCGTGCGCGAAACCGCCGCTCTGTTCCAAGTGCCGCGCGGGTCAGGATGGTGTCTTCCAACACACGGTCGTAATTCAGAGCAACCGGGACAAACACCACATCGCGCCCCTGTGGCGATGTTCCATCCATAATGTACTTGAGCAGTCCAAGCTTGGGGCGCGCAATGGCACCGGTCAGGCTCAGCCCGCCTTCTGGAAACATGGCTTGAGTTACGCCGGCTTCGGTTGCGTGGCGCACATAGGTGGACAGAACCTGACGATAGAGTTCGCTACCGGACTTGCGCCGGATAAAATACGCCCCCATCGCCCGGATCAATCGGCTGAGCGGCCAGACCCGGGCCCACTCTCCTACAGCATAAGACAGCGCAGAATGTCGGGCCGCAAGATACGTGACCAAAACGTAATCCATGTTGCTTCGGTGGTTCATGACAAAGACAACCGTAGCTTCGGGATCAATGTTCCTGACGGATTCTTCGTCCTGATAGCTAAGCCGTACCTCGTAGAATGTGTTGCTCAGCAAGCGGGCCAGCCGGATCGCAAAGCTGAAATAGGCGAAGGCCGAAAAGGACGGAACGATCTCTCGGGCATAACGACGTGCCTGCTCCGAGGCGACGGCCTCGGGCATGCCGGTTTCACGGGCATGTTGCTGAACCGCCTGGCCGACCTGCGGATCATAAATCAAGCGCTGGATCATGTCGTGTCGACGCGCCAACTTGAAGGGCTGGATTGGGCGTTGAAGGCGCTGGTTCAGGCGCGCCACCGCGCGTTCCAACCTGCGACGGAAAAACCAGCGGACGGACGGAAACAGGAAATGCGATGCGAAAGTGACCATGGCAAAGACCACGATCAGCACGAAAAGCCAAAGCGGAAGTTCCACGGTTTGCGTCATGGCGGCAGATTGCCACCAATCACAGCTGCCCACAATCTGAACAATTGCGGCATGCCGCAACGCAGCGAATTGACATGTCCCGAAAATTGCGCTTTAGAACCTCGAGACGAAATTTTATTGCCCACTGAAACGCGAGGCCCCGCTATGACGCAGACGCAGAAAGATCGCCCCTGGCTCATCCGAACCTATGCCGGTCATTCCACGGCCAAAGCCTCGAACGCGCTTTATCGGGGGAATCTTGCGAAAGGCCAAACCGGCCTGTCGGTGGCCTTCGATCTGCCCACTCAAACGGGCTATGACAGCGACCACACTTTGGCCCGCGGTGAAGTCGGCAAGGTTGGTGTGCCGGTCTGTCATCTGGGCGACATGCGGGTTCTGTTCGACCAGATCCCGCTGGAGCAGATGAACACCTCGATGACGATCAACGCCACTGCGCCATGGCTTTTGGCGCTTTATATCGCCGTCGCGGAAGAGCAAGGCGCGGATGTATCCAAACTACAGGGCACGGTTCAAAACGACCTGATCAAGGAATACCTGAGCCGCGGCACTTATGTTTGCCCGCCCAAGCCGTCGCTCAAGATGATCGCGGACGTGGCCGAGTATTGCTATACCAATGTTCCGAAATGGAACCCGATGAACGTGTGCTCGTATCACCTGCAAGAGGCGGGTGCGACGCCAGAGCAGGAACTGGCCTATGCCTTGGCCACTGCCATCGCCGTGCTGGACGAATTGCGCCCACGTGTACCTGCCGAGGATTTCCCGGCGCTCTGCGGTCGGATTTCCTTCTTTGTAAATGCTGGCATCCGCTTTGTCACCGAAATGTGCAAAATGCGTGCCTTCGTGGATCTTTGGGATGAGATCCTGCAACAACGCTATGGCGTTGAAAATCCGAAATTCCGTCGATTCCGCTATGGCGTGCAGGTGAACTCTCTGGGTCTGACCGAGCAGCAGCCCGAAAACAACGTCTATCGCATCCTGATCGAAATGCTGGCCGTAACCCTGTCGAAGAATGCCCGCGCCCGAGCGGTGCAGTTGCCCGCCTGGAACGAGGCGCTGGGTCTGCCGCGCCCGTGGGACCAGCAGTGGTCGATGCGGATGCAGCAGATCCTGGCCTATGAGACCGATCTGCTGGAATACGACGACCTGTTCGATGGAAACCCCGCTGTCGATGCCAAGGTGAAAGAACTGAAAGAAGGCGCACGGGCCGAACTGGCCAACCTGGATTCGATGGGCGGCGCGGTCGCTTCGATCGAATACATGAAGTCCCGACTGGTAGATTCCAACGCTGAACGCCTGAACCGGATCGAGCGCAACGAAACCGTTGTTGTCGGTGTGAACAAATGGATCGAAGGCGAGGCATCACCCCTGCAAACCGAAGACGGTGGCATCATGGTTGTTGATCCTGCCGTGGAACAAGAACAGATCGACCGCCTAAATACGTGGCGCGCAGAACGGGACGAAGCGGCCGTAACCGCGGCCTTGGCCGCGCTGCGCGAAGCGGCACAGACCGGGGCAAACATCATGGAACCGTCCATTGCCGCCGCAAAGGCCGGCGCGACGACGGGCGAATGGGCCGAAGAGATGCGCAAAGTCTATGGAACCTATCGCGGCCCAACCGGCGTTTCCGGGTCTGTTTCGAACAAGACCGAAGGGCTGGACGACCTGCGTGCCGCTGTTGATGCCGTCAGCGACAAGCTGGGCCGGCGTCTGAAGTTCCTTGTAGGCAAACCTGGGCTGGACGGCCATTCCAACGGTGCCGAACAGATCGCCTTCCGTGCCCGCGATTGCGGTATGGACATCAGCTATGAGGGCATTCGCCTGACACCCGAAGAAATCGTTGCGGCCGCCCGCGAAGATGACGCGCATGTCATTGGATTGTCGATCCTGTCCGGCAGCCACCTGCCACTGGTCAAAGACGTCATGGAACGTCTGCGGCAGGCGGGGTTGTCTCATATCCCAGTCGTGGTGGGTGGCATTATTCCGGACGAAGATGCCGAAAAACTGAAATCCATGGGTGTGGCCAAGGTCTACACCCCGAAAAACTTCGAACTCAATTCGATAATGGGCGATATCGTTACTCTGGCGGATCCTCGGAACCTCGCGGCAGAGTAAATTAGCTTAAAGGCACTTTTTCTCCTGTTTCCGTCTCTGAAAAATTCGGGATGGAATAAGCTGATATTTGGAATTACGGTGCGCGCTCATGTGCACCGTAATTATTATCTGATGGAGAAGAATGATGGGGATCAATCTTGAGAATATGTCACGCAAAGACCTTTTGGCTTTGCGCAATGACATTGAAAAGGCTTTGATCAGGGCAGAAAAACGCGAACGTCAGGAAGCTTTGAAAGCCGCAGAAAAGGCTGCGGCAGAATTCGGCTTCTCTTTGTCTGAACTGTCCGGAGAAACGTCGCGCAGCGTTAAGCCAACAAAAACAAAGGCTAAATACCGCAACCCGGAAAATCCAGATCAAACCTGGACTGGTCGCGGCCGCAAACCTCAATGGGTGCATGATGCGCTGACCGCAGGCGCGGATATTTCTGATCTGGAAATCTAATCTGAGCGTTTTTGAAAATGACAATTCATATTGGCGCCGAAAAAGGCGAAATAGCTGAAACCGTTCTTTTGCCCGGTGATCCCTACCGGGCGAAATGGGCGGCCGAAACGTTTTTGGACGATGTCAAACAGGTCAATAACGTTCGGGGAATGCTTGGCTTTACCGGAAACTGGAAGGGAAACCCCGTAACAATTCAGGGAAGCGGCATGGGAATGCCGTCTCTTTCCATTTATGTAAACGAGTTGATCCGCGATTACGATGCGAAAACCCTGATCCGCATCGGATCCTGCGGGGGGATGCAGGACAGCGTCAAAATTCGTGACGTTATTCTGGCCATGACATCAACCACGCTGAGCACACCGTCGCGCGGCATCATGAAAGAGCTGAACTTTGCACCCTGCGCCGATTGGGGGCTGCTGCAAGCTGCCGCCACGGCGGCTGCCGCCAAGGGAACGCCGACCCATGTTGGTGGAATTTACTCGTCAGATGTCTTTTATGACGAGCGTCCAGATCTCAATGAACAGATGGTGCGTCACGGCATTCTGGGGGTCGAGATGGAAGCGGCCGAGCTCTATATCCTGGCGGCGCGCCACAAATGCCGCGCCTTGGCCGTTCTGACTGTTTCCGACCACCTGTTGACCGGAGAGGCTCTGCCATCGTCAGAACGTGAAAGCAGCTTTGGTGAAATGGTGGAAATCGCGCTTCAGGCTGCGTTCCCCAACAGCTGATGGTAGGCAGGCACGAGGAAACGGGTGCCTGCCGTTGCTAACGCCCGTGCGAACGATCATAACCATTGCTCGCAGGGCTGTCCCACCCCTTCAAATCACCAATGGCAGGAGCGAACACCTCCACCAGCAAGGGGTGGCAGGCAGCCGTGTCCGAAGAGTGTTCCGAGGAACAATCCCCGCCCGGGCAGGCGCTGAGGTTGCCCAGCAAATCAATCTCGGCAAAAAATTCCAGAAAATCTCCCGGGCGCACGGGTGAGGCTTTCATGAAGTACTGACCCGTGTCGCGGGTGAAACCGGTACACATGAAGACGTTCAATACGTCGTGCACCGCGGGTTCGGCTTCGGCCAGCGGAATATTGAGGTGATCCGCAAGCGCGCGGGTCAGGTTGGAATGGCAACAATGATGGTATTGCGTACCGGACAAAAGGTTGCCCGTATACGGATCGCATCGCGTACCGATGACGTCATGAACCGACCCCCCATAGGAATCGATCCCGTACCACTCCAGCGTATCCGCAATAATCGTGGCCATCGGGCGCAGATGAGGAAAACTGGACCACATCCGCTCTCCGGTGGTCAGATGCGTGCCATGCAGCGCCCGGGTTTTTCCGGAATAGAAGCGTTCCGAAAGGTCGTTTCGGTTCCAGAGGTTCAGATCGCCAACCTGCGGCCCCTCGACGGAAGTGATGCGAAAGAAATGGCCGGCAGGCACTTCAAAACAACGCGCATCGCGTGGCGGCACCAGCACTTCGCCCGTTTTGCTTGCGCGTGCGCGAAGGGACTTCATCCAAGATACATCCGGTCGCGGCAATGCTTCGTTCGGGTAACAGATGACAGGGGCAACCGCGCGACGGGCTTCGGCATCTTCGGGCGGTTGTAGAGTGTTTTCTGAAACGGTCATGCCGGGCAGAGTGGCGTATTATTCAGCCCTCGGAAAGCCCTATCTTTCAGGGGTCACGCGCCCTCAAACACCGCAATGGTTGGTCCGGTGCGGTGGCTTCGGCACCGCAGAAGCTGCATCGCCAGATGCCGTGGCCCTTGTCCTGCCGCCACCTGCAATCACGTGTCAGCCCGGAATGGCGCGAGCGCCAGAGGAAATAGGCAAACACGCCGGCCGCCAGAAGAAGCAGAAGAACAGGCATCCCTCTGCTTTGCCGATAAACCGTCAGTTTGCAAGCCTTGCCGCCTGTATCAGGCTGCGTTTGCGTATTCGAAAAGCTCTGGTTCCTTGTCAGCCTTCGCAGGTTCGGGCGTGTAATAGGCCCATGCCTGTTCAAGCAGTTCCAGCGCGTCTTGGGCGTCGGTTTTCCGTTTGGATGTGTCTTTGCTCATTGGAGTGATCCTGACTAAAGCTCATCACTCCTCCCTGCCCAAAAAATAAGGCAATGCAGCCGGGGCTGCATCGCCTATTTATGCAAGATGGACATGCGAAAATCGCAAATCGGGTCTGTGTTTAGACCGCGCGTTCGACCATCATCTTCTTGATCTCGGCAATCGCCTTGGCCGGGTTCAGACCTTTCGGGCAGGTCTTGGCACAGTTCATGATGGTGTGACAGCGGTAGAGCTTGAACGGATCTTCCAGCTCATCCAGACGTTCACCGGTGGCTTCATCCCGGCTGTCGATGATCCAGCGATAGGCATGCAGCAAAGCCGCGGGGCCAAGATAGCGGTCGCCATTCCACCAGTAGCTGGGGCATGAGGTCGAGCAGCTGGCGCACATCACGCATTCATAGAGACCGTCCAGCTTCTTGCGATCTTCGATGGACTGTTTCCATTCTTTCGCGGGACGATTGGTCTTGGTTTCCAGCCACGGCATGATGGACGCATGCTGGGCATAGAAATGAGTCAGATCAGGGATCAGGTCCTTGACCACCGGCATATGCGGCAGCGGATAGATTTTCACATCGCCCTTGATCTCATCCATGCCATAGATACAGGCCAGCGTATTGATCCCGTCGATGTTCATCGCGCAAGATCCACAGATGCCTTCGCGGCAGGACCGTCGGAACGTCAACGTCGGATCGATCTCGTTTTTGATCTTGATTAGCGCGTCCAGTACCATCGGACCGCACGTATCCATATCAACGAAATAGGTGTCGACACGCGGGTTCTGCCCGTCATCGGGGTTCCAACGATAGATCTGGAACTTGCGCACGTTCGTGGCGCCGTCCGGCTTTGGCCAGGTCTTGCCGGTGGTAATCCGGGAATTCTTGGGCAGGGTCAGTTGAACCATGTCAATTCTCCATTCAGCACAAGGCCGCCTTTCAGCCTGTCCGGGCGCATTCAGACGCCCCTCGGTTATAATGCCCCCAATGGGCGATGTTCACGTCGAAATCCGGCGAAAGCCAATCCGCAAGGCTTTGCGGATCGTCCCGGTCGATATCAAAGCGCAGAAAGCGCGGGTTGTCGTCAAAGAAAGCTTCGACCTCGGAATGGTGCACGTCATACATATGCGCCCAGCCCCGTTTTACCTCGTCGGCCGTCTGTCCATTGGCCTTGCAGCATCGCTCTAGGTACCTACCGCCGGAATGGTTGGCACGTGATGCGATCCAGTCATCGCGATTGCGCGTGTTCAGCAAGAAATAGGCGTCAGGGTAAGCCGCGTGCAGCTCTCGAAAGAACCGCGCGCCGTCCAGCATGAAGCGCGAATTGACAAAGGCGATATCGGTGAAGGCCCGAACGGCACCAAACCCATCCAGCGGTCTGCGCCCCATGGCAATATTGGTTACCATGCGATGTGCAAGGTTTAGACCCTGTTCATCTTCCCAATGCACAGATGGAATCCCGTTGTTCTGAAACAGCTTGTGAAACGAGGTCGTCGCACAGCGGTTCAAGCCGATCAGGATGATCTTGGGATCGCTTTGCCCGGATTGGAGTTTCTCGACCGTCATTGCAGGCACCAGCAAAGCATACGCCTCGGCACGCCTGGGATTTCACCATGACTCGCGCTTTTTTGAACGCCCTTCCGGCATGTGACTGGATCAAAAGCGGCTTGTTTGGCTTTCCGGGTCGATATGGTGCTTGCGCCAGTCACACGTTCAACTCCGCTCGAACACTTTGAACGCGGCAAAGCTGTTCTTTGAGGCATGCGCATGCCCTTTGACGGCAAACGGGTTCTCTTCTTCACAATAGAGCTGCCAGCCGGGCATGAATTCTTCAACCCACAGGGAATACGGGCGATGGCGCACATGCTGGTTGGAAGGGTTCTGGTCAAAATCAGACGAATAGATAACGACATAACGCTGTGCCAACCCGAAGAGCCGCCGCATGTAGTTATCGAAAACGCTGTCCTCGGTCAGATGATAAATGACATCCAACGAAAGAGAAACGTCATGCGGCTCAACCTCGGAATCGGCGTTTTTGAACACCCAATTCGGGCGGGATCGAAAAGCTTCGTTGCAGCGCCGAACGCAGAGGTCAGAGACATCCAAACCGGTATATTTCGGGATATCAAACAATTGCGCCTGATTTCCGTCGCCCGAACCCAATTCTACAACCGAGTCCACGCCTTCCATCTCGACCATCGTGTTGATGAAATTCGCTTTGTAGACAGCAAGACGCCCGTAAGACCCCGCTCCCGAGGTCTTGCCGTGCTCATATCGGCGTTGCCAATAATCGGTCGAAGAAAACTCTGCCATCTCGCCCCTGTTCCTGACCCGCCCTTTAGAACGTCCGCGCTTTGGGCGCGATTTTCTGCAAGCTGATACCGCCTTGGTCCTCGGTCGTCAGCGGATCAACGATGACCGGACGATAGCTGAGCTCAACCTTGCTGCCCTCAACCCGGCTGACCGTGTGAACACGCCAGTTTTCGTCATCACGCTCGCTGAAGTCCTCATGCGCGTGGGCCCCTCGGGATTCCTTGCGGGCCTCGGCGCCGACGATGGTGGCAAGCGCGTTTGGCATCAGGTTGGTCAGTTCAAGGGTTTCCATCAGATCGCTGTTCCAGACCAACGAACGGTCCGTGACCTTCAGGTCGTCCATCTTTGCGGCAATCGCCGTCATCTTCTCGACACCTTCGGCCATGGTCTTGGCGGTCCGGAACACGGCCGCATCCGCCTGCATGGTCTTTTGCATCTCAAGCCGAAGATCGGCGGTTGGGATTGAACCGCTGGCGTTACGCACCGCATCAAAACGGTCAAACGCCTTGTCGACCGACGCCTGGTTCAGAACCGGGTTGGGGGATTCGGCGTCGACAACCTTGCCAGCCCGGATCGCTGCCGCCCGGCCAAAGACCACAAGGTCAATCAGCGAGTTCGACCCCAGTCGGTTCGCACCGTGGACAGAGGCACAACCGGCTTCGCCAACGGCCATCAAACCGGGAACAACCGCAGTCGGATCGTCGGAAGTCGGGTTCAGAACCTCACCCCAATAGTTCGTGGGGATACCGCCCATGTTGTAATGCACGGTGGGCAGAACCGGGATCGGTTCCTTCGTGACATCCACACCCGCAAAAATCTTGGCGCTTTCCGATATACCGGGCAGGCGCTCTGCCAGAGCCTCGGCAGGCAAGTGGCTGAGGTTCAGGTGAATGTGATCCCCTTCGACCCCTACGCCACGTCCCTCGCGGATTTCCATGGTCATCGAGCGCGAAACGTAATCGCGCGGTGCGAGGTCCTTGTACTGGGGCGCATAGCGCTCCATGAACCGTTCACCTTCCGAGTTTGTCAGATACCCGCCTTCGCCGCGCGCACCTTCGGTGATCAGACAGCCCGAACCGTAGATGCCTGTGGGGTGGAACTGAACGAATTCCATATCCTGCAAGGCCAGCCCAGCACGGGCCACCATGCCGCCGCCATCGCCGGTGCAGGTATGGGCCGAGGTGGCGCTGAAATAGGCACGGCCATAGCCGCCGGTCGCCAATACCACCATCTTGGCGTTGAAGACATGCATGGTGCCATCGTCCAGCTTCCAGCAGACGACACCCTGACACTGACCGTCTTCGGACATGATCAAGTCGATGGCGAAATACTCGATATAGAACTCGGCGTTGTTCTTGAGCGACTGTCCGTACAGAGTATGTAGGATCGCGTGGCCGGTCCGGTCGGCGGCTGCACAGGTGCGCTGTACCGCAGGACCTTCTCCGAATTCAGTGGTGTGTCCACCGAAGGGGCGCTGATAAATCTTGCCCTCTTCCGTCCGGCTGAACGGAACGCCATAGTGCTCCAGCTCGTAGACCGCCTTGGGCGCCTCGCGGGCAAGGTACTCCATCGCGTCGGTATCGCCCAACCAGTCCGAGCCCTTGACGGTATCGTACATGTGCCATTGCCAATAATCGGGGCCCATATTCGACAGCGACGCGGCAATGCCACCCTGTGCAGCCACGGTATGAGAACGGGTTGGGAAAACCTTGGTCACGCAGGCCGTACGCAGGCCTTGTTCCGCCATACCCAATGTCGCCCGCAGACCGGCCCCACCGGCGCCGACAACGACCACGTCATATTCATGCGTTTCGTATTCGTATGCAGCCATTTCTTTCAGCTCCGGGAATTAAAGGGCAATGCGCGCGATGGCGAAGATGCCGGCCGCGGCCGCACCGTAGGACAGGCAGGTCACCAGAATGATCAGGACCTTCTCAAGCGTGCCGTGAACGTAGTCTTCAAGCATCACCTGCGCACCGTCTGCGAAGTGTTTGAAGCCAACCGCCAGCGTCAGTGCTGCCACGATGGCCGGGAAGGGCCGCGAGTAGTATTCAAGTACCACGTCAAACGGCTGACCCAGAACCGGGCCGAAGGTGAAAACAAACAAAGGCACAAGGATCAGCAGAGCCACCGAGCTGACTTTCATCGCCCAGAAATGAGCGGTGCCGGATTTCGCCGAGCCAAGGCCAGCGGCGCGTTTGCGGTCGGTCAGATAACGCATGTCAGGCCTCCAATCACGCGACGATGACAAGGGTCAGAAGGGTCAGCACGACCGATCCGATGACAACGGCCCAGCCCAGCTTTGTCGCCGTGGGAAGGTCCAGCCCAATCGCATTGTCCCAGATCAGGTGCCGTACACCGGCCAGAGTGTGATACCAAAGACCCCATACGGACAGAGCCATCACCAGATCGCCAAGCACCGAAGTAATCACTCCGTTCGCAACGGCGAAGGCCTCGGGCGACGTTGCTGCGGCCAGAAACCACCAGACGATCAGCAGCGCCGCCAGCAGTAGCGCGTTTCCGGTAATGCGTGTCAGGATGGATGTGACTGACGTCAGCTGTGGACGATAGATCGACAGGTGCGGCGAAAGTGGGCGGTTGCCCCGATTTACATCGGCCATGGCGGCTCCTTTTCGGTTGGCTACCGAACGTTTTACTGTTTTTTGCGACACTGTCACGTGCTGCGGGTGCAAAAACCACTAAATTCAGCGCAATTTGACGGATTATTCCGGTATGTGATCACACAAAATATTGTCGTGATCACATTTAACATTCCCCTTCATCAATGTTAGCGATTTCAAGACCAAAGGCATGTGATCACGAATCTCCTGACTGTCATTTCAGGCCTGCCGTTTGCTGCGTCACTTCGCGCAGCAGTTTCTTGCGAATTCGTTCCGGGTAGTCCGCGAAGCCCGAGGCCGAAACGACAAAAGCGCCTTCGCCCACGATGACATTCTCAAAGAAATAGGCCGTCAGGTCCGGTTCACTTTCTTCGATGGCCAACGCATTGACGACGATGCCTCGGTCCCGCAAAGCCGCGTGAACTTGCGTCGGTTCAACTCCTTCATTGGATACGCCGTCCCCCGACAGATCGATCAGTCGCCGTTTGCAATCGGAAACGGACTCAAATGCGTCCAGCGTCGTGTGCAGCGCCTCGCCAATCGCTGTCGAGAAGTTCCGCCAGATGCGTGGATCTTCGGCAACCTGATCGGCAAAACGATCCAGCGCCGCGAAACTGTCGACTCGGGTCCAGGGGATCGTGACCTGCTGGCGCGACGACCCGGTCCATTGCACCAGCATCAACTGCGCCTGACCACGAACCAATGCCTCGGACACGATCGGGTCACGCAGACCAGCGGCCAGCCCGTCCATCTGGATACGAAACTCGCTGGCGTCGACAGAGCCGGAAACGTCAACCGCCAGGGCCAGCGCCAGATCGCAGGCCTGAGCCGCCGGTGCCAGACAAACGCTGGTCAATATCGCGCGCAGAATATGCATGTTGCAAGCCTAGCACGGCTTGCACGCGAATGGCTCACATTACCGTCAGCACGCCTATTGCGGCATGAGCGCCCAATAGTCGAGGTCCAGAAGCACATCCGGCAAATACCGGCCCTCGTCATTCTCCAACTCGAACGGATCACCACCCTTTGTCGCCACCAGACGCAGGCGGATCGCACCCACGCCGGGAACACCGGTTTCCGCCTTATCCAGAACTTCGGACCAGGCCTTGATCGTGTCGCCCGCGAAACACGGGTTGGCATGCGCGCCGCCATTCAGGCCGACAATCATCTGCGCGTTCGCAAGCCCATTGAACGACAATGTCCGCGCCATCGAGATCACGTGCCCGCCATAGATCAACCTGCCTTCCGGGCGGAACGTCAGGTCGAAATGCACCTTGGCGGTGTTCTGCCACAATCGCGTGGCCAGCATGTGTTCGGCCTCTTCCACGGTGACGCCGTCCACGTGGTCGATTTTCTCACCGATCTCATAATCGCCCCAACGATGCGCTTCACCGGCCAACGCAAAATCGTAATTCGAGAAATCCAGACCTTCGGGCACGATCAGATCCTGGGGCGTCAAGGCCTTCTTCAATTCGGGAACAACCGTTTCGGGCGCTGGCGCATTCACGTCTGCCTTGCGCACCATCACCCAACGGACATATTCGATGACGACTTCGTCCAATTGGTTCAATCCACGGGTGCGGACCCAGACGACACCTGTTTTCCCGTTGGAATTCTGTTTGACGCCAATAACCTCGGATACAGATCGCAGGGTATCACCGGCGTAGACGGGTTTCAGCCAACGGCCTTCGCCATAGCCAAGATTGGCAACCGCGTTCAACGAGACATCCGGAACCGTTTTGCCGAACACCAGATGAAACGCCGCCAGATCATCAAGCGGACTTTCCGGCAAACCGCAATCCCGGGCAAATTCGTCCGAGGAATACAGCGCGTGACGCGCGGGATAAAGCGCGTGATACAAACCGCGTTCGCCCTCGGTCACTGTGCGCGGCACGGCGTGTTGCAACACCTGCCCTACGGAATAATCCTCGAAAAATCGGCCCGGATTTGTTTTTACCATTACTGCTGTCCCAGTTTCATGTCGGGGGAATAGTCGGCTTCGACCTCTTTGGTCACAGCCTGCGCACACCGCATTACATTGTTGGCTGAGTCAAAGGCATAGGACGGGTCGCCGTGCAGCTCCCATCCCTTCGCCAGCGCATCTGACACCTTGTGGCAGAAGGCTGACGTGTCTTCTTCGGTCAACAAACGATAGAGTTTCGCCATGGGGTCAGGTCCTCATGAGCCAAACGGAGACGGACCGACCAGGCCGTGGATATATCCGATAATCCCCAGCAGCACGATCGACGCCACAAAGAACATCGCATCCTTGCCATAGGTTCCCGGTTCACCGGGCTCCCAGTCGGGTTCGGCCTTGTTGATCACAACAACTTCGACCACGGCCCATGCCAGAAGACCGCCGAACAGGATGATCGAGGCCAGATCTCCGTTCACCAGCAAATGCGCAAAGGCCCACAGCTTGAATCCACCAAGCATCGGATGGCGAAGCTTGTTCAGCACCCGGCCTTTTGTGCCCGCGGGGCTCATCATGAAAATCGCGATCAGAACCAACAGATTATTGACGTGAATCAGGAAGGTCGGCGGTGCCCAGACATAGATGAAGTCGGTCATGCGATAGCCGAACACCATCAGCAGGATCGACGCGACCAGCGCCAGGGCAACCACCCCCTTGCCCCCGTCGCCCATCGCGGCGCGGCGTTCAGGCGCCACACGTTTGAACAGATGTGCGGCCCACCACAGCGCCACGCCTAAAATCAGAAGAACAAAGCCCATGCTGGCTTACCCCGCTTGCAAAGCTGAAATCGCCTCTGCTTTTGCCAGAATTTCACGGGCCGTTGCAACGTGCAGGTTTTCAACGATCTTGCCATCCACGACGGCAACACCCTGCCCTTGCGCTTCGGTCTCTTCGAATGCCGAAATTTGGCGACGGGCCAGATCGATCTCGTCATCTGATGGTGCGAATGCTGTGTTGGCCACATCGACCTGGGCCGGATGGATCAGTGTTTTGCCATCAAAGCCCATGTCGCGACCCTGCGCACACTCGGCGGTTAGACCCTCGGCATCCTTGAAAGCGTTGTACACGCCATCGATGATGATCAGCCCTTCGGCCTTGGCGGCCAACAGGCACAGACCCAGCGAAGTCATCATCGGCAGGCGATCGGGACGAAAGCGAGTTTGCAGCTCTTTGGCCAGATCGTTTGTGCCCATCACGAACCCGGCCATCAGCGGATGCGCGGCGATCTCGGCAGCGTTCAGCATTCCGCGCGGCGTTTCCATCATGGCCCAGATCGGCAATTCTCCGGTGATCGCCGCCAGAGCATCCACGTCAGCCGCCGAATTCACCTTGGGCAACAGGACAACATCGGCATCCATGTCGCGCACCGCCTCGGCATCGGCACGCCCCCATTCGGTGTCCAACCCATTGATCCGGACGATCTTGACCCGCGCACCATAGCCCCCAGCGGCCAAGGCCCCTTTCAGCGTTTCGCGAGCGTTTTCTTTTTCGTCCGCTGCAACTGCATCTTCCAGGTCGAAGATGATCGCATCCACAGGCAAAGATCGGGCCTTGTCCAGGGCCCGGTCCCTCGAACCAGGAATGTAGAGAACCGAACGATAGGGGCGCAGACGAGGATCCATGGACCACTCCCATTGAAATAAAGTTGCGCGGAATGGGACATTTTTTGCAGGAAAGTTCAAGCACAAAATCGCCGCACTGCAGCAAACCCGACGCAACGTGCGTTCCCTTAACCGGATTTCGTCCCTTGCCACCCACCCTGATCGGCAGTTGGAATCAAAAAGGGGTACGGGATGCGAAAGACGGTGTTCAAGATGACGATGGGGCTTGGGATCATGGTCCTGGCCGCGCAACATGTGCATGCTCAGGGTCAAAACTGTGCGCCCAGAGAAGCTGTACTGGAACGGTTGTACGAGGCCTATGGCGAAACGCGCAGGGGTTTGGGACTGGCCCGGAAAGGCGCCGTCATGGAGCTTTTTGCCTCGAACGAAACCGGCAGCTGGACGATCACGGTGACGTTGCCCAACGGGATCACCTGCCTTGTGGCTTCTGGTCAGGCTTTTGAAGAGGTGGCCGAGGCGCTGCGACCCAATGCCTGATCAGGTAAGCGCGTCCCAGATCAGCTTGCTGCCGGTGAGTGTCAGCAGCACATAGGCAAGCCCGAAGAACAGGCGTTCGGACGACATGAAATGTGCCCGGACGCCCAGCCATGCCCCCAGGATCGCAAAGGGTGCCAGCAGCAAATCCGCCCATAACGTCTGCCATGTGAACATACCCAGATAAGCATAAGGTATGAATTTCGCGATATTGATCACCCAGAAAACCAGTACCGTACTGGCTTGAAATTCCGTTTTCGTCAGGCGTTGCGACAATAGATAGACCGCTGCCGGGGGGCCACCGGCATGGCTGACGAAACTTGTGAAACCCGCGACCAGCCCGGCAAACAAACCGGAAGACGGCGGCAGTCGCCTGGCAAACCCGCGCACCCACCCTTTCGACTGCGCGATGTGCCAGATTACGAACCCGACCGAGATGCCACCGATCAGCAGACGCAACAGATTATCATCTGTTGCACGATAAAGCCACGCACCCATCGCCACACCGGGCACGGCGCCAAGGATCAGCAGACGGGAATCCGGCCAGCTCCACCGCCTCCAATAGGGACCTAACGTGGCCACGTCGATCACCATCAAGATCGGCAGCATCAGGGCCAAAGCCTGCCCGGGCGTCAGGATCAAGGCCAGAATCGACGACGAGGCAAAGGCCACGCCGGAACCGAAACCGCCCTTTGAAATACCGGCAAAGATCACGGCAGGGATCGCCACGGCAAAAAACATCAAGTTCAATTCGAACATGCGACAGTCCCGGTTTTGGCTTGTCTCAAAGGCCGTTTAGCGCAATCAAAGCAGGGCCTGCAAACAGTATGCGGTTGTATGCCACGTCGCAGAACTCTTGCCTATTGACGTTTTAACGACTAGCACAACCGCGATTTCAATACCGACCGGATATGGAGAAATTCCAAATGGCCAGACCCAAGATTGCGCTGATCGGCGCGGGGAACATCGGCGGCACGCTCGCACATCTCGCAGCTGTCAAAGAACTGGGTGACGTTGTCCTGTTTGACATCGCAGACGGGCTGCCTCAAGGCAAGGCGCTCGACATCGCTGAATCCGGCCCTTCGGAAGGGTTCGACGCCTCGATGAAAGGCACCAGCGACTATGCCGATATCGCTGGCGCGGATGTGTGCATCGTGACCGCAGGCGTGGCCCGCAAACCGGGCATGAGCCGCGATGATCTGCTGGGCATCAACCTGAAAGTCATGAAGTCGGTTGGTGAAGGCATCGCAGCCCACGCACCCGACGCGTTCGTGATCTGCATCACCAACCCGCTGGACGCGATGGTCTGGGCCTTGCGCGAATTCTCGGGCCTGCCGCACAACAAGGTCTGCGGCATGGCAGGGGTGCTTGACTCGGCGCGCTTTGCACACTTCCTGTCGGAAGAGTTCAACGTCTCGATGCGCGACGTCACCGCCTTCGTTCTGGGCGGCCACGGCGACACCATGGTACCGTCGGTCCGTTACTCGACCGTTGCCGGCATTCCGCTGCCTGATCTGGTCGAGATGGGCTGGACCACGCAAGAGAAACTGGACGCCATCGTGCAGCGTACCCGTGACGGCGGCGCCGAAATCGTTGGCCTGCTGAAAACCGGTTCGGCCTATTACGCGCCTGCAACATCGGCGATCGAAATGGCCGAAGCCTATCTGAAAGACCAGAAACGCGTTCTGCCATGCGCGGCCTACTGCAACGGCGAACTGGGTGTAGACGGGCTCTATGTCGGTGTTCCGACCGTGATCGGCGCAGGCGGCGTCGAGCGTATCGTTGACATCAAGCTGAACGAAGACGAGCAGGCAGGGTTCGACAACTCGGTGAACGCCGTGAAGGGTCTGATCGACGCGTGCAAGGGCATCGACAGCTCGCTGGCGTAAAACAGCCCTGAACTCCGAATAACAGACCGGCCCGTTTCAGGGCCGGTTTTCTTTTGGTCCGCGCATGTCCCGGTCGCAAATGTTGGCGCAAACGCCGCAAATCCCTTTTTTCGAATGTGATTTTCTGACGCTGCGCAGTTTTTTCGAATCGTTTTGCCACATCAGAAATTTTGTGATCACACCCTAAAATCCCGTGATCACAAATGTTGAAAATCTTCGCTAAAAACCCATCGAGCATCAAAAAACCCTTTAAACTTGCCCGCTAGACACCCCTATAACGATTAAACGCAGTCAGACGGGACAGTTTCGATGAACATTCACGAATATCAGGCCAAAGCCCTCCTTCGCAGCTATGGCGCACCGGTGTCCGATGGTCGCGCCGTGTTGCGCGCCGAAGAAGCCAAAACCGCAGCAGGTGAGCTGGACGGCCCGCTTTGGGTTGTCAAAGCACAGATCCACGCAGGTGGTCGCGGCAAGGGTTCGTTCAAAGAAGCCGACGCCGGTGAAAAAGGCGGTGTTCGTCTGACCAAATCGGTTGAAGAAGCCGCCGAAGAAGCCAAAAAGATGCTGGGCCGTACACTGGTCACGCATCAGACCGGTCCGGCAGGCAAGCAGGTCAACCGCATCTATATCGAAGCAGGCTCGGGCATCGAGCGCGAACTGTACCTGGCCCTGCTGGTAGATCGTCAAACCAGCCGCATTTCTTTCGTCTGTTCGACCGAGGGCGGCATGGACATCGAAGAGGTGGCCGCCGCAACGCCCGAGAAAATCCTGTCCTTCTCGGTCGATCCGGCCACCGGTTACATGCCGTATCACGGTCGCCGCATCGCCTTCTCGCTGGGTCTGGAAGGCCCGCAAGTCAAGCAATGCGTCAAACTGATGGGTCAGCTCTATCAAGCCTTCGTCGAGAAGGACATGGAGATGCTGGAGATCAACCCGCTGATCGTTTCCGACAGCGGCGATCTCAAGGTGCTGGACGCCAAGGTCGGCTTTGACGGCAACGCGGTCTACCGCCACCCCGACATCGCCGAGCTGCGCGACACGACCGAGGAAGACCCCAAGGAGCTGGAAGCCAGCAAATACGACCTGAATTACATCGCGCTGGATGGTGAGATCGGCTGCATGGTCAATGGCGCCGGTCTGGCGATGGCGACGATGGACATCATCAAGCTGTATGGGGCCGAGCCTGCCAACTTCCTCGACGTGGGTGGCGGTGCGACCAAAGAGAAAGTGACTGAGGCGTTCAAGATCATCACCTCAGACCCGCAGGTCAAAGGCATTCTGGTCAACATCTTCGGCGGCATAATGCGCTGTGACGTCATCGCCGAGGGCGTTGTCGCCGCGGTGAAAGAGGTCGGCCTGAAGGTTCCGCTGGTCGTGCGTCTGGAAGGCACGAATGTCGAAAAAGGCAAAGAGATCATCAACACCTCTGGCCTCGACGTGATCGCGGCGGACAACCTGAAAGACGGTGCCGAAAAGATCGTGAAAGCGGTCAAGGGTTAAGCTTGTTCAAGTGGGGCTGGCCTCGGGCCCGCCCCATCGCGGCTAAAACCAAGCTGAAAAGCATTGCCGCGCAAGGCCGAAAGAAGCAATCGATCTGATGACCATCCCAATCTTCCTCATAGGCTTGGAACGCGCCACAGGGCGGGCGCGTTTGATGGAGCAGGAGCTGCAAAAGGCAGGCCTGTCGGCGACGCGCGTCAATGCTGTTGATTGCGACGCCGCCACCCGTGAGGATTTCCTGCGCGACTGTCGGGCCGAAGGGCCGTGGGGCTATTTCCATACCAAGGACATGGCCTGCACCCTCAGCCATGCCAAAGCATGGGAGGCGCTGATCGCCTCGGGCGCGGAACAGGCGTTGATCCTTGAGGATGATGTGTTTCTGACACCGGAACTGGCAGACTGGCTGAATGATGCCTCATGGTGGCCCGCAGATGCCGATATCGTCCGGTTCGAACGCTGGCGCAGCACGAAGCTTTACGTGGCACTTGGACGCAAGCGGTTGTCCCATTTGGGGCGGGAACTGCGCCTGATGCGCTCGCGCCATCCCGGTGGTGCAGCTTATGCTCTGACACGCGAAGCGGCCCGGCACTTCCTGGCCCAGAAACCCTTTGACATTACGCTGGATGGTTTGTTGTTCAACCCTTCCGCCTCGCCGGCGGCGCGCCAGATCAACACCTATCAGGTGATCCCGGCCATGGTCGAACAGGGCAACGAAGCGCCCGGCGAATACAATTTGGGTGCGCCGCGCGCGCGGCCAACAGGCTGGCCCCTGATCCGGCAAAAAGTAAGGCGTGGCATCGCTGAAATCAGCAGCGGCCTGCGCACGGCGGCCAACCTGGCCCTGGGACGTGCCACGCTCGAGAAAATTACCTATGCGCCGCAGGTTCTGCCGGCGACTGAACCCAATCAATCCAACACCGCCTAGAGAAAGGGACAAAATGGCAGTCCTCATCGACGAAAACACCAAAGTGATCTGTCAGGGCTTTACCGGCTCGCAGGGTACATTCCACAGCGAACAGGCCATTGCCTATGGCACCAAGATGGTCGGCGGCGTCACCCCCGGCAAAGGCGGGATGGAGCATCTGGGCCTGCCCGTGTTCAACTCGGTCCACGAGGCCAAGCACGTGACCGAAGCCAATGCCAGCGTGATCTATGTGCCGCCGCCGTTTGCTGCGGATTCGATCCTCGAAGCGATTGATGCCGAGATGGAAGTGATCGTCTGCATCACCGAAGGCATCCCGGTGCTGGACATGATGAAGGTGAAACGCGCGCTGGAAGGCAGCAAATCCCGCCTGATCGGCCCGAACTGCCCCGGTGTGATTACACCCGACGCCTGCAAGATCGGCATCATGCCCGGCCATATCCACAAGCGCGGCTCGGTCGGCGTTGTGTCCCGCTCGGGCACTCTGACTTATGAGGCCGTCAAGCAAACCACCGATGTGGGTCTGGGCCAGTCCACCTGCGTGGGTATCGGCGGCGACCCGATCAAAGGCACCGAGCATATCGACGTGCTGGAATGGTTCCTGGCCGATGACGAGACCGAGTCGATCATCATGATCGGTGAGATCGGTGGCTCGGCCGAGGAAGAAGCCGCGCAGTTCCTGGCGGATGAGGCCAAGAAGGGCCGCAAGAAGCCGACCGCCGGTTTCATCGCAGGCCGCACAGCCCCTCCGGGCCGCCGTATGGGCCACGCAGGCGCGATTGTCGCCGGTGGCAAAGGAGGCGCCGAAGACAAGATCGAAGCCATGCGCTCGGCCGGTATCGTCGTGGCCGAAAGCCCCGCCCAGCTGGGTGAGGCTGTGCTGGAAGCGATTGGGTAAGTGACCAAGAACCGGGCATATGCTTTTGGGGCAACGCCCGGCTCGGGGGTGGGCGAGACGCGCCCGCCCATCAATCCTGAAGTTTGCCTTTGGCAATTCCGGGCGGAACAGTAACGATGGGACCAAAGCAAGCCATATCAACCGGCATCCGAAAGACATTTGTCTTTTCGGGCAGAGCGTCGCGTTCTGAGTTTTGGTGGTTTGCCCCTATTGCAATTGTTTTGCCGATCTCCGCCGCATTACTGTTTGACTGGAGCGTTCTCGTAAACTGGGGCACCTCGAGGCTTTTGGTGATCACCGCCGCGTCTTTGCCCCTGCTTTCGGCAATGTGCAGACGGCTGCAGGATACTGGCGAAGATGGGCATCAAGCGCTCTATCCGTTCGCAACAGTATTTATCGTTTGGCTGGGGTATCATGTCTTTCTTGGCTTCGGGTTGCTGATCGGCGGACCGATTCTCCTGTTTCTTCTGGTCATCTTTCTTTTTGTTCCAGTGTTCCTAATCGCGATAGTGACAAGCGCGCTGGCTGCGTCCAATGTTATCGGGTTGATGCTGGTTGCTTCCGACCCAGACAAAAACCGATTTGGGGTGCCGCGTGAAGAGGGCTTCGCATGACCTTCTCCGACGCCATACGCACCTGTTTCTCCAAGTTTTTCACCTTCTCAGGTCGTGCCTCGCGGCCCGAGTACTGGTTCTTTTTCCTGTTCATCGTGATCTGGAACATCATCGCCGGGATCATCGACTGGCAGTTCTTCACTCAGGTCGCGATCACCGAAAGCGATGAGGTGAAATCCGTCACCGCAACGTCCTCGGCTCCGGTGCAGAGCATCGTCGGCCTGATCGTCTTCTTCCCGCATCTGGCCGTTGCATGGCGGCGGATGCACGACACCGGGCGCAGTGGGCTGTATGCTCTGCTGCCGATCCTGCTGATCCTTGGGGCCTTTGCGGTTCTGATCTTCGGCATCGGCCTCGCCTCTCATTTCCAGCATGGTGGCACTCTGGACATTTTGTTCACCCGCGCAACATTGCTGATCGTCATCCCGACACTTATCGTTCTGGTGGTGTCGCCCCTCCTGGTGCTGTGGTGGCTGACCCGCCCCAGCCAGCCAGGCACCAATCAATACGGTCCCAACCCACATGAGGTAGCCCAATGACCGAACACTCGCCCAATACTGCCTTTCACGCCTCGAGCTTCATGCAGGGGCACAACGCCGAATACCTGGAACAGCTTTATGCGCAGTACACCAAAAACCCCGGTGCGGTAGACGCTGCCTGGGTCGAGTTTTTCAAGGCCATGGGTGACTCCGCGCCTGATGTGCAGCGCGAGGCCGAAGGGCCTTCGTGGGCGCGCACGGACTGGCCTCCGATGCCGGCCGATGATCTGACCGGTGCGCTGACCGGTGAGTGGGCCGAGATTGACGCCAAGGCCGCAGGCAAGAAGATCAAGGAAAAGGCCGCCGACAAAGGCGTCGAAGTCAGCGATGACCAGATCAAGCGTGCGGTGTTGGACAGTCTGCGGGCACTGATGCTGATCCGGGCCTACCGGATCCGGGGTCATCTGGCCGCCAACCTTGACCCCCTTGGCATGCGCGCGGCCAGCAATCATCCGGAACTGGATCCCAAAACCTACGGCTTCACCGATGCCGATATGGATCGCCCGATCTTTATCGACAACGTTCTGGGACTTCAGGTCGCCTCGATGCGGCAGATCGTCGAGATCGTTAAACGGACCTATTGCGGCACTTTTGCGCTGCAATACATGCATATCTCGAACCCGGAAGAGGCCGCTTGGCTGAAAGAGCGTATTGAGGGCTATGGCAAGGAAATCCAATTCACCAAGGAAGGCCGCAAAGCCATCCTGAACAAGATGGTCGAGGCCGAAGGCTTTGAGAAATTCCTGCACGTCAAGTACATGGGCACCAAGCGCTTTGGTCTCGATGGCGGTGAGGCGCTTATTCCGGCGATGGAGCAGATCATCAAGCGTGGCGGCGCGCTCGGCCTCAGTGATATCGTGATCGGGATGCCGCACCGGGGCCGTTTGAACATTCTGGCCAATGTGATGGGCAAACCGTACCGCGCCATTTTCAACGAATTCCAGGGCGGCAGTTTCAAACCCGAAGACGTGGATGGTTCGGGCGACGTGAAATACCACCTCGGTGCTTCAAGCGATCGCGAGTTCGACGGCAACAGCGTGCACCTGTCGTTGACGGCGAACCCGTCGCATCTTGAGGCGGTGAACCCTGTGGTTCTGGGCAAGGTCCGCGCCAAGCAGGATCAGTTGGGCGACACGGACCGCACCAAGGTCATGGCCATTCTGCTGCACGGTGATGCAGCCTTTGCCGGTCAGGGCGTCGTGGCCGAAGGCTTTGGCCTGAGCGGTCTGCGCGGGCATCGCACCGGTGGGACAATGCATATCGTGGTGAACAACCAGATCGGCTTTACCACCGCGCCGCATTTTTCACGCTCTAGCCCATATCCGACGGATATCGCGTTGATGGTCGAGGCGCCGATCTTCCACGTGAACGGGGATGACCCCGAGGCAGTTGTTCATGCAGCCAAGGTGGCGACCGAGTTCCGCCAGAAGTTCCACAAGGACGTGGTTCTGGATATCTTCTGTTATCGCCGGTTTGGTCACAACGAGGGCGACGAGCCCATGTTCACCAACCCGATCATGTACAAGAAGATCAAGACGCATAAGACCACGCTGTCCTTGTACACGGAACGCCTCGTCAAGGATGGCCTGATCCCCGAGGGTGAGATCGAGGATATGAAAGCGGCCTTCCAGGCTCATCTGAACGACGAATTCGAGGCCGGTAAGGACTATAAACCCAACAAGGCCGATTGGCTGGATGGGCGCTGGTCGCATCTTGACAAGAACAAAGACGAATACATGCGCGGCGAGACGGCGATCACGCCGGAAACCATGGCCGAAATCGGCGATGCCCTTACCCGCGCACCAAGCGGATTTGCCATGCACAAGACGGTTGGTCGTCTGCTTGAGCACAAGAAACAGATGTTTGAAACCGGTAAAGGCTTTGACTGGGCCACTGGTGAGGCGTTGGCTTTCGGATCCTTGCTGACCGAGGGCTACCCGGTACGCCTTGCAGGGCAGGACGCCACGCGCGGCACCTTCAGCCAACGCCATTCCGGATTCGTTCATCAGGAAACCGAAGAACGGTATTACCCGCTGAACAACATTCGCGCAGGTCAGTCGCATTACGAAGTGATCGACTCGATGCTGTCCGAATATGCAGTGCTCGGCTTCGAATACGGATACTCGCTGGCCGAACCAAATGCGCTGGTCCTGTGGGAAGCCCAGTTCGGGGACTTCGCCAACGGCGCGCAGATCATGTTCGACCAATTCATCAGTTCGGGTGAATCGAAATGGCTGCGGATGTCCGGCCTGGTCTGTCTGCTGCCGCATGGGTTCGAAGGGCAAGGCCCCGAACATTCGTCGGCAAGGCTGGAGCGGTTCCTGCAAATGTGCGGTCAGGACAACTGGATCGTGGCGAACTGCACGACGCCTGCGAACTATTTCCACGTCCTGCGCCGCCAACTGCACCGGACATTCCGCAAGCCGCTGATCCTGGTGACACCGAAATCACTGCTGCGCCACAAGCTGGCAGTCAGCACCGCCGAGGATTTCACCACCGGATCCAGCTTCCACCGGGTACTGTGGGATGATGCCCAGAAGGGCAATTCCGACACCAAGCTGGTGGCGGATAACAAGATCAAACGCGTGGTGATGTGTTCCGGTAAAGTCTATTTCGACCTGCTGGAGGAACGCGATGCTCGCGGCATCGACGACATTTATCTGATGCGGATTGAACAGTTCTATCCTTTCCCGGCGCATTCTCTGATCAACGAGCTTGAACGGTTCAAGAATGCCGAAATGGTCTGGTGTCAGGAAGAGCCCAAAAACCAAGGTGCGTGGACCTTTATTGAACCCAATATCGAATGGGTTCTTTCCCGGATCGGCGCGAAACATACCCGTCCGGCTTATGTCGGTCGCGCAACCTCGGCCTCGCCCGCAACGGGCCTGGCCAGCCAACACAAAGCCCAACAAGAAGCGCTGGTTAACGAAGCGCTGAGCCTCGAAGGAAAATAAGCGATGACGATTGAAGTTCGTGTTCCCACGCTTGGCGAATCGGTCACCGAAGCCACTGTTGCAACATGGTTCAAAAAGCCCGGTGATGCAGTCGCCGTGGATGAGATGCTGTGTGAGCTGGAGACTGACAAGGTGACGGTCGAAGTGCCCTCTCCCTCATCCGGCGTGATGGGTGAGATTGTGGCCGCCGAAGGCGACACGGTTGGTGTAGATGCTCTGCTGGCGACGATTGCTGCCGGTGAAGGTGCAGCCGCGCCTGCCCCGGCAACAGCCGCAGCAACCCCTGAGGCCGCACCCTCTGCATCGGGCGGGTCGGTTGACGTGATGGTGCCGACGCTTGGCGAATCCGTGACAGAGGCGACTGTTTCGACCTGGTTCAAGCAAGTCGGCGACAGCGTCGCGCAGGACGAGATGCTGTGTGAGTTGGAAACCGACAAAGTCTCGGTCGAGGTACCCGCCCCGGCTGCGGGTGTTCTGGCGGAAATCGTCGCGCCGGAAGGTGCAACCGTTGATGCAACCGCAAAGCTGGCAGTCATCTCGGGCGCGGCCGCAGGCGCAGCCCCTGCACCGGCTGCTGCTGTGGCGGCTCCTGCTGCGGCAAGCACCGGCAAGGATGTTGCAAATGCGCCGTCTGCCGAAAAGGCGATGGCCGAAGCCGGGTTGTCAGCCGACCAGGTCACCGGCACCGGTCGCGATGGTCGCATCATGAAGGAAGATGTAGCCAAGGCGGTCGCGGCTGCTTCGGCCCCCGCACCTGCGGCGGCTGCGCCGGCGCCAGTTGCTCAGGTTCCGCGCGCACCGGTTGCCGCCGAAGATGAAGCCCGCGAAGAGCGTGTACGGATGACCCGTCTGCGTCAGACCATCGCCAAGCGCCTGAAGGATGCGCAGAACACCGCCGCGATCCTGACCACCTATAACGAGGTGGACATGACCGAGGTCATGGCCCTGCGCAATCAGTACAAGGACCAGTTCGAGAAGAAGCACGGTGTGCGCCTGGGCTTCATGTCCTTCTTCACCAAGGCCTGCTGCCATGCCCTGAAAGAAGTGCCCGAGGTCAATGCCGAGATCGATGGCACCGACATCGTCTACAAGAACTTCGTTCACATGGGCGTTGCTGCCGGCACGCCGCAGGGTCTGGTGGTTCCGGTCATTCGCGACGCGGACAGCATGTCCTTTGCAGCCATCGAAAAAGCCATCGCCGAAAAGGGCAAGCGCGCCCGCGATGGCAAACTTTCGATGGCCGAGATGCAGGGCGGTACCTTCACAATCTCGAACGGTGGTGTTTACGGCTCGCTGATGTCCTCGCCGATCCTGAACCCACCGCAGTCGGGCATTCTGGGCATGCACAAGATCCAGGAACGGCCGATGGTCATCAATGGCGAGATCAAGATCCGCCCGATGATGTATCTGGCGCTGTCCTATGACCACCGCATTGTTGACGGCAAGGGCGCGGTAACCTTCCTGGTTCGCGTGAAAGAGGCGCTTGAAGATCCGCGCCGCCTGCTGATGGATCTTTAACCATGGCGACACATGTACTCTGGCAGGCCGATGTGGCCGATTTCGACGCCTGGCTGAAAGTGTTCCGCGAGGACAAGCCGATGCGCAAGGCCGCGGGTATCCGCGACCTGCATGTCTGGCGCGATCCCGATCAGAAGGACCATGCGATCGCGATGTTCGAGGTGATCAACCTGGACAAGGCCAAGGCATTTTTCGGATCCGAGGAATTGGCAATGCACCATGAACGAGGCGGCATTGCGCATATCTCGATCAAGCTGCTGGAACCTGTTTGACAATAGATATTCCCGACCCGCCAGATCGGGTCGGAAAAGCGCCGGATCGTCCGGTCGGTTTAGGAGAATGTAATGGCAAACTATGACGTCATCGTAATCGGCGCCGGACCCGGCGGCTATGTCTGCGCGATCCGCTGCGCTCAACTGGGCTTGAAAACCGCTGTAGTCGAGGGGCGCGAAACGCTGGGTGGCACTTGCCTGAACGTGGGCTGCATCCCGTCAAAAGCTCTGCTGCATGCCTCGCACCAGCTTCATGAAGCCGAACACAACTTTGCCAAGATGGGCCTGAAGGGCAAAAGCCCTTCGGTCGATTGGAAACAGATGCAGATCTATAAAGATGAGGTGATCGAGGGCAACACCAAGGGCATCGAGTTTCTGTTCAAGAAGAACAAGATCGACTGGCTGAAAGGTTGGGGCTCGATCCCTGCGGCCGGCAAGGTTCAGGTTGGCGATGAAATCCATGAAACCAAGAACATCATCATTGCGTCAGGCTCCGAACCGTCCTCGCTGCCCGGTGTCGAAGTGGATGAGAAGGTGGTGGTGACCTCAACCGGTGCGCTGTCTCTGGGCAAGATCCCGAAGAAAATGGTGGTGATCGGCGCGGGTGTGATCGGTCTGGAACTGGGTTCGGTGTACAGCCGCCTGGGCGCCGAGGTCACGGTGATCGAGTTCCTCAAGGAAATCACGCCGGGCATGGACCCCGAAGTACAGAAGACATTCCAGCGTATCCTCAAGAAACAGGGGCTGAATTTCATCATGGGTGCCGCGGTGCAGAAAACCGAAGCAACCAAGACCAAGGCCAAAGTGACATACAAGCTGCTCAAGGACGACAGCGAGCATGTGATCGACGCCGATACCGTGCTGGTGGCCACCGGGCGCAAACCTTATTCCGATGGTCTGGGGCTGGACGCTCTGGGCGTCGAGATGACCCCGCGCGGCCAGATCAAGGTGGGTGCGGACTGGCAAACCAACGTACCGGGGATCTATGCCATCGGTGACGTGATCGAAGGCCCGATGCTGGCGCACAAGGCCGAAGATGAAGGCATGGCCGCCGCGGAACAGGTTGCGGGCAAGCATGGCCATGTAAACTATGGTGTCATTCCGGGTGTGATCTATACGTGGCCCGAGGTCGCCAATGTCGGTGAAACCGAGGCGACGCTCAAAGAACAAGGCCGTGCCTACAAGGTCGGCAAGTTCATGTTCATGGGCAACGGCCGCGCCAAAGCCAACTTTGCCTCTGACGGGTTCGTCAAGATCCTGGCCGACAAGGAAACCGACCGTATCCTGGGCTGCCACATCATCGGCCCCGCAGCAGGCGATCTGATCCATGAGGTCTGCGTGGCGATGGAATTCGGCGCATCCGCCGAGGATCTGGCCCTGACCTGCCACGCGCACCCGACCTATTCCGAGGCCGTGCGCGAGGCCGCACTGGCTTGCGGCGATGGTCCGATCCACAGTTAGGCAGGTCGGGCTCCGCCCGTTTGACGCGTGAAAGGTCCACCGGACCTTTCATCGGTTGCGCCGAACCACGTCAAACCCTGCCACGCGCACCCGGCCTATTCCGAGGCCGTGCGCGAGGTCGCACTGACTTGCGGCGACGGTCCGATCCACAGCTGACAACCTTGACCCCGGCAGCGATCAGCCTGTCGGGGTCAACCAGGCATCCAGATAGGTCTCCAACCTGTCGGTGAATGTCGTCGCGGAATGCAACGCGCAGAATCTTAGTGACATGGCCTGAATGGCAAAGGCCTGCACACCTTCGGCCAATAACTCGGGTGGCACGTCTTTGCGGACCTCTGCATCTTCGAGCCACAGCATCACGACGCGGAAGTATCGCTCAAAACAATATGCCACCGGTCCTATTTCGGCGACAGCCGTCGCACCGGAATACCTGATCAACAGATCGAATACATATCGCTCGGACGTCATGAAACTGTGAACCGGTTCCAGCGCCGCGATGATTTCTGCGACAGTTTTGGGCGGTGTTCCGGCCTCGGCCTGATCCAGACAGGCGTTCAGCTTGTCAGCAATCAGAATTTCCATCAGCGCACCCTTGTCGTGAAAATGCGCGAAAAAAGTGCCCTTCGCGACCCCAGCGGCCTTCACGACCTCTTCCACCCGTAACGCTTCATATCCGCCATTGCGGATGACCTCTTCAGCGGCCGCAAGAAGGTTGGCGCGGGTCTTGATCGTACGTTTCTGAATTGTCTTTTGCATATGGCTCAATCGCATAATTTCTGACCGCGGTCAAATTTTTTATTGACCACGGTCATTTTTTGATTCTATAAATTGACCTCGGTCACTTTTTCAGGAGATACCCGATGCAACCGAAAAAGATTCTCATCCTTGACGGACACCCCGCAGAAAGCAGCCTGTCACGCACATTTGCCGAAACGTACAGGGACGCGGCCCGCAAAAACGGGCACGATGTACGGTTGGTTCATCTGAGCGATCTGCAATTCGATTTTGATTTCGGTCAGGGCAATTATCACGACTTCAAACCACTTGAGCCGGTTCTGGAGCAAGTGCTTCAGGACTTTGAGTGGAGCGACCATCTGGTCCTGACCACCCCCATGTGGTGGGGCGGCCTTCCAGCCAAACTCAAAGGACTGATCGACCGAATGTTCATTCCGGGGCGAACCTTTGACACACGGAACACCACCAAGATCGGGTTTCCGGCCCCGATGCTGACAGGGCGCACCGCGCGTGTCATCCTGACGTCAGACACGCCGGGATGGTTCATGCGCCTGATATACCGGCAGGCGCTTATCCGTCAGGTACGGGACCAGATTCTTGGGTTCGTCGGCTTCAAACCAACGCGTTTCACCTATTTTTCCGGTGCAAGCTATCCCAAGCCCGGCAGCGTAGATCGCTGGGTGGAAAAAGTATCAAGGATCGGGGCCGCTGCGGTTTGAACCACAGCCGACACCCACATCTACCACATCGTTTTTGCGGCGCGTGCAAGCCATTCCTCGTCATATTGCGCGCCGCCTTCCACGCCGTCTGATGCCTCGGACAGAAGCTGGCCTATCGTGGGAAGATTGCCGCTTTCGTCACCACTTGACCAGATACGCGCCCGGATCAGAGCACGGGCACATTGGCTGTATATCTCGGCGATTTCAACGACGATAACGGTCGCTGGGCGTTTGCCGGCCTTCTCGAATTGATGCCGCAGGGTCTCATCCGCCGTTACCCGCGCCAACCCGTTCACCCGAACGACGTTGTTGGACCCCGGAACAAGGAACATCAGCGAAACACGTGGATCGCGCACGATATTGCGCAAACTGTCCAGACGGTTGTTGCCGCGCCAGTCCGGCAGAGCCAGCGTATTCGCATCCAGGTCTTTGACCACCGGGCCATCATCGCCCCGAGGGCTGCCATCCACACCTTCAGGACCAACCGTGCTGAACACACACAGGCGCGATGCAAGGATCCACTTTCGATAGAGAGGCGTCAGTTGATGAACGACCTTTCGCAAGGACGGAGCACCGGGCCGACCATACAAAGCTTCAAGCGTTTCAATGTCACGAATGTGCTCCATCCGGATCAAACC
This sequence comes from Ruegeria sp. HKCCA0370, assembly GCF_013033705.1. Classification (NCBI taxonomy): domain Bacteria; kingdom Pseudomonadati; phylum Pseudomonadota; class Alphaproteobacteria; order Rhodobacterales; family Roseobacteraceae; genus Ruegeria; species Ruegeria sp. HKCCA0370. Next base: position 123,273 of record NZ_WQEP01000007.1, read on the forward strand.
CCACTTCCCGCATCAACTCGTTGGAACGTGTTTCTATCACATCTTCCAGCCGGGCAAGGAATTCGTCCCGGCCAACACCCGGCTCGATTGGGTCGAGGAAATCGACGATCGCAAGGCCCGGTTTGCGCATGACACCCGTTCGGGGCCAGAAAACGCCAGCATTCGTCGCGACCGGAACGCAGGGAAAGCCGAGCCCTTCGTAAAGAACGGCTGTTCCAACCTTGTAAGGTTTCTTCGCACCGGGCGCCACACGTGTCCCTTGCGGGTAAATCACAAGCTGCCCGGGTTCCGAAAACTCTTTCGACACATCTTTGACCATCTTGGTCACGGCAGCACCGCGCTTGCCGCGATTGACCGGAATACAGCCAAGTCGCCGCGCGTACATTCCAATCACTGGCGTAAACAAAAGCTCGCGCTTCATGATGAACTTGCCGTGCGGAATGGCATCAAAAATGATGATGATATCAAGAAACGACTGGTGTTTTGCGGCTATGACCACCTCATTCGTTGGGACCCTACCCCGCACTTCACACCGAATGCCAACCATCCAACGAGCCAGCCACATGGTGCTGCGCGCGTAGGTCTTGCACGCCCTCAGGGCGCCAGCCTTGGAAAACAGTGCATAGGGCAGAAAGACAATGCCAAGGATCAGCATCCAGGCGTAGATCACGATCATGAAGATCAATGACCGAACCCATTGAACAGCCATCAACATCAGGAAAGCTCCTTCAATTTGCGTCGGGCCGCAGCCCAGGTGGCAAAAAACGCGACCATGGCACCAAGGATCGGAATAAGAACCGGCAACGCCCAGTCTTTGCCCTGAAAGCCGACGCCAGCCAGAAAACCACCCGATTCCGAGGCTTCGGGCAGCATCAGAACACCGGTCATGCCCAGCAATGTACCGACTGATGCCCCAAAGAATGCGCGATAGGTAAACCGCCTTACGAATGCGCCCGCTATGAACCCATCGCGTGCACCGACCAGGCGCAGCACTTCGATGATCTGGGCATTTGCGGCAAGCGACGCGTTGGCGGCAAGGGTAATCATGGCAGCCGTCGCACCGCCGATCAGCAGGATCGAAATCCACCCCAGACGACGCAGGGACATCGCCGCATCAACCAAAGGCTCCCGCCACCGCGTGTGATCATCCAGTACGGCGCCCGGCACCTCGGCTCCCAGTCGCAAACGCAACCCAGCCACGTCGATGCCCGGTTCGGTTTCAATGATCTCGATAAGCTGCGGCACGGGCAGCGTATCCAGCGGCAGATCCGGCCCAAACCAAGGGGCAAGCAACGCCGCCTGCTCTTCCTGCGTCAAGGCACGGGCCGAGGCCACGCCAGGCGTCTGGCTCAGAACGGTCAGCGCGGCCTCGGTCTGGGCCGCACGCTGTTCCGTTGGCGCGTTGATGCGCAGGGTTGCAGCTCCGGCCAGTTCCGAGGCCCAGCGATCCGCAATGCGCCCCGACGCCAGAGACAGGGCCAGTGCGAATACTGCAAGAAACGCCATCGCACCCGCGACAAACAGAGTCAGGTGCGCCGTGTATCCCGTCGGGGGAACAACCCGGTCTGCCCGTTTGTCACCGCGCAACAGATTTCTGAGGTCAGGACTGATCATAGATCCGCCCCCGCCAGTTGCAGCTTGCGCTGCGAAATACGCAAGACACGGGCCTGTACCTGGCTTTTGGCCGCGCGGATAAGGCTCAGATCATGGGTGGCGATCAGGACGGTTTTGCCCATCCGGTTCAGTTCGATCAGAAGACGCAGCAGCCGTTGCGACATTTCCCAGTCAACATTGCCCGTCGGCTCATCCGCCAAAACCACGTCAGGCGACAATATGACGGCACGCGCCAGAGCGGCCCTTTGCCGCTCGCCGCCGGACAGTTCAGGCGGGAGCGCTTCGAGCCTGGCACCAAGACCCACCCAGCTGAGCAGCTCGGTCAGGTTTTCCTGCTCGGATGTTTCCGAACGCCCGGACACCATCAGCGGCAAAGCGACGTTTTCTGCAAGCGTCATGTGGTCAAGGAACTGACAATCCTGATGCACGACACCAACGCGGCGACGCAATACGGCCAGCTGGTCGCGATCAAGCGTTGAAATATCCTGGTCAAACACGCTCAACCGCCCCGAGCTCGGCAGCAGGGCACCATAGCACAGTTTGAGCAACGTGGTCTTGCCCGCCCCGGAAGGCCCGGTCAGAAAGTGAAACGAACCCGGCTGCAATTGTACCGAGACATCACTCAGCAATTCACCGCCACCATAGGTGTAGCTGACATTTTCCAGCTCGATCACACGTGCCCCCGTTATTTTGCCGCTCTTCTTGCCCGAGCATGGTGATGGTTTCAATGGCTCTACCGAGTCCAATTGGTGACACTTGACCCGCGAAACCGAAAACGCTCTTTGCTGTTGGGTCTTAACCGAATATCATTCCTGAAAAAACTATTATCGGCCCTTCGCCCGGCCGAGGAGGCAGCATGCGTCTTACATGTCCGAATTGCAGCGCGCAGTACGAGGTTCCTGACGAGGTCATCCCCGAGGAAGGCCGCGACGTACAGTGTTCCAACTGCGATCAGACCTGGTTCCAAGCGAAGCACCCTGCCGAAGCCGCAGAGGCACCGGACGAAAAAGCGGAAACCCCTGAACAGGATGACGCATCGCCCGACGTGGTCGACGCTCCGCAGGGCGTTGAACCGGAACCTGTTGAAGAAGCGGTATCCGAAGACAAGCCAGAAATTGATGAACCCGCCGAGCCCACCGGGAATGTCGATCCGTCCGTCGCCAGCATTCTGAGAGAGGAAGCTGCCCGCGAAGCGGAATTGCGGGCGCAGGAAGGCAGCAGCCTCGAAAGCCAGCCCGATCTGGGGCTGGATACGCCGCCAGAACCCAAGGTGCGCCCCAAGCGGCCTTCGGCTTCGGAAACCGCTGTCGATGCCGGGCAGAAAGACGCACTGCCGGATGTCGAAGCCATCAATTCGACCATGCGATCAGATGAGCCGGAAGAGGTCCCGCAGCCACCCCGCAAATCGGGCGGATTCCTACGCGGCTTCGCGTTGATGCTGATCATCGGCGTGGTTCTGTATCTGATCTATGGAAATGCCCAACAGATCAGCGAAGCGGTCCCTCAGGCCGACCCGTTGCTGAGCTCATACGTGTCGCTTGTGGATCAGGCGCGTATCTGGCTTGAGGCACAGGCTGGATCCGGTGCCCAGAACTGAGGTCTAGAACCGCTCCAACAAACGTTTCAGGTATTCCAGCTCGATCTGGGGGCGGTCCGATTCCCCGGTTCTGCGCCGGATTTCATCCAGCAGTTCCCGCGCCCGGCGATACACGTCTTCGCCTTGCAGCAAATTCTCATCTGTTGAAATCGAACCGGCGGCACCCGGGTTTCGGCCCAGCGGATCGCGGTTGTTGGCTTGCATGTCGCCATCCTGCGTTCCCTGACCCGGCTGATTCTGCTGGTTCTGCGCCATCGCCTCACCCAGCGAGCGCATCCCTTCGCGCAGGGCTTCCATCGCCTCGGATTGCCGGTCGATGGCTTCGGCCAGATCATCCCCACGCAGGGCCTGTTCCGCCTCGTCCATGGCGCGCCCGGCCCGATCCAGCGCCTCGCGCGCGGCGTCGCCTTCGGGCGTACCGGCACCGGGCAACCCCTGTTGCTGGCGGCTCAGCTCATCTCTCAGCGCCTGCTGCCGATCCGCAAGTGTGCCTTGACCCTGCTGGCCTTCGCCAGCCTGATCCGAGCCTTCCCCCTGACCGCCCTGACCTTCGTGGCTTTGCCCCCGGCCTTGCCCGCCATTGCGTCCCTCATTGCCCTGGCTTTCACCGGATTGAGCGCCCGGGTTGAACTGTTCCTGCAAATCACGGAAGGCCTGATCGCTCAGACCTTGTTGCTCGCGCAGAGTTTCCGCAAGACCTTCCATGGCCTGCTGACCTTCGGACTGCTGCCCACCGCCCTGGCCCTGAGTCACACGCATGTTTTCCATCATCTGCTGGAACTCTTCCAGCGCCTGCTGGGCTTCAGCCATTCGGCCCTGTTCCATGAGCTCCTGAATGCGGTCCATCATGCGTTGCAGATCATCCTGCGTCATTTGCAGGGACTCGCCGTTCTGGCCCTGCTGACGCTCGCCATCTTCGCCGTTTGGCTGGGCCAACCGTTGCAGTTGTTGGAGGTAATCCTGCGTCGCTTCGCGCAATTCCTGCATCAGTTCCGCGATTTCCTCGTCGCTGGCGCCGTTCTTCATTGCTTCGGTCAGACGTTCCTGCGCGCGCCGCATCCGTTCCAGCGCATCCGCAAGCGTGCCGTCCTCGATCAACACGGCAAGATCCCAGAGGGCCTGGGCGATCTCTGCCTGCTGTTCGGGTTTCAGCCCGTATTGATCAAAGGTCTCTAGCCGCCGCAGCACGACCCTCAGACGCAAATAGGCAGTTTCCGAACGAAACAGATCCTCTGGCAGATGAGATACAGCCCGCAGCAGTTGCGCGATCCGAGGCGCATTGGAACGCGACCACAGCAGATCGCGCCGTTGTTCAATCACCGCTGCGGCCAGCGGATCAAAAAACCGACGGGCCGGAAGGTCGGTCACATAAGGTTCGGAAGACGATTGCTGATCCGCCGCGTCCGTGGCCATCAAAGTAATCCGGACCGGCAAATGCGCCCACGGGTGTTGCGAGAAGTCCTCGATCAGATCTTCTGCAAAATCCGCGCGATCGCCGGTGATCGGCATAGGCAGTTCAACTGCGATCGCTTCGCGTGGCTCGGGCTCTGCTGCCAGACCATAGCGGCGCTCAACGGCAGCCAGATCCAGTTCGATCAAGGCAGAGCCTGCAACCACACCATAGTCATCTCCTGCGACGAATGGCAGCTTCATCTGCCCGCCCGCTTCGGCCTCAGCCGATCCAGCCACGGCTATCTGTGGTGCCGTGTCGTCAATAATCTCAACGGCCCATTCCCGCCCCGCTGGCCCGTCGATGCGCAACTGGCCAGAACGTTCTGCCACGAACTCCTGCTCGGGGTCGGTCGCCGCCTCGGCCCCCAGGGCCGAGCTGTTTTCCGTCAGGCTATGTGCCCCAACCTCACCATACAGCCGCAAGGTAACGCGGCTGCCTTTGGGAACGGCAAGCTCTGCATCCGTTTGGTCCGCAAGATACAGCGTTGGAAGGCCCGTATAGCGCGGGGGTTCGACCCATCCTTCCCAAGTCGGCCCTTGCCCGGCGGCGGCAGTGCCCGGGGCCATGTCCGCCACAGACCCCACGCGCCACAATGAGCCGAAAACCAGCGCCACGACAAAAGCCAGCAACGCCGCGTAGCGCAGTGCATAAGGATCTCGCGATGCCAGCCGAAGATCTGGTTTCACGGCCTCGGCCGTTGCGACCCGTTGCGCCATCCGGTCTTTGTGGGCTTGCCACAGCGCCACGGAATCCCGATCGGCCGCACCGATAGCCTGATCATCCATCAAGGCCTGAATTGGGCGTCCCGGCAAGGTCTCATCCAGCCGCACCAAAACGTCGGCGCGCGAGGGCAACTTGAGACCCCTCAGGCCAAGCACCGCGGCCGTCAACAACAACCCCAGGGACAGCGCGCCAACTGCCCAGACGATTTCCACGGAAACAACATCTTGAAGCCCCAGCATCAATGCCGCAAGCAGAACAAGTGCAATCGAGAATGCCGGCCAGAACGCGCGCAACACCTGTTCAGCCACCATGCCGACATGGGTCAGCCAAACGGACAGGCGCGGAATGGGCAGGTTTGAACGGTCGGACAAGACGGGCCTCCGGGGTTAGGCCCGCGCGGTCATCGCGTCAAAGCCATGAAGGTATGGTATCGCGGTTTATGATTTCGTCAAAGCTTGGTCGTTCACGAATGACTGCAAATTGATCACCATTGACCAGAACCTCGGGGATCAGCGGGCGGGTATTGTACTCGCTAGCCATCACCGCGCCATAGGCACCCGCGCTGCGGAAGGCGATCAGGTCACCCGATTTCAGCGGCGGCATGCTGCGTTGTTTGGCAAAAGTGTCACCGGATTCGCAAACCGGGCCCACGATGTCATAGGCTTGCTGCTCCACGCCTGCCGCCGGTTCCTGCACCGCGACGATATCATGATGCGCCTCATACATCGCCGGGCGGATCAGATCATTCATGGCGCCGTCGACAATCAGGAAATCACGGCCTTCGCCCGACTTCACATAGATCACTTTGCTGACCATCAGCCCCGCATTGCCTGCGATCAGGCGGCCCGGCTCGATCTCGATCTCACAGCCCAGATGGCCCAGTGTTTTCTTGATCAACGCGCCATATTCCACCGGCAGCGGCGGCGCGTCATTCGAGCGGGTATAGGGGATGCCCAATCCACCGCCCAGGTCAAGACGGCGGATGTTGTGGCCTTCAGCCCGCAACTGCTCGGTCAGTTCGGCCACTTTCGTATAGGCCAGCTCGAATGGCTCGAGTTCCGTAAGCTGCGAGCCGATATGGACGTCGATGCCGATCACCTCCAGCCCCGGCAGGCTGGCCGCATGCGCATAGACGTCCGAGGCGCGGGATATCGGAATTCCAAATTTGTTCTCGGACTTGCCGGTCGCGATCTTGGCATGGGTCTTGGCATCCACATCCGGATTCACCCGGACCGTGATCGGAGCAACCACACCTAATTCCAGTGCAACGGCATTGATCACTTCCATCTCGGGCTCGGATTCGACGTTGAACTGACGGATGCCGCCGGTCAGCGCGGTACGAATCTCATCCGCCGTTTTGCCCACGCCAGAGAACACGATCTTGTCGCCCGGAACGCCCGCTGCCTTGGCGCGCAGGTATTCCCCGCCCGAGACCACGTCCATCCCCGCGCCCGCCTGTGCCAGAGTTTTCAGGATCGCCTGATTGCTGGCCGCTTTCATCGCATAGCAGACAAGGTGGTCCGTGCCGTCAAGCGCATCGTCGAACAGCTGGAAATGCCGCAGCAAGGTCGCGGTGGAGTAGACATAGAACGGCGTTCCGACCGCGGCAGCGATTTCGGAGACAGGGACATCCTCGGCGAAAAGCGCGCCGTCGCGGTAGAGAAAATGATCCATGTCTGCGCGCTTAGACCAGAAGATGGCTTCGAATCAATGGATTCCGAACCCATCGACCAAGTTTAATTTCGGGTCGAAACTCCAACCCGGCCATAGCCCGAGATCGAAACTCCGGTGCCCGATTGCTTGGGCTCTGCCGCAGGTTCCGGGCGTCTTGCCGATGTAGGTTCGCAAGCCGTCAAAGCCGCAAATACCAGAATCAGTCCTAGTGTTCTCATTTCAGTATCTTTTCTTTGGATGGCATGCGCACCGACATGCCACCTCACGTTGGTGGATACAAAACCGATGCGCAATATGAAAGTGGCTTAGAATCCCAGGTAAATCCCCAGCGGCCCACGGCTTAGACCTACGCCACCGCCTACATACGCTCCACCAGAGCCAACGCCAACGGTTGCACTGACAGTTGGCTGAGCGGGCGCAGGCTGAACGGGCTCGCCGTCGGCTCCGCATCCGGCCAGCATTAGGCCGGACCCTGCAATCAGAATCGCGCGCAGCTCGGTCATCACACCATTGCCTTCCATCGTTCAACCTGAGCACGCACCTGATCCGGGGCCGTGCCACCATAGGACTGGCGTGAGTTTACAGAATTTTCGACACCAAGGACAGAGTAGACGTCATTTGTGATCTCGGCATGGACCGATTGCATGTCGTCCAGCGTCAGATCGGGCAGGTCGCAGCCCTTCTTCTCGGCCATGGCCACCAGCGATCCGGTAACATGATGCGCGTCACGGAAGGGTAGGCCCAGCACCCGCACCAGCCAGTCGGCCAGATCAGTTGCAGTCGAGAAACCCGAACCCGCCGCAGCGGCCAAGCTGTCGCGATTGGCGGTCATGTCCTTGACCATGCCTTCCATCGCCGCCAGCGCCAGCATCCAGTTGTCGGCGGCGTCAAAGACCTGTTCCTTGTCTTCCTGCATGTCCTTTGAATAGGCCAGCGGCAGGCCCTTCATCACCATCATCAGCGCCGTGTTGGCGCCAAATATCCGACCCACCTTGGCACGGATCAGCTCTGCCGCATCGGGGTTTTTCTTCTGCGGCATGATCGACGAGCCGGTCGAGAACCGGTCGGACAGGGTAACGAAACGGAACTGCGCCGAGGACCAGATCACCAGTTCCTCGGCAAAGCGCGACAGATGCACGGCGCAGATCGAGGCCACCGACAGGAACTCCAGCGCGAAGTCACGATCGCTGACGGCGTCCAGCGAGTTGGCTGCAGGCCGGTCAAAGCCCAGCGCCTGTGCCGTCATGTGGCGGTCGATGGGAAAGGACGTTCCGGCCAGCGCCGCAGCACCCAGTGGCGATTCGTTCATCCGGGCGCGGGCGTCACGAACGCGGGACAGATCACGGCCAAACATCTCGACATAGGCCATCATGTGATGGCCCCATGTCACCGGCTGCGCCGTTTGCAGGTGGGTAAAGCCCGGCATGACCCAATCGGCCCCGGCCTCGGCCTGCGCCAAAAGCGCGCGGATCAGGGCCAGCAAGCCGCTCTCAGCAGCGTCCAGCTGATCGCGCACCCAGAGTTTGAAATCGGTTGCGACCTGGTCATTGCGTGACCGGCCTGTGTGCAAACGGCCTGCGGGCTCTCCGATGATCTCTTTCAGACGGGCCTCGACATTCATGTGGATGTCTTCCAGCGCGGTCGAGAACTGGAACTCTCCGTTCTGGATTTCTGACAAAACGGTGAGCAGCCCTTCCCGAATGGCTTCGGCGTCACTATCACTTATGACGCCTGTGGCTGCCAGCATGGCCGCATGGGCGCGCGAGCCTGCGATGTCCTGGGCTGCCATCCGCTGATCGAACCCGATCGAGGCGTTGATTGCCTCCATGATCGCGTCTGGACCGGCGGCAAAGCGGCCGCCCCACATCTGGTTCGAGGATTGATCGGTCATGTAAGAAAACCCGGAGTTGATATGCGCCTATTTCGTCTGATCCCCCTTTATATGGCCCTTGCGCTGGGTGCAAATGCCGCCTTGGCGACCGATGCCGAGACGCTGGCCCCTCTGCGGGAAGACAGCCTGAAACGTCTGATCCTGCACAAGGAACCGAAACCCGCCAAATCAATCGAATTCCAGCTGGAAGATGACGGCGGCGTCGGCACGCTTGCCGATTATGAGGGCCAATATGTGCTGCTGAATTTCTGGGCCACCTGGTGTGCGCCTTGCCGCAAAGAGATGCCTCAGATCGCTGAGCTTCAGGAAGAGTTCGGCGGCGACAAGTTTCAGGTTCTGACACTGGCCACGGGCCGCAACTCGCCTGCCGGCATCAAGAAGTTCTTTGCAGAGAACGGCATCGCCAACCTGCCTCGTCACCAGGACCCCAGCTCGGCCGCTGCCCGTGAGTTCGGCGTCATCGCCTTGCCGATCACGGTTATCCTGAACCCCGAAGGGCAGGAAATCGCCCGGCTGATCGGCGACGCCGAATGGAACTCGGACAGTGCGAAGGCGATTATCTCGACGCTTGTTGGCGCCGAAAGTTAACGCATTTAGAAAAATTCGCGGAGTTATGGTACCCTCCCACGCATTAAGAGTGGGAGGTTTTTAATGAAACATACGATTTTATTCCTTGCTGTTGCAGGCACATTGGCAATCGCTGGCGCCGCACATGCGGACTACAAACGGATCAAGACCGCAAAGCAGTTCAATTCTGATATTGTTGGGAAAAAGCTGACAGACGAACAAGGCAATGTTTTTGTCGCGAATGCTGATGGCACGATTTCAGCCAAACTCCAAAGTGGGAAAAAGTTCAGCGGAACCTGGGTCTGGAACAAAAAATTCTGGTGCCGAAACGGAGTATTGGACGGCAAGGCACTGGGCACGGATTGTCAGCTTTGGGAAATTGACGGGGCCACTGCCCGAATGACCCGCGAAAAAGGTAAAGGCAAAACAACCATTTATTCGATCAACAACTAAAGGCGTCAGCTCCTTTCAATCTCGTGATATACTGTTCCTGCCCTGCCCGGCAGGGCCGGCATATTTTTTGGAATGGAGGCAATGATGAAACCCGTCGTACTGCTGATCGGACGGTTGCCAAATGTGATCGGTGACGTGGCGCGGCAACTGGATCATCTGCCGATTCAGTGGCTGGGCGCACATGACACGGACGAGGTTCGGAAACAGCTGGATGGCGAGCCCCGGATTGCCTGCGCCATCTTGGGCGCGGGGCTTGACGACACGATCCGAGGTGAAATGGTGGGCATTATTGCCGCCCGCCGCCCAGATATCTGCATCCATCTGAAGGATCGTACATCCGGCCCCGAGGGGCTGGTGCCCTTCGTCGAACGTGTGGTGCAACACGAGATACTGGAACGGCTGGAAAACAGCTGACGCAACGCCACCTTTGACAGAGTTTCAACTCCTTTGCACTCTGCGCTCAGGAGGATGGAATGCCACTTGAAATTCTACTGGCGCTGGTCGTCGGCGGCATAGCTGGTGTCACCCTGTTATTGCATCTCACCGGCAGGTCGCAGCAGGTAAGGCTTACGCCCGACATTGCACGATCACAATGGGCACGTCACTTTCCGGACGATGATGTGGTCGACGTCACGGTTTCCCATGATGGCCACGCCGCGGTGGTGCGCACCAGTTCGGGCAATGGGTTGCTTTGGTCCTTCGGGGCCGACACCGTGGCCCGGCATCTGCTGGACTATGATCTTCTGGATCATCCGGAAGGCTTTGAGATCCTGTTTCACGAATTCTCGGTGCCCAAGACACTCATCCGACTGGACGATTTCGAACGCCATCAATGGCGTGACCTGATGGAGCCCGCATGACAGACCAAATTAGTTTTCCCGATGCGGTACAATGGGCCGTTCCCTTTTTCATCGCAGCGATTCTGGCCGAGTTTCTGTGGATCGCAGTCAAAGGCAAAGGCGGGCGTTATGAAACACGCGATGCGGTGACCTCTTTGATCATGGGGGCCGGAAACATCGCATCGGGCTTTTTGCTGGGCTTTATCGCCTATGCGTTTTTCATGTGGCTGTGGCAGATCACACCGATGAACCTGGGTACGTCAATTCCGGTTATCATCCTGTGCTTTGTCCTGGACGATCTGCGTTACTACTGGGTCCACCGCTTTGGCCATCGCATCCGCTGGGTCTGGGCCAGCCACGTAAACCATCACAGCTCGCAGCACTACAACCTGACGACCGCGCTGCGGCAGACCTGGACCTATACGTTCACTTTCATGATGGTCGTACGCGCCCCGCTGATCCTGCTTGGGTTCCATCCTGCGATGGTTTTGTTCGTCGGTGGCCTCAATCTTATCTATCAGTTCTGGATTCACACCGAGGCCATCGGCAAGATGCCCCGCTGGTTCGAGGCCATAATGAACACGCCCAGTCACCACCGCGCCCATCACGGCCGCAACGCGCGCTATCTGGATTGCAACTATGCCGGGGTGTTCATCATCTGGGACAAGCTGTTCGGCACCTTCGTCCCCGAGCAGGAGGACGACCGGGTGGACTATGGCCTGGTGCACAATATCGGCACTTTCAATCCCCTGCGGGTGGCCTTTCACGAATGGGTGGCCATCTGGCGCGACGCGACCCAGCCGGGTCTGACCCTGAAACAGCGGCTGGCCTACTGCTTTGCCCCACCTGGGTACAGCCATGACGGCAGCCGGGACAGTTCGGAACAGATCAAGGCCAAGCATCTGGCGCGCCACCCGGAAGACCGCGGAACGCCAGGATTTGAGCATCTGGACAAAAAACTGCCCAGCGGACAAGCAGAACAGGCCTGAAACGGCCGGCTGGAACCTGCTTGTGCCTTGAATCTCGGCCGTTGAACGCCATATCAGACGACAGGCGCCATGTATGAGTGAGCGAGGGTCGGTATGAATCGTTTGGCAACCATTTCAACATTTTTCGGCCTGTTCGGCCTGTTGATGGCCATGCTCGCAGCCCTTGGGGGCGCCATTGCAGCCCTGATCGCGTTGGGTTTTGCAATGATGGCCCTAGGTGCGATGGGCGCGATACTTGGAGCGGCAGCTTCTTTGACGCGCGCGTGGCAATCCACCCGCTGAGCCCGCGAGACGGAAATTTTTCCGAACCCTTAACCGCAGATTCATCTCTTTGCCCCGAGACTGTGACCGGACACCTGTCCCGGACACATGGGAATCCGCGCTTATGGGAAACAAAAAACTGGCAAATCTGCCTGAGGGGTCGGACAGCCCGTTGAATGCGGCCGTTTCGACGCGGGATCGTTCGGTTGTGCAGATGGCAACCGATGCCTTGAAGCATAAGCAATGCAAACTGGCTTTTCAGCCGGTGATACAGGCGCACGCCCCGTACCGAGTCGCGTATTACGAAGGGTTCATTCGGGTTCTGGACGAAACCGGCCGCGTCATCCCGGCGCGCGAATTCATGCCTCAGGTCGAAAACACTCCTATCGGCCGCGATCTGGACTGCGTCGCGCTGGAGCTTGGGTTGCGCACATTGGCGAGGAACCCGGAAATACGCCTGTCGATCAACATGTCTGCGCGCTCGATCGGTTATTCCAACTGGTCCAGAATACTGGACAGATTCCTGAAACGAGATGCCGGATTGGGCGAACGCTTGATCCTCGAAATCTCCGAAAGCTCGGCCATGCAGGTGCCTGAGCTGGTTGTCGACTTCATGGACCGCTTGCAGGATCGCGGCATCGCTTTTGCGTTGGATGACTTTGGCGCCAGCAATTTCAGCTTTCGCCATTTTCGCGAGTTTCTGTTCGACGCAGCCAAAATCGATGGACAGTTCGTTCGGGGCATCAGCAACGATCCCGACAACCAGACTTTGGTGCGGGCTCTGATCGCGGTGGCCCGTGAATTTGAAATTCTGGTTACGGCCGAATCGGTTGAAACGCAGGAGGATGCCGCTTTTTTGGTGGCAAGTGGCGTGGATTGCCTGCAAGGATTCTTGTATGGCGCACCCAGTGTCGTGGAACCCTGGAAGCAGGAAAGCAGATCAAAAACAGGAAGTTGATTGTCTGTTCATCGACATTTTCCTACCATTTCCGACACTGAGACAAGCTGCCCGTTGCTGCATGTGCAGCGTTACGCTATTGCAAGGGTACTTGAGCGGGGGATCACGGGGCGCTCTTGTTTCGAAAGGACACCTTTCGACCTGCGCCGTCAGAAATTCCGCTGGCCCATGACGGTAAAGGACTGATCATATGACCAACGTAGTAATCGCATCCGCCGCACGAACAGGTGTTGGCAGCTTCAGTGGTTCGTTTGCGAACACACCTGCCCATGATCTGGGCGCTGCCGTTCTGGAAGCAGTTGTCGAGCGCGCCGGAGTAGAAAAAGGCGAAGTCAGCGAAACCATTATGGGTCAGGTTCTGACTGCCGCCCAAGGCCAGAATCCCGCGCGTCAGGCGCATATCAATGCCGGCCTGCCACAGGAAAGCGCCGCATGGGGCATCAATCAGGTTTGTGGCTCGGGCCTGCGCGCCGTTGCTTTGGGCGCCCAGCATATTCAACTGGGAGACGCGGAAATCGTCGCTGCTGGTGGTCAGGAAAACATGACGCTGTCACCCCACGCCGCCGCACTGCGCGCCGGTCACAAGATGGGCGACATGAAGTATATCGACACGATGATCCGCGATGGCTTGTGGGATGCTTTCAACGGCTATCACATGGGTCAGACTGCCGAGAATGTTGCAGAGAAATGGCAGATTAGCCGCGAGATGCAGGATGAATTCGCCGTTGCTTCGCAGAACAAGGCCGAAGCAGCCCAAAAGGCCGGCAAGTTCGCAGACGAAATCGTGCCCTTCACTATCAAGACCCGCAAGGGCGACATCGTGATGGACAAGGACGAATACATCCGTCATGGCGCAACCATGGAGGCGATGGCCAAACTGCGTCCGGCCTTCATCAAGGACGGTTCGGTCACAGCTGCCAATGCCTCGGGATTGAACGACGGCGCGGCCGCGACGCTGCTGATGTCAGCCGAAAACGCTGAAAAGCGGGGAATCGAACCTCTGGCGCGCATCGCGTCCTATGCGACCGCCGGTCTGGACCCTTCGATCATGGGCGTCGGCCCGATCTACGCATCGCGCAAGGCACTGGAAAAAGCGGGCTGGTCGGTAGACGATCTGGACCTGGTCGAAGCCAACGAAGCCTTTGCCGCGCAGGCTTGCGCGGTTAACAAGGATATGGGCTGGGATCCGTCGATCGTGAACGTAAACGGCGGCGCCATTGCCATCGGCCATCCGATCGGTGCTTCGGGGTGCCGTGTTTTGAACACCCTGTTGTTCGAAATGAAGCGACGCGATGCAAAAAAGGGTCTGGCGACCTTGTGCATCGGCGGTGGCATGGGCGTTGCCCTTTGTGTGGAGCGCGACTAAGCGCTTTGACAATCAAATAGAATTAGGCGCCCAGTGGGCGCCTTTTTTGTTACATTGAGGTTCTAACCCTTGGATGCGACGATATTGCGGCCCGGAAACCGAGATTCAAAACGAAACAATATTGCGCACAGCCATCTCTCAGAGTAACAGCATTACTAAGACGACTAAAATTGAAGGAGTCATAAATGGCACGAACAGCACTCGTAACCGGCGGTTCCCGCGGCATTGGCGCAGCAATTTCCAAGGCGCTAAAAGCCGAAGGATATAACGTTGCGGCCACCTATGCAGGGAACGACGAAGCAGCCGCAAAATTCACCGAAGAAACCGGGATCAAGACCTACAAGTGGAACGTCGCGGATTATGACGAATCCAAAGCGGGCATCGAAAAGGTCGAAGCTGAGGTTGGCCCCATCGATGTGGTCGTCGCCAATGCTGGCATCACCCGCGATGCACCGTTCCACAAAATGACGCCGGATCAGTGGAAAGACGTGATCGACACCAACCTGACTGGCGTGTTCAACACCGTGCACCCCATCTGGCCCGGCATGCGCGAGCGCAAGTTCGGCCGTGTCATCGTCATCAGTTCGATCAACGGTCAGAAAGGCCAGTTCGCTCAGGTGAACTATGCTGCGACCAAGGCGGGTGACCTGGGCATCGTGAAATCCCTGGCGCAGGAAGGCGCGCGGGCGGGGATCACTGCCAACGCGATCTGCCCCGGCTATATCGCAACCGAAATGGTAATGGCAGTGCCTGAGAAGGTGCGCGAGTCCATCATTGGTCAGATCCCAGCCGGCCGCTTGGGTGAGCCGGAGGAAATCGCGCGCTGCGTGGTCTTCCTGGCATCGGACGATTCGCAGTTCATCAACGGTTCGACGATCTCGGCCAACGGTGCGCAGTTCTTCGTCTGATCCAGAGTTGTGAACAAAAAACGGGCCGGTCCTTTTGGGCCGGCCCTTTCCGATCCCGTAAGAACGCGCGCGCTGCGATCAGCGGGAACCGAATATCCATCCCCAAAACTGCCAGACCACCCTGCTGCGCTCTTGGTGGGCACGCAGGATCGCCATCTGGGCGGCGGGATTCGTCGTCATCTCGATCATGGCAGTCTCCTTTTTTCAAATCAGTTTTGTTTGACCTGATGTGAATATGGAGGCTAAAAACAAACACGACAAACGAGCTTTCTTGAGACTTCAGTTAAGTTTTTCTTCACTATGAGTGACTATCTGCCTCCGCTGACCGCGTTGCGTGCTTTTGACGCCGCAGCCCGGCACATGTCTTTTTCGAAGGCGGCGGAAGAGCTGCATGTGACGCCAGCTGCCCTGTCCTTTCAGATCAAGTCGCTTGAAGAACACCTTGGCCGGCCGCTGTTTCGTCGTCTGAACCGCGCCGTAGAACTGACCGAGGCGGGCCGTGCCCTTGCGCCTGGTACGGCAGAAGGGTTTGCCACCTTGCAAGCCGCATGGCGTGCGGTGCGCAGACAGGAAGATGACACAAGCCTGACCGTCACCGCGGGCCCAGCTTTGACCGCCAAGTGGCTGGCGCCGCGGCTTTACGAATTTGCTCGGGCGCATCCCGAGATCGATCTGAAATTCTCGGCCACGCTGCGCAACATGGATCTGGAACGGGACGACGTGGACGTCGCCATCCGCTTCGGGAATTCGGCCGATGACGGGCTGTATTCCGTTCCCGTCAGAAAGGAATGGCTGACCCCTGTAATGACGCCCGAACTTGCGGAACAATTCACCACGCCGGAAAGCCTTGAAGGGGCCCCGCTGATCCATGACGATTCGATCAGCTTTCTGACCCCGCCTTGTGATTGGCCCGCTTGGTTCCGTGCTGTCGGAATGGATTTCACTCCGACCCATGGCGCGCATTTTTCCAATGCAGATCACGCGATTGATGCCGCTGTTGCCGGTGTCGGCGTGGCACTGGGGCGACGCGCCATGATTCTCAAGGACCTGACCGAAGGCCGCTTGGTTGCGCCGTTCAAGGTGGCCCTGGAAACACAAGGCCGGTTCCGGTTTCTGTGCCTGCCGGGGGCTGAAAAGAAACCTCAGATCGCGGCGTTTCGCGATTGGTTCCTGACCGAGATTGAAAAAACCGCGCATATATCGGATGAGTTCAAAATCATACCGATTGAAGAGGTTTCCCGCCCATGACCAAAATGCGCGCAACGGCCATCGGCTTCGTGGCTGTCTTGCTATGGGCCTTGCTGGCGTTGTTCACTGTCGGGTCGGCGCCCACGCCGCCCCTGCTGCTGAACACGATCTGCTTTTCGATTGGTGGAGCGCTTGGGCTTGTCTGGGCGACGGCGACAGGTGGTCTGAGCGATCTAAAGCAAGTCCCCTGGACGACCTACCTGTTTGGCGCATTGGGCCTGTTTGGCTATCACGCGCTGTATTTTTCGGCCCTGCGCATGGCGCCGGCTGCCGAGGCCGGGCTGATCGCATATCTCTGGCCTCTGCTCATTGTGCTTCTGTCAGGCCTGCTTCCGGGTGAACATCTGCGTATCGGCCACCTGATCGGGGCCTGCCTTGGATTCGCAGGGGCCGCTGTCATCATTGCAGGGGGTGGCGGCGCGGGCTTTCAGGCCCAATACCTGCCCGGATACGCATTGGCTTTGCTGTGCGCACTGACATGGTCGGGCTATTCCGTTCTATCACGCAAACTGGAGGGCACGCCGACCAGTTCCGTTGCAATTTTCTGCCTTGCGGCTGCATCGGCTTCGGGTCTGCTTCATCTGGCGGTGGAAGACACTGTACTGCCCGATACGGCACTGGGCTGGGCGTCGGTGCTGGCGCTCGGCCTTGGGCCCGTCGGGCTGGCGTTCTACGTCTGGGACATTGGCGTCAAGCAAGGCGACATCCAAATCCTCGGAACCTCATCCTATGCGGCCCCGTTGCTGTCGACCCTTGCTTTGGTGGTGGCCGGGATCGCGACCCCGTCCTGGGGGCTTGCGATCGCGGCCTTTCTGATCACCGGCGGGGCCTTGATAGCGGCCCGCGCCAGCCTGAAAACTTAAGCGGACAGGCGTTCGATCTCTTCTTTCAGCTTGAGCTTCTGTTTTTTCAACTGAGCAATATGGAGATCATCGATACCTGGCGAGCGTTGGGCTTGTTCCACTTCTAGACCGAGAGATTCGTGCTTTTTCTTCAGTTCCGTCAGATGTGCGCTCACGCTCATTGCGATCCTCCTTGTTTATGTGTCTGTATGTCACGTAAGAATTTGACCACATCGTTTCCACCCTGTCACGCTGCAGACGCACAGAATCTGTAACAAATCCGACAAATTCGGCTGGTCATTGCCGATGGCACAAGTTCCGAGGCAACGGAGCGGCGTGTCGAAGCACGGCTGAGACCGCCTCGGTATAGCTTTCACCGTCTTTTTCGTGGCGCTCACCGGCGTGCAGAATCAAAGGCGCATGGAGGC
Source organism: Ruegeria sp. HKCCA0370 (assembly GCF_013033705.1). Taxonomy (NCBI): domain Bacteria; kingdom Pseudomonadati; phylum Pseudomonadota; class Alphaproteobacteria; order Rhodobacterales; family Roseobacteraceae; genus Ruegeria; species Ruegeria sp. HKCCA0370. The sequence continues at coordinate 141,084 of NZ_WQEP01000007.1, forward strand.
GAAATGCCGCGCGTCCCCCTTTGCGGGCGCTCAGGATGACCAGTTCGGCCTCGCGGCCCACCCGCGCGCTGAGCGGCAGCACCTCGATTGAACCCAGTTTCCCTTCACAAGCCGTCAGCATATCGGGAAGACGGTCGGCTTTCTGGATCATGTGCAGGAACCCCCGAGGGGCAAGGCGTTTGGCCGCCACGGTGATCCAGTCGATCAGAGGCGTATTTTCACCCAGGGCAATGCTCCGCCCTGCGTCGCTGGCGGGGCTATGCGCCCCAGAACGGTAATAGGGCGGGTTCGCCATAACGTGATCAAAGCGACGCTGTCGGAGGTCATCAGGCAAAGCGTTCAGGTCAGCCTCGATCACGTCCAGATCACAGCCGTTGATTTCAGAATTGCGGCGGGCCAGCTCCGCGTAGGCCGGTTGCAATTCGATCCCAACCATTTGCAGCCCCGGTACCCGCGCGGACAGGCACAGAATGGCAGCCCCCGCGCCACATCCCAGTTCCAGCACGGATTGCCCGGCCTTTGCAGGGACGGATGCGGCAAGCAGAACAGGGTCTACTCCGGCGCGGTAACCTGACGCAGGTTGCAGCAATCGCACACGGCCGCCAAGGAAATCGTTGCACGTCAATTCATTGTCGTCGAAGCGCATCATCGGCCCAGCGGGATCTCGTTGTCGCGCATCACACGCTCGGCCCGGGTCAGGTCTTCGGACCGAACCATCAGTCGACGGGGGAAGATCCCGATACCACCTTCGAGGATGCTCATATTTACGTCCATCTGAAAGCAGTCTATATCCTCGCCCTCAAGGAGAGCGGATGCAAAGGCCAGGATTGTCGGATCGGTACTGCGCAACAGTTCTTTCATGGGGATGGATGTAAGGGCAAGGCGAGGCGAAAGTCGAGCCTTGTATCAGGAGTGTGATGACCGTCGACATGATCTCAAAACCGCATGAGCGTCTGGCTGAAATTCTGGCGGGCGAGATGGAAGCCGTGAACGGGCTGATCCGCACGCGGATGGCGTCGGACCATGCGCCACGCATCCCGGAAGTGACGCGGCATCTGGTCGAAGCCGGTGGAAAACGCCTGCGCCCGATGCTGACATTGGCCGCAGCACGCCTGTTTGGCTATTCCGGCGACCACCACGTGCGCCTTGCTGCGACGGTCGAGTTCATTCACACCGCCACCCTGCTGCATGACGACGTCGTGGATGAAAGCGCACAGCGACGGGGCCGCCCGACCGCCAATCTGCTTTGGGACAACAAATCCAGCGTTCTGGTTGGCGATTACCTGTTTTCACGCAGTTTCCAGCTGATGGTGGAAACGGGCTCGCTGCGTGTTCTGGATATCCTGGCCAATGCCTCTGCAACCATTGCCGAAGGCGAAGTGCTGCAAATGACGGCCGCAACCGATCTGCGCACGGATGAAAACGTTTATCTTCAGGTCGTACGCGGCAAGACGGCTGCATTGTTTTCAGCCGCGACCGAAGTGGGCGGCGTGATCGCAGGTGCCTCGGAAGAGCAGGTCAAAGCGCTTTTCGACTATGGCGATTCACTGGGCATCGCGTTCCAGATTGCCGATGACCTGTTGGATTATCAGGGCGACAGCAAAGCGACCGGGAAGAATGTTGGCGATGACTTCCGTGAACGGAAACTGACCCTGCCCGTCATCAAAGCCGTGGCGCAATCCACGCCGGAAGAACGCGCCTTCTGGGAGCGCACGATCGAAAAGGGCCGCCAACAGGATGGGGATCTGGATCAGGCGCTGGGTCTGATGAACAAATACGCCACGCTGGAAGAAACCCGGCAAGACGCTTTGGGCTGGGCCAACAAAGCCAAGGCGTCGCTGGAGGTACTGCCGGATCATGAGATTCGCAGCCTGTTGCGCGAATTGGCCGATTACGTGGTTTCACGTCTCAATTGAGCTGCGTGGCGCGGCACCACCAATCAGGATGGGCTGCGCCGATCTCATAGGCCGCGAAATGCGCGTCTTTCATCGTCGGATAGAGCGCAAAACAGGTTGATCCTGACCCTGACATGCGCACCACGAGCGCGCGATTGGTCATCGTCAACTCGTCCAAAACCTGTTCGATCTCAGGTGCGACGTTCATGGCGGGCACTTGCAGATCGTTGCGTTGATTGCGCAGCCACTGGGCGCACTCATCGGCACTTTCAAACTCAGGTGTGCTTTCAGGCATTGGCGGGTTGTCTCTGGACGCCAGCGCGTTGAAAACGGGACCGGTGGGCACCTGTACATTCGGGTTGACCAAAAGGGCGGGCAGGTGCGGAAGGTTCACCGCCGTCAAACGATCGCCAATGCCCTGCATTCTGATCGCCCGACCTTCCAGGCAGACGGGGACATCCGCCCCCAATGACAACGGCAGGCCCTGCGGGAGGTCGTGGCCCTGATCTGCCAGGGCCCCAAGCGTGGCCGCAGCATCAGACGACCCTCCGCCAATGCCCGCCCCATGGGGCAGGGACTTGGTCAGTTGAATATGACCGGTCCAGCCGACAGCTTCTGCCGCCTTCCAGACCAGATTTCGGCTGTCCGTGGGGACTCCGTCGGCAAACTCGCCGCGCACATCCATGGACAATTCGGGACCGGGGGTGAATGTCAGCCGATCACCCAGATCGGCGAATACAACCAGCGAATCCAACAGGTGATAGCCATCGTCTCGACGGCCAGTCACATGAAGGGTCAGGTTGATCTTGGCGGGCGCAAACGCCTTAATTTCCATTGGCGACTTTCAATGGCTCCGAACCTTCTTCGGCCAGAACGGCATCCAGCCCGACTTCGATCTTGCGCCGGATTCGATCCGGATCGGCTTCGCCGTCCGTGTCTTCCGGGTCGATAAAGGACAAGGCGCGGCTCCACTGAAACTCGGCCTCGCGCGCGCGCCCGACAGCCCAATAGACGTCACCCAGGTGATCGTTGACCACCGGATCCACCGGCATCAGCTCAACCGCACGTTCCATGTGTTCGACGGCCTCATCGTAACGCCCCAGACGGAAAAGTACCCAGCCCAGACTGTCCACGATATAGCCACTGTCCGGACGCGCAGCTACTGCGCGCTCGATCATATCCAGTGCTTCATCCAGCTTTTCTTTGCGCTCAACCAGCGAATACCCCAGGTAATTCAGAACCTGAGGCTGATCCGGGTTTAGTTCCAGCGCCCGACGGAAATCGGCTTCGGCCTGGTCCCATTGCTTCAGCCTTTCATGACTGATTCCGCGAGCATAATGCAGGAACCAATTCCCACCCGCCGCGCTATCCGTCAGCGCGATCGCAGTGTCATAAGAGGCCACGGCAGCTGCATAGTTTTCCTGTCGGCGCTGCAAGTCTGCCAAAGCGACATGCACACCCGGAAAATCAGGGTCTTGCGCAGCCAGGTTCTGCAACACCTCGACGGCCGCATCGGTTTTTCCCGAACGGTCCAGAACTTCGGCGCGGCCCAATTCGGCCGCATGGTGATCGTTGCTGTCCGCCGGGACCAGGCGGTATGCCTCAACCGCCAGATCATATTGCTGCAAGTTGTCCAGCAGATCCGCGCTCAGCAAAATGGCATCCACATGATCGGGGCGCAGAAAACTGGCCAAGCGTGCGTACAGCAGAACGTAATCGGCCGAAGCTTCGCTGTTCAATGCGGCACTGACGGTGAAAAAAATCTCGGCCATGCCGTCCTGAGCGGATCGGACATGGGTGAACGGCAGTGTTTCACCCGCCGCCAACTGCCTCAAATACGCCTCGATGGTCGGGTCACTGCCCGCTACAAACACATCGTCCAGAAACTGAATGGCGTCTGCGTTGCGATCCAGCTGCGACAGAATCTCGGTGCGGGCCAAAGCAGCACGACGAGAGAACCGGGCAACCGTTCCATCATTATCCGCAAGTATCGCCTCTGCGCCTTCGAAATCACCGATAGACGCCAATGCCATCGCCTTGTGGTAAAGCGCGAATTCCCTGAGGCCATCCTGTGTAGCGACAGAATCGAACTGTTCCATCGCCTTGGTCATCTCACCCTGCCCCAGATGGGCCCAGGCGATCATCAGGCCGTCAACAAGGGGGCCAACTCCCTGCGTTTCAGGGTCCCGGGCCAGCAGGTCGTCAAATTTCCCATCGGCGATCAGATTGGCCGAAATCACCATACGCGCTGCCTGGCTGGGCAAGTTTGCCTCCTCGATCTGCTGGGCGATCGGCAGCGCGCGCGCCACTTCCCCCAAAGCGATGCGTGCAACGACAACGCTTTCCTGCAACAGCGCATTTTGGGGATCAAACCTGAGGGCCTGAGCGTAATATCTTTCAGCGGCAGAATAGTCGTTTTCGTAAATCGCCTGCCGCCCGGCCAGATAAGACCCGGCACCCGTTTCCGAAAAGGCCGGAAGCGCGACCGACGACATGAACAGCACGGACAAAGCCGCGCGACGAACCAGGGAAAACACCGAAATCCTGCCTTGCTATCGTTGACTGAGGGGTAAGCTAGGGCTTCGGCAGGCAAGAGGCAATGGCAGAGCCTTCACAGCGCCGCCATTGCCCGTTTTTTGCTTACATGTTCGGATAGTTTGGACCGTCGCCGCCCTGCGGTGTGGTCCAGGTGATGTTCTGGCTGGGATCCTTGATGTCGCAGGTTTTGCAGTGAACGCAGTTCTGGAAGTTGATGACGAATCGCGGGCCGCCCTCATCCTCGACCACTTCATACACGCCCGCCGGGCAATACCGCTGCGCCGGCTCATCGTATTTGGGCAGGTTGACCTTCACGGGTATCTCGGGATCGGCCAGACGCAGATGGCAGGGCTGGCTTTCCTCGTGGTTTGTCGCTGCGAACGAGACATTCGTCAGACGATCGAAGGACAGCGTTCCATCCGGCTTTGGGTAATCGATTGGCTGGTGCTTGCTGGCATCCTCGGTCGATTCAGCGTCGTTCTTGCCATGGCCCAACGTGCCGAAAAGCGAAAAGCCAAACGTGTTGGTCCACATGTCCAGACCACCCAACATCAGGCTGGCGGTCAGACCCCATTTCGACCACATCGGTTTGACATTACGAACCTTCTTCAGGTCGGAGCCAATCGCGCCATTGCGAACTTCGGTCTCGTAAGCCGTCAGCTCATCGCCCGAACGCTCGGCCTTGATCGCTTCGAAAGCAGCCTCGGCCGCAGCTTTGCCCGACAGCATCGCGTTGTGGTTGCCTTTGATGCGCGGCACGTTGACCATGCCCGCCGAACAGCCCAACAGCGCCACGCCCGGCGCGACCAGTTTCGGCATCGACTGATAGCCGCCTTCCGTAATCGCACGGGCGCCGTAAGCGACCCGCTTGCCGCCTTTCAGCAGATCAGCCACCATCGGATGGTGCTTGAAACGCTGGAACTCCATATAGGGGTACAGATGCGGGTTCTTATAGTTCAGGTGAACCACGAAACCGACGTAAACCTGATTGTTCTCAAGGTGATAGATGAAGGATCCGCCGCCTGCGTTGCTGCCCAAAGGCCAGCCCATCGTGTGCGTCACGCTGCCTTCCTTGTGCTTGGCAGGGTCGATCTCCCAGATCTCTTTCATGCCGACACCATATTTCTGCGGCTCTTTGCCGGCAGACAGGTCGTATTTGGCGATCACTTCCTTGGACAGCGACCCGCGCACTCCTTCTGACAAGAAGACATATTTGCCGTGCAACTCCATCCCTGGTTCGGTGTTGGGGCCATAGGAACCGTCTGCCTCAAGGCCAAAAACGCCTGCTACCACGCCTTTGACTTCGCCATTGTCGCCATAGACCATTTCCGAGCACGCCATGCCCGGAAAAATCTCGACACCCAGTTCTTCGGCCTGTTCCGCCATCCAGCGGCACACATTGCCCATCGAGACGATGTAGTTGCCGTGGTTGTGCATCAGCGGCGGCATCGGGAAGTTCGGGATACGGACCTGGCCTGCTTCTCCCAGCATGTAGAACTTGTCGTCCTTCACGGGCACATTCAGCGGCGCGCCTTTTTCCTTCCAGTCCGGGATCAGCGCGTCCAGACCACAGGGATCTAGAACCGCGCCCGACAGGATATGCGCGCCAACCTCAGACCCTTTTTCCAGAACGACAACGTTCAGGTCGGCATCCAGCTGTTTCAGACGGATGGCCGCCGACAGGCCTGCAGGACCTGCACCCACGATCACCACATCGTATTCCATCGCTTCGCGTTCAATCTCGGCCATCGCGGGCTCCCTAGCTAACTTTCCGAATTGGCGCTGTCACCGCATGATCTGCGCAATTTTGTTTCACGGCTGATTACATGGTCGGAAAGACATTGGTCAATCGAAACACGGCGTAACAAGGGCGCTATTCGACACATCAACCTTCCGGTGTGTCCCCCATCAGGTATCTGGGACCGCTACCATGCGATTTTGCCCGGTCATCGGGGTTGTAAAGCGCACATTTCGGCAGGCTCAGGCACCCGCATCCGATGCAGCCATCCAGATTGTCGCGCAACCGCGTCAGGGTATCGATTCGCTGATCCAGATGGGCCCTCAGCTGTACGCTGATCGCCTTCCAGTCCTGAGGCGTCGGCGTGCGGTTTCCGGGCAGGCCCGACAACACCTGCCGGATTTCAGGCAGGGTCAGGCCGAACTGCTGCGCAATCATCACAAAACTCAGCCGCCGAATATCGGCCCGTTGGTAACGTCGCTGCCCGCCCGCGTTGCGCCAGGGCGAAATCAAACCCTGCGCTTCGTAGTACCGGATGGCCGAAACGGCCAGACCTGTGCGCCGGGCCAATGCGCCAATCGCCAGCCCCTCTGATACCGCCATCAAACCCTCACGAGAAATACCTTGACCTAAAGTTAGGTTTAGAAATTACGCTGAGTCGGGACAAGCCAAAAAACACAGGAGATCCAATGATGGCGACGCTTGAACACACCAATTTCACTGTCCGTGACCCGAAGGCCTCGGCCGATTGGATGCAAAAGGTCTTTGGCTGGAAAACCCGTTGGGAAGGCCCCGCAATTGCCGGCGGATACACCGTGCATGTCGGTTCGGCCCATACATATCTGGCACTGTACAAACCTGACGACCCGAAGCTGTCGGATGAAAGCAGCTATGATGTAATCGGCGGACTGAACCACGTGGGTGTTCTGGTCGAAGACATCGATGCCACCGAAGACAAGGTTCGCAAGGCAGGATTCGAGCCCCACAACCATGCCGATTACGAACCAGGGCGCCGGTTCTATTTCCGTGATGACAACGGGATCGAATTCGAAGTGGTGCAATATGATTGAGATGATTTGGCTTTGCACCCCATCACAGCGTTGGCGCAGGTCGCGGCATCCCGATCATCGGCACAGGCCCCACCCCAAATCAAAACGGCGCGAAGTCGCGAATTGATCGCTGCTGACGCTGTCACCTCTTGCAATTCACGTGGCATTTGGGTCAGGTAACTGCCAATCTAACATTCGCCCCGACGCTCCTGTGCGGCGGGGCGACTCAATTTATGCGTGGACGTAGAGAGTATGGAAAAGATCCCGATGACGCCTGCGGGCAATGCCGCGCTCGAGGCTGAGCTGAAGAACCTCAAATCCGTTGAACGCCCGGCGATCATCGAAGCCATCGCCTCGGCGCGCGAGCTGGGCGACCTGAAGGAAAACGCCGAATATCATTCTGCCCGTGAAAAACAGGGCTTCATCGAAGGTCGCATCAAGGAACTGGAAGGTATTCTGTCGCTGGCTGATGTCATCGACCCGGCAAAATTGTCGGGTGCGGTCAAATTTGGCGCAAAAGTCACATTGGTCGACGAAGATACCGATGAAGAAAAGACCTGGCAGATCGTCGGTGAATACGAGGCCAATATCGAAAACGGCCTGCTGAACATCAAATCCCCCATCGCCCGCGCCCTGATCGGCAAAGATGAAGGGGACAGTGTCGAAGTGCGCACACCCGGCGGCGTGCGCTCTTACGAAATCCTGAGTATCGAGTACGCCTGACCGGAGCGCATGTAATGTCGGGGCCAAAACCTGACCCGGAAACCGAAAAGCCGACGTCGCTGGGCATCTATGATCGCCCGAAAACTCCGGCTGTCACCGAAATCGAGATTGCGGCACTGGTGCTCAGCCTGATCTGGCTGGTGGTGTCGGTCGTCTTTCTCGTGCTGCCCGGTCAGGGGCAGAACGGCGGCTTTGTCGTCGCCTTTCTGGCCGTGTTCATGCCCGTGGCGATGATCTGGGTTGCGGCCACCGCGATGCGCGCCAGCCGGGTGATGCGAGAGGAAAGTGCGCGGTTGCAAACGGCAATCGACGCGATCCGGCAGGCCTATGTGGCGCAGCAGCAGCGCGCCTCCAGCACCTATGAACCTGCGGTGACCAAAAAGCTGGATGAAATCGCTGCGGCCACACGGAAAACCGAAGACGCCCTGGCAACGTTCTCGACCAAACGCACGGCGCGCTCTGCCATGGCCGCGCAGTCTTCCGCTCAGGGCGACCAGACCTCGTTGGAACTGGGCACACCTGCGGAAGAGATCACACCGCCGCTGAGTACCGAGGTATTCATCCGCGCCCTGAACTTCCCCGAAACGCAGGATGACACCGAGGGGTTCAATGCGCTGCGTGTTGCATTGAAGGACCGCAAGACGGCACAGCTTGTGCAAGCTTCGCAGGATGTTCTGACGCTGCTCAGCCAGGAAGGCATCTACATGGATGACCTGCGGCCCGACAAGGCCCGGCCAGAAATCTGGCGCCAGTTCGCCCAGGGCACACGCGGGCGCGCCGTGGCGGCGCTGGGGGGCGTGCGCGACAGATCCTCACTTGCGCTGACGGCAGCCCGGATGAAACAGGATCCGATTTTCCGCGACGCCGCGCACCATTTCCTGCGTCGGTTTGACAAGATGATGGCCGAGTTCGAACCCACGGCAAGCGATGCGGAACTGAGTGAACTGGGTGAAACCCGAACGGCCCGCGCGTTCATGTTGCTGGGTCGCGTGGCGGGCACGTTTGATTAATCCGGCCCGACAATCCACGACATTTTGGTCGCGCTGCTGAAATTGAACAGATACTTCAGCGGTCCGGTTTTTTCTTGACCCATGGGCTGGAATCCCTCGCGCTCGTAAAGGCTGCGGGCGCGGGGGTTCGTGTCGATGACATCAAGCTGAACCTCTGACATGTTGCGGTTGCGGGCCTCGGACTTGATGGCATTCAGCAATGCCGTGCCCACTCCTTTGCCGCGCGCCTCGGCAGCGACAAAAATACCATCCATCTGGAACACGCCCGGTTTCAATTCGCGCTCCAGCACGCTCAGAACCGACGCGCGCCAGGTCGCCCCGAACCAACCATAGACCTGCGCCAGACCAGACATATTGCCCCCCGCAAAAGAGCCGTCACGTGTCTTGAAACCTGCCAGACCCAGTATCCGGCCCGTTTTATCCCGTGCAACCAGCGCGAAATCCGGGTTCAATGCGATTTCAAAGAAAGCCAATCCTTTTTCGTCCGGCCCCATGACTTTGCCCAGTTTTGCCGCAAATGCCTGCCAGAACAGTGCCGCCGTTTGCGCGCGTTCCTGATTGGCGAACCCTCTTGAAATCGTGACCGTCACAACCCGAAACTTCCATACGGAAGGAACCGGACCATATCGCCCGGTTTGACATGGCGCGCACCGTCCTCGATTTCGACCAACCCTTCAGCCCAGCTGAGGCCACTGATCCGGCCTGATCCTTCCGAGTGGAAAACCTCGGCCCGCCCATCCCGCATTCTTGCTCGCAGATATTCCCGGCGACCGGGCTTCTTGCGCTTTTCAAAGGCGGCAGGCACTTCGAAACCTAGCGGTTCAGCCCAGCCTTCGCCGGACATCAGCCCCAAAGCCGGACGCGCGAAAATCAATGTACAGACCATGGCGGCAACCGGATTTCCGGGCAGGCCAAACACCGGCACGCCAGACCACAAACCCAAAGCCAGCGGCCGCCCGGGTTTCAACGCAATGCGCCAGTGCTGCATCGCTCCGGCCTGACGCAACAGCGCCGAAACATGGTCTTCGTCACCCGCTGACGCGCCACCACTGGTCAAAATCACATCCGCCTGTTCCGCGGCCTGATCCAATCGATTCCGCAAGGCGTCCCGATCATCCGAAACACGCCCCATATCCACGGGTACGAACCCCATACGTTCGATCAATGACAGCAGCATCGGGCGATTGGCGTCGAAAATCTGACCCGGACCAGCGCTCTCTCCGGCTTCGACCAATTCATCACCCGTAGAGACCACGGCCACGCGAAGCGGTTTGCGCACGTTGACTTCGGCAATCCCCACGGCAGACAGCAGCGCAAGATCGGCAGGGGTCAGCCTGCGCCCGGCAGCAAGGGCGACATCGCCTGCGGCCACATCTTCTCCCGCGCGCCGTGTGTTGGCGCCTTTTTTCAGCGGACCGAGGAAGGCTATGTGGCCGTCCTTGACCGTGACATCCTCTTCCAGAATGACCGTATCGACACCGGCAGGCAGCGCCGCCCCCGTCAGCACGCGCAAGGCCCGACCTTCAGGCACGTCACCGTCGAACGGGATCCCTGCCGCCGCGCGCCCGTCAATCAATGGCATGATCTGCGGGCCATCAGCGACGGGACCGGCAAACCCGTACCCATCCACGGCCGTATTCGGTTGCGGCGGGTTCGAACGTCGGGCGACTACATCCCCAGCCAGAACGCGCCCGCATGCCTTGGTCAGCGCCATCGTCTCAGATGCGGTAATCGGGTGCAGCCTGTCACGCAAACAGGCCAGCGCCTCATCCACCGGTGTCCAGTTGACCCCGGCGGGCAACGCGAAACAATCGTTCCGCAACGGGGGCGGGGTTATGTTCGGCTTGTCCTGAGGCACACCCAATATCCAACCTTCCTCTGCCGCTGAGACGTTCAATTGCGCATCCAACTCCTGCTCTGTCAAACGCGACAGAGTCAAGGCGACCTGTTCAACCTGCCAGGCATCCTTGATCCGCCCATCCGGTGCAGCGCCAAGGGTTAAAGACGGCCAGATTTCCACGAAGGCGACAGGTTTATCCAGCAGCTCGAACGGCCAGACCGAAATTTGCCCGGCAAACCGATGGCGAAGCCGGTTCAGAATCGGCAGCCCCATCATGATTTGGCCGCCAACTGCGCCTGCCCCTGCCATCTGCCAGCAGGTGAAGCTTCCTTTTGCCAGAGTCTCAACGGCGCGACGGTTCGGGAACGGGTTGGAATAGCCTGTTTTGGTACGCGGCAGGCCGTGAATATCTCGGCGCAATCCATTCATCCAGAACGGACCACGGCCGCCAAACTGAAGGTTGATCCGACCCGCCAGATCAAAGCGGTTGTTGGCCTTCGGGGAATCCTCGACATGTTGGTCGAACCAATCCCACAACACCAGCGGATCGTCCGTTCCGGTCATCGCCCGTGCGAAGCCGCAAGGATATCCAAAAGGAAAATCGAACCCAAGAAGCAGACGGCGACCGGCCTTAAGTTCGGCGCGGATCAGAGCATCCAACCTCTGCTCGGCTATCAGCCTGTTACGCAGGTATTCGGGGTCAAGCGCTTTTCCGTTTCGTACAATGCAAGCCCAGATCGCATCCTTGCGCGGGGTCGGCCCGGTGTCGTTTCCGCCAGACCAATCCACCATTGCAAAGGTCTGGAACAGGCTCACAAACCGACCTCTTTCAGGATGAAGTCAGCAATCCCGGCACTATCATCCAGATCATAGACCGGGCGGTCCAAGTCCAGCGGAGTGTCGCTGGCCACCGCGCGGATGGTGGCATTTTCAGGTGCCATCAGCGCATGGCCAGCCTCAACGCGATACGCTTCGATCTTGGGGTGGTCCTTGCGCTTGAAGCCCTCGATTAGCACCAGATCGACCGGCGAGAGCCGCGCCAACAGCTCGGCTAGCGGCGGTTCAGGCGCGCCCCGCAATTCCTGCATCAAAGCAATGCGTTGCCCCGAGGCAAGCAGCACCTCGCTAGCCCCCGCAACGCGGTGCCGGTGACTGTCGGTGCCCGGCTGATCCACATCGACACTGTGATGCGCGTGCTTGACCGTAGAGACCGTAAAGCCCCGGCCTGTGATCTCGGCCACCAGCCGTTCCATCAGCCCGGTTTTGCCGGCATTCTTCCAGCCCGTGACGCCGAAGACCCTCATGCCTGCTCCAGCAATGTTCGGGCACGATCCAGATCTTCGGGCGTGTTGACGTTGAAGAACGGATCAAACGGGTCGGCGCTGAACATAGCCTCGCGCCCGTCATGTTTGTCAGTCCACAACACCACCTTGCGCAACCCGTCCATCAGCGCCGCCCGCAGATCATCGCGCAGCGCCACGGGCCAAAGCCCGAATGTCGGGTGTCGGTTGACTCGCTTGCCGCCACCGGATTTCAGCGCCTCGTCGCCCGAACGCGGCGTGGTGGCCAAGACCAACGGGTGTACCTGCCCTTCCGCAGCCTGCGTCAGTCGCGTAACCAGATCGCGCGGGAAAAATGGCGTATCCGCGGCAGCTGTCACGATGCTGTCCGCCCCCTGCTCTGCCGCCCAGTCGAGCCCGGCCAGCACACCGGCCAGAGGCCCGGCGAACCCTTCGATCGTGTCAGGCAGGACGGGCAGGCCCAGATCAGCGAAGCGCTCAGGGTCGCCATTCGCGTTCAGCGCCAGCCCATCGACCTGTGGCGCAAGCCGATTGATCACATGAGACAGCAGGCTCTGCCCCCCGATCTGCAACAGGCCCTTGTCGCCGCCGCCCATACGGGTGGCCTGCCCGCCTGCGAGAATGACGCCAAGCGGTTTGGTCATGATGGATCCTCGATGTCCGGCCATTTTCGAAATTTCTCCAGCGGTGTGAAAATCCAAACCCCGTTGCCCGCACCCAGCAAGATGAAACACAGGCTCAAAGGAAGTCCGGAAAAACCGGCCAAGACATGGCTCAAGCGAATGAAAGCGAAAAAGAGCACCAAAACCGCCACTGGCGCGAAAAACGACCAGAAATAGCACCGATACCTGCGGAGTGATCGTCGGATCTCGTCGGGTAATACAACTGAGTCCGGTAAACCTTGAAGGAGGATACGTTGCAATACAGCGCTTTGTTTTTGCACCGCCAATCCCCAAGCCGCCCACCCCATCCGGAATGGGGCAAACAGGTCAAATGTGCCGATATAGTCTCTTGCTTCCCATCCCAATCGATCCAGAGTTTCTTCGTCCAACCGTGCCATGCCCTCTACGATTGCCCGTTTGCTGCGTGCGTAGTTTCGCGCAGCAAGAATGCTCAGCGGCAAGATACTGACTGCAACGACAAACAGGAAAAAAAGTCTAAGGGTTTCCAAAATCATCCTGCACTTTTCCGGCGGTGTTTCCTGTCTTCGACAGCAACGGTTGACGGGTCCACGTCGCGCAGCAGGCGATCCTCACCCGACAGGCAGACAAAGCGCTGGCCGCGCATCCGCCCGATCAGCGTCAGCCCGACCTCGCGCGCGATCTCGACGCCCCAGGCGGTGAAGCCCGAGCGGGAGGCCAAAACGGGGATTCCCATCATCGCCGTTTTGATCACCATCTCGGATGTCAGGCGACCGGTGGTATAGAGGATCTTGTCCTCCGCCGCCTCATTCTCGGACGACATCCAGCCAGCAATCTTGTCGACGGCATTATGACGGCCCACGTCCTCCATATAGACCAGCGGGCGGTTTTCACGGCACAGGACCGTGCCGTGAATCGCTCCGGCTTCGAGGTACAGCGACGGAGTGCGGTTGATCTTCGAGGCCAGATCATACAGCCACGAGGTGCGCACCTGAACCTGCGGTAGCTGCACGTCTTCTAGCCCCTCCATCATGTCGCCAAACACAGTACCCACGGCACACCCGCTGGTGCGGGTCTTTTTCTTCAGCTTGTCCTCATACGATGTTTCGCGCGCGGTTCGGACGATCACGGTTTCAAGATCGTCGTCATATTCCACGCGCGTGATTTCGTCATCCGACAGCAGCATCCCCTGATTGCGCAGAAAGCCCAGCGCAAGATATTCGGGATAATCGCCAATCGTCATCGCCGTCACGATTTCCTGCGAGTTGAGGAAGATCGTCAGCGGGCGTTCCTCGACCACAGATATCTGGCTGATTTCACCGTTCTGGTCCACACCCTCAACCGCTCGGGTCAGGCGCATCGCACCCGGATCAGGGGCGATAAGATAGTCCGACAGATCGAATTCCGTGGCCAATTGCAACCCCTTCCCAAGACAGTTACTGCTGCATGAATTACCATAGGATTTAGCCATGGCCTCTGCCACATCCAAGTCATACTTCTGGAAAGGTTTTCGGGACGGGACGCCGTTTATCTTCGTCGCCGTGCCCTTTGGCCTTCTGTTTGGTGTTTTTGCGACCGAAGCCGGGCTGACCCTTGTCCAGACGATGGCCTTTACATCGACCGTTTTTGCAGGTGCCGCGCAATTCGCGGCGTTGCAATTGTTGCAGGACAACACCCCGACCGTGATTATCATAATCTCGGCGCTGGCCGTGAATCTGCGTATGGCGATGTATTCCGCATCACTGACACCTTACCTGGGTTCCGCGCCCATGTGGCAGCGTGCCTTTGCGGCATATCTGACCGTGGATCAATCTTATGCCTGCTCGATCGTGCGGTTCGAGAAAGAGCCCGACCTGTCAGTGCCACAACGCATGGCCTATTTCGTGGGCTCTGTCACGCCGATCACACCGCTTTGGATTCTGAGCACTTATCTAGGCGCAGTGCTGGGTGCGCAAATACCGGAAAGCTGGGCGCTGGATTTTGCCCTGCCTATCACCTTTCTGGCCATGATAGGGCCGATGATGCGGACCTTTGCACATGTGGTCGCGGCCCTTGTGGCCATCGCGGTATCGTTGTTGACCGTCGTAATCCCGTTCAATCTGGGTCTGTTGATCGCCGGATGCGCTGGAATGGTTGCCGGAGCACAGGCGGAATTGATCCTCGAACGCAGAAAGGCGCGACAATGACACAGCCCGATTCCGTCACCATCTGGACCATTATCATCGGGCTTGCCATCGGCAGCTATGCGCTGCGCTTTGTCTTTATCGGTTTTGTGGGTGATCGCCCGATGCCGCCTTGGCTGCTGCGTCACCTGCGATATACAGCGGTGGCCATCCTTCCCGCATTGATCGCACCGCTGGTCGTTTGGCCCTCTGCCACCGAAGGGCAGCCTGATCTGCCACGTATGTCGGCGGCAGCCGTTGCCCTGGCGGTCGGAGTGATCAGCAAAAACGTGATAGCGGCCATCTTTTCCGGGGCCGCCACGCTCTATGGTCTGCTTTATCTACTGAGTTGAGACAGCGTCGAGCTGGTTGAGACGCGCATTGTTTGCCGCCAAACCCTTTTGCAGATCCGCATCGTCATTTTCCCGATATTCTTCGGTCACGACGCCCGGAATCTGCGCAAACTGTTCCGACAGGTTAACCGGATAGAACGTCACATCAATCTGCTCGAACCCCGGCACCTGCTTCAACAGTTGAGAAGTCGAGTTGGTACAGAATGCGCCAGCGACCGGACCGGATTGCTTTGCCAGTTGCAAGGCGATTTCAGCCTGTTGCGGGCTCACCTGAATGGTCTGTATGCGGGCATAATGCGTCTCGCGCGCGTGCGAGCTGCGATAAGCTCGTTCGACCGCAGGGGTAATGCCGTAAAGCACATCATCCTTCACCGGAACCACATCCGCCCGGAACGAACCGGCAGGGTCAAAGATCACCCGCTCGCTGCCCGAGATCATCAGCGACGTATGCGCGCCCGATCCGGTGCGTGTATTGATCATTGTGTACAGCGTCAGGGTCGCTGGCCCCGGATCACGGTAGGACCGGGACACGATCTCGTTCCGATCCGCCTGTGGACGGTTCGAATTGGCGCAGCCCGCCACTGTCGCTGCCAGCAAGCAGGCAATCAATATCCTGAACAAGTCAGCCCCCGAAACGATTAGGAGGCGAAAACCGCCAGGAACAGGCACAGGAAGGCAATGGCGACCACACACCACGTGGTGGCCTTGATGAAACCGTTGAATGTCTTGGTTTGGACCGTGATGTCCATTTCGCCGTGCTTGTGTTCAGCCATGAGTCTCAGATTCCCAATTCGCGTGTTTGATCTGTTGGATAATGGAAAACAGAACGCCTGTCACCACGTCATTCGCGCGCAGGACGCTGTTACTTGAGGACCGAACAACCGGGATACCCGAACCCCCACCGCCAGGGCAGGCCGCTGCACGGCCCGCCACCGAATCGCACCGCCCCGTACATTGCATCCGCAGTGATCGCGTGCACGCTGCGAATCTGTTCAGGCGACATGTCGTACTGGTCGGCATAGTCCTCGGCATGGTTGTCTCCGTGCTGCACCACACAGGCGTGCAAGGCGTCATCCGCTGCCAGACGTGCCTCATAGCTTTCGTTAGCTGTCTCTGCACCGCCAGCATTGTGATATGCCCGGTCGTGGATGACGCAGCAGTACTCCCACGGCGGGTGTTCTTGATATAGCGCGCCAACCTGTGGGAATTGCTTTGCCACCCAGCGCCAACTGGCTGACAACCCGCCTGAACAGCCATCGGTTTCAAACGACGTCAGTTCGGCGTCCTTGCTTTGCTCGATCAGGGCGCGGTGGCCCGGCATTTCAAATCCGCGCATCAGATCCTGTGCCCATGCCGACAGTGCCAGCAGAGACAGAAACAGCGCCATGTTAAGGACTTTCATCGCGCATCGCCTCTGTATCGACCTGCAATCCAAAGGTGGTTGCCAGCCACAGCAACAGCCGCTCGCCCGGCCCCATTTCAGCGCGGACGCGTAAAACCTCATTGGCCATGGCCGGGCGGTCGGTAATCAAACCATCCACACCCATCGAGGCCATCCTGGACATCTGCAACGGATCATTCACCGTCCAGACATAGATATCCTTACCAGCGTCCTGCACTTTGCGGATCAGCCCGGGTGTAACCATGGCTGCATTGACGGCGACAAATTCACCTTCCAACCCCGACAGATCCCCAATGGCCGTGGCCGCCAGCACACCAGAGCGCCAATCGGGCCGCAACTTTTCCATCTTTTGCACGGCCGGGTATTTCAGCGACATGGTGGCAACGTCGTTCTGCATCCCAAGCTCTTCGACAAGGCCGATCACCCGATTTTCCAGATCGACGTCGTGACCATAATATTTCAGCTCGATAAGAACCTTCGACTTACCCTTGGCCGCTTCCAGTACTTCTCGCAGGGTCGGGGTCCGCTCTGCGGCGTATTCCGGTCCGAACCAGCTTCCAATGTCGATATCAGCAACATCCTGCATCGTCGCATCCCAGACCTTCAGGTTGACGCCGGCCAACTTCATGAAATCGCTGTCATGGGCCACGACAACCACATCATCCGCCGTTTCCTGAACGTCTATCTCAACCCAGTCCGCACCATCCTCGATCGCTTTCAGGACCGAGGCCATTGTGTTTTCAGGTCGCAAAGCCGCAGCGCCCCTATGGCCGATGACCTCGGCTTGATCCGGCGCCTGCACGCGTTCCAGCAAGCTTTGCCCAAGCCAGAAGCCAACGCCCAACGCGGCCAAGGCCGCCGCGACAGTGACAAGAACCGGCACGCGGATCCTTCGGGGTTCGGGATGGGGAACGTCCTTGGTCTCAGCTTCAAAGAAACCGTCCAGCAAGACCGCCAATGCGCCCAGCGCCGTGGCCGCCAGAACCAACCCTGCCAGGGACCAAAGCCCCGCAATGACCAGGCTGAAGATCAATGCCAGTCTGAGGTTGCCGCCTTCCTGCAAGGGCACAACCACAAACAACAGACCGGCCACCGCCGCAATCAGAGCCGCAATCACAAGCCGCAGTCCCAGCCAAAGGGCAAGCTCGATCTTCAAACGCCCGCGCTTGCCTTCCATCTTTTGTTCGCTTTTCGCGAATGCTCCGCGTGGTGAGGCCCCCTCGAACAGGACCAGATGCAACGCCAGCGCCCATCCCGACAGTCGGCGGATCAACACCCATGCCAACGCAAGAACGACAAGTCCGATCAGAACCACTGCCACCTGAAAGGCCGGAGGGTGGAATGTCAGGTAATAATTGATGTCATATTCCGTCAGCGTCCACCATGCGATCAACCCCGCGATGGCCACAAACGGCAAGGCGAGCAGCAGAACGCGCAGGATGAACCGAACGGCAAATCCGAACAGCGCCGGAAAGCGGGACAGGTTCAGTGCCAGTGCCGCGCTGCCTGCGCGCCAGGGGTCATTTTCTCCCATACGCAAGGACCCGGCCATGACCGCGAACACAAGCACCTCGGCCAGCAAGAACAGACTGAGCACCGCAACACCCGCGATGAACCCTGCCGGAGACAGCAGGAACATCGCAATGTCCTGATCGGTCAGAGCGGTCTGATTTGACAGAGAGACCGCCAGATTGACAGCCACAGCCACACCCGGCGCGATCAGCGCCACCAGCAGCAAGCGCACAGCGATATAAATTGGCACGAAGACCCGGCGCCGTTCCCAGGCACCTGCATAGGCATGTGTTACTGCTTGAAAAAATCTTGTCACGTGGGCGCCTCCGGACTGATGCAGTCATTCAAAGGCGCGCAAGCGTGAATTGCAAGTCAGCTGTCTTCCAGATCCGCCGCCAGACGGAAACCGATGCGGTTGGCGGGTTTGTCCTCGACCGATTTGGGCAGGGCGCGCAGCATCACGTTCAACTGGCTGACATGCTGCACCAATTGCGTGCGGGCCCCGGTTCCGTCAGATCCGTAAAAAGTGATCATGTCGGGGTCGAAATACCCCATCCCTTCGATCCGCATGACGCCGGCATCGCCGCCGGTAAAGCCCATGGCGACTTCGTGATCGCCGTCCAGAGTCTTTTCAAAGTTCTGGATATACATGATCAGACGCTCGTAAGCCCATTGCGCCGGGCTTTTGTTGGCAACAGGCTTCTTCAACCCCTCGGGCAGGTCCTTGGCTCCGGATTCGGCATTGGGATCCGCGTGCACCTCGTGACACCGCGGCAAAGCGGCGGCTTCGGCGGCCTCGGCCGAGGTTTCGATCTGGTCCTGCATTCTTCTACCCTTTGCGCTGATACAGCCATGCCCCGTCAGCGCGTTGCGTCCGGGTTACCGCACCAATGTGGTAGAGATGATTCACATGCGCAACCGCCTCAACCAGCGCAAGCCCATATTCGCCTTCGCGGATCGTGCGTTTGAACAGTGGCAGAAAACAATCTGCGGCCGCTCTGGGTTGATCCAGATGCTTCAACAGGCGGTCCAACGCGCCGTGATGGTTGTCGATCAGCTGTTTCATCCTCAGCGGCAGGCCCGAAAACGGCAGCTTGTGCCCGCCCAGAACCAGATGATCGGGCCGAGCAAGCGTCTGCAACCGCTCGCAAGCTTCCAGCCACGCTGAAACCGGATCGGCCATCGGTTCCGTGGCATAGACGCCCAGATTGGGACTGATCGAGCTGAGAATCTGATCGCCGCTCAACACCAGATTGTCGTCACGGCTCCAGAAAGTGGCGTGTTCCGGCGCGTGGCCATTGCCCATATGCACATCCCAGTCGCGCCCTCCCATTCGGATCACGTCGCCCTGCTTGATCCGGGCAAAGCCCAGCGGCATGGGGTAAACCGTGTCGGCAAAGTTGAACGGACGATCCTTCATCCGCGCATTCAGAACCTCGGGTGCCATGCCGGCGCTGCGATAGAAATCAAGCGTTTCCTGCGGCCATGTCTCTTGCACATCCAGTGTCAGCATCCGCGCGAACAGCCATGAGGTGCGGCTTGTGACCAGCTCGGCCCCGTGTTCCGACTGAAACCACCCGGCATTGCCGACATGGTCAGGATGATGATGCGTCACCACCACACGGGTGATCGGTTTGCCTTTCAAAGGCCCGCCCATCAGGGTTTCCCAGATACGCCGCGTCTTGTTCGACGACAGCCCGGTGTCAATCACCGTCCAACCTTCACCATCGTCCAGCGCGTAGATATTGACGTGATCCAGCGCCATCGGAAGAGGCAGGCGCATCCACAGTACACCCTCGGCAACCTCGACGGCTTCACCCGGCGCGGGCGGTTCCGCCCACGGATATCTGATCCCCGATACGCGATCCCCGTCCATCACGCCGCCAACTCATCGGGGCTGAGCGAAAAGAGGTCATCCGCGCCGCTTTGCACCCGCGCCAGAAGCCCGGAATGCTCGGGCAACAAGGCGTTGATGTAGTAGCGCGCCAATTTGGCCCGTGGTCCTTCCGGATCAGCCAGAGCCGCGGACAGGTGATAATGCCCGCCAAGAACCCGGGCAAACGCCTGAAGATAGGCCGTTGCGCCTGCAAATCGGTCGTTCATGTCGTCTTGCGCCACCAACCATTCGGTTGCCTCGCGCAGGGTTTCTGTTGCCTCCCACACTGCACCGGCCAGATCGGGCATCGTCGTACGCGCGTGCTCGGCCTGTTCTTCGATCTCGTCCAGAAGGTTCGACGCCGCCTCGCCCCCGTCCATCATTTTGCGCGCAACAAGGTCCATGGCCTGAATGCCGTCGGTTCCCTCGTAAATCGCGGTCACGCGAACATCGCGGGAATATTGCGCCGCACCTGTTTCTTCGACAAAGCCCATGCCGCCATGCACCTGTACGCCGGTTTCGGCCACGCGTATCCCGGTCCGGGCCCCAAAGTTCTTGCCGATTGGCGTCAACAACGCGGCCCGCGCGGCCCAATCGGCGTCGCCGGTGGCTTTCGCCATGTCAATCGCGGTCGCGTTGGCCAGAAGAATCGCCCGAGCTGCAAAGATATCGGCGCGCATATCCATGATCATGCGACGCACATCCGCATGATCGATGATCGTACCAGAAGGCGTCCTGCCCTGCTTGCGTTCCAGCGCATAGGCCAAAGCGTGCTGATAGGCGCCTTCTGCAACGCCCACACCTTGGCCACCCACGCCCAGGCGGGCGTTGTTCATCATGGTGAACATGGCCGCCATACCACCATGTTCCTTACCCACAAGCCATCCTTTGGCGCCGTCATATTGCATCACGCAGGTGGGTGAGCCATGCAGGCCCAACTTGTGTTCGACGGAAACAACCTTCAGGTCGTTGGCCACGCCGGGATTGCCATCCGCATCGGGGATGTATTTCGGCACCAAAAACAAGGAAATGCCCTTGGTGCCGGGCACACCGTCCGGCAGACGGGCCAGAACCAGATGGCAGACATTTTCAGCAAAGTCGTTGTCGCCCCAGGAGATGAAGATCTTCTGCCCGGTCACCGAGTATGTGCCATCACCATTTGGCTCAGCCTTCGAGGTCAGCGCACCCACATCCGATCCGGCCTGAGCTTCGGTCAGGTTCATGGTAGCAGACCATTCACCCGAAATCATTTTGGGCAGATACAGTGACTTCAATTCGTCGCTGGCGTGGTGTTCCAACGCCTCGATCTGGCCCTGCGCCATCAGCGGAGCAAGTTGCAGCGACAGGCAAGCGGCGCTCATCATCTCGTTCACGGCAGTGGTGACAGCCATCGGCAGGCCCATTCCGCCAAATTGGGGATCAGCGCTGATCCCGATCCACCCGCCTTCGGCAATCGCCTTCCAGCCATCGGCATAACCCGGAGAGCTGCGGAGCACGCCATTCTCAAGCCGCGCCGGTTCCAGATCACCGGCACGCTGCAACGGGGCCAGAACCTCTTCGCTCATCTTGGCGGCTTCGGTCAGGATGGCCGTGACGACATCGGCGCTGGCATCTGCAAAAGTCTCGGTGGCGGCGACCTGGTCGAACCCGACGACATGGTGCAGCAGAAATTGATAATCTGAGATTGGGGCGCGATATGGCATGATTTCTCTCGGGGTCTAACGGATCAGAATACATCGGCGGGCTTGGAATCAAATGCAAGCGCCGGTAAGCGTGTGGGCCTGAACCGATTACGTACCTTACCTCAAGTTCCAGGCAACCAAAACGCGGCGTCATCAGATATGATCTCATCCGGCACACAGGAATTGACGGCAGATCCCGGCGGCATCGCGCAGGCTGCCGATTTTTTGCGCCAGGGTCTTCTGGTCGCTTTTCCGACCGAAACGGTCTATGGCCTTGGCGGCGACGCCCGCAACGGACAGGCCGTCGCATCGATTTACGAGGCCAAGGGACGGCCCAGCTTCAACCCGCTGATCGCCCATGTCGCCTCGGTCGAAGCGGCCCAGCGCTTTGTGCAATGGTCGGATCTGGCCGAGCAACTCGCACAGGCCTTCTGGCCTGGTCCTCTGACCCTGGTTTTGCCGTTGCGCGAAGGGCACGGGGTTTCCTCGCTGGTGACCGCCGGGCTGGACACTCTGGCCGTGCGGGTACCTGCGCATCCGACGGCGCGTGCGCTGCTGGCCGACTTTGACGGACCGGTCGCGGCCCCTTCGGCTAATCCCTCGGGTCAGATCAGCCCCACGACGGCGGCTCATGTGTGGTCCGGTCTTGGCGGAAGGATCGCGGCTGTTCTGGACGACGGTCCCTGTGCGGTGGGGCTGGAATCCACCATTGTCGGTCTGGCCGGAGAGCCCACATTGCTGCGTCCGGGCGGCGTTGCGTTGGACCGGATCGAAAGCGTGCTGAACCTGCACCTGCACCTGCACCAATCCGGCGATCTTCTGACCGCTCCGGGGCAGTTGCAGTCGCATTATGCGCCCGACGCCCCGGTCCGCCTGAACGCCACTGCGCGTCACGGGGATGAGGTTCTGCTGGGCTTTGGAGCGGTGGATTGCGACCTGAACCTGTCTGTCGATGGACGTCTAACCCAGGCGGCCGCGAACCTCTTTGCAGCCCTTCACAGGTTGAACGAGACCGGCCGACCAATTGCCGTATCTCCGATCCCGAACACCGGATTGGGGGCCGCAATCAACGACAGGCTGCGCCGCGCCGCTGCGCCACGCGACAGCTGATCAGGCCCGGCCTGCGCTGGCGGACAACGTCAGAGGGTCCACCCCGAGCGTCGCCAAGGCAGCTTCCCATTTTTCGTCATCAGGCACGTCGAAGACAAGTTTCGTCGTCGCTTCGGTGGTCAGCCAGCCGTTCATCGCGATTTCGTCCTCAAGCTGACCCGGGCCCCAGCCGGAATAGCCCAGCGTCAGCATCGAATTCAGTGGTCCGCTGCCAGAGGCCAGATCTTCAAGCACATCCAGTGTCGCCGTCATGCTGAAATCCGCGGAAATATGCATCGAATGCAGATTGGCCTCATAATCGGCGCTGTGCAGGACAAATCCGCGCGACATCTCGACCGGGCCACCGAAATGCACAAGGCGCTCTCCGATCACCGGGATACGGCAGGCGATGTTCAGTTGCCCCAGCAACGTCTTGATTCGCAGATCCGAAGGCTTGTTCACGATCAATCCCATGGCGCCATCGTCGCCATGGCTGCACATATACACCACCGAATGGTCGAATCGCGGATCGCCCATTCCGGGCATCGCAATCAACAGTTTTCCGGTCAGGTCCATGGGCCGTCATCTCTTTGTCAGTTCACGTCAACAATGGCCCTGCCGCACCCCAGTTTGCAAGAGACCAACCCGTATTTCGACAGATTTCAGCGCAGTGACCGGATCGTGACTTGGAATCCGCGCCATCGACGCGCATTTATGGGGTATGAAGATGCCGATCAAACCCACCGCCGTAGCCGCGCTCGCGTGTCTGAGCCTGTCCGTTCCAGTTGCCGCGCAGGACTTGGACAACGTGGTTCGGCTGGATGTTCTGGATGGTGGACGGACGACCAACGGCACCTACATGACCGCGCTGAAACTGACGCTCAAGGATGGCTGGAAGACCTACTGGCGCGCGCCAGGAGATTCCGGCATCCCGCCCGAGTTCGACTGGAAGCGATCCAGCAATGTCGGCCAGGTGGAAATCATCTGGCCCTCGCCCGAAGTCTTTGACCAGAATGGCCTGCAATCGATTGGCTATGAAAATCAGCTGGTCCTGCCCATCAAGGTCACTCCGCGCAACCCGGCAAAACCGGTCCGTCTGAAAGGTAAGATGGATCTGGGGGTCTGCAAAGACGTTTGCATCCCGGAACGCCTGGATTTCGACCACACGCTGGACGCCGAAGCTGATCGCAACCCGGCGATTGCCGCAGCGATGGCGCAAAGGCCCTATTCTGCACGCGAAGCTCGTGTCACCAAGACCACCTGCAATCTGACGCCCACGAAAGATGGGATGCGGATCGAGGCGCGGATGACGATGCCGTCCGCGGGTGGCCGAGAAGTCGCCGTGATCGAACCTGGCAATCCTTCGCTTTGGACCTCGCAACCCGTATCTCAGAGGCAGGGGGATACATTGGTGGCCGAAGCGGAAATCATACACGCATCAGGTGCACCTTTTGCGCTGGACCGGTCCGAGATCCGGATCACTGTTCTGGGGTCCGACCACGCGGTGGATATTCTGGGCTGTAGCGCGGGCTGAATGCATGAGCCAATCCCCCAAGATCGGTGCATTGGCGGTTGTTCTGCATCAGGACAAGGTACTTCTGGTTCAGCGCAGCAAACAGCCGGACAAGGGCCTGTGGGGGTTCCCCGGCGGCCACGTAGAGTGGGGTGAAACCGTTCTGCAGGCGGCGCAGCGCGAGTTGCGGGAAGAAACCTCGGTGATTGCGGAACCGTCTCATTACCTGAGAAATCTGGATCTGCTGCTTCACGACAAGGCGGGGCAGGTTTTGTCCCATTACCTGTTGGTCGGTGTTGCCTGCCGCTATCGCTCCGGCACACCACAAGCTGGTGACGACGCGCTGGATGCCCGTTGGTTTGCCATCGAACAGATACGCCGGGGCGACCTGCCGATGAGCGCGCGGGTCATCGACCTTTTGGAACACGCGATCCGCGCGGATCAGGCATCGGCCGATCTTGTCAGCCGCCCATAAAGCAAACCTGACAGGACCACGCTCAGGACCACGATCAGAATTGCCCCGGCCAGGAATGCACCCAACCCCATTCGCAGCACCGCAATGCCATCTCCACCTGCATAGAGGCCTTGCAGTACGCCGAGCGGCGCGCCTGTAACCGCGGGCCAAATCATCGTCAGGCCGAACCAAACAGCCAATGCGGCCCCGGTTGCCGCCAGCGCCCCGCGAACAACCCGGTCCGGTGCCCGCGCGGCACGGCGCATGGCTGTCATAGGACGCGCCACGTCATTGAGGATCGCCAACAGGGCAGGCACCAGGATCAGAACCAGCAACATCCCGAACCCAAGCCCGTAAACCAGCGTGATCACGGTCGGCTTCAGGAATTGCGCCTGTTGCGAACCCTCGTAAAGCAACGGCGCAAGTCCAAGAACCGTGGTCAAAGTGGTCAGCATCACGGGACGCAACCTGTCTGCGGTACCTTCGACAATGGACGGAACCAGACCACGGTCTTTTTGATACGCATCTATCGTCGTCACCAGAACAATCGAGTCGTTGATGATGATCCCCGTCATGCCCAGCAACCCGACCACCGTGAACATGCTGAGCGGCACATCCCAGATGTAGTGGCCCCAGATTGCACCAACGAGGCCAAAGGGTATGATTGCCATGACAACCACTGGCCGTGTCCAGCTGGCGAACACCCAGGCCAGAACAAGGTAGATACCTGTCAGGCACAGGATCAAACCGGTGCGGGCTTCGGCAAGGAATTCACTTTCCTGTTCGCTCAGGCCCGACATGCGCCATTCCACCTGTCGTTCCGCCGCTATGTTGGGCAGGATCTCATCCTGCATCGCCCGTTCGATTTCAGCCGCGCGCGCCGGATCGTCCTCGGAGATATCGCCGTTGACTGAAACAACTCGCACGCCGTTTTCCCGCCGAACCGTCGAGAAACCGGACTTACGCTCAACAGAGACAATGTCCGCCAAAGGCACATAGACACCTTCCGGTGAGCGCATGAGCGTGCGCTCCAGGAAATCAGCCGTCAGTTCACCTTCGGGCAGTTCCACACGAATCGCGGTACTGCGTGGTCCATCAGGGAAGGTTGCAGCCTCGATCCCGTTCAGGCGGTTGCGCAAGGCACGCCCCAGTGTTTCTATCCGAAAGCCCAGCGCCTGCCCCTGTTCGGTTAGGTCCAGAATGAACTCTTCCTTGTCATAGGCCAGATTATCCTCAAGCGCCGAAACTTCGGGAAATTTCGACAGCGCGGCCCTCAGATCCTCTGATGCCCCCTTCAGAACGTTTACGTCCGAGCCAAAGAACTGCACGTCGATGGCATCTCCACCGGGACCGGATCGCCACCCCCGGAACGTAAGCACTTCGACGTTCGGGTGACGCGGCACGAAGTCCTGCAACTCGCCTACAAACTCGAAACTGGAATAGGGTCGCAAGTCGGCATCAATCAATTCGATTGATATGCCACCCAAAACACTTCCATCTTTGCCATCTGCCGCCGCGAGCCCGCGGCCGGCAGTGCCGCCGACTTCTGCCAGAACAAACTCGATCGGATTCTGACCATAGCGTTCTTCATAGATCTGGCCCAGTTCATTGGTCGCCTGCTGTAACATATGCATCATTTCAAGCGTATCGGACCGGGTCGACCCCTCGCGCATGATAAAGCCACCACTGACTGAACTGCGTTCAGGCGCATTGAAAAATCGCCAATTCACATCCCCTCGGATGAACAGGGCAACCTGGCTTGCCAATATGGCGATCATTAGCGCCACAACAACGTAGCGCGCCCAAATCACCCAGCCGATCAGCGGGCGGAAAAGATGGTCTCGCACCCAACGAAAACCTCGATTGACGACGCGATTTGGCAGATCGTACCAGTGCTCCTTTGTTGAATGGGCAATCGCGTGCGCCATGTGATTGGGCAGGATCAGAAAACACTCGATCAGCGACGCAATCAGAACCGCGATCACTGTGAAGGGAATATCACGGATCAGCTCTCCGAAGCGTCCGCCGACCAGTGTCAAACCAAAAAACGCAATCACCGTCGTTACGGTAGCAGCCAGTACCGGCATCGCCATACGTCGGGCCGCGCGTTCAGCAGCCACCACCGGCACTTCGCCCAGTCGGCGGGCGCGGAAATCGGCATGTTCTCCCACGACAATGGCGTCATCCACCACGATCCCCAAGGTGATGATCAGGCCGAACAGCGAGACCATGTTCAGCGACAAGCCGCCCAGATACATGAATGCAATGGCCGCCGACATGGCTACCGGAATCCCAGCAGCGACCCAAAAGGCGATGCGTGCGTTCAGAAACAGAAACAACAAGCAGACGACAAGACCAAGGCCCATCAACCCGTTGTCGACAAGGATGTTCAACCGATCTGTAATGGCCTGAGCCCGGGTGCGGATCAGTTCGATCTTCACGCCTTCAGGAACGCTGGCTTGCATATTGCGCGCAACGTCCTCGACAGTGTGTTGAATTTCTATGGCATCACCCAGGTTCGATCGGTCGACCCGGATCGACATGGCCGGGTGGTCTCCGACATAATAGCTGTGGTCGCGTGTGACCCCCTCAACCACGATGCGGGCGATATCGCCAACCCGCAGCTTCGATCCGTCCGCATTTGTTCGCAGCGCAATTTCTTCGATCTGATCGGGCCTGCGCTTTTCCGTTCCAGCGCGAACCCGCGCACCCGCGCCTTCCACCTGGCCTGCGGGGTCCGTGTTGACCTCGGCCCCAATGGCCGAGGCGATATCCGCCATCGTGATGTCATTGGCAATCAGTTGCGCCGTTGGAACCTCGACAATGATCTGCGGTGCCGCGAGACCGCGTATACTTGTGCGCGTGACCCCGGCAGCGAACAGGCGATTGATCAGTTCATCGGTCAGTTTTGCCAGTTGTGCAGGATCGGTTGGTCCGCTGATGATAAGATCCGTCACCCGATCTCGCCATACACCACGCTGGATTTTGGGTTCGTCGGCACCTTCGGGCAGGTCCGTAACTCCATCTATCGCGGTTCTGACATCTTCAACCGCGCGTGACACGTCCCAATTGGGTTCGAATTCCAGCCGAATACGGGTCCAGGTCGGGTAAGAGCTGGCCTCGGTGCTGGTCACACCTTCGACAGCCTGCAACGCGGGTTCCAGCAGCTGGACAATCCCAGCGTCCATGTCTTCCGGCCCGCCATCATCCCATGTGACGGTGACATCCACACGTTCCAGAACAACATCCGGAAAGAACTGCGCCCGCATGTTCGGGATAGCCGCTGCACCCAGAACCAGCATCACCAGCAGCAGCAAATTGGCGACCGTCCGGTGCCGTGTGAAATAGCTGAGAAGGCCACCCGCTGCGCCAGGTATCTCGCGCATCATGACGCTCAGCCCCCGGCCTTGGTTTCAATGCGCCGCACCAGAGATGAAGGGACGCGCGCTTCCCGCAACTGACCGAGAACCTGAGTTTTTTCATCCTGAGGCATGGATTCGTTGGCCTCGACCCGGGCCACGAGTTCAGCGCGTTTCGCATCTGAAAGTTCGACCATGCCCGGGTCTGCCCCGGCCTCAAGCCGCAAGGGCCGCACCCGCACGCCAGATCCAAGCAACGGCGTGCGTCCGATCACAACCTCGCGCCCTTCCAACCCGTCGCCCCGCAGCAAAACCTCGTCACCCTGTCTGCGGACAAGCTGCACCGGCAAACTTTCCAGACGGTCATCCGCACCCAGCACCAGAACCGTTCCCGATGCATCCAATGCCGAAGACGGCAAGCGGAACACATTGGCAAGCGGTTGTTCCTGAACCGAGACGGTGACGAAATCTTCGGGCTTGAAACCGGATGCCTCTTGCAGACGCGCATAGATCAAACGTCCGGTCTGACCCTCGCCCGCAGAACCGCTGTCGCGGCTGATATGACCAGTCGCGGTCAGATCGGTGCCCGTCACCTCAAGCGAAACCGTGACCGGTGCGTTGATCAGCCTGTCATTCTCGTCCAACAGACGTACATATTGTGCCGTCGACACCCGGAACGCCACTTCAAGAGCATTTGGATCAACCAGTTCAGCCAGTTTTTCATTCGCCGACACCAACCGCCCTTCCACAAGCGTCACATCGGTCAGCGTACCGCTGAATCCGGCCCGAATGGTCATATCGTCAAGATCGCGTTCCGCTGCCTCCAAGGCGATCACCGCCCGCGCCAACAACGTCGTTGCCTGATCGACGCGGGATTCAGCCTGTGCAAGCGCGATACGGCGCGCCAGCACGGCCTGTTGTGCCGAAGCAGCCGCCAGTTCCGCCTCTTCCACGCTGGCGGCGGCGCCTACCCCTCGGGCCTCCAGATCGCGTTGCCGTTGCAGCGCCCGTTCCCGCAGTTCGGCTTGCGCCTCGGCCGATTTCAATTCGTCCTGCGCCAGCAGCAAAGACCGTTCGGCATCACGTTCTTCGAATTGTGCGTCCAATAGATCGGACTTGGCCCGATCCAGCGCGGATTGGGCATCCGCCGGATCCAGTTCAACCAGAACTTCCCCGGCAGTCACAGTTCCGCCATCCACAAAATCCTCTGCCAGGGCGACAACGCGGCCACCCAGTGCCGCGCGCAATTCAAGTCTGCGCCGGCTCTGGACCTCTCCGAATGCTTCGAGATATGGGATTACGGTTTCCGCTTCGGCCTGACGTACGGCAACCGCAAAGACCCGTTCGCGGGCGGCGGGCGCCTGGTCCTCACGCGTCAGGACGTCCTGAACGGCACCCATGATGATCTGCGCGGCAATAAACAGCAGAGCAAGCGTCAGGAACGCCAGAAAGATACCGACAAGACTCTGCCGTAGAAATCGCATCAAACAGTTACCCCGGTTGCACCAAGCTGCCGTCCACAACATGTAGCCGGATTACGAATTATGCCAAGCCACAAAGCGGTTATACGGAATTGAACGTACGACCAGTCTACTTCCGTCGCAGATGTTCGTCCAATCTGGGCATTATTTCCACAAAATTGCAGGGGCGATGCCGGTAATCGAACTGTTTTTCCAAAATCCCATCCCACGCATCCTTGCAGGCTCCCGGGCTGCCGGGCAATGCAAAAAGATATGTTCCCCCCGCAACCCCCCCGGTTGCACGGGACTGCACCGCCGAAGTGCCGATTTTCTCCATCGAAATGATGGTGAAGACAGTAGCGAATGCGTCGATCTCTTTTTCGTACACGTCCCGATGCGCCTCGACCGTCACGTCCCGCCCCGTCAGACCCGTTCCACCGGTCGAAATCACGACATCGATCTGTTCATCAGCCACCCATGCCCGCAACTGGTCGGCGATCTGGTCGCGCTCATCCCGGATGATCTGGCGATCCGCAACCACATGGCCCGCTTTTTCGATCCGGTCCACCAATGTCTGCCCCGAGCGATCTTCGTCCAACGATCGGGTGTCCGAAACGGTCAGAACGGCAATTCTGACGGGGATGAACTCCTTGGTTTCGTCAATGCGCGACATCTTGCGTCAGGCCCTTTCCATCATGACAAGCCGGATCGCGAGGGCGGAAAAAATACCCCCTGTGACCCAACCAATAATACGCGAGGCGCGCGGGTTGCCGATCAGCACCTTGCCTGCCCCGCCGGCAAAAATTCCGACCAGCCCGTTCACCAAGAACCCGCCAAACGCGATGATCAGCCCAAAGATCAGAAACTGTACCAGAACCGATCCCGCGGTCGGGTCGACGAATTGCGGTATGAACGCCAGCACGAACAGAATGACCTTGGGATTGGTCAGGTTGACCAACATCCCATCCCGAAAGGCCATGCGCGTCGACCGCACAGGCCTATCCCCAGTCGAAGCGCCATGCCGGACCGCACCCCAAGCCAGATACATCAGGTAAGCGGCACCCATCCAGCGGATCACTTCGAAAAGCCAGGGCAGCGCCGACACCGCAGCGCCCAGCCCAAGCCCTGCCAGCAGCACGTGAATCATCGAACCCACGGACACGCCGGCGCTTGCCGATACCGAAGGCCACGCCCCGGATCGCAGCCCTTGGCCAAAGCAGAACATCATATCAGCACCGGGCGTCAGGTTCAGTGCCAGTGCCGCTGGAACAAAGACCAGTAAAGTCTGGAATTCGATCACGCATCCACCTCAAACCAACTTGGCATCGGGCCCAGATTGGCCAAATGCGTTCGCCCCAAGGACCCGCGATAGCCCCAGCTTTCATGCACATGACCGAAGAACGCAAATCCCGGCTGAAGGCGTTCCACCGCATCCCGTATGGCAGTCGATCCGACCGAAAGGCCTTGCGATGTCTGATCCCCATACCCTTTGGGCGGAGAATGAACGATCAGGACATCAGCCGTTTCACACCGGTCGAGCATCTCGGTCGCCTCACCTTCCGTCAGGTCACAGGACCAGTCTCCGAACGGAGTAGGTGGTACGCCGTAGCCAAGACCAAACAAGCGCAAGCCGTCTATGGTCATGCCAGACCCATGCAGGACATGAACACCGTCCGGGGCCGCATTGCCCAGCTCTTCTGCACTTTCCGCGTTTCCCGGGATCAGGACCAGCGGGGCCGAAATGCCGGACAGCATCTGCATCGCCTCGTCCAGCCCCTGACGCGAATTGCAATAATCACCGGCACCGATGACAAGATCAGCCTCGGTGCTGGCGGCAACAATATCGGCTGCCCGGTTGCGCGCCATGTGCAGATCAGAGAATGCCAGAACCTTCATGTTGCACCTCGCAGCCGCGCTTTCAGTTCCAGCAGATCCGCCCAGGCCTGCCGTTTCATCTGCGGTTGTCGCAGCAGGTAAGCCGGGTGGAACATCGGGATCACCGGCAGATCCATTGCCTGATCCCATTTGCCGCGCAGGCGGGTGATGCCGCGTTTGCCCAGCACCGCCTGACAGCTGATATTGCCCATCACAACCAGAACCTCGGGTCTGGCCAGGGCCACATGGCGTTCCAGAAACGGCTTCATCATCCCGATCTCTTCGGGTTTGGGGTCGCGGTTCTGCGGGGGGCGCCATGGCAGCACATTGGTGATATAGACGTTCTCGCGACGATCCAGATCAATTGCCGCCAGCATCCGGTCCAGCAATTGACCGGCGCGACCGACAAAGGGTTTGCCCTCGCGGTCCTCATCGCGACCCGGCGCCTCGCCGATGATCATCACGCGCGCGCCGGGGGTCCCGTCGGCAAAGACCAACTGCCGCGCTCCGCGCTTGAGCTCGCAATGCTCGAACGCGTCCATCGCTGCGCGCAGCTGATCCAGCGATCCCGCGCCCCGTGCTGCGGATCCTGCGATTGCTACCGGGTCCACATCCCTTGGCTTTGCCGGGGCGGCGGGGGGCGTTTCCGGTTTCCTGGGTTTGGCCGTGGTGTCGGGCAACGCGTACCGGTCAACCGGCGCATCACCGATTGCCTCGGTCGCGCCCAGTTCGATCTGCCATTCCAGCAGCGCCCGCGCAGAATAATAGTCCAAGCCCGATTCCATAGGGATAACTTACCCGCCTGAGGGCTGAGGGAAAGCGAATAGGGCTTGATCGGTCGCTCTGTCGCGCCGACCATCGGCATGCGATGCTCAGATTTCTGCGATTCCTCATCATTGGATTAGTGCTGGTTGTCACCGATGATCCGGCATGGGCCACATTTCATGACAAACACGGGCAATGCCGTGCGGGTCAGTTCAAATGCGGCAGCACATGTTGTTCAGGCGGGCAAAGATGCAGTTTTGATGGCCATTGCATTCCACTGGGCGGCACCTATTGCGGCGGCGGGCGCAGTTGCGGTCCGTTCGAACGCTGCGTCGCTGGTGGACTCAGATGTGCGCCCGCAGGCCTGAACAAATGCGCATCGCGGCTGGATTGTCCGGGCGACAGTTTCTGCAATGGCCGTGGCGAGTGTGAACGAAGCGCACCCGAACTGGATACGACGCCACCGACCACATGCGCTGATGGCAGAACCTGCGCGCGCGGTTCGGCCTGCCTGCCCGGCGGGGGCTGCTCGCGTCCGGGGTGGTTCCTGTGCGAGGAAACCGGATCACAATGCCGCCCCGGTTTCAAATGCTCGGCGCATCAAGGCTGCGTACCGATCAAGGCCATCGACTGCGGTTATGGCAAATGGTGCAAGCCGGGCGAGCAATGCCTGCCCGACGGCGGCTGCGAAAAACTGCCTGAGGGTACGGAACCTTAGGTTGCCTTGCGCCGCCCGGCTTCCTATAAGCGGCGCGATTGTCAGACAGGAGCCCGCCCATGCGTTTCGCCCATCGTCACCTTCTTGGCATCGAGCATCTGTCGCAATCCGATATCACCGACATTCTGGATCTGGCCGAGACCTATGTCGACATGAACCGCCAGTCGACCAAGCATTCCGACGTTCTGTCGGGGCTGACCCAGATCAACATGTTCTTTGAAAACTCGACCCGCACACAGGCCAGTTTCGAGCTGGCGGGCAAGCGTCTGGGCGCGGATGTGATGAACATGGCGATGCAGGCCAGTTCGATCAAAAAAGGCGAGACCCTGATCGACACCGCGATGACGCTGAACGCGATGCACCCGGATCTTCTGGTGGTTCGGCACCCGCATTCCGGCGCAGTCGATCTGCTGGCGCAAAAGGTCAATTGCGCCGTTCTGAACGCCGGTGACGGCAAGCATGAACACCCCACGCAAGCCCTGCTGGACGCCCTGACCATCCGTCGCGCCAAGGGCCGCCTGCACCGGCTGAACATTGCCATTTGCGGCGATGTCGCCCATTCCCGCGTCGCGCGATCGAACCTGATCCTGCTGGGCAAGATGGAAAACCGCATCCGCCTGATTGGCCCGCCGACGCTGGTGCCCGCGCAATTCGCCGAGTTCGGGGCCGAGATCTATGACGACATGAACGAGGGCCTCAAGGACGTTGACGTCGTCATGATGCTGCGCCTTCAGAAAGAGAGGATGGATGGCGGGTTCATCCCCTCGGAACGCGAATATTACCACCGCTACGGGCTGGACGCCGCAAAGCTGGCGCAGGCCAAGCCGGACGCGATCGTGATGCATCCCGGCCCGATGAACCGCGGGGTCGAGATAGACGGCACGCTGGCGGACGATATCAACCGATCCGTCATTCAGGAACAGGTGGAAATGGGTGTCGCCGTCCGCATGGCGGCGATGGATCTGTTGGCCCGCAACCTGCGCGAGGCCGCATGAGCGATCTGATCGTCGCCCCCCATGAACGCGGCGTTTTGCGCCTGTTCACGCTGGACATGCGCCCGGAAGAGGCGAAATTCCTGCGCGAACCGGGTGCCGCCGATCAGGTGCTTGGGGTCGACGGGCTGGACCCCAGCCATATCGATATTTTCCCGGTCTCCGACCTCGAGGACCTCGGCCTGTACGGCTACATGACCGAGGGCTGCGGCGTGTCTGCGGACCAGCTGGACCGGAACGCTCTGGCCTCTGTCGACGGTTGGGTCATGGTCCTTCGCAGCGCGGCTTTCAACGGACACCCGGCGACGCTGAACCCCGATCCGCGCCTGCGCCTGATCGGCCTGTTCACGGAAGAGGCCACGAACTGGACCGGGGGGATCATCGAAACCGAAAGCGCCAAACCCTTTTCCGCCCCGCAAACCGTCACAGCGGGTGACACCCCCCGCCGCGTCGGATCTGCCATTCTGGCACTGGTCGCGCTTGTGGTCATCGGAGGCATCTTATGGCTGATCCTGTGATCTTCGCCCCGGACAAAGGGGCCTATATCCGCACAAATGCATGGCTGGCTGCTGTGGCCATGGCCGGTGCAATGGCCGTGCTGTGGCTGATCGGTAATCCTTACGTCTGGACCGGAGCCCCAGCTGGCCTGGCCGCCATCGGCATACGCGCGTGGTATCTGGCCTCGGAAGAGTTGGTTGCCAACTGGGAGATGTCAGAAACCACTCTGACCGGCCCCGGCCCGCGCAAGGTGGCGCTGAACCAGATCGAGGCGGTCAAAACCATGGGCAGCTTTGTCCAGATCGTCACCAAAAGCGGTGACAAGCATCTGATCAAGTATCAAGCCGACCCCGCCGCCACCAAAGCCGCGATTGAGAGGGCGATGGGATGAACGGCGATTGGTGGCGCGAGCAAATTCCCGAAGCCGAAAAGGTTTTGTGGGTTGGGAAACCGGATCAGGGGGTTTTCCCGCCTCGGTATGGCTGGGCATACAAGGCAGGAATTGGTCTGATTGCCCTGATTTGGCTGGCTAGCCCATGGATATTTGAAACCGCCAGAGACTTTTGGAAGATTTTCGCCTGCACTCTCGGATTTGCTTTTTTCTTGTGGGCAGATCGGTTTATTCGCGCACAACGGGTCTATGTTGTCACTTCGCATAAAGCATGGGAGTTCAACAAGAACCTGAAGTCGAAAGAGCTGAAAGTCGACCAATTTCTGAACTTCTCATGCCATCGAAGACGAGTGGTTTTTGACCGCCATCCGTTTTTCTCATTCGATCATCTCTCCGACCCTGATGCCGCATTGCAGGCATTGCACCAAGCCCGAGAGGCCGCACAATGACTTCTGTTCTCTTCACCAACGCCCGCCTGATCGACCCTGAGGCCGGAACGGACAGTCTCGGCTGGCTGCACATTGCCGACGGCCTCATTCAGGGCACCGGTGACGGGGATGCGCCCACCACCGACGCCCAGGTCATCGACTGCGGGGGCAAGTGCCTCGCCCCCGGCATCGTCGATATCGGCGTCAAGGTGTGTGAGCCGGGCGAACGGCACAAGGAAAGCTACAAATCTGCAGGCCTCGCTGCCGCAGCCGGTGGTGTCACCACCATTGTCACCCGCCCGGATACACTGCCTGCGGTCGATACGCCAGAAACGCTGGAATTCGCGACCCGGCGCGCGCAGGCGGATGCGCCGGTCAACGTGCTGCCGATGGCCGCGCTGACCAAGGGGCGCGAAGGGCGTGAGATGACGGAAATCGGATTCTTGCAGGACGCAGGCGCCGTGGCCTTTACCGATTGCGATCACGTCATCACCAATACCAAGGTGTTTTCCCGCGCACTGACCTATGCGAAATCCTGCGGCGCGCTGGTGATTGCCCACCCGCAAGATCCGGGCCTGAGCCATGGCGCCGCGGCCACCAGCGGCAAATTCGCCGCCCTGCGCGGATTGCCTGCGGTCTCGCCCATGGCCGAGCGCATGGGGCTGGACCGTGACATCGCGCTGTTGGAAATGACGGGCGCGGCCTATCACGCCGACCAAATCACCACCGCCCGCGCCCTGCCCGCGCTGGAACGGGCCAAGCGCAACGGGCTGGACATCACTGCCGGCACCTCGATCCATCACCTGACGTTGAACGAGTTGGACGTGGCCGACTATCGCACCTTCTTCAAGGTCAAGCCTCCGCTGCGGTCCGAGGATGACCGGCAGGCGGTGATCGAGGCGGTGCGCACCGGCCTGATCGACACGATCAGTTCGATGCACACGCCGCAGGACGAAGAAAGCAAACGCCTGCCGTTTGAAGAGGCCGCCTCGGGCGCGGTGGCGCTGGAAACGCTCTTGCCGGCGGCATTGCGCCTGTATCATGCCGACCAGTTGGACCTTCCGACCCTGTTCCGGGCGATGGCATTGAACCCGGCCAAACGGCTTGGTCTGGAAAGCGGCCGATTGTCGGAAGGCGCCCCGGCGGATCTGGTTCTGTTCGACCAGGATGTGCCTTTTGTGCTTGATCGCTTTGCCTTAAAATCCAAATCTCAGAACACGCCATTTGACGGCCAGCGGATGCAAGGTAAGGTCATTTCGACCTATGTTGCAGGTAAAAAAGTGTTCCGGAGTTCCTGATGCCCCCGATCGACAACTCGACCAGCGAACTGCTCCAATGGGCGGTGGTTGGATATCTCTTGGGCTCCATTCCCTTCGGCCTGCTGCTTGCAAGGGTCATGGGGCTGGGAAATCTGCGCGAAATCGGATCCGGAAATATCGGCGCAACCAATGTCCTGCGCACCGGCAACAAAGCCGCCGCGGCGCTGACCTTGCTGTTCGACGCCGCCAAGGGCGCGGTGGCAGTACTGATTGCCCGTGCTTATGCCGGAGAAGACGCCGCGCAGATCGCAGCCCTTTTTGCCTTTCTGGGTCATTGCTTTCCCATCTGGCTGGGTTTCAAGGGCGGAAAAGGCGTGGCGACCTTTCTGGGCCTCTGGCTGGCGCTGGACTGGCGCGTCGGAGTTGCGTGCTGTCTCAGCTGGCTGGTGGCGGCGGCGATCTGGCGGATATCCTCGGTCGGCGCACTGGCCGCGGCCGCGCTTTCAACGACCTGGGTGCTGGTTCTGACAAACGGACAATCCTTTATCCTTGGGATTATCCTGACCCTTCTGATCTATTGGCGTCACAGCACCAACGTCGCACGGATCAAGGCCGGGACTGAACCGAAAATCGGAAAATCGTGACACCGCCGGACGCTTTCGTTTCCGCGTTTTTCGCACTGCCCGAGGGCAGGTTTGCCGGTACATCGGGGGACCGGCGCTATGTCCTCGTGCGCCAACAGTTGGCAAAGGGGAAATCCCACAAGCTGGTTGCGCACGAACTGGGCGGCACCGACTATATCAGCATGAACCTGTATCAGACACGCATCAGCGGCGCGCTGCTGAGACCTTGTGAAATGGCGGCCAGCAAAGTCATCGCGTTTGTTCTGGATTTTGAACCGGACGCGTAATGTCAGGCCTGCATTTTTGAACAGACGTTCCTCTCTGACGCACAATCACGATTCATTGTTTTGAACGTGATCCGCCTGCTTCCCAGATCGCTGTCGTGACGGTCAATTACGGGCCACACAGGACAACAATCCGGGGCCTTCGATCCGCACACAGACGAGGCTCCTTTCACGAAAGGTGGAACAATGAACAAGTTTAAATCTTTGATCGGTGGCGTCGCTCTGTCCGTTGCACTGGCAACATCCGCTCTGGCCGCTGGAGTGGACATCAACGCAAGCTCGACCGGTCTGGCCATGCAGGGTTATGACCCGGTTGCCTATTTCACCGTCGGTGAAGCGACCAAAGGCGACTATCGCATCACCGCGCTGCACGACGATGCGCTGTACCGTTTCTCGTCCGAGGAAAACAAAGCCGCCTTCGAAGCCAACCCGGAAGCTTACCTGCCTGCCTACGGCGGCTATTGTGCCTTTGGTACAGCCATGGGCTTCAAGTTCGACGGTGACCCGAACCACTGGAAAATCGTCGACAACAAACTGTACCTGAACTTGTCGGAAGACATCCAGGAACGCTGGGAAGGCGACATCCCGGGCTTTATCGAAAGCGCAAGTGCAAACTGGGAAAACATCGCGGACAAGACCCCTGCTGAATTGCAAAAGCAATAATCCGCCTAAATCTTCAGATGTGTCGGCGGCGGAATGTTCCGCCGCCGCATATCGTTTGAAGACCTCTCATCTCTACCTATCTCATCCGTATCAGAAGTGCCCGATTTCAAAGGCCCCCGGCGTGTCTTTTCACGTTTCAGAGGTGAAATTCGGGCAGGGGTTCGTAGGTATCACTGATCCGATGACGTTCGCGGATCGTAATCGTCTGCATAGGTGAACCGAATTTCACTGGAGCAGAGTGACAATCGAAAGGAAATGAGATGACTTTGAAATTGGCTCTCATCACTACTGTCGCAACCGTGGTCGCGGGATCGGCAATGGCACAATCCTCGGGCAACTGGACCGGGTTTTATGGCGGTCTGCAACTGGGTTATGCCGATGTAGACACCAGCCTGTCCGGTGTCGATGGCGATGGCGTGATCGGTGGTATCATCCTAGGCTACGACTATGATCTGGGCGACTGGGTCGTTGGCGGCGGATTTGACTATGACTGGACTGACGTGGGCCTGTCCGGCGCCGCAACTGTCGAAGATGTCTGGCGGCTGAAAGCGCGCGCCGGCTACAAGGTAAACCCGCAAGGTCTGCTGTACGGCACGGCAGGCTACGCCGAAGCGGGCACCGACACCCTGGGCAGTGATGACGGGTGGTTCATCGGCGCAGGCTATGAACAGATCGTGGCCCCAAATGTCAGCATTGGCGGAGAGCTGCTGTACCACGAATTCAATAACTTCAACGGAAGCAATGTGGATGTCGACGCAACCACATTGCAGGTTCGTGTCTCTTACCGCTTCTGAACGGCACTCAGGATCAAGTTTGACCCGGCCTGACAGGCCGGGTTTCGCGTCAAAGGTCCAGAATCGTACTGCCGGTCGTCTGCCGCGCTTCCAACGCGCGATGTGCGTCGGCCACCTGATCCAGCGCAAAGCGCTGATCGATGTGGATCTTGACCTCTCTGCCCTCGACCTTGCCGAACAAGCGGCGCGCCATTGCCTGACAGACGGAGTGGTCCGCAATATGGGTGAACAAAGTGGGGCGGGTAATCTTGAGCGATCCTTTCTGGCCCAGAACAGCGATATCGAATGGCGGCACCGGCCCTGAGGCGTTGCCGAAGGAAATCATCATTCCCAAGGGTTTCAGGCAGTTCAACGATCCTTCGAACGTGTCCGCCCCCACGGAATCCATGACCACATCCACACCCTTGCCTTTGGTGATCTCGGCCACCCGTTCGGCGAAATTCTCAGAGCGGTAGTTGATGCAATGCGCGGCCCCGTTGAACCGGGCGAGGCTGCATTTCTCGTCGGTTCCCGCCGTGCCAATCAGAGTGATCCCTTCTGACTTCGCCCATTGGCAGGCGATCAGTCCGACCCCACCCGCCGCTGCGTGGAACAGCACCGTATCCCCGCGTTTCAGCGGAGTGGTTCGGTGAAACAGGTATTCAACCGTCAAACCCTTCAACATCATTGCCGCAGCCGCTTCGAAAGAGATGCCATCCGGCAAAGGGCACACCTGTGCCGCAGGCATCACGCGGGCCTCGCAATACGCGCCGGGTGGGGCTGCGGCATACGCGGCCCGTTGACCGGGTTTCAGGTGCGTTACCCCTTCCCCGACGGCCTCGACGACACCCGCCGCTTCCATCCCCAAAGCATGGGGGAGCTCCAGGGGGTACAATCCAGTGCGTTGATAAACATCGATAAAGTTTAGACCGCAGGCATGATGACGGATACGTATTTCACCCGGTCCGGGGTCGCCCAATGGCCTGTCTTCGATCCGCAGAACCTCGGGCCCGCCGAATTCGTGCAATACCACCGTTTTCGCTGTTGTCTGCATCCTGACCTCCTCTTGCCTGACATCAAGCTAACATGACTGCGATGCGGAGCAATCGTCAGATATCAGAGTGTTGATCAGGATTCCGCCAAACTGTGCTATACTGCGATCAGGCGTTGTCGGCTGGTCCGGCCACGGACAACTTAATGCCGGATCCATTCCGCGGCGCAAATCTCGCCAGGAAAGGGGATGAAAATGGCTAAAACAATCGGAAATCCGATCAGTTGGGCAGCCCAGAATCTGGGGGCGGCCAGTGATCATGTCTCGGA
The DNA here is from genome assembly GCF_013033705.1 of Ruegeria sp. HKCCA0370. NCBI lineage: Bacteria > Pseudomonadati > Pseudomonadota > Alphaproteobacteria > Rhodobacterales > Roseobacteraceae > Ruegeria > Ruegeria sp. HKCCA0370. Next base: position 181,270 of record NZ_WQEP01000007.1, read on the forward strand.
CAGCGTTTCAAAACTCGGAAGCGCAGATACCACGCATTTGCCGATGGTGCAGACATTGACGATGCAAGATCTGCGCGCCTGTCTGAAGGCGGGGTATCACGACTTTGTCGAAACACGGGCGGATGCCATATTTATTGTGCTGATCTACCCGGTTGCGGGGCTTTTGATGTTCGGCTTTGCCCTGAACGTCAACATGGTGCCACTTCTGGCGCCTCTGATCGCCGGTTTTGCCTTGATCGGTCCAGTCGCAGCTGTGGGGCTGTATGAGATCAGCCGCAAACGAGAACAAGGCAGCACGGTGCATTGGTTGGATGCGTTCGGTGTATTCCGCTCTCCGGCTTTCGGCGCAATTCTGGTTTTGGGTTTTTATCTGGTGATGCTTCTGCTGATCTGGCTGATGGTGGCGCAGAGCATTTACACGCATACAATGGGGCCAGAAGCCCCCGCGTCACTTGGCACTTTTGCCAAGCAGGCCGTCACTACGGTTGCCGGCTGGACCATGATGGTTGTCGGACTCGCCGTTGGGTTCGTGTTCGCTCTTTGCGCTCTGGCGATCAGCGTCGTCAGCTTTCCGTTGCTTCTGGACCGGCAAGTCGGATTGCCGGTGGCGGTCGTGACGTCGTTTCGCGTGTTGCGTCACAACCCCGGCGTCATCTTGACCTGGGGTTTCATCGTGGCGGCCCTTCTGTTTCTGGGTGCCGTGCCGATGCTATTGGGCCTGATCATAGTGATGCCGGTTCTGGGCCATGCCACATGGCACCTGTACCGCCGCGCGGTTGCGTGAACGCGCGGGTCTGCCCCGCGCGCGCAGAGTTCAGCCCGCGACGTGCAGGACGATCTTGCCAATATGGCCCGAGCTTTCCATGCGTGCATGGGCGGCCGCAGCCTCGGCCAGATCAAATTCGCTGTCCATGACAGGCGCAACCTTGCCTGCCTCAAGCAGAGGCCAGACAGCTTCGCGCAGGTCCTGCGCAATCCGGGCCTTGGCCAGATCGCTTTGCGGGCGCAGGGTGCTGCCGGTCAGGGTCAGGCGCTTGACCATCATGAGGGCAAAGTTCAGCTCGACCACCGGGCCTTGCAGGAAGGCGATCTGGACCAGCCGCCCATCCTCGGCCAGAGCTTTGACGTTGCGCGGGATATAGTCGCCTCCGACCATGTCGAGGATCAGGTTTGCCCCGCCTTCGGCTCGCATAACGGCCACAAAATCCTCATCGCGGTAGTTGATCGCCCTTTCCGCACCCAACTTGACGCAAGCCTGACATTTTTCATCCGACCCTGCGGTGGCAAAAACGCGGGCGCCAAAGGCATTGGCCAACTGGATGGCCGTCGTGCCAATCCCGCTTGAGCCGCCATGGACCAGAAATCGTTCACCGGCCTTCAGCCCGCCCCGCGTAAACACGTTGGACCACACAGTGAAAAAGGTCTCGGGCAGGCAGGCCGCCTCTTTCATTCCCATGCCGGCAGGAACCGGCAGGCAATGGGCCGCAGGGGTGGCGACATATTCGGCATAGCCGCCGCCCGGCAGCAACGCGCAGACCTGATCCCCGACGGACAGTCCTTCGACCCCGGCCCCGACCGAGACCACTTCGCCCGAAGCCTCAAGCCCCGGCAGGTCGCTGGCACCGGGCGGCGGATCGTAAGCGCCCGCGCGCTGCAACGCATCCGGGCGGTTCACCCCAGCATAGGCCACTTTCAGAACGACCTGCCCCGCACCCGGTTCGGGAATCGGACGCTCGGTCAGTTTCAAAACATCGGGACCACCCGGTTCGGTGATCTCAACAGCGCGCATCATCTGGGTCATAGGCACCTCCTTTGCCCAATGCCTAGCAGGCATCAGGGCCAAGGCCCAGCACCAAGACGCGCTACTTTCGGGGGTTCAGCATTCCCGGAAGATCGGCCCGCATTTTGACCGGAGCCTTCACCTGACCCGCCAGCCAGTTCGGAACCGCCAGAAACGGTTTCAACACCGGGTTGTCGCGCAACTGCGCCTTGAGCTTTTCAAACTCCATGACATTTGCGATCCGGCGATCCAGAAACTCCCACGTGTTCTGATGATCCGGGCTGTCATCACCCAGCCAGAACAGCAGGGTCGAGGAATAGACACCCGACAAAGTGGCCCGCTTCGTGTACCAGTTCACATCATCCGAGCTGTCGCCCAGCGCATCCCAGATCAGATCGCAGGTCTGCCAAACCGCCTTGGCACCGTCGGCCGCATGGGTTGGCAGGGAAAACAGCGTCATGCCCCGGCGCACCAGTTCTTTGTCCTCGACGGCCTGCAACCGGAACCGAACCGCTGCGGCAATCCTGTCGCGGAATTTCAATTCGCTCAGGTCCTCGGACCTGATGCGGTCCAGCATCGCCTGATCCCCGCGCGCGTGGTAGGCCAGCGCCAGATCCACCGCGCCGCGCGGACAAATCGCGCGTGCCAGACCGTCATCCAGACCACAGTCGGAAATGGAGGCGCGGAAACTGGATTCCGACCACCCATCGAAGGGAACATGTATCAGCATCGCATCCAAAAGCTGCTGTTTTGCATTTTCATATGTGGTCGTCATGGCGGTTCTCCGGTTGTCGGGTCCAGTACTAGACAAGTTAGAGCGGCTTTGCTATACGGCCAACTCCTGCAATTTCCTTGCAACTCTATCTAGAAAGGTGGTGACAACCACATGCAGGTTAGTGTTCGCGACAACAACGTCGATCAGGCGCTTCGTGCCCTGAAGAAAAAGCTGCAGCGCGAAGGCGTGTTCCGTGAAATGAAGCTGAAGCAACATTTCGAGAAACCGTCCGAGAAAAAAGCGCGCGAGAAGGCTGAAGCGATCCGTCGTGCCCGTAAACTGGCACGTAAGAAAGCACAGCGCGAAGGTTTGCTCTAAGACCTTTGGTCTCGTCCAGCTTTGGATGACACTATTTGACGACCCCCGAGGCATCGCCCGGGGGTTTGTCGTTTCGGCGATCGGTTTCAATCCGCCGACTCGTGGTACCGGCTGTGCGACAAGCCGCCATTTCCTCACCAGCAACATTTTGCCCGGCATTTTGCAGCGCAGCGAATCCCGCATCGGTAGCATCGCGTCGCCAAAACTCGCCTGAGGTGAAACACCCTCTACCACCGTCGATATCCCGACCTCTAAGTGAGCCCGTCCGGAAGGGCACAAACACAAACGGAGGCAAAAATGTCGACTGCAAGCACATTCGAACGCGAGATGCTGGAGCTGATCAACCAGGAACGCACATCCCGCGGGCTCAACCCGCTTCAGCTTGAGACGAAGCTGAACGATTCATCCGAAGATCACAGCACCTGGATGCTGGATACAGACACGTTCAGCCACACCGGCTCGGGCGGTTCCAGTGCGACTCAGCGGATGCAAAACGCCGGGTTCGATCTTGAGGGCAACTGGCGGACCGGCGAAAACATCGCATGGCAGTCCGAACGCGGGCAGCCCGGCATCAGCGATGACGTGGCGCAGTTGCACCAGAACCTGATGAACAGCCCGGGCCACCGCGCCAATATTCTGAACCCGGATTTCAAATATATCGGGATCGGGATCGAAACCGGCGATATGCAGGGTTTTGATGCGGTGATGGTCACCCAGAACTTTGCCGCAACCGACGCGGCAGTCATGCTGGACAACGGCAATACGAACACACCGCCCGTTCCGCCAACCACGCCGGACGAAGTTGCCGTTCCGGAAGAGCCGGAGCCCGAAACACCCGATACTGACGTCACCGAGACCGAGGAACCGGAACCCGAAACGCCCGATACCGACGTCACCGAAACCGAAGAGCCGGAGCCCGAAACGCCCGACACCGACGTCACCGAAACCGAGGAACCAGAACCCGAAGCACCCGATACCGACGTCACCGAAACCGAAGAGCCGGAGCCCGAAACGCCCGACACCGACGTCACCGAGACCGAGGAACCAGAACCCGAAGCACCCGATACCGACGTCACCGAAACCGAAGAACCAGAACCCGAAACACCTGACACCGACGTCACCGAAACCGAAGAGCCGGAACCCGAAACACCCGACACCGACGTCACCGAGACCGAGGAACCGGAACCCGAAACGCCGGACGTGGACGTGGTTGACGGGGGTGAGGCCGAGACGTTCTGCTTTGACGTTCAGGCCTTCCTGGATGAAATCGCCAGTTTCCTCGAAAACCTGCAAGCGCAGTTTGACGAGTTCAACTGGGGTGACGATATGAACGGCGACACGGACGTGGCAGACACCGATGATATCGACATGATGCCGACCGCCGACGTCACGCCGGAAACGGAATCCGAGCCTGCGGGCACCGAAACAGCCGACGTCGATGACTGTGACATCACAATGGTCAACTTCTTCCACTTTGACTGCATGATGGATGCAGCCTGATCATTTGACCCTGTGCGAGGCCGGCCGTGTCGGCCTCGCATAATCCGGCTCAGAGCCTGGTTTTGCTTCAATAGATCTTTGGTACGTAAAGCTCATCCGGCAAAACGCGGCGTTCATATTCCGGGTTGTACTTGCGGTCGGGCAGATTGACCTTTTCCTGAGGCACGTCCTCGTAGGGGATTTTTGTCAAAAGATGCTCGATACAGTTTAGCCTTTCGCGTTTTTTGTCATTGCCTTCGACGATGTACCACGGGGCCTCGGGGATATTCGTTCGGAAAAGCATATCCTCTTTGGCCTTTGTGTAGGATTCCCAGCGGATGCGGGATTCAAGATCCATCGGTGACAGCTTCCATTGCTTCATCGGATCGTGAATACGCATGAGGAATCGCAACTGCTGTTCCTCGTCCGTGATCGAGAACCAGTATTTCAGCAGAATGATCCCTGACCGCACCAGCATCCGTTCGAATTCCGGAACGTCCTGAAAGAATTGTTCAACCTGGTCCTCGGACGCAAATCCCATCACCCGCTCGACGCCGGCCCGGTTGTACCAGGAGCGGTCGAACAGAACGATTTCGCCCGCCGCCGGCAGATGCGGTACGTAGCGCTGGAAATACCACTGGCTTTGCTCTCGGCGGCTGGGTGCCGGCAATGCCACCACGCGCGCGACGCGCGGGTTCAGACGCTGGGTGATCCGCTTGATCACGCCCCCTTTACCGGCACTATCACGGCCTTCAAACAGGATACAGACCTTGGCCCCGGTATGCTGTACCCAGTCCTGAACCTTGATCAGTTCGGCTTGCAGGCGCAGCAGGTTGCGGAAGTAAACCTTGCGATCCAACATATCCGGATGCTGTTCCCGATAGATTTTTCGGACTTCCATCGACAGCATCGGCTCACTGAATTCTATCTCGAAATCTTCGTCCAGCGTGTCCTCCAGCTCGGCTTCCAGCCAGTCTTTGGGGGCGCCAGTGTTTTCGTTGTCCAAGGTCAGCTCCTTCTCGGTCTTCGGGTTCGGACCATATCGAGCCCGTGTAACAACCTGATGCCACCAGATAAATTGATGCTAGGGTCACGAGTCCTGCGGCCGTTGTCGTGCCTGCAAATCAGGTCCAGCGCGAGAATATGATCTTTCACCTGAATTTGTACATCTGTCCCGCGGGATACAAGCGTCTGAATTGACGCAATGCGTTGCGCTTGGCCACGGATGCTTGCATTGCCTCGTTTTGGTGCGGCATCACGGTGCGCATGACAAAGACGAGGCGATTGTGACATTCCTTCTTTCCGTGATGCCCATTATCTGGCCCTGGCTTGTTCTTATATCAGCGCAATTGATGGTGCTGACCCGGCGGACAGGCATCGGCTTGTCGTTGCTGGTTTTGTTCATCAGCATTGCCTCGGCGACAGGATTGATGTCACCCATGGCGATCGCTGCGGCGGCCATTGGTCTGGTCGGAGCTTCGTTGCTGCCCCATCTGAAAGGATGGCCTGCTGTCGCCGGACACCTGTTGTTGATCCTGTGGTGTCTGGTGATGGGTGCACATCTGCTGCCGGGATTCGAAAATTTGAAAATTCTGGATCAGGTACAGGCGGGTACGGGAAGCGCCAGTTTCACCCTGCATCTGAACCTGGACAAACCGATGGTCTTCTTTGCCGTTCTTCTGGCCTGGCCCCGGATGCTGCGCGGCAAAACGCAGATCAAACGCACGGCTTTGCTGGCAGGGTTGCTGCTCCTGCCGGGGCTGTTTCTGTTGGGGCTTTCCTTCGGCGCGGTACAGCCGGAATTTACTGTCCCGCCTTGGTGGCTGGTATTTGCCCTGTCCAACCTGTTTCTGACCTGCCTGACGGAAGAAGCCTTCTTTCGTGGCTATCTGCAATCGGCCATCGCCCCGCGCCTGGGGGACGTTGGCAGTGTAATAGCAGCCAGTCTGCTGTTCGGGCTGGCCCATGTCGCCGGGGGTCCGGCGCTGGTGGTTTTTGCTTCCATTCTCGGGCTGGCCTGCGGATTGGGATACTATGCAACCAGACGCCTGTGGGTGCCTGTGATGATGCATTTTGGGTTCAACCTGACCCACCTTTTTCTGTTCACCTATCCCGGACCTTTATGACAATTAGACGGGCAAGGCTGTGGTCTTGAACACGGTACGCAAGGCAAACGAGCTTTGCATTTGCGCCACCCCGGGCAGGCGCGACAGGTATTGCCGATGGATGCGGGCGAAATCTTCGGTGTTTTCCGCCACAACTTTCAGAATGTAATCCGCCGTACCGGCCATCAGATGGCATTCCAGCACATCCGGTATCCGGGCCACCGCCTTTTCAAACGCATCCAGAACCTCTTCGGCCTGACCCTGTAGCGTGATTTCGACAAAGACCGTTGTCGGCACGTTCATCTTCCGCGCATCCAGCAGCGCCACGTAGTTGCGAATGTAGCCTTCAACCTCCAGCCGCTGAACACGCCGGTGGCAAGCCGACGGAGACAAGTTGACCTGTTCAGACAATTCCGAATTCGACATCCTACCGTTTTTTTGCAATGCCGCCAGAATCTTGCGATCAGTCGTATCCAAGCTCATTCATGCAATTCCTTTGCAAGGTTTTTGTATATTACGCGATATTCTTCCAAAGAAAAATATACTGACACGTTTTCTTTCACAGAAATTGCACTGCGAAATGCACATAATTTAAGCAGTTTATGTACGGAGAACCCCATGAAAATCGGTTGCCCCAAGGAAATCAAACCTCAGGAATTCCGCGTCGGGATGACGCCCAATGCTGCTCAGGAAGCAGTCGCACGTGGCCACGAAGTCCTGATCGAATCCGGCGCCGGCATCGGCGCGGGATTTGACAACGACGCCTATGTCGCGGCTGGCGCACGTATCATCGACACTGCTGAAGAGGTGTTTGCTACCGCCGACATGATCGTCAAGGTCAAGGAACCCCAGGCCGTGGAACGCAATATGCTGCGTGAAGGGCAGTTGCTGTTCACCTATCTGCACCTGGCCCCGGACCCGGACCAGACGCATGACCTGCTGGAATCGGGTTGCACCGCAATCGCCTATGAGACTGTGACCGATGCGAACGGCGGCCTGCCCCTGCTGGCACCGATGTCCGAAGTCGCCGGTCGTCTGGCCCCTCAGGTCGGGTCGTGGACACTGCAAAAGGCCAATGGCGGGCGCGGCGTTCTGATGGGTGGCGTACCCGGTGTCGGCCCTGCCAAAGTGGTCGTAATTGGCGGCGGCGTCGTAGGGACCCATGCGGCGAAGATCGCTGCCGGAATGGGCGCGGATGTCACCGTTCTGGATCGCTCCTTGCCGCGGTTGCGCTATCTGGACGACGTCTTTGGCGGAACTTTCAAGAACCAGTATTCGACGGCGGGTGCCACGGCCGAGCTGATCCAGGATGCCGATATGGTCATCGGTGCCGTTCTGATCCCCGGCGCTGCGGCCCCAAAACTTGTCTCGCGCGCCCAGTTGTCGACGATGAAACCCGGTGCCGTACTTGTCGATGTTGCCATCGATCAGGGCGGGTGCTTCGAGACGTCGAAAGCCACCACCCATGCCGACCCGATCTACGATGTCGATGGCATCATGCATTACTGCGTTGCCAACATGCCGGGCGCAGTGGCGCGCACCTCGACCATCGCCCTGGGCAACGCCACGATGCCGTTCATGCTGTCTCTGGCGGACAAAGGCTGGAAACAGGCGTGTCAGGACGATCCGCATCTGCTGGAAGGTCTGAACGTCCACGCTGGCAAGCTGACCTACTATGCGGTCGGCAAGGCCCTTGGTATTGACGTCGTCTCGCCCAACGTAATCGTCAAGTCGTAACCACTCCCGCCCCTGAAATCGCTTTTGAAAAGCGGTTTCCAGCGTTGGGCATAGCGCCACGCCACAGGCGTGGCGCGGTCGGACCCAAAGCGATGGTTTGAACAAAGAAAAGGGCACCGCGCCCTTGCGCGGTACCCGGCCTAACGGGAGGAGGGCATTTTCGAATGCCCGATCGACGGGCGGGAGCCGTCACCCCTGTTTCTGGATTTCCACCGAATGAGGGTAAGGGATCGAAATACCCTTGTCGTCAAAGGCTTCCTTGATCGTTTTCGTCAGCTCGAATTTGACATCCCAATAGTCTGGCGCCGAGCACCACAGCCGTGCCGTCAGATCCACCGAGCTGTCACCCAGGTTCGTAACCCGAACCCAGGGTTCCGGATCGCTGTGAATGCGACTGTCCGCTTTGGCCACATCCAGAATGATCTGCATGGCTTTGTCCGCGCTGTCACCATAGTCGATTCCGAATACCAGATCGACACGACGCGTGTCATGGGCAGAGTAGTTCGTGATGATCGAGCCCCATGCCTGACCGTTCGGAACAATGATCTGCACGTTGTCCGGCGTCACCAGCTCGGTGGTGAACAGGTTCAGGTCCTTTACGGTGCCTGACGTGCCGCCGATATCAACGAATTGACCCAGCTTGTAGGGCCGGAAGACAACCAGCATCACACCGGCCGCCAGATCGCTGAGCGTGCCTTGAAGCGCCAGGCCGATAGCCAAGGACGCGGCACCCAGAATGGCGACGATGCTGGTGGCTTCAATTCCGAAGATGCCCAGAACGGCAACCAGAACCATGGCGAGAATGGCCCATTTGACCAGGCTAGCCGAAAAGTTCCCTAGCGTCGGATCAATATGCGGCGTCGAATTGATCCGGCGGCGAACCATGCCCCCGATTGCACCAGCCACGATCCAGCCCAGGATCAGAACGACAAGCGCCTTGACGGCACTCATGATCAGCGGGGCAAATGCGCCCACCTGTGTTACGACCTCATCCACGCCCATCTCCTTTCAACAGCAAGAAACCCGCGAGGTTTTCGCGGGGGTCACCAGATTGTGAGCCAAGTTTGGCTTCCGGTCTAGGTGCGAGTTGCGTTGGATTTCCCCTTTGTTCACCAGAAAACACGGCCTGACCGGAAATGCACATCGCCAAGGGCTTATATAAATCAGGCGTGGCCCCTAGCTTTTACAGGGACAGCCAAACAGGAGCCCCCAATGCTGGACAACAAACCTCACCCGATCATGGCGCGCTGGCCCGCGCAGTCCCCGGACAAGATTCAACTGTATTCCTATCCGACTCCAAACGGCGTAAAGGCATCGATTATGCTGGAGGAAACCAGCCTGCCCTATGAGCCCCATCTGGTGACGCTATCGGATGCGGATGTCAAAAGCCCCGAGTTTCTGTCGCTGAACCCAAACAACAAAATCCCAGCGATCATCGATCCCAACGGGCCGGACGGCAAGCCACTGGCCCTGTTCGAAAGCGGGGCAATCCTGCTGTATCTGGCCGAGAAATCAGGCAAGTTGCTGGGACAAAGCGCGGCAGACAAGCATCGCATTACACAATGGCTGATGTTCCAAATGGGGGGCGTAGGGCCGATGTTTGGCCAGCTTGGCTTCTTCTACAAATTCGCGGGCAGCGAAATCGAAGATCCCCGACCGCGCGAACGCTATGTCAACGAGGCCAAACGCCTTTTGAACGTGGTCAACACGCAACTGGAAGGGAAAGACTGGATCGCCGGCGATTACTCCATCGCCGATATCGCTCTTGCCCCTTGGTTGAATGCTCTGGACTTCTACGGCGCGAAAGAGGTTGTCGGCTGGGACGGCTACGCCAATGTCGTCGCCTATGTCGACCGTTTCATGCAGCGCCCGGCGGTGCAGCGCGGCAAGGCCATACCCTCACGCGCTTGATCTGTTTCGCGATTGACAGGGTGCCGAAACCGGCACCCGCATTGAAAAACTCAGCCCGGCAGTGCACCCGTCAGCACATACCGCAGGATTTCGACAACCTGCGCGGGCTTTTCCGCCACGGCCAGCGCGGCTGCATCCACTTCTTTCAACGCGTGCTGATGCTCGGGGCCGTGCAGCACGATGATGGATTTGCCCAGCGCTGCGGCATAGCCCGCATCAAAAGCCGCGTTCCACTGTTTGTACTTGTCGCCAAACCGTACAACCACAACGTCAGCATCCGAAATGCCCTTGCGGGTCCGGATCGCGTTGACCATCGCACCCTTGTGGTCATGCCAGTATTTGTTCGGCTCTTCCCCAAGAATGGCAACGCCGCAATCGTCGCTGGCCGCGTGGTCCGTCACCGGGCTGTTGAATGTGATGTCCAACCCCTGCGCGCCGTCGATGATCTGTTCGCGCCAATCGGTGTGGATTTCGCCAGAGAGGTACACGTTCAGCATCTTTCGTCCTCCGTAAACACGAAAAGGGCGCCACCGCCCCTTCATCTTTTCTGAAATACTCCCGCCGGAGGCGGCCCTGCATCAGCCCCGCAGAACACCGCCGGTCGCCTTGGAGACTTTGGCGATGATCTTTTCGGCCACCGCTTCGATGTCCTTTTCCTTCAGCGTCTGCTCTGTCGGCTGCAAACGTACCGTTATGGCCAGCGATTTTTTACCTTCACCCAGGCTGCCACCGATGAATTCGTCAAAGACACGCACATCTTCGATCAGCGCTTTGTCGGCACCTGCCGCCGCGTTCACCAATGTCAGCGCCTCGACGTTTTCATCAACGACAAAGGCAAAGTCACGTTCAACCGCTTGCAAGTCACGCAATTCCAATGCGGCACGTGTGGCACCGGACTTGCGGGGCAAGGGAACCTCGTCGGGCCAGATCGTAAAGGCCATTGCCGGACCCTTGATATCCATCACCTGCAACACGCGCGGGTGCAGCTCACCAAAAACACCCAGCACCTTTTTGGGACCCAGACAGATCTTGCCGTGACGACCCGGATGCCACCAGGCATCGCCGTCGCGCAGAACCTGTACCTTGGCCGGTGCTCCGATCGCCGCAAGAACGGCCTCGGCATCCGCCTTGGCATCAAAGACATCCACCGGGCGCGAGGCCCCGTGCACATCTTTGGGGCCGTTGCGGCCAACCAGCAGGCCGGCGATCTGGGTTTTCTGGTCGCCGGGTTCGCCATCGTGGAAAACAGGGCCAACTTCGAACAGGGCGACGTCGGCATATCCGCGTGCCTGATTGCGCGCCGCGGCCTGCAACAAACCGGGCAGCAGATCCGGGCGCATGTGGCTCATCTCGGACGAGATCGGATTTTCAAGCATGGTCGCGTCATCCCCGCCACCGAACAAAGCAGCCGAAGCCTGATCGATGAACGTATAGGTGACGCATTCGTTGTAACCCAGCGCGGCGCAGGTGCGGCGCGCCATGGACTGGCGGCGCTGAGTCGGTGTCATCACCGGCTTGGGAATACCATCTGTGACACGCGGCAAGGGCTTGCCCTGCAACTTGGTCAACGAGGCGATCCGTGCGACCTCTTCCACCAGATCGGCCTCACCCATGATATCGGGGCGCCAGCTTGGCACGTGGGCCATTTCGCCCTCCAGACGGAAACCCAGACGGGTCAGCGTCTGACGCTGCTCGCTTTCGGGAATGTCCATCCCGACCAGAGACTGCACCCGTTCGGCATCCAGCTTGTACGCACGCGCGTGGTTCGGCGCTTTGCCCGCCTCGACCACTTTGGACGCTTCGCCGCCGCAGATGTCCAGAATCAACTGGGTTGCGTGCTCGAGCCCTTCCAGCGTGTATTCAGGGTCCACGCCGCGTTCGAACCGGTACCGCGCGTCCGAATTGATTTTCAGCGCCCGACCCGTCAGCGCGATCTGCACATGATCCCAGAACGCGCTTTCCAGGAACACATTCACCGTATCCTCGGTGCAGCCGGTTTCCTGACCGCCCATGATGCCTGCGATGGATTCCGGGCCTTTGTCATCTGAAATAACCATCATGCCGGGCTGAAGGGTGTATTCCTTCTCGTCCAGCGCCACCAGGGTTTCACCGCCTTTGGCGCGATGAACGCGAAGGTTGCCCTGCACCTTGTCCGCGTCAAACACATGCAGCGGGCGGTTATGGTCAAAGGTCATATAGTTGGTGATATCCACCAGCGCCGAAATCGGACGCAGCCCGATCGCCTTCAACTGATCCTGCAACCACTGCGGGCTGGGGCCGTTCTTGACGCCCTTGATAAGGCGGCCTGTGAAATGCGGGCAGCCATCCAGCGTATCCTCGTCAATCGATACTTTGATCGGGCTTTCGAAATCACCGGGCACCGGCACGTAGTCGCGCTGTTTCAGAGTGCCGATCCCACGCGCCGCCAGATCACGCGCGATGCCTTCCACGCCCAGCGCATCGGGCCGGTTCGGAGTGATCGCGATCTCGATCACGGGATCGACTTTCGATGGGTCATTCTCGGCAAGCCAATCAACGAACCTGTCACCGACCTCGCCCGAGGGCAATTCGATGATGCCGTCATGTTCGTCCGACAATTCCAGCTCGCGCTCGGACGCCATCATGCCAAAGCTTTCGACGCCGCGGATCTTGCCGACGCTGATCGTCAGGTCCAGACCGGGGATATACATGCCCGGCTTGCAGACGACGACAGTGATCCCTTCGCGGGCGTTGGGCGCGCCGCAGATGATCTGCAACTCGCCTTCATCCGTGTCCACCTTGCAGACACGCAGCTTGTCGGCGTCAGGGTGTTTTTCCGCGTGTTTCACATAGCCCAGCGTAAAGTCCTTGAGCTTGTCAGCCGGATTGATGACCTCCTCGACCTCAAGGCCAAGGTCGGTCAGCGCCTCAGTGATCTCATCAACCGACGCATCGGTGTCGAGGTGGTCTTTCAGCCAGGACAGAGTGAATTTCATTGCTCGGGGCCTTTTTTGGCAAACATCCAGTCGGCACAGGCAATGACAAAGAATGCGCCAAGGTGCAAGCGCTGCAGGTCACGGATAAGTGGGGGTGCGGCCCAAAAGCTCGTCCAATTGCCGCCCGATCCAGCCATGCGGGATGAAATGCCCGCCCGGATGGGTGTCCAGCACCACCTGCCCCTGCGCACAATCGGCCCATTCCACCCGGCTGAGCGTCAGGAACGGTCTCACGCTCCAATCCCCGCGCGGGGTGGCACCGTTGCAGTTGTATTTCTTTCGCCACAGCGCCACCGGGTAGGTGGTATCGCCGCCCGGTCCAAAGGGAAAATCCATCACCGTGTCGTCCAGCCCATGCACATGGCGCACCTCGCGCGGGGCTTCGGGGCAGGCTTCAGTCTGGCGGATGCTGCCTGCAACGGCCAGCAGGGCGGCAATGTCATTGCCTGACTGACAGACATAGCGCCACGCCATCGCGCCTCCGAAGGAATATCCCGAGACATAGATACGGTCCGGATCAACCGGATAGCGCTTGGCGACGTCTTCCAGCACCGCATCGGCAAAGGGCACGTCGCCGGTCTCCGGGGTCCAGAAATCCCAGCTCTTGCCCAGACCGTTCGGGGCCACCAGCAACACGCCCCGCAGCTTCGTCGCGCCTGCGATGCGTTCGTGGTTCACCACAACGGTTCCCTGTCGCGCCCAGCCGTGGAAATGCAGCAACACCGGCAGAGGCGTTACACCGTCCCAGCCATCGGGTTCCAGCACATGGTACGAGCGGTCGCCGACCTCACAGGCCGTATCGCCATGGCAATCCGACTTCCATGGTCCCATGGCGAAAGCGGGGGTTGCGGTCAGCAGAAGAAAAAGCAGTCGATGGATCATGCGCCCGACCCTACCCAGCCTGAGCGCCAAGTCACGTCACAACCCTGTGGGAACCTGTAACAAGCCGCGCTGTCGCCGTCTGTCAGGCTAGATCACAAGCCGCGCCATCGCCAGACCGCGGGATGGCGATCCTTGTTTGGTGGTGGGCAGTTTATGCCGGCCAGGTCCGTGTGACGTTCAAACGGAGAGCTAACGGAGACAAATCGCCAGCCCGTGCGGTCGGTGTCGTCCATTGGGCTCGAACCAATGGCGCCTCAATGAACGACCGATGGCGCGGCGGTCTATCGGCCTTTGCTCCGCGCATCAATTGTTGGAGGTCGTCACTTACTGAGCAGCAAGTCTTGCCGCATAATCTCTCCAATTTCTCGCACTGTATTTTTAAGCTCTACGGCTTCATCTATTGGTTTTCCACTCAATGAATAGAAGTATGAAGCAAAGTCTGTTGCGGCCTTAACGACCACGTCAGATCCGAATAGATTCAGAACCGCCAAGGAGCTGGTCAATTCATCTAGAGCTTCTCTCCCGACTTTATACTTTTGAGACGAGGAATCTAAACTGATAGATCCTGCAAGCTGCGCCGCAGAAATCAGAAACTCATGATAAACACGGCGCTTTTCTGCGTGAAATGCTTCACCGCGATCGGCACGCTTTTGGCTTTTGTAACCAATAACACTTAGGTACGCGGCAAGTGGAGCGGCCAAAAAAGGAGCCGCTAATTGCAAGTAGTCAATTGTCGTTAGTGCAGTTGTCACCGCGATAAACCACCATGCAGGTTCGGCATGTCCAGCGCCGCGAACCCGTAGTGCCGCAGCCAGCGCAGGTCGCTGTCAAAAAACGCCCGCAAATCCGGGATGCCGTATTTCAGCATCGCCAGACGGTCGATCCCAATCCCGAACGCAAAGCCCTGATAGACCTCGGGGTCGATGCCACCGGCGGCGATCACCTTGGGGTGGACCATGCCGGAGCCCAGAATCTCCATCCAGTCGTCGCCCTCGCCGATTTTCAGTTGGCCGTTATCCCAGGAACAGCGAATATCGACCTCGGCCGACGGCTCGGTGAAGGGGAAGTGCGAGGCGCGGAAGCGCAGCTCGACATCGTCGACCTCGAAGAACGCTTTCACGAACTCCTCCAGAACCCATTTCAGGTTCGCCATCGAGATGTCCTTGTCGATGGCCAGCCCTTCGACCTGATGGAACATCGGCGTATGGGTCTGGTCATAGTCGGCGCGATAGACGCCGCCCGGACAGATCACGCGGATCGGCGCGCCCTGTTTCTCCATCGAGCGGATCTGCACCGGCGACGTGTGCGTCCGCAGAACATGCGGCGGGCGATTGTCGCCCTCGGCGCGGTGCATATAGAACGTGTCCATCTCGGCCCGCGCGGGGTGGTGGCCGGGGATGTTCAGCGCGTCGAAATTGTGCCAGTCGGTCTCGATCCGCGGCCCTTCGGCCACCGAGAAGCCCAGTTCGGCAAAGATCGCGGTCAGTTCCTCGGTCGCCTGGCTGATCGGGTGGATCGAGCCCTGACGGCGCGCGCGGGTCGGCAGGGTGACGTCCAGCCATTCGGTGCGCAGACGCTCATCCAGCGCGGCGTCGGCCAAAGCGGCCTTTTTGGCGGACAGGGCCGCGTTGATCTCATCCTTCAGGGCATTCAGCGCTGGGCCTGCCACCTGGCGTTCCTCGGGCGTCATTTTACCCAACTCGCGCATCTTCAGCGCGACCTCGCCTTTTTTGCCCACGGCGGCGACACGGATCGCCTCAAGCGCGTTCTCGTCGCCTGCCTCGGCGATTTGGCCCAGATATTTTGCCTTAAGATCGTCCATGACGCCCTCTGAATTTGGTCGCCAACCTGCTATCGGGCCAGCCCCGCGAATGCAAGCGGGACCGGGCGGATCAATAGCTGTATTCGGGGAAAATCCGGGTCAGATCACCGTTCCAGTCGCCGTTGTAGTGTTCCAACAACTCATCCGCAGGCACTTTCCCGCTTTGGATGCTGTCCTTGAGCGCGTTGAGGAAATGGGTCTCGTCCGGCACCAGGCCGCCGGCACCGGGATAGGCGCGGGCTTTCAGGCCGGCCTCGGAGATCGCCACAACCTCACGCGCCAGATCGTGCATGTTGATGTTGCCGACCTTCGCTTGCAGACCGTCTTTGGCAGCCGCGACACGCAGCGCCTCGCGGGTCTCGGTGTCCCAGCCTTTGACCAGATCCCAGGCCGCGTCCAGGGCCGTCTGATCGTAAGTCAGGCCAACCCAGAAGGCGGGCAAGGCACACAGGCGCCGCCATGGGCCGCCATCGGCCCCGCGCATTTCCATGAATTTCTTGATCCGCGCCTCGGGGAAGGCGGTGGTCAGGTGGTCGGCCCAATCGCTGAGCGTGGGCGTTTCCCCCGGCAGGGCGGGCAGTTCGCCTTTCAGGAAGTCGCGGAAAGACATGCCCAGCGCATTGATATACTGGCCGTCGCGATAGACAAAATACATCGGCACATCGAGCGCATATTGCACATAGCGCTCGAACCCAAAGCCGTCTTCGAACACGAAAGGCAGCATGCCCGTACGCGCATCGTCCAGATGCCGCCATATATAGCTGCGCCAGCTTTTCTGGCCATTTACCTTGCCTTCGAAAAAGGGCGAGTTCGCAAACAACGCCGTTGCCACCGGCTGCAAGGCCAGCGCCACGCGCAGTTTTTGCACCATGTCGGCCTCGGACCCAAAATCGATATTGACCTGAACCGTGCAGGTCCGCCGCATCATGGCGCGGCCCATGGTGCCAACCTTTTCCATATAGTCGTTCATCAGCCGATACCGCCCCTTGGGCATCAACGGCATTTCCTCATGTGTCCAGGTCGGTGCCGCGCCCAGACCGATAAAACCCACGCCGATCTCATCTGCGATGTCCTTTACCTCGCGCAGGTGGGTGTTTACCTCATCGCAGGTTTCGTGGATGGTCTCGAGCGGAGCACCCGACAGCTCCAGCGCGCCGCCCGGCTCCAGGCTGACATTGGCGCCATCCTTTTCCAGACCGATCAGATGACCCGCTTCACGGACTTCGGCCCAACCGTGCCGATCCCGCAAACCTTCCAGCACGGCCACAATCGAACGGGTGCCCTCGAAGGGCAACGGTTTCAGCGTGTCCTTGCAGTAGCCGAATTTCTCATGCTCGGTGCCGATGCGCCAGTCTGCCTTGGGCTTGCAGCCCGACTCCAGATATTCGGCCAATTGCTCGTGGCGTTCGATTGGTCCGCCGCCGGACTGGGGGATGGACATGAGACCCGTGCTCCGATCCTGATGTGTCTGTCTTTTGGCCAGTCGTGGGGGCAAACCGCGCCGGTGTCAATGCAGCCGAAGGTGTGGAGGGCGCGAGGGCGTACGCTCCCAAATCACGACCGGATGGGCCGATCCACCGTTCAGTTCGGCCAGCATATGCTCGGTTTTCAGGCCCGGAAGCGCCGAGAAGACATCGAACAGCGCCTCGGCCCCTTCCGCATTCACAGGAATGTGAAGCACCGCCTGACCCGGTTGTTCCAACACCCAATGCGCCGGCGTCGAGGTCGGATCGAGCGCCAGCCGCTCAATCTCGCGCGTGGCGATGATGCCGCCATCCAGTGGGCCGAAATAGGTGATCTGACCTTCATCGACGGTCACGACACCCTGTCCGCCAGTGCCGGTTCTGAACCGCGCGCGCTGCACCCCGATCACCGCTAGGGTTATTGCGACAGCGACAAGCAGCCAGCCGATCCACCCCAGCAGACCACCGGGCCCGTTGATCCAGCTGAGACCGAGGATCAGGACAAACCCGGCTACCAGTACTTCGCGCCAGCGCCACAGGGCGAGTTTGGCCTCGGGTCGGATGAAACTCATGACAGCACCTTTTGTGGTGTTTGCAACAGGGCGATCCGATACCAGCCGATCTGCTGGAACCCCATCGTCTCATAGGCTCGCGCGGCAGGTGGATTGTTGGCGAACAGGATGGCCGTGTTCGCGCCCTCGGTCCTCGCCTTTTGCAGCACAGCCGTTGTGACCTTGCGCCCGAGTCCACAGTTTCTGTTCTCGCGCGGCACAAATACACCGCCGACCTGAACCTGATCCCGGACTGATGCATTGATGGCGGCCATGGCTACGGGGGCGTCGTCTTCCAGCATGACAATCGCCCTGCCTGATTGAATATCGGTGGTGATCCGATCGGAGGCCATTTCACGCGCCTCGTGCCCTTTGGCCTGGTCGGTATCCTCGAAGTAATCCGCAAACCAACGCGTCAGTAACGGCCGGTCTGCTTCGGACAGGGCGCGAAATGGAATCAGTGCCTCTGGGATTTCGCCCAGATCCAGGCGGTACAGGGGTTCATCATGATGCAGGCGATAACCGGTCTGTCCAAGCCCTAGCGCGTCCAATATCATCTCAACCTGTTGTGCAGCCCCTGTCATGCCCAGTACGGTCTGACCTGCGATCCGGCCCGCAAATGCCTGAGCGGCCTCTGGCGAACAATCGGGCAGTTGCGCCATCAGGTAGCCCTTTTTGGTCAGGCCGAATACGCCTTGGATGCGATCCTGCCCCCAAATGAAGAACCGGGTAGAGTGGTCATCGTCTCCAAATCCAATCCCGTGCGCCAACAGGTTGCTGCGCAGAAACATGGAAGTATCGGGATGTTTGGCCAAAAACGCCTCAATGGCCGGGGCATCAGACGGCGAGGCTTCTTGGATCACGCCCAATCCCCCAGCGTCTGCTGCCACATGGTCAATGCAGCCACCGCTGCCGTGTCGGCCCGCAGGATACGAGGGCCAAGGCTGACCACATGCGCGAATGGCAACCCTGTCAGACGCGCGCGTTCCTGGTCCGAAAACCCGCCTTCCGGGCCGATGAGAATCGCCCAGGGCCGTCCTTTTTCATCGGCGGCCAGTCGCAGGGCCGATCCAACCTCGGCTTCGTTGCAGAACATCAGTTGCCGATCTTCGGGCCATGCATCCAGCAGCCGATCCAACCGCTGCAAATCGGCAACCTCGGGCACGAAGGTTCCGCCGCACTGCTCGGCCGCCTCGACCGCATGGGCCTGCAGGCGGTCCTGACGAATGCGTTCGGAATTGGTGAACTCGGTCTGAACAGGAAGGATACGCGCCGCACCCATTTCGGCGGCTTTTTCCACGATGAAATCGGTGCGGGCCTTTTTTATGGGCGCGAACAGGAACCACAGATCGGGCGGCAACTGCAACGGTTTCGTCTGTTCAATACAGGTCAGCGTCCCGCCGCGTTTTCCCGCCTCGGAGACTTCGGCCAACCACTCTCCGTCCCGCCCGTTGAACAGGGCGACCTGCCCTTTGACCGCAAGGCGCATGACACCAAAGAGGTAGTGCGCCTGGTCGCGCGTCAAAGGAACCGATTGCCCCTGACCCAAGGGCTGCTCTACATACAGTCTGATCTTCGCACTCATGAGACCCTACATATGCAAGGCAATGCCCCAACACCAGATGGTCAAGTCGCCGATGCCGTCAGCGGCAACTGGGTCGACACCCGTGCCCCGGCCTTTGCCCGCCCCTATCTGCGCCTCAGCCGCGCGGACCGACCCATCGGGACATGGCTGCTGCTGATTCCCTGTTGGTGGGGGCTGGCTCTGGCGATCCTGCATGATGGGCAGCCGCGTTGGGAAGATCTGTGGATCGCCATGGGATGCGCATTTGGGGCCTTCCTGATGCGGGGCGCCGGTTGCACGTGGAATGACATTACGGACCGGGAATTCGACGGGCAGGTCGAACGCACACGCTCGCGCCCGATTCCTTCGGGTCAGGTCAGTGTCCGGCAGGCCGCGGTCTGGATGGTCCTGCAATGCATTCTGGCGCTTGGCATCCTTCTCAGCTTCAATCAGGCGGCAATCGCAATGGGTGTTCTGTCCCTGCTGCCCGTGACGATCTATCCGTTTGCCAAACGGTTTACCTGGTGGCCTCAGGTGTTTCTGGGGCTGGCCTTCAACTGGGGCGCCCTTCTGGCCTGGGCGGCGCATAGCGGTTCCGTGGGATGGCCAGCGGTGACGCTTTATCTGTCTGGAATCGCGTGGACCCTGTTCTACGATACAATCTATGCGCATCAGGATGCCGAGGATGACGAACTGATCGGCATCAAATCTACTGCTCGTTTGTTCGGAGCTGATACAGCGCGGTGGCTGAAGTACTTCTTGGTGGCGACCGTGTCGCTTATGGGGCTGGCCATCGTCGATGCAGGGGTGCCGGATGCCTCGATGCTGGCATTGGGCGTTGCGCTCTGTGGGCCTTGGGCAATGGGCTGGCACATGATGTGGCAACTCCGCGCGCTGGACATCGAAGACAATGCCAGACTGTTGCAATTGTTCAGGCTCAACCGCGACACTGGCTTGATTCCGCTGATCTTCCTCTGCGTCGCCCTGTTGCTCTGATTGCACCTGCTGAACGCGGCCTGTAAAGATCGGCCCAACCGCCTGAGGAGTGTCAAACCCAAATATGCGTCTGCCGTATTTTATCGTTGTTTCCCTGATCTTTCTTGTATCAGCCGGGCTGTCGCTTTTGGCAGCCAGCTATGCCGTCACAAAGATCGAAGAGACATCGGAGTTCGCCGTGCGCCGGGCGCTTGATCTCAAAGGACACGACTGGGCCGAGGTCGAGTCAGACGGCTTGCGCGTGGTCCTGACCGGGATTGCACCCGATGAGGCGACACGGTTCAACGCACTGACCGCAGCCGGAACCGAGGTCGATGCGTCCCGCGTAATCGATGAAATGGAGGTCGAAGCAACCTCTGCCCTAGCGCCGCCGCGCTTTTCGGCGGAAATTCTGCGCAATGATCGCGGCATCTCGATCATCGGCTTGATCCCCGCCAGCGAAGACAGAGATGACCTGATCAGAAGGCTGAGCAACCTCGACCCCAACATCGCAGTTTCGGACCTGATGGAAACCGCGGATTACCCCAAGCCCGACGGTTGGGATGCCGCGATATCATATGCCATCGAGGCGCTGGCGAGCCTGCCGCGTGCCAAAATTTCCGCAAACGCCGATTTGGTCAAAATCACCGCCATTGCGGACAGCCAACAGGAAAAACAACGTCTCGAACGCGATCTGACCCGCGCCGCGCCGCCCAGCCTGCGGATCGGGCTGGCGATCTCGGCACCTCGTCCCGTCATAACGCCCTTTACGCTGCGTTTTCTGATCAACGAAGACGGTGGGCAATTTGACGCCTGTTCGGCACAGGATGCAAAGGCACGCGACCGGATCGTGACCGCTGCGCGCGATGCCGGCTTGTCGGGAACATATTCCTGCACCATCGGTCTGGGCGAGCCCTCGCCACGCTGGCCCGAAGCCGCCGAGAAGAGCATTCAGGCACTGGCCAGAATCGGCAAAGGCTCGGTCACGATGTCGGATGCGGACATCACCCTGGTTGCGGCGCAAGGCACGGATCCAGCCTTGTTCGACCGGGTTGTAGGTGAACTTGAAACAGCGTTGCCTCAGGTCTTTGCCCTGCATGCTGTGCTGCCGGAACCTGAAACCAGCGAACAGACCGGACCCGTCGAGTTCTCGGCGACCCGCAGCCCCGAAGGGCTTGTGCAACTGCGAGGGCGCCTGGGGGATGAAACGTTGCGGGACATGGTCGACAGCTATGCCCGCGCGGCCTTCGGCTCGGATCAGGTCTATACCGCGACCCGCATCGCGCCGGGGCTTCCGGCAGATTGGCCGGTGCGTGTTCTGGCCGGCCTCGAGGCGTTGGCCCAGCTTCACAACGGGGCCTTGACCGTAACACCAGGCTCGGTCGAACTGACCGGCCTCAGCCATGAAGAGGATGCCAAAGCCCGTATCGCAGGTCAGTTGTCGGACAAGCTGGGCGAAGGGCAGGAATTCACTCTGACGATCACCTATCAGCCTCCGCCAGAGCCCGAAGACGCGCTGCCCGATCCTGAAGTCTGCGAAGCGCAGATCGCCGAAATTCAATCCGTCAGCAAAATTGCGTTCGAACCCGGATCAGCGACGATCGCATCCGACTCGCGCGATACGGTGAACCAGATCGCCGACATCCTGCGTGACTGCGGGCCGATCCGGCTGGAGATCCAGGGCCATACGGACAGCCAGGGCCGCGAAGAGATGAACCAGCAGCTCAGCCAGGCACGGGCGCAATCGATTCTGAACGAGCTGCGCGGGCGGCGCATTCCCACCAGCAGCTACACTGCCGTTGGATACGGTGAAACACAGCCTATCGCGGACAACGACACCGAAGAAGGCCGCGAAGCAAACCGGCGGATCGAGTTCCGGCTGATTCGTCCCGAGCCGGTCGAAGCCTCCGAAACAGGCCTCGAAGCGCTCGAGGCTGAGGCCGAGGTTGGGGCTGAGGCCGACGCGCCTGAAACGGATCAGACCGAATCGACCGCACCAGACACGGACGCAGAGGACCAGTAAGTTGAACAGAACCGAATTCATCATCGCCACAGCCGTCATTCTGTTTGCGGCCTTCTGCATGGGCTGGTTTGCCAACTGGCTGGCACACCGCCTGTCCCGCGTCCGCCAAAGCGACGTTGCCGATCTGGATCGCATGAGCCAGGAACTGCACGAAGCGGAAGAAACCCGCGATCAGGCCATAACCTACCTTCAGCAACGTGAAGCCGAGCTGACCAATCAGCTGACCCAGACAGAGGCAGAGCTGGCCGCGGCCATGGACGGTCTGCGCGCCGCGCGGCAAGAGGCCGAGGAAATGCGCGGCCGGATCAACAACGCCGACTGAGAAACCGCCTTCCCGGACGGCTCACAGGACCTGCGCCAAATCTGCGATCAGGTCTTCGGGGTCTTCCAGACCAACCGACAGCCTGAACACGCCGTCGCCTGCGAAATCCCGGTAACTTGCCAATTGCGCCCCTTCCAATCGGAAGGACGATTGCATCAAAGCTTCGGTTCCCATCCAGAATATCAGACTGCGATGGTGGCCAAGCGACACGGCATAGTGAACGATCCGGAGTTTATCGATCATCTGCTGGGCCAGTGCCTCGCCTGTTGCGTGATCACCCACCTGAAAAGCGATCATGCCGGATGTGTTGCGCATCTGCTTTTGGGCCAGCTCATATTGGGGATGCGACTTCAGCCCCGGATAGATCACTCTGGTCACGCGCGCGCGTGTCTCAAGCCAATCGGCAACGACGGTGGCACCTGCCTGATGCGCTGTCATCCGCAGCGGCAGAGTGGCCATGCCCCGCGCGATCATCCACGCGTTGAAGGGGGACATGATGCTGCCGTGGTGGATCGCGGATTCGTTACGGATTTTCTCGATCAGGTCCTTTCGCCCGGCCACCGCACCACCGATGGCATCACCGTGCCCGCCGATGTACTTGGTCACCGAATGCATGATCAGATCAACGCCCAGCTCTTTGCTTGGCTGACCAAGCGGAGACGCAAAAGTCGCATCGCAGGACAGCAACGCCCCCGCGCTTTTGGCAATTGCTGAGACCGATGCCAGATCGGTCAGACGACCGATCGGGTTCACGGGTGTTTCCGTGTGGATGAGACGCGTGTTCGGCCTGATGGCTGCTGATACCGCCGAAAGATCGGACATGTTGACCGTGCTGACATGGATCCCCAGACGCGGCAGCGTGTCCCGCGCCAGCTCTGCCACGCCCGCGTAAGAGACGTCGGAAACGATCAAATGATCCCCGGCAGACAGGAACGTCAGGAAGATGGCGGTGGCCGCCGCCATACCGGACGCCAGACAGAGGCAATCTTCGGTGCCTTCCAACATGCTGATCTTGGTTTCCAGCGTCCTGACGTTGGGATTGGCCCAGCGCCCGTAAAGATAAGGGGCTTCTTCCTCCAGATCGTGGGCCGAAAACCCCGCCACCTGATCCGTGACGAATGTCGAAGACATATGCAGGGCCGGCGCAGACGCACCGCTGGTCGGGTCCGGGGCTTCGCCCGCATGGATTGCCCGTGTCGCTAGGCCCTTGTTTCTCAGCCCGTCATGCATGCCGCCATCCTCTTGATCCACTTGCGCAGATTTAGCGCAGGCTCGTGAACCGGCGTCCAGAGAAGAATTGAAACCGCTCGGTTTCCAGAACCACCGCGGTGGGCGCGCGACGCTACCAGCGGCTCAGAGAGTCTTCGTCCTGATCTTTGGCCGCAACCCATTCGGCGCCGGAACGGGTAATTTCCTTTTTCCAGAACGGTGCGCGGGATTTCAGGTAATCCATCAGATATTCGGCCGCCTCGAACGCGTCCTTGCGATGCGGGGCCGCCGTGGCCACCATCATGATGCGATCCCCCGGAACCAAGCGTCCAAAACGGTGTATGACCAGCACGTCACCCAATGCCCAACGCGCCTGCGCCTCTTCGGCGATCTTGGTCAGGGCGCGTTCGGTCATACCGGGATAGTGCTCGATCTCCATCACATCCAGATCACCGCTCGCCAGGTCACGCACAACGCCGGTGAAGGTGACAATGGCGCCGTTGGAATCATCCCCTGCGGCAAAGGCATTGGCCTCGGCCCCCAAATCAAACGCCTCTTCCTGAACTGCGATCCGCATCGGTCAACCGCCCGTCATCGGCGGAAAAAACGCAACTTCCCGAACACCTGCCAGCGACGCATCGAAATCCGACAGCTCCTGATCCAACGCAACGCGCAGCGCGGACAGATCGGCAAATGCCGCGGCATAGCGCTCTTCCCGAGCGCTCAGTTCAATCACCAATTCGCTGACCGTGGCCGCTTGCGTTTCGACCTTTTCCTTTGGCAAGCCGATGCGTTCGCGCACCCAGGCGAAATACAGAACATCCATCGGTTAGCTCTCCTTCAGATGAGGCATGGCTTTACGTAGGTAGTCATAGCCGGTGATCAATGTAAGCGTTGCCGCAATCCATAACAGCCACAGCCCGACCTGACCCGCCCAATACATGCCATCGACATTCAGGCGCAGGTGGTTCACGTCGTCGACCTGACCCGCAATGATCTGCTCGACCAGCTCGGCATCCATGCCAAAACTCGCCATCACGGCATAGTGCTCGAAGATACCCTGCGAAAACAGAACCGCGATGGCGACCATCTGGGCCGTGGTCTTCCATTTGGCCAGTTTGGTGACTTTGAGCGTCCCGGCCACATCGCCCAGATATTCCCGCAGGCCCGAGACAAAAACTTCGCGAAACAGGATCACGGTTGCAGGAAGGACAAGCCACGGCGTCCAGTGCTCGGTCGAATAGCCCACAAGGATCATAAGCGCGATCACCACCATGGCCTTGTCGGCGATCGGATCCAGCATCGCTCCGATCTTGGTCTCCTGCTTCCATGCGCGGGCCAGATACCCATCGAACCAATCGGTAATCGCCGCCGACAGGAACAGGATCAGTGCAAACCAGTCCGCATAGGGACGGGTGAAATACAGAAACATGACTGCCAGCCCGGGCGCGGCCAGCAGGCGCAGGACGGTTAGGAGATTAGGCAAATTCCACTTCATGGCTTGGACCCTATATCGCCGGTCCGGGACAGAAAAGCCAATCAGACAAAAAACTGTATCATTCAAAAGCGCTTGGTCAAAGCGCCGCAGGCCCGACGTCTCAGAACAGTACCTCTTGGCCTTTCCCGGCTTTGCGGTCAGATTGCCGCGCAAGCCCAGCCGGAAAGAACCAGATGACAGCGCATATTCAAACCGACACACGGTCAAACATGATCGGCAGCCTCTGGATGGTCGCCGCGATGGCCGGTTTTGCGCTGGAGGATGCGATGCTGAAGGCAGCTTCAGCCGCGCTGCCGATCTGGCAGGTCCTGGTTCTTTTCGGCGCGGGCGGGTCGGTGATTTTCGCTGCGGTGGCCCGGGCCCGTGGGCAGCGGCTGCTGCAACCTGACGTTCTGTCCCGCCCGATGAAAATTCGGGTGCTGTTCGAGGTCTTTGGTCGGTTGTTCTATGTTCTGGCCATCGCACTGACGCCGTTGTCCTCGGCCACGGTGATCCTGCAAGCCACGCCTCTGGTCGTTGTTGCAGGCGCCGCGTTGTTCTTTGGCGAGACAGTCGGTTGGCGGCGTTGGAGCGCTATCTTTGTCGGCATGATCGGCGTTGTCGTCATCCTGCAACCCACCGGAGACAGCTTTTCGTTGCTGTCGATACTGGCGGTGCTGGGAATGCTGGGATTTGCCGGACGTGATCTGGCCAGCCGCGCAGCACCTGCCACGCTTGGAACCGAAGTCCTGGGGTTTTACGGCTTCCTCAGCATCATCGTGGCCGGGGTGGCCTATCGGTTTTGGGAGGGCGCGCCGATTGCACCGGTTGGCCTTCACACCAGCCTGCATCTGATCGGTGCGGTGCTGATGGGCGTAATGGCCTATGCGTCGCTGATGAAGGCGATGCGCACCGGCGAAGTGTCCGCCGTGACCCCGTTCAGATACACCCGGCTGTTGTTCGGCATTGGGCTTGGCGTAGCCATGTTTGGTGAGAGGCTGGATCCCAACATGTGGATCGGCAGCGCGCTGATCGTCGCGTCGGGCCTATATATCCTGTGGCGGGGCCGGCAAGCCTAGCCCTTGTCGTGGAAGAAATCGTAAACCTTCTGCGCCAACCCGGCCGAAATCCCTTCGACCGCTTTCAAATCGGCCAGATTGGCCCGGCTGACGGCTTTGGCGCTGCCGAAATGGGTCAACAGAGCACGCTTGCGCGCAGCCCCTACCCCTGGGATTTCATCCAACGGCGTTGCACCCACGGCTTTGGCGCGTTTTGCACGATGGGTGCCGATGGCGAACCGGTGCGCTTCGTCTCTGAGGCGTTGAATGAAATACAACACAGGGTCGTTGCGTTTCAGCGCAAAGGGGCTTTGGCCGATCCGGTGAAACTCTTCCTTGCCGTGGTCGCGGTCGACCCCCTTGGCGACGCCGACCATGGGAATGTCTTCGACCCCATGTTCGACCATGATCTGATGCACCGCGCTTACCTGCCCTGCGCCGCCATCAATCAGCAACAGATCGGGCCACAGCCCTTTGTCGCGGTCCGGGTCTTCCTTTTGCAGTCTGGTGAAGCGGCGGTTCAGCACCTCTTTCATCATGCCGAAATCGTCACCCGGTGTCAGGTCATCACCGCGAATGTTGAACTTGCGGTAAGCGTTCTTCATGAACCCCTCGGGGCCGGCCACGATCATGCCGCCGACAGCATTGGTGCCCTGAATATGAGAGTTGTCATAGACTTCGATCCGTCCCGGTGGACCATCCAGATCGAACGCCTCGGCCAGCCCGCGCAGCAACTTGGCCTGCGTGGCACTTTCCGACATGCGGCGGGCCAGAGCCTCGCGCGCGTTGCGCAAGGCACCGGCAACAAGTTCCTGTTTTTCGCCACGCTGCGGCACAAGGATTTCGACCTTGCGCCCGGCTTTCTCAGACAGCGCGTCCTGCATCAGATCCACGTTTTCGATTCCGTCCGACAGGATCAGCTGACGCGGCGGTTCCTTGTTGTCATAGAACTGGCCCAGAAAGGCCTCCATCACCTCGGCAGGTGAAACATCCGGGCCGACGCGGGGATAGAAATCCTTGTTGCCCCAGTTCTGGTTCGCACGGATAAAAAACACCTGCACGCAGGCCTGACCGCTGTCCATATACAGGCCGATCACGTCCGCCTCGGCCACACCGCGCGGGTTGATACCCTGAGAGGTCTGCACCTGCGTCAGAGCCCGGATGCGGTCACGCAGACCTGCGGCGCGTTCGAACTCCATCGCCTCAGATGCGGCCATCATCTGCTCGGCCAATTCCTCTTGCACCTTTGTCGAGCGGCCCGACAGGAAGCGTTCGGCGTCCTTCACGCTTTCACGGTAATCCTGCTCTGAGATCAGGCCGACACACGGCCCGGAACACCGCTTGATCTGATATAGAAGGCATGGCCGCGTTCGGCTGTCGAACATCGAATCCGAGCAGTTGCGCAGCAGGAACGCTTTTTGCAACTGGTTCAGCGTCCGGTTCACCGCACCGGCACTGGCGAAGGGGCCGAAATAGGCACCTTTTTCCTTCTTCGCCCCTCGGTGTTTCTTGATCTGCGGAAAGTCATGATCCTTGGCGACCAGTATGTTCGGAAAGCTTTTGTCATCCCGCAACAATACATTGTACTTGGGTTTGAGCTGCTTGATCAGGTTCTGCTCAAGCAGCAGGGCCTCGGTCTCGGTTCGCGTGGTCAGGAACATCATCGAGGCCGTCGCGGCGATCATCTTTTCGATCCGCCCCGAATGACCCGGCCGTGTGTAATTCGACACCCGTGCCCTGAGATTTCGGGCTTTGCCGACATACAGAACCCGGCTGTCTGCATCGAGCATGCGGTAAACGCCCGGAGAACTGTCCAGCGTTTTTACATAGCGCTGAATGCAGGCATAGCCGGTGGGGGATGATTCGCTGTCGGTGGTCATGATCCTGAGATATGATTCTCTGGCAATGGCTGCAATCTCACGCCTTCCAGATCAAGAGAAAACAAATCCACGGTTTCTGTGGATAAGTGTGAAGATAAAATTCCGGAAGATCGGAAATCCCCTTGTTTCCTTGCCTTTTCCTTTACTTGCACAAAAAATAGGCAACTTATCAAGTACTTGTTCTTAAATGTTATTTTTTTGCATACTTAGCAAGTGTATGAAAAAAAAGACATTTTTGTAACGCGCGTGTAACACAATTGAGAGCGGTGCAAAACTTGCAGCAGAATTACTTATTCTACACCCAGAACATCCGGAGTTTTCCAACCCAGATGCTGACCGCCGTCCACACATAAAAGCTGTCCGGTGACCGCGTGTGCATCCAGAAAGTACCCAAGCGCAGCGGTTATGTCAGACGGGTTGGATCCCCGCTCCAAAACGGTATTTGAACGCTGTGCCTGGAAATGCTCTTGGCTTTGGCGGTGGCCCTGCATCGTGGGGCCCGGCCCGATCGCATTGACACGGATCGTCGGAGACAACGCCTGCGCCGCCGTTCGGGTCAGTGCCCACAAACCCATTTTTGCGATGGTGTATGACATGAACTCGGGCGTCAGCTTACGCACGCGCATGTCCACCATGTTGACGATAAGGCCGGTTGCAAGCGGTTCGCCATTTTCATCTGTTCCAGCACTCAGCCCCTGACCTGCCATGGCCTGCGTCAGCACAAAGGGCGCGCGCAGGTTGCTGTCGAGATGTCGATCCCAGCTTTGCCGGGTTGCCGTGCGGATGTTGTCGTATTCGAAGATCGATGCGTTGTTCACCAGACACGTAATTGGCCCGCCCAGCGCCTCGGCCGCTTTGGGCAGCAGCGCCTGAACCTGAGCTTCGTCCAGCAGATCGGCCTTCAGGGTCACGGATTTTCGACCCAGGGTCTGTACCTCTGCCGCCGTCTCCTGCGCCGGACCTTCGGATGAGGCGTAATGCACGGCCACATCGAAACCTCGATCTGCCAGATACAGTGCCATGGCCCGGCCCAGACGAATACCGGCGCCGGTGACTAGGGCTCGGGTCATGCTTCACCTCGTTTTGTCAGATCACACCAGCAATACGGTGACGTAAAGCACATAAAGGAAAGTCAACACCAACCCCCAGATGCGCGAGATATCTTGTTTGAAAAATACAAACGGTATCAGCAGCAGCGATGCGCCCAGCATGACCCAAAGATCGAATTGCAGGAACTCGGGATCAACCGGGATACGACCAAACCAGGTTGCGATCCCGATGATGGCCAAAAGGTTGAACATGTTCGAACCGATCACGTTACCCAGCGCAACGTCGGCCTGTCTGCGCAAAGCGGCCATAACTGTTGTCGCCAATTCGGGCAAAGACGTTCCAACTGCGATCAACGTCAAACCAATGACCGTCTCACTGACCCCGTAGGTCCGCGCGATGATCGTTGCGTTATCTACCAAAAGATGCGCACCCATTGGCAGACCAATCAGCCCGAGGATCAGATACACCGACACCTTCCAATAAGGCATGTCAGGATCAGCTTCTTCCAGCCCCTCAAGCTCTTCGTCCACACAGGCTTCACCGCAGGCTTTGCGATGGGCTTTTGCCTCGCGGAAGGCGTTCAGAAGAACAAGACCCAACGCCGCCAGCAAGATCAGGCCGCTGAAGAACGTGAACGTTCCCAAGAATGCCAAACCAATGAACAGAACCGTCGCCATCAGCATGAAGACATAGTTCCGGCGGCTGTTGCATTCACTGGTGTGTAGAGTCGCCAGAAGCGCGGGAAGGCCCAGAACCAGCAAAATATTCGCCGTGTTTGATCCGACCACATTGCCCAGTGCGATACCGGGGGCGTTCTCTTTCAAAGCGCTGATGGCAATCAAAAGCTCAGGCGCGGACGTTCCGAATGCCACAATCGTCAGGCTGACGATCAACGCAGGAACGCCCAGGCGCAGGCTCAGGTTCACGGCACCACGCACAAGGGCGTCGCCTGCCAGCAGCAGAATCAACAGACCCAGACCGGACAACAGCCATGTGGTAATCAAGTCCGGCCTCCTTTTTCACAGGCGCAGGGGCCTTTGCCGATACGATACCGACCGCAGCGCGGACATTTCGCCGAACTCAATTTCTTTTGTCCGGGAAAGCGAAGCTTACCGAACATTGCCAATACGCCCATGGCAATCAGGAAAAGGGTGACGGCCTTGATGATCACGTCACAAACCGAAACGCGCATATGCTGCACGCTCCTCCAGGCCAGCAATGGCATCCTGTGCGAAGCTGGCCCCAAAACGCGTCCAGATCGGTTTGCGCACACCGTAGCGGCGGAACTTGACCTTGTCGCCAAAGCGTTCCTGCATCTTGGGCTTGAGATGAGCGATGCCATCAATCAGGCCCAATTCTTGCGCGCGGCGCGCCAGCCAAACCTCACCGGTGAACAAATCTGCACTTTGATCCAGCTTGTCCCCACGTCGCGCTTTGACATGATCAATGAAGTTTTCGTGGATATCCCCCAGCAAACCTTGCAGGCGGGCCACATCCTCTTTCTTTTCCGGCGCAAACGGGTCCAGCATGGATTTCGACTGGCCCGCCGTATGCACGCGCCGCTCAAACCCTTGCCGCGCCAGAAAGACATGCGCGCCAAACCCGGCCGAGATTACACCGATTGACCCAAGAACCGAACTATCATCGGCCCAGATCTCGTCCGCTGCGGCAGCCAGCCAATAGCCGCCGGAGGCCGCAACATCCTCGACAAAGGCAATCACCGGCACATCCAGCTCTTCCGACAAACGCCGGATGCGGGCACCGATCAGCGAACTTTGCACAGGGGACCCGCCCGGGGAATTAAGCTCAATCGCCACGGCGGCTGGTTTTCCCTTGCGAAACGCTTTTTCCAGAACAGGCGCCAGGGTTGTGTCGTTCAACGCCCCACGCCCCGCCATTCCAATGGAACCGGACAAACGGACAACGGCCACGCAAGGGTGCTTTTTTACGAACGGCAGGCTGAGCTTCATGGGTGCCGATGTAGAGTGCCCCCAACCCGTAAACAAGGGACTCTGCCGGCGTTAAACGCGACGTGAACCAAATTCACACACCCGATGGGCAAAAATGCAACGCCTTGGCGAGGGTCAGCTGCGAATGCGCCAGCCGGTTTTGAATATCCAGCCGATAACCGCCAGGCACAGAGCCGTAAAAGCGACAATGGCAAGAAGGCTGAAAACGATCGGCACATCTGCCAGCCCGTAAAAGGACCAGCGGAAACCCGAAATCAGATAGACCACGGGATTGAACAGCGTGATGGTCTGCCACAATGGCGGCAGCATCGAGATCGAATAGAACGTACCCCCCAGAAAGATCAGTGGCGTCACCACCAACTGCGGCACCAGCGACATCTGCTCGAAGTTGCTGGCCCAGATGCCGATGATGAATCCCAGCAACGAAAAGCTGAGACAGGACAGGATCAGAAACGCGGCCATGGCGAATGGATGCTCGATCCGAATATCGACGAAAAACGTCGCGGTGACCAAAATCACCAACCCCACGAACAACGCCTTGGTTGCGGCGGCACCGACATATCCGATCACGATCTCGATGAAATTGACCGGAGCGGACAACAGCTCGTAGATGGTGCCCAGAAACTTGGGGAAGTAAATTCCGAACGACGCGTTCGAAATCGACAGCATCACCACCGACAACATGATCAGCCCCGGCACGATGAATGCACCGTATGAAACGCCCTCGACCTCTTGGATACGGCTGCCGATGGCGGTGCCAAACACCACGAAATAAAGCGACGTCGACAGAACCGGCGACAGAAAACTCTGTGCCAGAGTTCGAAAGAAACGGGTCATTTCGAACCGGTAGATGGCAGCGATCGCGGTCCAGTTCATGCGGCCTCTCCCGATACCAGATTGACAAAAATCTCTTCCAGGCTTGATTGCCTGGTCTGTACGTCGCGCAACACCAACCCGGCCTCGGACACGTCATTCAGCAAGGTCGTTATGCCGGTACGATCCGCATTGGTATCGTAGGTATAGATCAGACAATCACCTGCGCCGTTGAGGGCCAGATTGTGGCTGACCAGACTATCGGGAATTCGGTCGATGGGTTCGGTCAGCATGACTTCGATCTGCTTTTTTCCCATCTGCGACATGAGTGTGTCTTTGTCCTGCACCAGCAAAAGCTCACCCTTGTCGATGACGCCGACACGATCCGCAATCGCTTCTGCTTCTTCAATGTAATGGGTGGTCAGAATGATGGTGACACCGTCCCGTTTCAGTTCCGCCACAAGCTCCCACATGTCCTTGCGCAACTCGACATCCACTCCGGCAGTCGGCTCGTCCAGAAAAAGCACACGGGGTTCATGGGCCAGGGCCTTGGCGATCAGCACCCTCCGCTTCATGCCGCCGGACAATTCCTTGATCGCGTTGTTGCGCTTGTCCCACAGGGACAGCTTGCGCAAAATCTCTTCGATCCGCGCGCTGTCTTTGCCAAGCCCGAACAGCCCACGCGACAACCGGACCGTGTTCCAGACCTTTTCAAACGGTTCCAGCGCGATCTCTTGCGGTACAAGCCCTATCATCCTGCGCGCTGCGCGATAATCGGACTGTGTGTCATGCCCGCCAACCGTGACCACCCCCGAGGTCGGAGTCGTTATTCCACAAATCGTCGAAATCAGGGTTGTCTTTCCGGCGCCATTTGGTCCCAGAAGCGCAAGTATCTCACCCTCTTCAATATCCAGAGACACACCTTTCAGCGCCTCGAACCCATCCGCGTAAGACTTGCGAAGGTTTTTGATGGACAAAATGGTCGTCATATCCGTTCCCCGTTCCGACCGAGACCCTATCGCGCGGAATCAGCCTGTAACAGGTCAATTTCGCACAACGTTCTGCGCATTCTGTAATGGTTGTCAGAACCATGCTCAATTCCAACTTGCAATCCGTCAACCCACCCGCAAACTCTGCCACAACGGAGGGCGCCGATGCTGAATGGAATACGCATAGTCGAAATCGAAGGGCTGGGCCCCGGCCCGTTTGCCGCCATGCAGCTAGCTGATCTGGGCGCCGACGTCATCACGATCCACCGCAAAGGCCAGGCAGTAACACCGGGCATGCCGGACAACTCGCTTCTGGACCGCGGCAAACGATCGATCGCGCTTGATCTGAAGGATCCCGAAGATCTGGCGACCGCCCGTCGCCTGATTGACACGGCAGATGCACTGATCGAAGGCTTTCGCCCCGGCGTGATGGAGAAACTGGGACTTGGCCCGGATCTGTGCCTGACCCGCAACCCAAAACTGATATATGGCCGCATGACAGGCTGGGGGCAGGATGGTCCGCTGGCCGACACGGCTGGGCATGACCTGAACTACATCGCCTTGTCCGGTGCGCTCTGGTACGCCTCTCTCCCGGATCAGCCGCCTCAAACCCCTGCAACCCTGGTCGGCGATATCGGCGGAGGCGCCATGTACCTTGTCACGGGCATCCTGGCAGGTTTGATCAACGCACAAAGAACCGGGAAAGGCACCGTGGTCGACGCCGCTATCTACGACGGCTCGGCCCATATGATGAACCTTCTGATGACCATGCGCCAAACCGGAAACCTGTCTGAAACCCGCGGCCAAAGCCTGTTGGACGGTCCGCATTGGAGCCGAACCTACACCTGCGCGGACGGCGGATTTGTTTCGGTCCAATGCCTCGAACCAAAATTCTACGCCCGATTTCTTGAAATCCTGGGCCTGTCCCGGGACCCGGCGTTCCAACAACAATACACCCGCAAGCTCTGGCCCGACCTGACCCGGCGCCTGGTCGAAATCTTCTCGTCCAGGCCGCGCGACGACTGGGCCAAACTGTTCGACGGTTCAGACGCCTGCGTCGCACCGGTACTCAGCCCCGACGAGGCCGCAGCCCATCCGATGAATGCGGCTCGTCAATCCTGGCGCCAGGCTGACGGCACCCTACAGGCCGCCGCCGCCCCACGCTTCTCCACACACCAGTGGCAACCAAAGCCCAGCCCGGAGCGCGGACAACACACCGCCGAGATCCTAAACGAACTCCAAGCCCCGGAAAGCACCTGACACACTCTTCATCTGGCCAGAAATATCCCGGGGGTGAATTGGCCAGCGGCCAAGAGGGGGCTGGCCCCCTCCCACGCGCTCTATCCGCCGCGCACCGTGTCGATCATCAGCTGAACGTTGTCCGGGTCGGCATCCGGAGTGATCCCATGGCCGAGGTTGAAAATATGCGGCCCCTTGGAAAACGCTTCAACGATGCGCCGGGTCTCATCCACCAGCGCCTGCCCGCCGGTAACCATGTGCGACGACGCCAGATTGCCTTGCACACAGCCATCAATCTGCACTTTCTCAGCCGCCCATTCGGGCGACACGGAATTGTCCAGCGCCACGCAATCCACGCCGGTCAAGCTTGCAAACCCGATATACCCGTCGCCTGCTTCCCGCGGAAATCCAATCACGGGGATGCCGGGATGACGTTCCTTGATGGCCTGCGTGATAACCCGGCACGGCTCGACCGCGTATTTTCGGAAAGCTTCGCCCTTCAAAGACCCCGCCCAACTGTCAAATATCTTGACCACCTCGGCACCGGCGTCGATCTGAGCGGACAGATATTCAATCGTTGCCGCGGTGATGCGGTCCAACAGCGCCTCGAACAAAGCGGTATCACCTTCGCGCAACGCATGCGCGGGACCCTGATCCGGCGTGCCGCGCCCTGCAATCATGTACGTGGCAACAGTCCACGGCGCACCTGCGAATCCGATCAAGGTGGTTTCCGACGGCAATTCCCGCGAAAGAATGCGCACCGTCTCGTAAACCGGGGACAATGTCTCGTGAATTGCGTCAACAGGTTTCAACGCATCAAACTCGGCCTGCTGCGTGATGGTGGACAAACGCGGGCCTTCACCTGTCACGAACCAAAGATCAGCCCCCAGCGCCTGTGGCACCAGAAGGATGTCGGCAAACAGGATCGCCGCATCGAACCCATATCGCCGAATTGGCTGCAAGGTAACTTCTGCTGCCAGTTCAGGATTGTAGCACAGTGACAGGAAATCCCCGGCCTGAGCACGTGTGGCCCGGTATTCCGGCAAATACCGACCCGCCTGACGCATCATCCAGATCGGCGGCACATCCTGTACTTCGCCTGCCAGCGCCCGCAGCAGCTTCTTTGTCTCGGCCATGTTTGTCCCCAGCATTCAGGTTTTGGCAACGGGTCGTCCTTCGGCGGCAATTTGTCAAGCTCAGCCCCCATTGTCAGGGCAATGTGACGCGACTAAAGCTGTGCACATGACTTTGACCCTGCCCACCCCCGCATCGCCCCTCAGAATCGGCACTCGTGGCTCGCCGCTGGCTCTGGCTCAGGCCTATGAAACGCGCCAACGTCTGAGCGATGCCTTCGATCTGCCACAGGATGCGTTCGAAATCGTGGTGATCAAGACGACCGGTGACAATCGCGCCATGATCGACGCGGATCGACCGCTGAAGGAAATCGGCAACAAGGGCCTGTTCACCAAGGAAATCGAAGAGGCGATGCTGCGCGCCGAGATCGACATCGCCGTGCATTCAACAAAGGACATGCCCGTTGAACAACCCGAAGGGCTGGTCCTGGATACGTTTCTGCCGCGCGAGGATGTGCGCGACGCCTTCATATCTCCGCGGTTGGGCTCGATCCACGATCTGCCCGAAGGCGCCGTTGTGGGCACCTCGTCCTTGCGGCGGAAGGCGCAGCTGCTGAACCGGAGGCCGGATCTGAAAGTGGTCGAGTTTCGCGGAAACGTGCAGACACGGCTGAAAAAGCTTGAAGACGGGGTTGCCGATTGCACGTTTCTGGCAATGGCAGGCATTCGCCGTTTGGGAATGGATGAGGTTCCGGCCAGCGCCATTTCCCCTGACGACATGCTGCCGGCGATCGCGCAGGGCACCATCGGCATCGAACGGCGCAGCGACGACATGCGCGCGGCCGAAATGCTGGACGCGATTCATCACACGGAAACGGGATGGCGTCTGGCGGCTGAACGCACATTGCTGGCCGCGCTAGACGGGTCCTGCGAAACCCCGATCGCCGGCCTTGCCGAACTTGACGGCGACACCCTAAGGTTGCGGGGCGAAGTGCTGCGCCCGGACGGAACGGAAACCGCCAGCAGAGATATGACCGGCCCCGTCGAGGATGGGCCTGAGATGGCCCGCGAGATGGCGGCTGAACTGCTTGAACAGGCGGGGCCTGATCTATTCGATTGGAAAAATTCAAAATAAATTCGTTTAGTGTGAACTTGATCACTGTAGCAGGCGGCGCGATCAGGCATTACTGTGACATACCGAAGAGGAAGTCGGGTCAGTCTCGAAAGTATCGAAAAGTTTTCAGATTGCCGGTGTTTTAATCAGTATTCGAGGGGGCGAGGCTGACCCCCGGCTTCCAAAGGTAGCGGGTCGCTGTTGAGTTCAACAGCGACCCGTTTACGTTGTGCCAGATTGCGTTGTGCCAGACCCGCGTTCAGGAAATCGCGCCAACGGCGTGACGAACGGCCTCTCTGGTCTCTTCCAGATCCGCTTCGGTAACCGCCAGCGACGGGTACAGTTTGCCCGGAGCCTTGAAGACCCCATGCGCCCGCAACGTTGCATTGTAAGTGGCATTGCGCTGCGGATCATCATGGTTTGCGCTGCGATAATCCCGACATTCGGCCTTGGTGAAATAAATGTCGAACAAGGTCTCGTCACCGCAGATGCGATGGGCGATGCCCGCCTCATTCAAAGCGTCCGATTGCATCTGCTGCAACTGCCTCCCAATCGAGCGCAGGTGTTCATAGGTGCCGTCGCGCCGCAAAACCTCCATCGTCTTCAGCCCCGCCGCTGAGGCTATGGGGTTGCCGGACAAAGTGCCCAACTGCATCAGCCAGCCCTGTTCTCCGACTTTCGATTTGTCGAAATGCTTCATGATCTCGGTGCTGGCACCCAATGCCGCCAGAGGGAAACCACCACCGGTGATCTTGCCAAGCGTACAGATATCCGGGGTCACGCCATATCGCTCTTGTGCGCCGCCATAAGCTAGACGGAACCCGGTGACGATC
Source organism: Ruegeria sp. HKCCA0370 (assembly GCF_013033705.1). Taxonomy (NCBI): domain Bacteria; kingdom Pseudomonadati; phylum Pseudomonadota; class Alphaproteobacteria; order Rhodobacterales; family Roseobacteraceae; genus Ruegeria; species Ruegeria sp. HKCCA0370. The sequence goes on from NZ_WQEP01000007.1 coordinate 218,657, forward strand.
TCATCAAAAATCAGCAGCACACCAAATTTGCCGCACAAGGTCCGCAAGCCCTGCAAAAACCCCGGCTCGGGCGGGATGATCCGCTGCAAGGGTTCGACCATGATCGCAGCGACATCATCATGTTCGTCCAGCAGCGCCGCCACCGCGTCAAGATCATTGAAAGGCGCGATCAGCATCTGCTCGGCCACGCTTTGGGGGATACCGGCGCTGTCGGGAACGGCCTGCGGGAAATTGACCCGGCGGCTGGGGGCCAGGCTCATCTGCGCCTCGGCGCTCATTCCGTGATACCCCCCTTCGAACTTGAGGATCTTGTCGCGCCCGGTATAGGCACGCGCCAGCCGCATGGCGTACATGTCTGCTTCGCCCCCAGAGGCAACAAAACGCACCTGCTCGCAACAGGGGACGGCTTCGATGATGGCCTCGGCCAGTTCGATGCCCTTGCTGTTGTTGGCGAAGAAGGTCATGCCTTTGGGCAATTGCTCCAGCACCGCTTCCATCACCTCGGGGTGGCCATGGCCCAGCAGCATCGGGCCGGACCCGATCAGATAGTCGATATATTCGTTCCCGTCCTCGTCCCAGACATGGCTGCCCTCGCCACGGGCGATGATGATGCCCGGATCGAAGTTGCCGAAACCGCCAGCTGGCAGAACCTCTTTTGCGCGTGCTATCCACTCGGACTGTGTCTGGATCTTCAGCATCTCAATCAATCTCCAAAATCGGGCCGCCAAGAATTTCGAGGTCAGGTGTCACACCTAAACCCGGGCCCTCGGGCGGTGCAATCCGGCCGTTTTCACGGTTTGGTGCGTCAGGACACAGGCGCGGAGCAACGTAAGAGGACAAGTCGCAAGTGTTCATCAGCGATCCATGCGGGGTCGAAGCCGCAAAATGCAGCGAAGCCGCCGTTACGATATCCGATCCCCAGGTGCATTCTGCACAAATCTCGGCACCCAGCTGCACGGTCAGATCGCGTGCGCGGCGCATTACCGAAAGACCGCCGAACTTCGACAGTTTCAGCGCCACCGCGTCCATGCATCCCAACTCATGCGCCCGCATCAGCGATGCAAGATTAAATGCGTTTTCGTCGATCTTCATAGGCAAACCCGTCGACTGACGAACAGCGGCGCAGTCTTCCAGTGTTTTACAGGGCTGTTCCAGCATCACATCCAGATGCGCCACCGCGCGCCCGGTTCGCGTTGCCTGAAGGCGCGATGCCCCGCAGTTCCAGTCGCCATACACAAGCGGTCCGGTTCCGACAGCTTCGCGCACTTTGATCAGCCGCTCGGCGTCGGCTTGCCAATCACCCTCGACACCCAGCTTGAGCTGGAATTGCCGAATGCCCGTCTGGAAGGCTGCCTTGGCGATGCGCGCCATTTCGTCCGGCGCGATACATGTGATCGAATGATAAAGTGGCATATCCGCCCGAGTCCGCCCGCCCAGCAACGCGTAAACCGGCACCCCCGCCGCGCGACCGAACAGATCCCACAGCGCAATGTCGACGATCGATTTCGCGTAGCTGTGGCCTTGCAGAAACCCGTCCAGCTTTCGCATCGGTGCGTCGACCCCAATTGGCGAAATCCCGAGAATCTCGGGCCCCATTTCAGCGATGGCCCCCGGTACTCCATTTGCATAGGCGGGCAGATAATGCGGGATCGGGCAGACCTCACCCCAACCTGTCAGACCTGTATCCGTCTCAAGGCGCAGGATATGAGACGTCACGGTCGCGCAGGTCTTGCCGCCGGCCATGTGATAGGTTTCATGGCTGGTCAGATCGACGGACCAGAGTGTTATCTTGTCAATTCTCAAGCATATTCTCCTACTGGATCACCCAATGCGGCTTCGTCCGGATGCACGCCCAGCCCCGGCGCTTCGGGCAGATGCAGATGGCCATCGACGTTGCGGGGCCCTCGACCACCTGCAACATCAACCGTGATCATGTCCTGACAGGCCCAAACCGCGTGGCAATGGTCATCCGGAATCGTGGCGGCCAGATGCAGCGCTTCGGTATCGGCCAGAACCGTTCCACCGGTGGCCATCACGAACATGTCTATCCCATGGGCCAGCGCGATATCGCGCATCCGCGCGGCCTTGGTCAGACCACCCACGCGATTCAGCTTGATCCCGAATATCTGGGCCAGACCATGGTGGGCAATCCGGACGGCATCCTGCAAGGTCACAAGGGACTCGTCCACAGACACAGGGGATGCATGAAGCCCCGAGATCGCCGCGATATCATCCAGTGTTTCGCAGGGTTGCTCGAACATCACGTTCAGGTCTTCGCAGGTGCTCATCACCCGCAAGGCCTGCTGGCGCGTCCAGCCACGGTTGACATCATACAGGACAATCTCTCCGGGCTGCCGGATGCTTTCCACATCCCGCACACGGGCAATGTCCCGCTCGACATCTCCGCCGATCTTCACTGAATGGGCGATATAGCCGCGCTTGCGATACCGCTCCATAACCTCGCGTGTTTCCTCGACGGTTTTCGCCCCGACCGAGGACGCAATCGGGCGCGGTGTCCGCGATCCGCCGCCCATCAGATCGGCAATCGGCAGGCCCGCCGCCTGACCGGCAATATCCCAGCAGGCCATATCTATGGGGCTTTTGGCATAGAGATGCCCGGGCAAGGCAAGATCCATGGCCCGTTCCACGTCCAGCACGCGACGCGGATCAAGGCCCAGGATGAAGGGGGCCATCGTTTCGATCCCGGCCCGGATGCCCGGCCCGTGCGCGGGTACATAGGTGTGCCCCCAGGGCGTACCCTCGCCCCAGCCAACCAGACCGGTATCGGTTTCGAGCCTGACCAGCGTCGCATCAAGCGTTTCGAACTTCAGGCGCCCCCCGGAAAGCCAATAGGGATGCTCGAGCGGCAAATCGACCTGAAAAACGGTAATGGTTTCAATCTTCATAGAGCATACTCCGCCACGGGTGCGCCGAGGCTTTCAAAATCGGGGGTTACACCCAATCCCGGCGTATTGTTTGCATAAAGCTTTCCGTCTTTAACGACAGGACCGCCGACGCCCGTAGATCGCGTGTTGTAGTTCATCAGATCCGTGGTGTTCTGCAGGTATTCAGGCGGGGTCGACGCCGCAAAATGGGCGACAACCGAAGACGTGATCTCTCCTCCCCAGGTGTCTTCGCTGACCACAGGGATGCGGTTGTCGATCAGGTAATCCCGTACCCGCCGGGCTTTGCTGATGCCGCCAAGGTTCGAGATCTTGAGACAACAAATCTCTGCCCCCCGGTCCGCGACGATACGCTGCGCCATATGGATCCCGGTCACGCATTCATCCAGCTTCAGTGGCTGCTCGGCAATCCGGCGCACTTGCTGGCATTCCTCATACGTGCGGCAAGGTTGTTCGAGAATGAAATCCAGATCCCGGGTCTCGCGTGCAACGCGGATCGCATCGTCCACGCGCCAGCCCTGATTGGCATCGGCCATGGCTTTCTCGCCGGGTTTCAGCAACGGTACAGTGGTGCGTATCCGGTCAATGTCACTGGCCCAGTCGCTGCCCACTTTGATCTGAAACTGCCGATAACCCTGTTCCCGGTACCGGTCCATCTCGGCCACGGTTTCCTCGGCCGCTTTCTGCGGAGCGACCCGGTACATTGGCGCGCCATCCGTCAGCTTGCCGCCCAACAGCATCCAGACCGGCTGATCACACGCCTGACCCAGGATATCCCAGCATGCCGCATCGAACGGCGCCTTGGCATAGCCATGCCCCTGTACCAGATGGTCCATCAGGTGCTCGATCCGCCCCACCTGACGCGGATCCTCGCCCAGCAGTTTGCCGGCGACAAGACGCGCCAGCGCAGCCACACCTTCGGAATGGGCCACCATGTAGTTTTCGCCACAGGGCGTGAACTCACCGCAGCCCCGCAAACCCGCGTCAGTGTCGATTACCACCACCGATGCGATGGCCGTTTCAATTGCGTTTCCCGCACCCCAGGCATAGGTACCGCCGACATAGGGAAGCCCGGTCTGGTAAATTCGGATGCGGGTGATTTTCATGCGGCGTCCATTCTGGGCAGGTCGCCCATCCCTTCGCCTCGCCACAGGACAAAGGTCAGGATCGGTTGGTCCGTCGTTATCATGGCGTGGCTTTGCCAGCTTTTGTGCTGTCGTGTCTGGTTCGGGCCGACGAAGGTTTCATCCTCGTCGCTTCTAAAAACTGCTCCGCCCGCAAGGGTCAGATACAGCTCTTCCGCCTGATGGCTGTGCCAGTCATAATCCAGACCCGCGCCCCAATATCCCACGTAGCCGCGCAATTGGGTCGAGTGGAAATGCCCGGTCGGTCCGAACAGTTCGTAATACCCGTACCGATTCAGGAAATCCGCACCGACTTCCTCTTCGGTATATGTGTGTTTCCATTCCGCCAGATGCGCGCTGGCCTTTATCGCCGCGACCAGATCACGGGTTGGCGCCACGCCATCAAGGCCAAAATCGCCCACCAGATTGGTCGCCGGAATGTGAGCAGGCTGCAAACCCGTCGGTGTCAGATCGTCCGGCCATGATGCAAACGCGGCAAGGTCAGGATGCGCCTGATGCAATTGGCGGGCCGCCTCGAGAACATCATCCAGCGTCATGGCACCACCACGATATTGCCGGTGTGCTGTTTGGCGATGAACGCCGCTTGAGCTTCCCGCAACTCCTCCAAAGGATAGGTTGCGGCCAGAGCCGGCTTGATTTCGCCGGCTTCAATATATGCCACGAGGTTCTTCATGACCTCGGGTCCGATCACGGTCGAACCGGTGAAGGTCAGATCGCGCAGATAGAACGTCCGAAGGTCAAGTTCGACCATCGGACCTGCAATGGCCCCCGAACAGGTGTAGCGCCCGCCGCGCTCCAGTACGTCGATCAGGTTTGGCCAGTAAGGGCCACCTACCACATCGGCGACCACGGTGATCTTATCGTCGCCCAGCGCCGACCGCAGATATTCAGGAGCGCGGGGCAATATCACATCAGGGCCAAGATCGGCCACGTCGGCGTGTTTGGATTCGGATGCCATCGCAATCACACGCGCGCCACGGCGTTTGGCCAATTGAACCAAAGCGCCACCCACCCCGCCAGAGGCACCGGGTACAAGAACGGTGTCTTTTTCTGTCACGTTGGCACGGGACAGCATCCCTTCGGCGGTAGAATAGGAACAGGAGAATGTGGCCAGTTCGGCATCCGACAGTTCCGAAGTGATCGGCACCGCATTGACCGCCAGAGTCGTAGTATATTCGGCGAACCCGCCATCGCGTTCCGAACCGAAGTACCCTGTCTTGTTCATGTTGCCGGGATCAGCCGGATCTCTAAGCCAGCCATCCGTGATGACACGCTCGCCTAGACGAGCGCTGTCCACGCCCTCGCCAACGGCAACAATACGGCCGCAGACATCTGCGCCCTGAATGCGCGGGAAGGTGATCGGGTTGCCACCCCATGTCGGGTCTTCTTCACCGACTTCCTCGAATGCGCCACCGGTGGTCGCATCCGTGACGGTCTTGGAATACCAGCCGGACCGCGTATTGACGTCGGTATTGTTCAGGCCGCAGGCTGCGACCCTGATCAGAACTTCACCGGCCGCGGGTTCGGGGCGCGGCCAGTCTTCCTGCATCACCATCTGTTCCAGACCACCATGGCCCATTGTGACCATGGCTCTCATCGTTTCGGGCAGGCTCATCACGCGGTCTCCAGTATGGCGTCACTGCGGGGCAGCAAACTGTCGGGGTCGTAAGCAGGTTTGTCCAGAACACGGGCGGCACGGGGTTGGCCATGGATCACGACCTCCAGCTGTGTCCCGGCCTTGGCCGCTTCGGGTTTGAGGTATGCAAAGGCCAGAATCTTGCCGACGGTGTGGCCATAAGCGACCGACGCCGTGGACCCGACGACGCGCCCGTCCAGCAGCACCGCCTCTCCGCCATGCCCATCAATCTCTCCATCCGGTTCGATTGAAAGATAGGCACAGATCCAGGGCAGGTCGGTGTTGAGCGTCTTGTCCTTGCCCAGATAATCCTTGTCGGTGCGCGCAAAACGCAGCACGTCGGCCTCGGCCAGAGTGACCTCGTTGGTCAACTCGCCCGCGCCTTTGAAGCCCTTCTCCATTCGCATCACGTTCATGGCAAAGCTGCCGTAGTCGGTGATGCCATACGCCTCACCTGCCGCCCAAAGCGCGTTGTAGACGTCGAGGCAGGCGGCGTTCGGCATGTGCAGTTCCCAGCCCAGCTCTCCGGCATAGGACATGCGGAAGGCCCAGACTTTATGGCCCGCGATGGTGATTTCCTGCGCGGAAAGCCAGCGGAACCCGGCATTGGTCAGATCGGCATCGGTGCAGCGCGCCAGCACGTCGCGCGAGCGGGGGCCGTTCAGGGACAGGGCAGACCAGTCAGAGGACAGAGCGGTGATCTGCACATCCTCATCCGCGCGCTGCTGCGCCAGATGATCCAGCAAGCGCTGTTCGAAGAAGGCCGCACAAACCAGATAGAAGCGGTCGTCGGCCATGCGGACAATCGTGGTCTCCAATTCGATACGGCCGCGGCGGTTCAGCATATGGGTTAGTGTGATCGAGCCGACCTTTTGCGGCATTCGGTTGGCGGTCAGCCGGTCCAGCAGAGCGTAAGCGTCCGGACCCGTGACTTCGACCTTGGTAAAGGCGGTAACATCCATGATGCCGACGCTTTCGCGCACCGCTTTGACCTCAGCCGCGACCATGTCGTCAGCGGGGGTGCGGCGGAAGGAATAGTGGTCGCGCTGCTCCACACCGTCCCGCGCGAACCAGCGGGGGCGCTCAAAACCATAGGCCTCTTCATGCACCGCACCCTTGGATTTCAGCAGTTCATACAGCGGCGACGGCTTGATGGGTCGCCCCTCCAAACGGTTGAAATGCGGGAAGGGAATTTCGTGGCGCAGGCAGTAATCTTCCTCGGCCTTGATCACTTGCCAGTCCTTGGTGGCATAGCTGCCGAACCGGCGCGGGTCGTATTCGCGCATCGAGATGTCAGCTGCGCCATGCACCATCCAGCGCGCCAGTTCGCGGGTCAGACCCGGCCCCCAGCCGATGCCGATCTGCGTCCCGCAGCAGCACCAATAGTTCCGAACCCCCGGCGCTGGTCCGATCAAAGGGTTGCCATCCGGCGGGTGCGAGATCGCCCCGTGCACGTCGCGCTGAATGCCCAGTTCGGCAAAGATCGGCATCCGGTTCAGGCTTTCCTCAAGCCACGGCATCACCCGGTCGTAATCCGCGTCGAACAACCAGTTTTCGTATTCCCACGGGCAGTGGTCATGCCAGACCGAGTTCGGGTTCTCTTTTTCGTAAATCCCGATCAGACCGCGCTGCTGCTCCATCCGGATATAGCCCGAGACCTTGCGATCATCACGGATCACCGGAAGTTCGGCGTCCAGATTCTGGAATTCAGGCACCGGTTCGGTCACGAAGTAATGGTGCGTCATCGAGGTCATCGGCAGTTGCAGCCCCGACCACTCGCCCATTTGCCTTGCATAGGTGCCGCCTGCATTCACCACATGCTCGCAGGTGATGGTGCCTTGCTCGGTCTCGACCACCCATTCGCCATTCTCGGCCTGCGTGATGTTGGTGGCACGGCAGCTGCGAAAGATGCGAACGCCTTTTTGCCGTGCTCCAGCGGCCATGGCCATGGTCACATTGGTCGGGTCCACATGCCCGTCATCCGGCGTATGCAACGCGCCCAGAACGCCTTCGAGATTGTAGAACGGATGCAGTTCAGCCACCTTTTCGGGGCCGACAAGCTCGATATTGAAACCCAGCGACCGACCAACCGACAAGGTGTGACGCAACCAGTCCATCTCATCCTCGGTATAGGCCAGACGGAACGAACCGCAGCCATGCCATGTGACGGGCTGGCCGGTTTCGGCCTCCAACTGACCAGAGTACAGGCCAATGTTGTAATCCACGCATTTCCCCAGCCCAAAGCTGGACGTCGAATGCGTGATCTGCCCTGCTGCATGCCAGGTGCTGCCGCTGGTCAGCTCGGCCTTTTCCAGCAGGACGGTGTCAGCGCCCCACCCTTCATGCGCCAGATGATAGGCCAGACCGACCCCCATGACACCTCCGCCCACGATGACCACGCGGGCATGTGACGGCAGATTCTTCTCGGACATGATTTTTCCTCTTCCCGAGTCGCGTTTCTGCTCGACAGGCTAATTCCACAAATGTACCATCGTCAATCATGAATGACACAAATGTATCATCAACCGTCCTCGACCGCCTGAGCCGGGAATGGGACGCCCTCACCCCCGAGGCACAGAAAGCCGCGCGCTACGTGTTGGAGAACCCAACGGATGTTGGGGTCTCGACCGTGCGCGAGATTGCCGAGGCGGCCAAGGTCAAACCCAATACTTTCGTGCGTATGGCCCGGCAGGTGGGCTTCGAAGGGTACGAAGATTTCCGGGCCCCGTTCCGCGAAGCGATTCGACGGGGCAACGTGTCGTTTCCCGACCGCGCCCGTTGGCTGCAAGAGATCGGCAAGTCAGGTGAGCTGGGTGGGCTTTATGCCGATATGGTGGGTGCGGCGATCCGCAATATTGAAGACACCTTCGCTGGAATTGATGAAACGAGCCTGAAATCCGCCGCCGAGGATATCTGGAACTGCCGCCAGATCTTCACGCTGGGCGTTGGCGTCAACAACTCGAACGCGCGCAATTTCACCTATCTTGCGTCAACGGGGATGAAGCAGTTCCACGCGATTCCACGCCCCGGCTCGACCCCGGTGGATGATCTGGCCTGGGCCGATGAACAGGACGTGCTGATCGCGATCACCTGCCACCCCTATCGCACCGAAGTCATCGAGGCGATCAAGCTGGCTCGTCAACAGGGCCTGACCGTCATCGGTATTTCCGACAGCCCGGCCAGCCCGGTGATCCTGAACGCCCATCACGGTTTTGTCGTCGCCGCCGACACGCCGCAATTCTTCCCGTCATCCGTTTCGACGATTGCCTTGCTGGAAACTCTGCTGTCCTTCGTGATCGCCGTGTCCAGCGATGAGATCGTCGAGCGGGTGGAACGGTTTCACCAACGCAGACACCAACTTGGCCTCTACGCGGAGGAGCCCGAATGAACGCACCCCTGACCCACTCACTGGACGCGCGATACTATGTCGACCCTGCGATTTTCGAGCAGGAAATGCAGGGGCTTCTGGCCCGAACGTGGCAGTTTGCGGGCCATGTCGCGCAGGTCCGGGAAACGGGGGATTACTTTGCGTTTGAGATCGCCGGCCAGAACCTGTTCTGCATTCGCGGCCGCGACGGCGAAATCCGCACCTTCTATAACGTCTGCCAGCACCGCGCCCATGAAATGGTCACCGGCGCAGGCAACACGCGTGTCGTCGTCTGCCCCTACCACGCCTGGACTTATGAGCTGTCCGGCCAATTGCGCGCCGGACCGAACATCAAATCCGTCCCCGGGTTCGACCGCAGCGCGATCTGCCTGACCTCGGTGCGCACCGAAGTGTTCAACGGTTTCATTTTCGTCAACCTCGATGACGACGCCGCGCCGATGGATGAATGGTACCCCGGCGTGCGCGAGGAAATCCGCGCATTCGTCCCGCATATCGACGATCTGGAACCGCTGGAATGGGTCGAGATTCCCGAAAACTGCAACTGGAAGGTCAGTATCGAAAATTACTCGGAATGCTACCATTGCCCGACCAATCACCCGACCTTTGCCGAAGGTGTGGTCAAGCCCGAGACCTATGACATTCAGCCGGATGCGGGCGGCGGCTATGTGCTGCGTCACACGACGGAATGCCAGAGCCTCGACAAGATGACCTACCCCATCGACCTGTCGGTACCGCACGCAGGCGATTACCAGTCATGGTTCCTGTGGCCGATGTTTTCCTTCCAGTGTTATCCCGGCAATGTGCTGAACACCTATCACTGGCGCGCGGTTGATGCCGATCACTGCACCGTCTGGCGCGGCTGGTACACCGAGGGCGGTTCGGACAGTGCGGTTATCCGGCAACTGGCGGTCCAGGACCGCGAAACGACGGTCGAGGAAGACATCCGCCTTGTGGAATCCGTTCATCGCGGGCTCAAGTCGCGGGGCTATCGCCCCGGACCGCTTGTTCTGGATCCGGGCTGCGGCGTGATGTCGGAACATTCCATCGCGCGGCTTCAACAATGGATGCGCGAGGCTGTGGATTAGTGGCCGAGGTTGCACGCTGATGCTGATGCCTGAAGTCTGGCGCCCGGAACACAAACTGTTCCCCCATCAGGTCGGGTTCACCTGCCCGCCGTTCGATTTTGACGCCGCGCCCTCGGATTTCCTGCGCATATGCCCCGAAACCGTGGGCGTGCATGGCTGGATGCTGCACGTGCCAGACTACGCGCACGGGCTGGATCAGCGGAGACAGAACTTTGGCATGCTCGAAGACTTCGTGCACTGCATGTCCCGCAACGGCGTCGATGTCTGCGGTCAGGTCGGTTCGAACTGGGTCCATGCCTGCGGGCTGGGCGTGGAAGGCGTCCGGCAACACTGCGAAGACCTGTCAGACAAATATGGCACCCGCTTTCACATGGCCGGATATGCCATGGTCGAAGCGCTGCGCGACATGAACGTCGAAAAGGTTGCCCTGAACGCCGCCTATCATTGGCCGGAATGGTGGCAGGGCACGGTCGGTTTCTTGAAAGAAGCCGGGTTTGATGTGGTCTGGGCCGGGAATTTTTACGATCAGGGCTGGTTCGACAGTCAGGAAGCCGTGAATGACTGCCGCTGGGTGTTCGACGGCGATCTGGCACTGAAAAGCTTTGAATATGTGGCCGACAAGGCACCCCGGGCCGAAGCGATCCTGATCAATGGCATGTGCAATTTCCGGACCGGGCCCGGTGGCTTGCCGCAGCGCCCGCTGCATCTGGCCGATATGCTTGAAGACGCGCTGGGCAAACCGGTGATTGGTCATGACATCGCGCTTTACTGGCGCATCTTCAAATCCCTCGGTATCGCGCCCGGTACACCGCACGGGCAATTGCTGAAACGTCTTTAGCTATTCGAGAGGTCATGACCATGCCCAAAATCCTCGCGCTCTGGGCCGTACCAAGGTCCACGTCCACCGCGTTCGAGTGGATGATGCGGCAACGCGGTGATCTCGACTGCCTGCACGAGCCCTTCGGCGAAGCGTGGTATCAGGGTGAAGACCCGCTTTGGCATCGGTTCCAACCGGGCGACGTAACAACGCCGGGCCTGACATTGGACAGCGTGTGGCTGGACATTCAGCAGCGGGCGAAACGGGGGCCGGTCTTCCTCAAGGATTTTCCGCATTACATCAACCACATGTGGGATGCCGAGTTTCTGTCGCATTTCACCCACGCCTTCCTGATCCGGGACCCGGCCAAGACCATCACTTCGATGTACAAGCAATGGCCGGACTTTGCCGAAGGCGAGGTTGGCTTTCCCGAACAGCGTGCCCTGTTCGATCTGTTGACCGCACTGAACGGAACTCCGCCGCCGGTCATTGACAGTGATGACCTGCTGGAAGACCCGCACGGCATGACCCGGGCCTTCTGTGACGCGGTGGGAATTCCGTTCATCCAAGAGGCGCTGAGCTGGGAACCGGGCGGTGATCCGTCCGCCCTCAGTTGGTGGGACGGCGGGTCGTTCCATGGCAACCTGGCGAAATCGACCGGGCTTGCCCCGCAGCCCCGCACGCATATCGACATCGCGGACGCGCCAGACCGTGTGAAACAGGTGCACCGCAGGATGAAACCGCATTACGATCACCTTTACAGACACCGCCTGACACACTGACACACCGGAGACCCGCAATGGCCGACATTTTCGACGAAGACCTGTTTCTGAAAGGACTGGAGCAAAGGAAGAACACGCTGGGCGCAGAGTATGTGGAAAAAAACCTTGCTGCCGCCGACGACTTCACCCGCCCGTTTCAAGAAGCCATGACGGCCTGGTGCTGGGGGTTTGGGTGGGGCGACGACGTGATCGACGCCAAGACCCGGTCGATGATGAACCTGTCGATGATCGGTGCACTGGGCAAGATGCATGAATGGGAAATCCACTGCCGGGGCGCCATCAACAACGGGGTTTCAAAGGAAGAAATCCGCGCCATCATCCACGTGGTCGGGATATATTGCGGTGTTCCTCAGGCGCTGGAGTGTTTTCGCGTGGCCCGCAAGGTGCTGGAAGAAACCTGACGACCCGTCACAGACCAGCCGCCGACAACAGCCGCACGCCTTTTTCGTAGTGTTGCCTGTTCTTGAAACAGCCGGGCCAGGCCCAGCGTTCGGCCGAAAAGCCCGGCTGCAATTCCAGAATCTGCCGGGCATGTCGACGCGCTAGGGAATGGTTCCCGGCGGCGGCGGACAGCATGCACAGCACGACCCTGGGGCGAACGCGTCCGGGGTCGACCCGCAACACGTTATGGGCATGCTGCCACGCGGCCTTGTCCCCGGTCATCATCATTGCGATTGCCAGATTTGCTTCGATCCAAATGGGCGGATGCGGCGTCAACGCCAACGCTTTCTTGCAGACCGAAACGCCTTCTTCAGCCCGGTCATCATACACCAACAGGATGCCGTAATATCCCAACAATTCCGGGCTTCCGCTGAAACGTTCCACGACGGCAAGCATCAAGCTGCAAGCCTCTGACGTGTTGCCTGCAACACTGTGGGTAAAGGCATGGAGGGCCGAGCAATACGGGTCAGTCGGGTTCAGATTGCGCAACTGTTTGCATTCGGCCTCTACCATTGCCAGCGTCTCGGCCGGGTTTGCATCCATGCCCAGGCGGATCATGTCCAAATGACAGAAACCGATCGCCACACGGGCCGGCAGGTATCCGGGGTCAAACTCGAGACAGGCGCGGTATTGACGGATGGCATCCTGCAACCCGTCTTCCGTTGCCTGACTTTCCAATATGCGCGCTTTCTGGAATGCAGACCAGGCCTCGGTCGAAGTGGCACGGCCTGACCAGATTTCTGACCAATACCCGTCACGCAATCGCAGTTGGAGCGCTTCGACGACCTTCATGGCGATTTCTTCGACCGCGTCGAATGTTTCCTTCGCACGAAAGCGGAACCGCTGTGTCCAAAGGCACACCTGATCCGCGGTTGACGTCAATTGAGCGGCCACCCGCAAGCCTTCCGCGCCAACCACGCTGCCGCTGAGAACATAACCTTCAACCGGGCCTTCCTGCCTGCGCGCGTCACGCAGTTCGATTACGCTGGACATTGTGCCCAGAAGAAACATGAGTTCGTCTCGTATGGAGGAGGCAGCGATGCTGATATCCGGCGTTTCCCCGACAACTTCAAAAGGCTCAACCACAACCGCTGGACGCAAACGCCCCCAATGCACCGGTAAACCGCGGCCCGCCAGAACCGGTCCGTCTGAGTCTGTATCGATGTCCCAATAGGCCTGCCGTTCAACCGTCAGCCATGCCTCGAACTCGGGGTCGGCAACGTCCAACCCTTCCAGCAATTCAGCCCGATCGGGACTGAGCTGCTCGTCAAACAGATCAACCTCGACTGCTGCCAGATTGATTGACACCGTTTCACGGGTGACTTCAAGAACATCAAGTTTGTGCTTGGAAAAGTGTTTGCTGAGTACACTCAACTCTTTGCGCAGCGACGCCGCGCCTTGTGCGGGCGAACTCTCGCTCCAGAGCTTGTCCTGCAACCAAGCCCTGCTGCGTATCGCGTTTTTCGACAGAAGCACCAAAGCAAGAAGAGCTTTCGCTTTGGTGCCCCGAGGCGTCACATCCTGACCGTCGTCACGGATAATCTGAAACGGTCCGGTCAAAAAAACCTTGGTTTTTGCCTCAGTCACTAACGGCCCTCAAAAACGTTCGGGGGTTGTCGTTAACCGCTGCATCCAAATATGACGATACCGCCCATCGCTTCATAGGCCAGTTTGCAGCACCATGACTCGTGATCGGGGTTCGGATCCGGCTTTTTGTCACTCAGGTCCGGAACAACGATATGAACCAGATCCTTGGTGTCATAGACAAACCTGACCTCTGGATTACCACTGTCCGCAAGGATTTCTTGAATTTTGCGTTCCGCCGCGTCCTGATCATCTTGCGACCCCAACGCACGGCCGCGCGCGGCATTCAGAACTTCGCACCCCAAGTCTTTCAACGAATAATTCGGGTTGATTGTCAAACGAGCCATGTAAAATCTCCTTCTCAAACAACAATGCCCACTTGTATACCCCGTTATATGCTTATCCGGAAATGAAAATGACCGACACGTTGATAGAACGCGCTGAAACTGCTCGGCTAATTTCCAAACCCTCGTTTGCCGAATTCCCCAAAGATGCGCCGATCCACGCGGCTTTTCGCTTGATCGAGCTGCGCGACGGAGCTCTGCCCCCCAAGGGTGGGATGGGTCATCGCGTGTCTTTCGGCACTGGCCGCACACCGGAAGAGGCGGCGCGGCTGGCCGGGTTCGAGGCGATTGAGCGCTATGCCTTGCAATACAGTACCGAAGCACCACAAACCCGCGAAAGCCTGATCGCGTCGGATGGCGCATCCCATGTGATGCCAAACGACGCGCTTGCACTGGGTGTTCCGGGCAGTGACGGAAAGGTCACTTCGAAAGGTGCCGCGGCTGGCCCGACACATGAAGCCGCCGCGCTGTGGGCGGCGCTGGAGTGTTTGGAACACGCTCTTGGATCGCAGGGGTTTGACCACCTGGCGCCGGACACGGTCCTGCCCCATGATTTGACGCAGTGGCTGCACGTCCAACTGCGGCAACTGAGCCTTCACATCCTCGAAGTTCCGGGCATCGGCCTTCTGCTGCGCGCGGTCTGCGCAGATGCGGATGGCGGCAGGCCGACCTATGGATCGGCGCTTTCCGCAAATCTGGCGCAGGGCGTCTGGCACGCAGCATCCGAGGCGGTGGTGTCCTGGCGCAACATGGTGATGCTTGAACACAACGGTGTAACGGATCACGGCATGGATGCTGAACAGGCCCGTCTGTTCCGGCTTTATCGCGGCGCGCAGAATGACCGGCCTGTTGCTCCGACGCGGTTGTTCGACACGCGGGCGTGGGACAGCCCGAACCCATCGCTGACGACGGTATTGACAGCGGCAAGTCGCGCCCTCGGTCGTCCGGTTGCGGTTTTTGACATGACCGCACCTGAAATTCCCCTGCCGGTGGTCAAAGCCGTAGCAGTTTGAGCACCGGTCAGGATCCGTCTCTGCGAAAGCGTGTCGTGTCGCCGTTGGTCTCTGCCTTGCAACGGTCCGCGAATTCCAAAAGCTGCCTGCAACGTTCGGTCTCGGGCAGGCTGCGGACAACCCGCCCCGGATCAACATGCGGAGTTTCAACAAATTCGACACGGGTGATCACGCGCGGCCTGGCGGCAACTGTGATCATCGGGCCGACCTCGATCAGGCTGGCCAGAGCATAGCCCGAGACAGGGCGAGCCGAAGGGCCTGTTCCCAGCGTGATATCATCCAGAAACCGGGGATCGTCGTCGGCAGGCCCGAATTCAAGGCGCATGTGCATTCCCCGCGCACCGCGACTGAACCGGACCCAGCCCCGAGGCACCCTGCCCGCACCCACAAACAGTCGTGATGTATGGAATGCCTGAATATACAGCCCAAGCGGATCAGAGAATGCCATCGCCCGACCCGCTGGTGACTTACCACATTTCCCCGCGGCCAGTTCAAGCGTATCGCTCACCAGGCGGAACCCTGCATGCCCGCAGTACAGATCCTGCCGGTTCGCGAAATCAAGAACTTCTTCAAGCCGGGCGCGCCGGTTGCTCTCGCCGTCCTTCACGAGATACGGGAAGGAAGAAAAATGCATGGTCTGGATCAGATCGGTCAAACGGTTCGTACCCTTGGCCAGAAACAGGGCATGCTGGATATTCAACGGATGTTCCGGCGGATGCGCGTGATCCCTACCCACCAGCCTTTTGTGAAAGCGGGCCGCACGCTCGGACACATCCATCGACGTCCATACCGACCGTGAGACTTCAAACAGATCCTTGCAGGAGTAGAAGCGCCCGGTCACCGATGCGACCACCGACAGGAAGTGATCGAAATCGAACACCGCCATGAACTGCCACCACTCCACAAACTCGGTAGTGGCCACAAATCGCTTCGGGCGCAGTCTGCCACTGGTATCGGGTCGCATTACCAACGTGTATTCAAGATATTCATTGTGCAGCTCAACCCTGCCGGGCCAGCCTTGGTCACACACGCGCGCCGCCAGCTCATCGCCCAGACAGTCCCGCGGTTCCCGCGGATCGGCGCGCCATCTGAACCCATTCGAAGGCTGGCCCGCCTCGATGTCACGCGGATCCATGACCAGAAACGGGCTGACGCCCTGTACGTCGAATATGTTCTGAATGGTCGAATTCCACGCGGACCGGGTGGCGTCGTTCACGCCTTGATCAGCAAGTCCCGGCGATTGGAATACAGACATCAAAGAACACCGTTGGGCTTCAGAGACACTAGAATGGAAAGTCAGAGGTCGATGCCCGCAGGGTTTCAATTCCGACGGGGCGATCGCCACCGGTGACGCACAAGGAAGCATCATGTAGACCGATCTGTCATGGGGTCTGATACATTCATCCTGCCCACCCCGCCTGTTCAGGCAAATGACGGGTCCACCACAATTCGGGCGTACTGTTCACAATGTGGATTTCGCTACCGCAAGAACGACCGCCAACGATGTTGAGGCGATCTCCATCAAATGTTTCAAGCGACATTTTCGCGGCCCCCCGGAAATTCGCCATCTGTTCGGCCAGAATGCCCACTGCAACGCGTTCACCCATTCGGATACTGTCGAAATAGTCGCTGTAGAAATGTACCCCTGCAAAATTGCGCCCGATCGCGATATTTGCAGCCAACTTGTTCAACTCGCCATTCAGCGTAAGCTTCGCTGCGCTGTCCTCTGGCCGCACGGACTCAACCAGTTTCATTCCACCCGGAGCCGGAACAAAGACGCGCTCCATACCCGCCTCTGCCAAAGTTACCCGGGACCCGTCCAGCGCGTGCGTTTTAAAGAACGCCTTGAGCAGCGTCGCGCACGCCCCGGCAACTGCGCCATGCGCCGCCCCGTAGGACGGCTGCATTGGCGAGCCCTCGGGATAAGCAACAGGCAACAGCAGGTTGCGATCGATTTGTGGCAGCCCCTTATGAGAAACCGCGTTGTGGGCGAACCGCTTAGTGGCCGGCGCGGCGGCAATGGCTTCTGCAAGACTGAAATCTTCGCAGGCGGCGCTTTTCAATTTCTCAAGATGGGCTGTGGCAAACGGTTCCGCTGCCCCAAGCACCGCGCCATGACCATTCGCCACCAGAGTTGCAACGCTGCCCAGCTTTTCAGGGCGGGCGCGGTTGTGCACCTGAAAGGTCTGGCGTCGCACGGCCCGCATTGCCCTGGTCGCGGTTTCTGCCAGAATTGACAGCGCGTGTGATCCGCCCCAATGGGCCCCACTATCCTCCGCACGGGAATTCCAGACTTCGGGCAGACCGTCATCTGTTTGAATACCCCGGCCCAACATCAATAGGCAGGCATTGAAAAAAGCCTGATAGATCGAGTCGAAATGCACATAGGTAGCAAGGTCGCGAGGTGTTTCAATAAACTTCGGGCCACAGGCTTCAAAGGCTTGTTCGCCGGTCGCGTCCGCGCCGTTCTGAACGTCCAGCCACTCGGCCCAGTCCCGCAAATAGTCCACGCCAACGGCCTGTGGTGCAACTCTTTGGTCAACCCGGAATGAACCAAACGGCATTGCCCTTGGCGCAGTTGTATTTGCCAACCACCGCCCTTGCACATGCGCCGCGTCTGACGTCAGCGGGTCGTAACCCTGCAAAAGGAACTGCGACACGTAAGGCCCGTCCGAACAGCCTTGGCTCGAGCCGCGGAACAAAGTTCGCGAAGACAGACCTTCGCCATCTCGGACCCGGCGCGCCGCCGGTACTTTCCCGATCTCGCCGCCGCTGGCATCCTTTGGGCAACCGTCTTTGCGGAACCACTCCAACCGGCCTAGGGCGCCAAGTACCTTGTCGGTTCCCTCGGCACCATCCCGAATGGTTTCGAAGGACACATCTCGCAGACAGGCCATCGCATAGAGTTCGGCCATCTCTGCCGCCAATTCATCTGACCCAAGCCTGGGCGCCGGCGCGATACCCAAACCGCCGGCGTCCAATCCATTGAACCCCAACCGATGACCCAGGATTGGCCCTTCCCACGCACGCCATCTAAATTCACCACCCTCTGATGGCGCGGTGCGGAAGGGCCCGGAATAGGCTGGCGTGTCAAACAGCGTCAGCCTGTTTCCTTGATTGTCGGTGCAGGTAGGATCAGCCACTTCTTCCAGAAATTCGGTATAAACCTGCACGTCGACAATGCCATTTTCGTCATGCCGCAAGCCCTTCGAAAAGCTCGTGGGCCAAGTCCCGGCAAACAGGTCTGCTTCGCCGTTATGTTCTGCGGCCGCCCTGTCTCGGGCACCAGTCGGCGCGCTCGAGTGACACTGATCCCGGTTCAATCCACGATTGGGCTTTTCCAGGTCCTGCCAGGGTTCAGACGGAATGATATGTTGCGGCATGTTGCTCTCCCGATCGACGGAAACAACGATTCGCACGACGCCGTTACCGGATCGTGACCGGTCATTCCGACAGGCTTTTTGCCCTGTTCTGCAACGGATTGAGAAAGTCCAGGACAAGAGGGGTTTCAATCGCGCTGGACACCCGGCCCCGCCGCCGCTTTCCGATCTTTCGAGAAATCACAGAATCCAATGCAAAACAGTATATCTGGGGCCCAGCCATCTTCGAGCTGAATCTCCCCGGACAGAAAGCTAAAGAAAGTTGGATGGCGGAAACGAAGTCAGCCTAACTAAGCCTACAAACTTATGTTAAGTATATAATTTATTCAAACCTTCAGAAAAGATACCACAATACATACCACACAAAGCCGGATATCAAGCGCGGATAGCGCAACGTGTCATGCGACAGAAAGTTGGCTAAACGCTTATAGCTGACACTCACGCCGGTTGTAGCAAACGACTGCTTTGAGCCCAAAGCAGACAATCTCGGAACGAAATGATATGTTCGCAGAACCAGAGGCGCTCATACATTCAGGAACCGTACTTTACGGAGGTCGGATGAATGATCATGCGTATTTTTCAGGTCGTGACACGGCCAGGCAAAGAGGAAGAGTTCAGCAAGTTCTTCCATGAAACAGCTATCCCCTTGATGAGAGGTACCAAGGGCATCGTTCAAGTGTTTCCTGGTGCCGCACGTGCTGACACACCGCGAGAGTTCAGCTTTGTGATGATTTGGGAAAACCTGGAGTCACTAAAGGCTTTTGTCGGCGATAACTACCAGAGCCCGCATATCGATCCGGCGGAAGCCGAATTGGTCGAGTCGCGTTCGATCAAGCATTATGAACTGGTTCAATAAGAGCGATGGCTTGAATGCAAGGAAGCAATTAGGGGGAAACAATGATCAAGGGGAAATGCGGTTGCGGAGCCGTAACGTATCAGATGACGTTACCACCCATGTTCGTGCATTGCTGCCACTGCGGCGAATGTCAGCGACAAACCGGAGCGGCCTACGTCTTGAACGCCATCATTGAGGCTGATCGCGTGCAGTTTGAGGGGCCAATCACTGAACATGAGCTCTCTACTCCAAGCGGGAAAGGTCAGATCATTACGCGCTGTAGGGATTGTGGCGTCGCCGTTTTTAGCAGCTACATGATCCGCCTTGGCAAGCTAAGGTACGTGCGTGTCGGAACATTGAACAACCCGGATCAATGTCCTCCGAATGTACAGATTTTCACCAACAGCAAGCAGGCTTGGGTGCCACTCAGCAAAGACATTCCTATCTTTGAGGAATTTTACAAATTCGATGAGGTGTGGCCGCCCAATGCGTTGGACCGTTTGGAGATAGCTCTATCCTGACGGGTCAGTCGCTCGGGCCATAAGGTCCGCATTGTCCGCATAGCGATCGCTCGCGATATTCAGGCGAATGTCAGCATCGATTCCGAAGCAGAAGAAAAAGTGGTCCAGCAAACGCTTTGGCGTGGTTCCGAAATGCGGCGAATTCAGTCGTGACCAATTACGTGTTTGAAGCGCTGGAAAAAGGTATCGGTCAGTTCGTTTAGTAAAGCCATTTAAGTCGACAGGATTTTCTTAATTAACTTGCGCATTTCCGCCTGAAATCCTGTAAACCACAAGGGTCCCGACAAAACACTTCGAATTTGTGGTAGGTTATTCGGTGTTAATAAGAAATTTTGGGAGGACGAATATGAAATGCAAAACAAAATCCACCATAGTAGCGGCATTATTTGCCGCAACCGCTACGGCCGTTTACGCACAAGATGAACCTCCTATGAACTTCCTGATTATTTGGGGAGATGACATTGGGTTTTGGAATATTAGTGCCTACAACCATGGCATGATGGGTTATCAGACACCCAACATCGACCGTATAGCCAAAGAAGGCGCGCTATTTACTGACTGGTACGGAGAGCAGTCCTGTACTGCAGGACGAGCGGCTTTCATAACTGGACAATCTCCCATTCGTACGGGTTTGACGAAGGTCGGCCTTCCTGGCGCACCTGAGGGCATGCCCGTGGAAGACCCCACCATCGCTGGACTACTCAAAAACCACGGGTATATGACAGGCCAGTTTGGCAAAAACCATTTGGGTGACCGTGACGAGCACCTCCCCACCAATCACGGTTTCGATGAATTTTTCGGGAACCTCTACCACCTCAACGCAGAAGAAGAGCCTGAAAATCCAGATTATCCCAAGGATGAAACCTTTAGGGAGAATTTCGGCCCGCGCGGGGTGATCAAATCGACCGCAGATGGCTCGATCGAGGACACCGGGCCGCTTACGAAAAAACGCATGGAAACCGTTGACGAAGAAGTCACGGCAAGTGCGTTGGACTTCATGGATAGAGCTGTTGAACAGGACAAGCCTTTCTTCCTTTGGTGGAATTCCACTCGCATGCACATTTTTACGCATCTTAAGGAAGACTCCGACGGAGTGACGGGACTTGGTGTTTATCCTGACGGCATGGTCGAGCATGATGGGCACGTCGGTGTACTACTTGATAAACTTGAGGAGCTTGGGATCGCCGAAAACACTGTCGTAATGTATTCAACAGACAACGGAGCCGAGACCTTCACGTGGCCGGACGGTGGTACTACACCTTTCCGCGGCGAGAAAAACACGCAATGGGAAGGTGGCTATCGTGTCCCGACGGTCATCAAGTGGCCGGGCGTCATCGAGCCGGGATCGAAGATCAATGGCGTAGCTTCACATGCGGACATGTTGCCAACCATTATGGCTTCTGTCGGCGAGCCAGACATCAAAGAAAGGCTACTTGATGGTGGCGTTGAAGCGATCGGTCGCCAATACAAAGCACATCTGGACGGCTACAATCTACTTCCGTCGCTCTCAGGTGAAACTGATGATTGGCCACGCAGTGAATTCATTTATTGGACTGACGATGGCAGCGTAGCCGCCTTGCGCTATGAACAGTACAAGGTGACATTCCTAAAACAGAACGCACATGGACTTGATGTTTGGCTCTCACCTTTCGAGGTGTTGCGCGCACCGATGCTTTCAAACTTACGGAGTGATCCGTTCGAGAGAGCCGAGGAAGAGAACGCTATGGGATACCAGCGCTGGTTCCTCGAGCATATGTTCGCGATAGCTCCGGCCTCCGCCTACGTTGGGCAATGGCTTCAAAGCTTCGAGGAATTTCCGCCAAGGCAAAAACCCGGCAGCTTTAACCTCGACAACGTTATGGAGGAACTCACCAGCCGTGCCGGCAATCAATAGCTCTGACGAAAGCCAGTGATCTTGAATTTAAAGACAACGTTCTGTCGAATTTAAACGCGCAAATCATCCCCTTGGACTGAAAATTGGCGCAGTCCAAGGGAGAGAATGAACGGCGGCTTTGTCCGCAGACCAGACATTCAAATGGTCTCTTTGCATCGCAGTGCAGCTAGCGGCGGCTTCCTGCGCATCTGGTGAATTCGCTGAAGCCTAGAACCTAGATCTGCGGCACATGATCGGAAAGCGGGCTGCGACGACAGACTTGTGAGGGAATATTCAAAGTCGGCTCTGGACCTTCCCTAGTGACGTTACAGGGTAAGATTAACGGTAATGCTGCTTCGCCTATGACGGCCTCGAAAAGCCCAAACTCCCGTGCTTCATCTACAACCCAAAGGCGTTAATCCGAGCAGTGATTGATCGTAAAGTATGCAATCAATTAAGAACATCGACCACTGCCCCTATTAGGTTCAGCACCTCGTGTGTCTCCCGGTTCACTTGGTAAACATAGTCTCCGGCACGCACATAGTAGCCGTTTCGCCGCAGGCCATATCGGCTAGGATTATCGATGCGAACGTACCCATTGTAGATGAAATCCCCGACTCGGTATCGTTTAGCTTGGCCGGGCGGAACGCACGGCACTGCTTTCTTGGCCAAACCCGGAGGACAGTTACCTGCTTTTGATTTCACGAAAACAGGCTGCAGTGCATTGTGCGACCCGATACTCTGTCCAAGATCAAGAGACTGGATGTCAAAACTCGCACCCGGAAAGGGCCCGGCCTGCATAGTGAACACCGTCGCCGTGATTGCCAAAGCCGTTTTCATCTTTTCCGCCTCCTTTAACTGATCTTTCCAATTATGATCATCTTCGGGATTTGACCAATGCATCGGCGGAGACTGGCTTACTGCCGAAGTCTTCTGCTGTGAAACTATGGTTCGCTTGGCACAACATTCTCATCTAACGACCTTAGAAACCCTCAAGTTGGAATGGGGCAATTGAAGTGGCGCCCGGCCAGACCAATCCTTTGTTCTTATTTCGTAAACAACATTAACCGAACATGAACAGTGTATTCTCATTAGGTTCAAACAACTTTGCGCATACTGACCAAGTTGGATCGAACGAGACGTATATCGTTTGACGGAAACAAGGGGAACAAAATGGTCAAACCTGCCTTTGTGACTGAAGATCGCAGCCCTGAAATTGCGATGCGGACCTCTAGCAAATCTGCTGAAGAGCGCCTGCAAACCGCGATGAATTCGAGCAATAGCCGCTTCCCTCCTATCGAAAATGCACTGACAGAGATCACAAAAAACAAGCGGCTATCCGAGGCTCACCAAAACGTCTGAAGGCAATTCGGCTGCCCCCCGACAATTCTCGATTTTCGCCCTAAACATCTGAATTGTAACAGGAACCCGTCCCAGCTTGGGGCGGGATTTTCTTGTTGCGCATCGCAATCATCAAGAGCTTGCGCCTAGCAGGCCGACTGAATCTACCTTCCAACTTAGTATCCGAAAGGCTTATCGACGCTCCAGCTTTCAGTTCGTCCTGAAGTGGAGGCTGGCGATGGCCGGGAAGCCTCAGGTCAAAGCCCCAGCAGCGCTTTAACCTGTTCCTCAACTGCATCCGTAACAGGCTTGTTGGCAGCGGCTTCCAGTGCCTCACGTTCGGCCAGATCTTGCTCTTCGACAAGTTCAGTCAACTCTTCCACCTCTTCAACGGCTTCATTGTATTCAATGGCTGCCTGTCTTTCGTCATTCAGAGTCTGGGCTTCATCAATCGAAGCGTCTAATTCGGATTGGGCCGCTTCTAGCTGCGCTTCGATATCCGGATCACTACCGCCCGCGTCCTCCAAAGCTTGTTCAAGTTCTGCGACCGTATCCCGGTTGGTTTGTACCTCACCTACTGCGACTTCCAAGTCATCCTCGATTTCTTGAACTGTCCGCTCTGGTTCTTCCAACCCTTCAAGAAACTCCAACTGTTCTTCCAGTTCCTCCCGCAAAGGCTCTCCGGCCAGCACTGTGTCTCGGTACGTGGCAATTCTGCCAACCCGCGAATTGGGTGCTGCATTGGCCAGGGCCGTTGGGCTTGCATTGGCGGCGTTCAGTGCGCCCAACTCAGAGGGATCTGCACCAAGCAGCGCAGCCATACGATTGCCTTTTGCCCGGGCAACTGGGCGCTTGGACTCTTTTAAAATCACATTCTGGCGAACCGTTCTTTGCGCCTTGGTCTTTTGCGTTTGAAGGGTTGTCGTAGCAACCCTTGAGTTGGTTGCTGTATTGCGAGCTTTGCCTTTCCCGTTGAACAGATTTTTCAGAGAAAACCCTCCGCCTTTTTTGGTACCAGACCGAGCAGACTGCGATTTTGTTTTCCCCAGTCCGAATATCCCGGCCTTGGCCCCGCTACGGCTTTTGTCGACCCCTTTCCCACGGCCACCATTCCCAGCCGAGCTTTTGTCTCCGCGATCTCCCTGGGCGCCGTTGCCATTCCCACCGCCGTTTCCATTGCCACCGCCGTTGCCATTCCCACCGCCATTACCGTTACCACCGCCGTTGCCGCCGCCATTACCGTTACCACCACCGTTTCCGCCGCCATTGCCGTTTCCACCGCCATTGCCGCCGCCATTGCCGTTTCCACCGCCATTGCCGCCACCATTACCGTTGCCCGGCTTGGCATAAGCAAAATCAGGAGCTGCGACGGTGGCTACAATGGCCGTGGACCCCAACAAGGCAATCGCGATCGTCGAAGCTTTAAGCAGTCCGCACTTGGTGGTTTTCATTTTCAATCTCCTCAAAACCTCCAGCAATGGCAATCAGCGCGCTGAGGTTGACCACGGTGTTTCGGCAGTCTGACTCGCAGTCGAATCAAAACCGTTGCCACTGATTTAACTTTAGGTCGCTTGAACGCAGGGCTAACTGCTTGTTCATCATCGGTTCATGTCTGGCCTAGTAGTCTTCGATGAAGGTGTTTGAGGGTGTTATGCAGGCCAAAGCGTTTTTTCTGGTTGCAGCTTTGCTGACTGTCTTGTCTGGTGGGCAAGCGGCGGCAGATGCACGCGAACTCAAACAGTCTGAACTGCGCATGGCGACGTTGTCAGGCAGTGCGATACGGCTGAACCGTGTGATCAAAGGCGTGAAAAAAGCATACGGCGGAACACCTGTTGATGCGCGCGCATTCAAAACAGACAAGATTTACTATCGTATTCTGGTCAAAAAGCCGGGCGGGAAAATCGTCAGCGTGATCGTGAACGCCGAAACCGGCACAGTCGTCTCGAACCGCTCAAGTACGGGGCGCGAGATTTCTGAAGCCGCACGCAATTCAACCAAATCCAAAAGCAACAACGCTCAGAGTGCCTCTACCACTCGTGGAAACAGTGCAGGCCGAAGCAATGCCGGCGGCAATGGTAACGGCAACGGCGGTGGCAACGGTGGCGGCAACGGCGGTGGCAACGGTGGCGGCAATGGTGGCGGCAACGGTGGTGGCAACGGTGGTGGCAATGGTGGCGGCAACGGTGGTGGCAACGGTGGTGGCAACGGTGGCGGCAACGGTGGCGGCAACGGCGGTGGCAACGGTGGTGGCAACGGTGGCGGCAATGGCGGTGGCAACGGTGGCGGCAACGGTGGCGGCAACGGTGGCGGCAAAAAATAAAGTGAAGATCACGCTGGTTTAGCTGTAGTCTCTGGATATGCGAATACTCCTTGCCGAAGACGAACCCCAGCTTTGTGAGCAAGTCAAAAAGCTATTGGGTGCGGAAGGTCGCGTGGTCGACGTGGCCAACAATGGTACAGATGCCCTGCATCTGGGGTCGACTGAACCGTACGACATGATCATCCTCGACATCGGCTTGCCTGAGCGTGACGGCATTTCGGTCCTGCGCGAATGGCGCAGCGCGGGCGTCAAGACACCGGTCTTGATCCTGACGGCCAGAGATGGCTGGAGCGAACGCGTCGACGGCTTGGATGCCGGCGCGGATGACTATATGACCAAGCCGTTCCATATGCCCGAATTGGCGGCACGTGTACGGGCCATCTTGCGACGTCAGAGCGGTCAATTGAACCCCGTGATAGAAATGGGAGATGTCTCTCTGGATACGCGGAACGGGCGGGTTGCCGTTAGGGGCATTCCTGTCGATTTGACCGCGCAGGAGATCGCCGTTCTGACCTATCTGGCGCACAACATCGGTCGCATGGTGTCGCGTACTGAGCTGTCGGAACACATCTACGAATATGACGGCGACAGAGATTCCAACACGATTGCAGTATTTGTGACCCGCCTGCGCAAAAAGCTGGGCTCCGATTTGATTACAACCGTCCGGGGTCGCGGCTATATGATTGATTCCGCCTAATGCTCTCGTTGCGCCAACGGGCCTTACTCGGAGGTATCGCTTCGGGAGCGTTGTCCGTAGGCGTCGGTACGCTGATGGTGTTTTCCTACATCAATACGCGCGTTCTGGAGCAGTTCGACGCAACGCTACAAGACCGGCACACGCAGGTTGTTGTTGGCCTCAGCGCCACCACGGATGACCCTGAAACCCTGCGACAGTTGGTATTCGATCCTGCGTATAGCACGCCATATTCGGGGCGGTATTGGCAAGTAACGGACAGTACCGGCGCCATCTATACGTCTGCTTCACTCTTCGATGAAACGATCGCCGAGCCCCCGCGCGGAAATGACGAAACAATCATTTGGAACACTTCCGGTCCAGATAGCGAAGCCATTCGTAGCGTTTATCAAAAGATCACATTCGAAGACGGAACGGAGTGGGGCGTAACTGTCGCCGAAAGCAGGAGCGAACTGATCAACGAACGCAGCGCTGCACAAAGATACCTGCTCCCGGTTTTCGGATTGGTTGGTTTGATCGGGGTGGCAAGTTCTCTTTTGCTGATGTCCGCCATTGTTGGCCCGCTCCGGAAGTTGCGCGCCGATGTCGCCCATCGCTGGGATCGAGGCGATGAACTGACTCCCGAAGACTACCCGGAAGAGGTTTCGCCCTTGGTGGAAGATCTCAACAAACTGCTGCATCGAAACCGCGAGATTGTCTCTGGTTCGCGAAGACAAGCGGCGGATCTGGCGCATGCCCTCAAGACGCCGACGGCTATCTTACGAAACGAATTGGCGGAACTGGCAGACGCAGGAGCACATACGGAGCCTGCGGAAGAAGCGCTAACTCGAATTGACGCCCAGCTTAGCCGTTCACTCGCGCGCATGCGTGCATCAAACACCGGAGAGTTAACACATTCCAGGACAGACCTGACGAATTCGGTCGAACGACTGTCCCGGCTATTCTCGGTCATGGCCGAACGCGAGGGGAAGACGCTCGTTTCGAATTGCGAGGCTGGTCTTCAAGTTCGAATGGACCCCCAGGACACCGAGGAAGTGATTGGAAACCTCCTCGACAACGCTCTCAAGTGGAGCCGGACGACACTCCAAATCACCGCGAGGCGCTGTGACAGCGGCATCGAACTTTGCGTTGAAGATGACGGGCCCGGTATTCCGGATGGTGCCCGAGAGGAAGTCCTTCGTTCAGGCAGTCGGCTGGACACCTCTGTTAAGGGAACAGGTTTGGGACTGTCTATTTCCGTTGACTTATTGAATGCCTACGGTGGGTCGCTGGAACTCAGAACATCGAAACGCTTAGGTGGCTTGGCCGCCGAAGTGAAGATTAAAGCTTGAGAAAACCGAACTGTTCTATTCCGCTGAACGTCACGGCGTAGCTCCAGCTTGTTTGCAATCCATCTTCTGGATTAGCAACAATGCCGAATCGGTCGTTGGTGCGCGCGGCGAAAGCACTCTTTGTCCGCATAGCGATCAATCAGTGAATTCTACCCTATGACTGCTTTGCTGAAAAAATCAGTCATTTTCTTGCGCCGAATCTTGTCATCCGTATGCTCATTTTGACGACAGAAGAAACGGAGCATGAGCCTACATGAAGTTTTTCTCCCGCAGACCAGCCAGGACAATCCTGATCTTTTCCTCAGCTGAGTAGTGCTTGCGGGTCTTGCGTTTGATGCCTCTGACCAGCTTGTCAGCCGCGTCTTTCGATGTTCCGGATTTCTTGTTCATCTGCGCTCCATAATGGCGTCGATCAACCAGAAATCCTCCGTTATTCAAAACCCTAAATCTACCGGTAGGTGCTGAAGTCAGACATCCATCAACGCAGGTTTGATCGCTGCGTATTTAACACCGGTCGAGATCACCTCGTTATACCCGGCCAAATCCGTCAAACACGTGTCAAACGTCATGTGACCGTTCAAAGCCTCCACTATAGCAATATTTGCATCAATAGATTTGCAAGGCTCTTCCCAAAGCAATTTGGGGTCGAAGAAACTTGGGAGAACGTTTAGTGTGGTGTCTTGGGAAAGGGAGCCGTTGAAATCTGCGTGCTGCAATTAGTCCTAGTTCAAGACCTGCAGAATTTGTCTCACCGTATCAAGGTCGTCTGCCAACGTGCCGACCCCAAGTTTAATTTGAATAGCACGGGTTGACCCTCGATCCGCTCTGATCTGCTGAATCAATTCTTCCTGAGGACCTGGTGACAACGAGAACACTTCCGGAACCACGCCATACGCAGGCCCTCTTAGAAGCGCGGGCACGGGCAGGCCTGCGCGCTGTGAAATAAGCCCATGCCAAGCACAGTCCAAGGCAAACGCGATGCCCCTCAATTCTGGCCCTCGGCTTCGCCACTTTTGCAGAATTTCTGGGATTTTGCCGATAGACTCTGATCTCAACTCGAAGAGTGCCGCGTCTTCTAGTCGTTCAGTTCAGCCGTATTGTACAGGGGATATCGCACGACTTCTCCCTGAGTCGTTGAGCCATCGTCTAGCGCTAAGTGCAACATGGGACGATCGACGGATTGCATCGCCGCGACAGAAGATCGATACATCTTTCCCCCTTTGAACCTTATTAAATACGGCGTCAGATTGACTGCGACGATCTTCAATTCTGAGGCTCATGGGGTTGGGCTTGGTTTGGTG
The DNA here is from genome assembly GCF_013033705.1 of Ruegeria sp. HKCCA0370. Lineage (NCBI taxonomy): Bacteria > Pseudomonadati > Pseudomonadota > Alphaproteobacteria > Rhodobacterales > Roseobacteraceae > Ruegeria > Ruegeria sp. HKCCA0370. Next base: position 247,391 of record NZ_WQEP01000007.1, read on the forward strand.
ATCATTCCGTTACCGTGGACGAATAAGATCAACCGCGCAACGACTACACGGCGTCCAGGTCTGCATTTCAAGGACCGTTTGCTGACCGAGACTGACATTGGCGCAGATTGCGGCATCGGTCGCTATGGGTACGAAGCCGTCAGTCCAAGCGCACCGCAGAGAAAGGCAGTAGCGAGCCCAATATCGCTGATGCTTTAACGCGTATCAACGTTTATCAGTGCAAAGATTAACCGAAGATGAACGATTTGTTTTTCGTACGTTCAGGATGAAAAGAGCTAAAATGAGCGTCGATACAACGAGTAGACCGAGAAAGGGAAATTAAGGGGGGTAGGGAAATATAAGGGGGGTAGAACGTTCAGAATGTGTAGATTTGTTAATTTGATTCAATCTGTGATCTCTATCTCTGAACCTCTGAAGACCCGCTTCAAGTTAAAGTGGTAGGAGTACTGCTGAGACTTAAAATAGGCGAAAAATTTCTTCCGTATAAATGCAACGTTGGGTTGGGCGACAAATCGCGCTTCCGATACTGTGTGTGAGTTGTGAGTTTGGTTTTGATGGGTAAAATACGTAAGAAGAGAACCGACTTTGAGGAGTTACCCGAACGACTGTTCCGGGTTTGCCTGTTTCTGACAATTGTTTTCTCGTCGGTTCTGTTCGGGATATTTGCGCAAAGAAAGAACTGGCCACCGGTGCCGCAGCTTTTGTCGGCCTATAACGTTTTGGTCGTAGACAAATCACTGACCCGCGAGGCGCGGGCGTACCACAAACACCTTCAGCCAGCACGCGGACAGGGCAAGGGTGTTGTGATTAACACGAAACCGGGCCGTCAGGATAGCATTCTGCTGATGGGTTTCTTTGATGGAGAGAACCAGGCCAGGCTGGTGAACCGTAATGGCGGTGTCATTCGTAAATGGTCGCTGAATTACATTGATCATTTTCCTGATATCGCCACCCGTCCCTGTGCTCATTTCCGCAACCCTCTGTTGACCGATGTTCATGGCGCATTGCTGACCGAGAAAGGCGAGCTTGTTTTTAGCTACGAATATTGCGGGGCGGTTAAGCTAGATCAATGTTCAAGGGTTCTATGGACACTCAATGAGAAATCACACCACTCAATGGTCAGATCTGAAAATGGTGGATACCTGACGCTTGGTCGCAACGAATGGATTGCCTCGGAAGTTGTCGATCGCTTTCCACCCTTTTCGACTCCTGCAACAAGCGAGCCGATTCTGGAAGATGTCATTCTGAAACTTGATGAACAGGGGCAGGTTCTTGAAAGCATTTCAATACCTGGTTTTATCATCGATAGCGGCCTATCGGCACTGCTGACCGCCAATGGCAGGGAAATTAAGCCAACGCGGGTGATCCGCAGTGAACTGGTCCACGCCAACAAAATTGATGAGTTGCCATCAGAACTGGCCGACAAATTCCCACTGTTTAAAGCTGGGGATTGGGTGCTTTCGATGCGAGGGCTTAATCTGGTGATGGTCGTTGATGCAAACACCAGGAAAGTTAAGTGGCACCAGACCGGCCCGTGGGTCCGGCAGCATGACCCTGAATTCCGTCCGGACGGAAAAATCTCGATCTTCAATAACAACGCATATCTGACCTCTTATACGGCGACCGAAAAAACACGGGTAGATGCGCCGCGCGACACCAACATCATTGCGATTGATCCGGCGAGCCGGGAAACGGAAATCGTATTCGGAAGCAAACCAGGTCAGGAGATGCTGTCGGTCGTTCGGGGACAGCATGAAATTCTGGAAAACGGTGGAGTATTGATTACCGAATTTGATGCCGGGCGTGTTCTGGAAGTGGACAGAGCAGGCAACGTGATCTGGGAATACGTCAATGAATATAATGCTGAATTTGTTGGTGAGATCACCAATTCAAAACTCTATCCGTCGGGGTATTTTGAAGTCGATTGGAAGGAATGCACATAATGAACCAGCCCGCTAATCATAAGTTTAAAGGTCGCCTAATCCCGTTGTGGCTTATTTGCTGCATGGCCTTTGCGACGCTGGCCAGTCCGGCACATGCCTATATCGGTCCCGGTGCCGGGTTGGGCGCGATTGCTGTTACGATTGCCGTCATTCTTGGTGTTGTGTTTCTGCTTGTCGGGCTGGTCTGGTTTCCGCTTAAACGTTGGATCGGGGGGCGGAAAAATCAGGCTGGTTCCGAAAACGATCCGACGCCATGATAGCAGCGATAGCCGTTTCGCTCTTGGCAGTTGCCGGATTTATTCTGGCCCTGTGGCAAACAAATATCGCAGGGACGGCCCAACACGTCGTGAGCACCTGTATGGCCGGTGTCACCGCGCTATTTGACAACCAACATTCTGACGACGCCAAGGAAGCGGCCGCAAGGCAAGCAGGGCTGAAGCTGCTGGTGGGTGGGCTGAACTTGACGTGGCGCATTGCGCTGGCTCTGACGGCGGCGGGTCTCCCGATTGCGCTGGCGGACTGGTCCGGAATCGCAACAGGTGCGGCGGTGCTTGGGGTCATGCTTCGTCTGGATTACATCGTCGTGGTATCGGTCCTTGCTTTTGCAGGCGCAAAAATTGGCAGCCGGCTACGACGCGCGGATACGGAGGAACATGTTGAAGGCGGCCAATACTCACCGGTTGACCAGTTTGTGCATAACCTTGCCTTCTCAGGACCGGCGATACTGAAACTGGCCTCGCGGCTTGAAGATCGCATGACGAGGCAATCTTCCACTGCTGATGCCACGCAACCTGTTTTTGTGACATCCCTGGCACGAGGCGGGACCACCGCTGTCCTCAACGCTTTGCATGATGCGCCCGAAGTGGCCACGCATATCTATCGGGATATGCCATTTCTGACGGCTCCTGTTCTATGGGATAAAATCGCGGGCGGGCCGAAGCGGGGTGTTCGGCGGCAGCAGCGCGCCCATGGCGACGGGCTGGAGATCGATCTTGATAGCCCTGAGGCGTTCGAGGAGGCCATTTGGAAATCGTTTTGGCCAGATCGCTTCAAGGGGACTTCGATTCCCCTTTGGAACACTTGCGATACAAACCCTCAGGCAGATCATTTTTTTCGGCAGCACATGTGTAGCATCATCAGGGCGCGGAACAGTCAGGCCGGACCGGAAAATGCGCTAAAAACGCGCTACTGTTCTAAGAACAACGCCAACATTGCCCGGATACCCTATCTGCTCAAATCTATTCCGGATTGCAGGATCGTCGTACCGGTGCGACGGCCGGAATGCCATGCTGAATCACTTCTGCGACAGCACATCAATTTCAGCAAGCTTCAGGCCAGAGACAGTTTTGTGAGCCGATATATGGCCGATATCGGCCATTTCGAATTTGGCGATCTGCATAAACCGTTTTTATTTCCCGGATTTGAGCCAGAGCACAAAGACACGTATCATCCAGACTATTGGCTGGACTATTGGATTTGTGCGTTTCGGGCGCTTCAGGAGTATAAGGAACATTGTGTTTTTTTGTTTCAGGATGATCTGCGCTCTGCGCCTCAGCGAACGATGGAGACCTTATGTGACATGTTAGGGCTGTCGCGTACCCACCAGAGATTCGAACGCTATTTCCTTCCCAATCCTGACGCTGCTACGGTTGAAAACCTTGATACCAAACGCTTGCAAGAGGCCCGCGATATTTATTATGCCCTCAAGGAGGCAACTGCCTGAACTGAAGGCTAACACTGTCCTAAAATAGTGCCGACTGAAGGTTGCAATCAACTACTGACTGTTAGCTAGCGGCGTAAACCCAAAGTAGAAGTTGCGCCTCCCGAGTTTTTGGTAGGTCATATCCCGCCCTCCTGCCAACCGACACTGGAATTTGAACGTCCGGAAGATGCGGTTTTCAAACTGTCGCACATGCGAAAGACCGAAGCTCGCTTAACGGCAGGGAGGGGCTCGGTGCAGACATCCGACTAGTTCTGTAGAATTACTGTTTTGTGTCGGTGACCAGTCCGCACCCAATCAATGGATCAGCTTCTGCAGTTCCTTGTCGGCTCGGATCAGTTCGCTGATGGTTTTGCGAAACTGCTCAGCATTTCGCGATCTTTCACCGTGCTTCCATGACGGGTGGCTTGGCCCAGCGGCGTGTCCACCGCGCGCGCCGTGAACGCGGCACACGGTCCAACCTCTGACTGATGGAGCACGACATCGCTTGCCAGTGGACTTCGCCGTTGCTGTGCATCTGGGCGCATCATTGAGTCTTTTCGTAGGGTCCATGGGGTTGTCGTCACTTTTTGTCATCGCCCAGCCCCCCACTGTGGATGTTCCCAACTATGGCCTGGCCACCTTCCTTCACCTCGACGCGTTCAACGCGCACGGTCTGATTTGCCTTTGACCTATACTTTTTGAGGGTTTCAACTTGGCTGGTGAAAGTACGCGCGAGTTTGTTAAGCGCCTGTTCCGCTGAATCTTGCTGAGGGAGAGTTTTTACATGGTTCAGGCGCCGTGCCATCAACATCGTAGCCTGATGGATCGCACCCATTTGGATCGCAAGCATGGCTTCGATCTCGTCCTGCGGCTTAACGCCAGCAACAACCGACATCACAAAGTTCGATGCTGTCTCGGAGACAGAGCTGTCCTGTTGCCCAAGAGTCGCGACTTGATCCATGACGCCCTCGAAGAACCGGTAGTCTGCTGTGCCGAGCTCATGCATCGCCAAAGCACAGGCCACCGTTGGATCTTTTCCCTTGTGCCCAACCGTGAGCCTGCGTGTATCTTCATCGAAGTCCAAATTGATGTCCGGTGCCCGGACGCGCGTTTTCTTTCGATCCCTCAGATCAGCAACCGCGTTGATTTCCGCCTCGGTGAGCTCGGAGCCCTTTGTCAGCAGATCGTTGCCATTGTCTTTCTGTGTCTTGCTCATGTCCGCCTCGCATAACAGGGAGTGGTTAGTATTAGTGTTCCGTTTCAGAACCGATGGACCGTCGAGAAATCGGCCTGACCGGTTCTGGTTTGGAACCATGGGAGGTCTTTGGGTTCTCAAACGGAACCACCGAGAATGCTGACGGGTCCGTCTTAGAACCGCGTTTTGTTTTTTCCGGCTGCCAGAACCGCCAGTCATTGGTGGCGGCCTTCTTTCCAGATCGGGCCTGCGTCGGCTTGGTCGTCAACCGCCATTCATGCGCTCGCCGATGATACCAGTTGCCTTCCTGCTCCAACGCAAGGAAGCCTTTTTCCTGCAGATCCTCGAAGGCGCGCTGAATAGTGGCCTTGCCCAATCCGAGAGTTTTCGCCGCCTCGTTCATCGACAGAAAAACCTTGCCGTTGTTGCCACCGTGGTAGCGGGTGTGAAGCTCCAACCAGAGCTTCACTGCAGGTCCGGGCAACGCTCGCCATGCCGGAGATTTGATCATGGCATAAGGCAGAGGAACATATTGACCCTCATTCGACCGTTTACCCTTGGGAGATCGCCGCCTACTCATGGCGACAACTCCGTGGGAAATGCTCGGGCAAACCATTCAGTTCAGGGATATCAAAGCTGATATGCGCCCGGACGAGCCGGATTAGGCCGGATTTGGACACACAGTACCCAAGCGTGTCCCAAGCCGCTCCCCCGGCTGGAAATTGGGGTCTCTGGCGCTGAAACAGCCATTGGATACTGTCCCGGCATACGGCGACGCGGTAGATACCATGGCGAAAGATTTCGCCGCTGTAGGTCTCAGCGGTTTCCCGATGATCAGTTCGGGAAAGAGGGCCAGTGTCGGGCCCGCTAGCATAGCTCTGGTTGCGCGGTTTGGAAACGGACACATCAGCCATGATCGATCCGTCCTTTCCGAATATTCACTCGTTCTACAGAGTGGCTCAAAGGCGACCAGTAGTACCGGCGCTCGTTTTGTCTTGTCGGCGCGGGGCATCCTGTGGCATCAACTGAACTTGCTAGGGTGGCAGTTGATGTCACTGGAAAAGCCCCATCTCCGCGCTTGGAGTTGGGGTTTTTCATTATGCAGCCTCGTTGTTGGGATCGGTGCGCCGCGTCGCCAGCCAGGCGTTCAGATCAGCGCCATGATAGGCGATCCGCCGACCGATGCGGATAAAGGCCGGACCACACATGCGGTGGCGCCATTGAGCCAGCTTTTCGCGGTTTCCCAGCAATTGCATTTCAGGGTCTTCTGGGAAGTAGACCCGGTCGTCATTGAAGACGTTTGCCATCGTTGAAATCCTCTTGGATCAGTTGCGATGGCTCCTAATTATAGGCAGCTTTGCCGAAGTTTCACCAAACTATTTCCTGCGCCTAAGCGCTTTCCAGAAGCGAGAAAACGCTTAGGCGTTTTTCCTGAACACTGCTTCGTATCTCGATTTGAAAGGCTCCACTGACCGCAACGCGGTTCCGTAGTCCGCATGAGTTTTTTGCGTTTTGGGGAAGTCCTCATGTTTCTCAACTGTCTTTTCCAAAGCTTGCTCAACGATGCGTTCTTCACTGACAAATTCGACCGCGCCTGACAACTGCTCGATTTGCTGCATCAGTAGCTCCAAGTTTTGGAGCCTGCGGTGTCGTGATGAACGCGCCCCGGCTTTTCCGGCCTTAACTCGAGTTTCTTTTGCTAAAATAGCCGCCTCTTCTGTCCCGCCTGCAATCGACTGTATTTCTTTGGTGTAGTAACCAGCGGCAAAATCGTCGTAAGTCACGAACTGGAACAAAAACAAATGCGCCGCAAGACTAGCCAGTGAAGAGTCCGGGAAATGGTTCAGGCAGTATTCAAATCGCGCAACGGCAGACCAATTCTCCCCAAATTTCTCTTTCATCCAAGCAATATGCTCGTCACCTAGCCATTCAAGTACACGAGAGGATGTCTTGTAATCCCCTTTATCTATTACACCAGCTTCAGAAAGAGCCCGATAGCACACCGAGTGAACATCATCATCGTCGCAACGCCTAAACATCGCAGTCATGATCCTGCATGGATCGTCAACTGAACCAAATAAGTCTTTTAGTCGTTTTGGGTAACCGTAATGTTCTCCGTACGTCAGGCCGATGGGCATTGCCTTCAAGTATTCACGAGCCGCATCCTCGGTCGGGAAATATGAAAGCCCTGTTTGTTCTTTGTCCAGACCTGTCCGACTTGTAACCGAAACTTCCCAAATTGTGTCTCCTTCTTGGAGCTCTTCGAAACCGTCTTGGTAATACCCGCCATTGAGCAGTTCTAGATTGGGTGAAAGCACATCACCTATCACTACCGGAATGATTTGATGTGCGATTATTTCTGTGAGCCTGTTGGGTTTAACCCACTTGTTGTCTTCCGCCATCTCTAGCAGCCCTCAAGACTGGTGTTACACACAAATCTATTCCAATCAGAAATCAAGCTTCTTCGTCGCTCCAACAAATCCGACCGTGCATAAGCCCGCTCCACATCGGACCCAACCTGATGCGCCAATGCTGCTTCTGCGAGTTCACGTGGTGCGTTTGCAGACTCCGCCGCCCAATCTCGGAACGAACTGCGGAAGCCATGCACAGTGACGCCATCTTGCCGCATCCGGCGCAGCAGCATCAGCATGGACATGTTCGACAACGGCTGATGCCGCCTTTGCCCCTCGAAGACGTAGTCAGAGGCCAGCGCACGCAGCGGCTCCAGAATGGCCAGCATTTCGTCGGTAAGAGGAACACGATGAACCTGCCCGCCCTTCATGCGCTCCGCTGGTATGGTCCAGAGGCGCGCCTCGATATCGACTTCGGGCCATTTCATCTCCAGCACCTCTGAAGTCCGGCAGGCGGTCAAAATGGTGAACTGCAGCGCCTTGGCAGCCATGGCCGATCGGGTCTGCAACTCCGCATAGAACGCGGGCACCTCCTGCCATGGCATCGCGTCATGGTGCTGGACCTTGGCCTTGACGGTGGGCAGCACCTTGCCTTCGCGGATCGCGGTCACCGGGTTCTCGCCCGAGCGGAAGCCCTTGGACTTTGCCACGTCGAGTACCGTTTTGATCCGCTGCGACAGCCGCTTTGCAGTTTCGTGTTTCTCGGTCCAGATTGGCGACAGGCACATCAGCACTTCGGGCTGATCGATGCTGTCCACGGGCATACGGCCGATCTTTGGGAACGCGTAGTCGCGCAAGGTGTTGAGCCATTGCTGTCCATGTTTGGCATTCTTCCATGTAGGCAGGCGATCAATGTGAACCTGGCGGCTGAGTTCTTCAAAGGTCGGGATTTCGCGCTGAGCATTGAAACGCGGGTTCAACCCGGCTTTTGCCATCCGACGATATTCGAGCGCTCTTTCTCGAGCCTGATTCAAAGTGACAACATCAGCGCCGCCCAAACCAAAATCCGTTCTCAGCGGTGCGCCCTTGCGGTTCTTCTGCCCTTTGACCGTTACGCGCACGATCCAGCGTCGCGCACCAGAGGGGTCAACAACAAGGTACAGGCCAGAACCGTCGCCATGCCGACCCTGGCCAAGATTCTCTACTAGCTTCTTTGTCAGCTTCCCGCCGAGCGCAGCCATGGAAATACCACACAATATACCACTCAATAGAAAATATTAAGGACAACTGGGTAAAACTCAAGATGATACTACTAGATAGTAAGTGCCTGCTATTTATAGGAATACGGCACGTTAAACACGCCACATCAACTCACTGAAATAGGTAAATGGCGGAGACGAAGGGATTCGAACCCTCGAGACGGTTTCCCGCCTACTCCCTTAGCAGGGGAGCGCCTTCGACCACTCGGCCACGTCTCCATCGACGGGTATATCCTTGCAAGCGACGGGAATACAAGGCGAAATATCTGATTTGTGCCCCCCCTCGGACAAAATTGTTGAACCCGTTGAAATCACGGTAAAAGACACCAGCTTAGATGGATCATGGGTCAGATTTGGAGAATTTTTTCTGAAGCCTTTATTCAACGCGGTGCCACCAAACCTTCAGGTTCGAAGCGACACAGCATATCGATTCCCCGTTCTGCATAGTTGCGCCGATTATGAGATCATTTTCTGAAAGCGATGAAGTTCTCTTGTTACAGTTGGTTATGAGAACGGCGGTGAGAAAGTCGACCACGGTAGCGGCGGGATGATCTTGCTGCGGGCGGCGTAAAAGTCGTCCATCT
>NZ_WQEP01000008.1:0-206031 GCF_013033705.1 Ruegeria sp. HKCCA0370
AAATTTAGGAATCACACACGCCGACCATCGTTGTTGGGCCTTTACAAACGGACCCAGCGGACGTCCGCTTTGTCCGCGAAGCAGTCGTTCACGCCGAGTGCACCGAATGACTCTGCCGAGCCCATTGCCGACTTTGCCGGGTGATTAAAAACAGAATTGACTTGAGTAATCCCGAAGCGATTGAGCGAGACATTGGTTAACATTCCTGCCGGACACGCGCGGTGGGAGCGCAACAGGCTTTTTGGAAAAATACGAGAAAATTCAAAAAATCCTATGTAAAAATAAATCCCTTGGTATTCTTTCTTTATGAATTCACTAACGAGAATTACGCGAGGTATAGGCGTCGCCTTTAAAGATGGCAGGGTGAAGGGCCTTCTAGCATTCACTACTGGCATGATCCTCTGGGCGTCGGTGTTTTACCGTTATGTCGAAGGTTGGAGCTGGCTTGACTCTATCTATTTTTCTGTTGTGACAATTTCGACCGTTGGGTTCGGTGACTTTTCTCCTGAAACAGCGGCAGGGAAAATATTTACAATTTTCTACATCATCGTTGGGCTCGGTATCTTCGTGACTGCAGCGACTACGGTGGCAGATACAATCCTGTCCCAGGACGACAAGCAAGAGGACAACTAGTTTTGCCCCGCCGAGCCTCTGCGATTTCATACGCAGGCAATACGTCGACCGAACAGCCCCTCTGAAATCCGGATTTGCGATATACTTCAAATGGTTGCAGGTTTTTTGGTATTTTAAATATACATATTAATTTTTTTGAGTGTAAAGTTTGAACAAACAAATGTTGGAGGGATGGTATGGAAAAGACTCAGGACGCGAAGATTGTCGATCTCGCGATTAGATTGCTGTTTCTCGGGCTATTCCTTTACAGCGCTTTGGTAATGGTGGCCCCGCTGGCAAGCGTGGTCATCTGGGCGACGATCCTGTGCGTCGCACTCTATCCGGTTTTCGATTGGCTGCAGTCCAGGTTGGGCGGAAGAAAGAAGCTTGCGACGACGATACTGGTATTGTTGGGCCTCGTTCTGACCTTGGGACCGGTCGCGACAGCGGTATCCGGAGCAGCCGAACTTGGGTCTGGATTTGCAGAACAAGCTGACAACGGCGAGCTAAAAGTCCCACCGGCACCCGATGGCTTAAAGGAGCTGCCGCTGGTCGGAAACAAAATTGCTGAAGTCTGGGGCTTGTTTGAACGAAACCTTGACGGCGCGCTTGCCAAATACGGCGCGCAGATTCTTGAGATCACCAAATCACTGTTCGGAAAGGTCGTAAGCATAGGGCTTGGGCTCTTGGCGCTGGCCCTGTCCGTCTTGATCATGGGGGCTTTGTTCAGTCCTGGTCCAAGTCTGGTGCAAGGCCTGCAGCGCTTTGCCAACCGTGTCTTTGCGCCCCGTGGCGGTGAGTTCGTTACACTTGCCGGCGCTACGATCCGCAATGTGACAAAGGGTGTGATTGGCGTGGCTGCGATTCAGGCGGTCGTGGTTTGGATATTGTTGGCGCTGTTCGGAATTGGCTCGGCCGCCACGCTGGCGTTTATCTGTTTGATCCTCTCGATTATCCAGATCGGGCCCGGCTTGGTTCTTTTGCCAGTGATTATTTACGCTTGGAGCACCATGTCCGGCGGTGCCGCGTTGATCTTCACAATCCTGGCTATTCCCGTTGCGATAATGGACAGCTTCCTAAGGCCTGTATTCATCTCAAAAGGCCTCGAAACACCAATGCTGGTCATACTCATTGGTGTTCTTGGCGGCATGATGGCCTATGGCTTGATCGGCATTTTTATGGGACCTGTTCTGTTTGCCGTGTTTTATGAGCTGTTCAAGGTCTGGATCGACGCCCCTGCAGAAGCTGAAAGCGCGGCTGAAGGAGCCACGAAATGAGAAAGACGATTTGGACCACTTTGGCCGTCATTCTTGTTTTTCTTATCTGGTATCTTGTCGCTGACCGAAAAACGCCGTTTACCGGGAATGCCAGAGTAAAGGCCATTGCGACCCAGATCGTTCCACAGGTCACGGGAACAGTGACCGAAGTTCTTGTCGAAAACGGACAGATCGTCTCGGCAGGCGATATTCTGGTTCGGATCGACCCCAGGCCCTACGAAATTCAACGCAACAAGGCGGAAGCTGATCTAGAAGCGGCAACGCAGGAGGTGGGTGCATCCTCGGCAGAGGTAAGAGCCGCGCAAGCCAAACTGGCGCGGGCCCAGAGCGATCTGGACACAATACGCATTCAAACAGAGCGTGTTTTTGCGCTGGAAAGAAAGGGATTGATCGCCGTCTCAAAAGCCGACGATGCCCGAGGTCAACTGGCAGAGTCCGAGGCAAATTATGAGAACGCCAAAGCGGATCTTGAAAAAGCAAAGCAGAGGCTGGGTGACGACGGGATCGAAAATCCAAAAATTCAGCGCGCGTTAGCTGCCTTGGCGGATGCAGAGCTAAACCTGGAATGGACTGAACTGCGTGCTCCGGCGACGGGTGTCATATCCAATCTGTTGATCGCACCTGGTACGTATGCACGGTCCGGTCAGGACCTTTTGACGTTCCTGGATGCAACCGACATATGGATAGAGGCGTATTTTACGGAAAACAACCTAGGCCGGGCAGGGGTGGGTTCTCCTGTTGATGTCGTGTTGGATATGCACCCCGGTCAAATTATCCCAGGTGTCATTGAGAGCTTCAGCGCGGCTGTATCCTTGAGCGGTGGCGATGAACCTGGCCAGTTGGCCAGCCCGCCAAGTACCAAGGGGTTTCTGCGCGAACCAGAACGGTTTCCCGTTCGGATCGTGCTGCCGGGATATGAGGCCGGAAACGCCAAAGACGAACTGCGCTTCCAACTCAACGGGCAGGCCGACGTGATCATGTATTTGAGCGACAATTCCCTGCTGAATGTGGTCGGCCGGACCTATATCCGTTTGGTCTCAATACTATCCTATGCCTATTGAAGATCGAAAATCCGTTATCCGGCTTGCGCTGGGTGTGACCGGCGTTTTCGCCTTGGGCTTGTTTCTTGGGTGGCCTTTGGCGGTTGTGGGGGCAGTTTTCACCGCGCTGTTCCTACAAGCGCCCACCGCGCTGCCGTTGGCGGCATTCGCAAAGCTGTTTGTTTTCTCTATAGGATTGATGTTCATCTCATTCCTGTTGTCGTCCGTTTTCGCACCCTATCCCGTGGTATTCCTTATTCTGGTTGCCATCGGGATCATCCTGTCCTTCATGTGGTCAGTTTCAGGGGCCGGTGTTCTACCCGGTGTCATAGCACTCATGGGGGCGTTGATGATCCCGAACCTTGTATTGCAATCGCAGGATCTGGCGCTTGTGCTAGTATTTTGGATACCGATTAACCTGCTATTTGCAGGTTTCGTATCTACGCTGATGTTTGTGCTGATCCCGGCGGAACCTCAAACAGTCGCCCAGAAAAAAGCCGACGCGCCACCAGACTTTGACCGGTACCGGCGGATCGTCAGAATGTCGCTTGTGACGCTTCCATTTGCCATGGTGTTTTTTGTGTCCGGCGCTTCTGCTTTGTTGGTTCTGTTCTTTGTCGCTCTTTTGAGCCAGCAGTTGGCCGCCATGCCGTCGATGGGCAAAGCCGTCGCCAAAGCTATGCTTACGGCAAACCTGCTTGGGGCAGCGGTGTCGATCATTTGTTACGAGGTAAACGTGATCGCACCGGTTATTCTGACGCCCATTTTGTTATGTCTGTTCTTCTGCTTCACCCTGGGAGCGCTTGGGAAATCTCAGGTCGCACTCGCAGCAGCAGCCGGTTCGGCGTTGACAACGGTTCTGATCGTTTACGGTGGGTCGGTTGCGCCGTTTTCGGATGAGGCTGACGTCAAAAGTATCACGCGCGTTTTGCAAGTTGCAGGGGCCGCTTTCTTCGTGATTGTCGCTTATGTCATAGTGGACGAGTTCTGGCCGGAGAGGGAAATGCAAGTTTCATGAGTTGCCTGAAGTAAAGCTTTCAGGCGTCCACTCCAGCATCAAGAAGAATGTGCTTCGAAATCAGTGTTACTATCCAAGCGCGCGTCGACAAATCGGGTTAATCCGTTGCAGATTCAACACTGTTCTTCCGAATTTGGCAAACACGGCGCGCTTTTATTGCGGGCAGAAACACGGTTGCGATCGTATAAACCATCGTCTGCCTAGCCCGCCAAGTAGACACTCAAGCAAAGCTCAGCGAAAGTCGGCAGTGCGGACGAAGCGGCCATTTGGTGAATGTCCGCTTTCTAGAAGTGGGTTTCAGTAGGGGGCTAAGCTTCCCTGTGCGATCGTTTGAAGGCTGCGGGGGACATCCCGGTCCATTTTCGAAATGCTCGCGAGAACGCTGTGGGGTCGGCGTAGCCTAGCCTTCGAGCTGTCTCGGCAACCGACGTATTACCTTCGATGAGAAGGCTTTCAGCGGCATCCTGTCGTAAACGCGCAATCACCTGCGAGGCCGTCAGACCATAGGGTTTCAGCCGGTTGTTAAGTGTTTCGCGATGAAAGCCACAAAGGTCGGCCAAGGCATCGACACCAAACCCCGGTTCGGTCAAATGTACCCGTATCAGTCCTTCCAGTCCTGCAAGAAAATCCAGCGGTGCGGCCAGATCATTGTCCTTGATCCTGAGGTCTGACGGGTTTTCCAATGCCTCCTGCGTCAGTCGGTAGCTTAACCAGTTTGACGGAAACCTGATCGAAAACCCCTGCGGCCCACAATGGATTGCCTTTACGCCATGAAACTGTTCGGGGAGCGCATCCGGATCGCTGACTTGCAGAATGATCTGGTGGGGGTCCCATCTGAAATCCAGAACCCGATGCAACAGGGATATCCAGACGCTGGCCAGAAAAGCGTCTGCCTGCGCCGGTGAAACAGAAACGGCAAAGTTTCGTCTGGCGCGGAAATACGCGTGCTCGTCTTCGACAAGGAGGGATTGGGTGACAGCATTGGATTCCTTGGATACCGCCTGTGTGAACCTTGTGAAGAAGTCTCCGAGAGTCAGAGCGTCCGCCAACATGTTGCCAAGTGGTAGAAACCGAACAAGGTCGACGGACTGACCGACTTTGGCGCAGAACACCGGTGATGTCGCGTCGGCGACAGCCTGAAAAATCTGGTAAACCGTGTCATGGGGAACGAAATTTTGCCGGTCCATCACCTGGGTTTCATTTAGTCCCAGACGATCGAGGACGAACGCCGGTTCGATGCTCACCTTGCGAAGGGCGGCGACAACGGGACCCGCAACGGACGCCCTGACGAGCGGCAGTGTCTTGTCCGATTTCTTGATACGTTCGCCGGTCATCGCGCCTCCTGTTCGTTGAAACTAGGACGGAGGCACCGGAAATTTCTACCGAAAACGCGCCAAACCTTGCAGTTTGCCAAAACTATTTCTCAACCCCTGACAAGGTGTCAGGCAATTTTTTGCCTCATTTTCTAAACTCACATTGGGAATCCAACTTCTTTGATTCGCCGAAAGGAATGCCACCATGATTTCGAAACTGGCCCAAGTTCTGACGGCGACGACCCTCGTTGCAGGTCTTTTGTCTTCAACCCATGCCGTTGCACAGGAAGAAAGCTTTCCCATTCTCTTCACCAACGTGCATGTTTTTGACGGGGTAAACGAAGAGCGGATCGAGAATGCCAATGTGCTGGTGATCGACAACCTGATCGCCGAGGTCTCGACCGAACCTTTGGCCGTGGCAAATGCCCAGATCATCGACGGCGGGGGCCGGACGCTAATGCCCGGACTGATCGACGCGCATGTTCACATGGCCATCACGGAGCCGATTGCAGATTTGAGGGACAACTTCGATTGGATGTACTGGGGAGCGGCGGCCACGGTCGAGGCGGAGAAGATGCTGCTGCGCGGCTTCACGTCTGTCCGTGATGCTGGTGGGCCAGCGATCGGTCTCCAGAAGGCCATCGACCGGGGTAAAGCGGTCGGTCCCCGTATTTACCCGTCCGGCCCCGTGATCTCGCAGACCTCCGGGCATGGCGAGCACAGAAACTACACGGAACCGCATCCCAACTTCGAAGGATCCTCGCCATCGTTCTTCAACCAGCATCTCGAGTTCCTGGCCGACGGTGTTCCGGAGGTTCTGCGCGCAACGCGGGAAGCGCTGCGTCTAGGTGCATCGCAAATCAAGGTCATGGCGGGCGGTGGCGTTTCTTCCAGTACGGACCCACTCCACACCGTGCAATACTTGCCCGAGGAACTGGAGGCGGCAGTGCAGGCGGCGGCGGATTGGGATACCTATGTCCTTGTGCACGTCTACAATGACGAGAGCATTCTGCGGTCCATCGAAGCGGGTGTGGTGAGCATCGACCATGCACAACTGATGACCGAAGTGGCGGCACAAGCGATCAAGGATGCGGATGTCTGGGTCGTTCCGTACTACTCGCTTCTAGGACTGGATGAAGAGGTCGTGACGAAAGTTCTCGGCCCTCTCGCTGCGCCCAAGTTTCTCGCGGTTCAGGCCGGTGCCAGAAACCAGATGAAGTTGTTGAAGGAGTTTGGAATAGAAAAGGTCGCCTTTTCCACCGACATCATCGGCGACCCTGTAGCGCTCACCAAACAGAACGACGAGTTCAAATACCGTCTCGAGCAATGGTCCTCTTACGAAGTGCTTTTGCAGGCGACATCGAAGGCCGGTGAATTGCTGGCCCTGTCGGGTCAACTCAACCCCTATCCCGAGGGGCCGCTCGGCGTGATTTCAGAAGGGGCCTATGCCGACATTCTGCTGGTCGATGGCAACCCCGTCGAAGATGCCCTGATCATGACGGATTACGAGAACAACTTCGATCTGATCATGAAAGACGGCGTGATCTACAAGAATACACTCGACTGAGTGTGGCGCGGGGTGAATTTACCTCGGCGCCCCGCGCACCCAATTGCCCGAGGGAAGGGAAGCCCATGAAACAATTCGTAAAAATCACGGCGGCAGCCAGTGCGTTCGTTGTGGCGGCAAGCGGATCGATTGCACAGGACGCTTTGCCTTAAACCCTTTTCACCAACGTGCACGTATTTGACGGTGTCAACGAGGCGCGGGTCGAAAACGCCAGCGTTCTGGTCGAAGGTAACCTGATCAAGGAGGTCTCAACCGAGGCCATCAACGCGCCGGACGCCACTGTGATTGACGGCGGCGGGCGCACGCTTATGCCAGGGTTGATTGACAGTCACACCCATATCTATGCGACAGGTGTTTTTCAGACTTTCGCCGGGCTGCAAGCCGCCAAATGGGATCAAATCGGTGCCGTCGCGACGGAAAACGCCGCCGACTATCTGTATGACGGGTATACGACAATACGCGACACAGGCGGCATGGGAAGCGGTCTGCGCGAGTTGGTCGACCAAGGCGTGGTAGAGGGGCCTCGCATCTACACGGCTGGTGCTGCGATTGGGCCCACATCTGGGCACGGAGACTGGCGCAACCCGGTGCAACGATCCTTTGAAACAATCCCTGAGGATATGGGCGCTCGCCTCAACATGTCGTATGTCGCGGATGGAATTGACGAAATCCGCAAGGCGTCGCGACTGAATTTTGCGCATGGTGCGAGCTTTCTGAAGCTCATGGCAGGGGGCGGGGTTTCATCAGAAATCGACCCTTTGTGGTCCATTGCCTACAGCGTCGATGAAATCGCCGCAGCGGTTGAAGCGGCATCTTTCTTTGACACGTATGTCACCGTGCATGCCTATACGGACGAAACCGTTACAATGGCACTGGATGCTGGTGTGAAGTCCTTGGAGCACGGCCAGATGGTGTCAGAGGACACTGTCAAACGGATCGCGGATGAAGGTATTTTCTGGTCGTTAAATGTCGCGGGAATGGACCCACAGCTTTTGAGCCATCCGAATTTTTCGATGCCGAGTGTAAAGCCAAAACTTGAATCTTATCTTGAAGGTTCAGAAAACGTCGTCGATTTGATCAAGAAGTACAGGCCGAAGATCGTGCATAACGTCGACACGGTTTTGTCGACGATCTCGTTTGGAAGATCACATCGGGACTTTGAGAAATACTACTTTGCCGAATTGTTCGGAAATCATGCGTTTTTGGTCGCCGCTACCTCGACCGGTGGCGAACTTGCGCAACTCACGGGAAAACGTAATCCCTACCCGAACAAGATAGGTGTCATCGAAGCCGGTGCTTATGCGGATATTCTCCTAGTGGATGGCAACCCACTTGAAGATCTGTCGGTATTGGGTGCCAACCCGGAATGGTTTGATGCCGCTCCCCGTGATCGCGGATTTGAGACCATCCGGTTAATCATGAAAGACGGCGTGATCTACAAGAACACACTCGAGTGAGTGTCGCGCGGGGTGAATTTACCTCGGCATCCCGCGCACCCCGATAGCACAAGGGAAAGGACGCCCATGAAACAGTTCACAAAAGTCACGGCGGCAGCTAGTGCCTTCGCAATGGCGGCGAGCGCCTCGTTCGCACAGGACTCCTTGCCGCAAACTTTGTTCACCAACGTGCACGTGTTTGACGGCGTGAACGAAGAGAGGATCGAAAACGCCAGCGTTTTGATCGAAGGAAACCTGATCAAGGAGGTCTCGACCGGCGCCATCGACGCGCCGGACGCCACCGTGATCGACGGCGGTGGGCGCACGCTGATGCCCGGGTTGATCGACAGCCACGTTCACCTGAACCTGACCGGCCTGTTCACAAGCTTTGGCGGCGCTGAATACGCAAATTGGGATGGTATTGGCGCAATGGCGGCCGCGAACGCGCGCGACTACCTGATGGATGGTTACACAACGGTTCGGGACGCCTGCGGACAGGGCGATGCGATGAAGAAGCTGATCGATCAGGATATCATTGCCGGTCCACGGGTTTACCCAAGCGGCGCGTGCATTGGTCCGCAATCCGGTCACACGGACTGGCGCAGCCCGCGCGCGCGGGCCGAAGGCGGCCCCGTCTCACAGGTTGAAGAACTCAATCTCGCGGTTGTTGCTGACGGCGTGGATGAAATCAGAACCGCCGCGCGCAGAAACCTCAGCTTCGGGGCCACGCAAATCAAACTCACCGTCGGCGGCGGCGTCTCCTCGGAGTTGGATCCGCTTTGGTCCGTCGGATACAGCGTGGAGGAAATCAAGGCCGCGGTCGACGTGGCCGCGTTTTTTGACACGTACGTGTTTGTGCACGCTTACACAGACGAGACTGTCCAATTGGCGCTGGATGCTGGCGTGAAGGTCATCGACCACGGCCAGATGGTCACCGAAGAAACTGTAAAGCGGATGGTCGATGAAGGCATCATCTGGTCGCTCAATACCGCCGGGTTCTCACCGATCCTGTTTGAACATCCCAACTTTGCCCGCGGCACACCGGCGGGAATAAAACTGGAGATCGCCCACGACCAAAGCAAGGATCTCATCGAACTGGTGAAGAAGTACAAACCCAAGATCGTGCACAATGTTGATACAGTCCTGTCAACGCTGGATCAGGGTCGCGCCCATCGCGATTTCGAAAAATACCAGTTTGCCGATTGGTTCGGAAATCACGCCATGCTGGTTTCGGCTACATCAACAGCAGGCGAATTGGCGCAACTCACCGGCCAAAGGAACCCTTATCCGGAGCAATTGGGGGTGATTGAAGCAGGAGCCTACGCAGATATCCTGATCGTTGATGGCAATCCACTGGAAGATCTGTCCGTCTTGGGAGCGCAGCCAAAGTGGTTTGACGCAGAACCCCGTGAAGAAGGTTTTGAAACCATCCGCGTCATCATGAAGGATGGCAAGTTTTACAAGAATACGCTGGATTGAATGATCGTCGAAAACGCCAGCCAACTTTCCGAGTTGGCTGGAAATCACGAAAACCGGAAAGCGAGACCCTGAAATGCGCCACTTCCTTGCTGCCCTTGCAGTCATTTTCGGAGCAAGCCCGCTGTTTGCAGACGTTGAGCAGATCAACTGGGCTGACCTGATCGACCAAAGCGTTCAATCCTACGCTGACCCGTTCCGAGATCTGACACACAATCAAATCGCTGGCTTGCGGCAGGTGGTCAAACTGTCGTCCGAATTGGAAGAAGTTAATCCGCCGGAGAACGCTGCTGCGACGCTGGCCGAGGTCAAGAAAACCCTTTCGGACGAAGGTGTGGACGCCGATTGGCTCATTTCACAAAGGTGGATCGTCGCCGACCGGAGGAAGCTGGCACGGGAAGCCGGAAACCCGGCGAAAGACGGGGTTATCATCAAACTGGGTGGATTTGTCATTCCGGCACCCGCAGCAGAGGACGGCACGCCGATGGCCTATCTGGTTCCGGAGCGTGGGATGTGCAGCCACGTACCGCCACCGCCGCCAAACCAGATGGTGCGTTTGCGTGTGGCCAATGGCTGGATGGCAACGAGGATTTATGAACCTGTTGTTGTGACCGGCCAGATTCACATTCAACAATCGAATGAGCGGATGATGGTGGTCGACGGCTTCGTTTCGATGCAGGCAACGTTCTCAATGGACGTATCGGACGTGCAAACCTTCGATCAACCTTCAGTGCGGCGCTCATTCGCAGTTGAGCATTCCGGAGCAAGAAACGATGGGACGACACGTCTTCCCGACAGACTCAGACGAAACGGTCACTCCCCAATCGAGAAACGATAAGTGAAGTCACAGAAAGGGCGTACAATGAAGTATCTTGTGCTGGGGGCTGTTTTGGTGGGCTCAACGACGTTGGCCACTGCGGAAGACACTCAGAACATGCGCACATTTCTGTTCATCGGCACGTCCAATAGCGCCGCTTGGGAAATGCAGATCGCAAACCCAGGCGATCGCGCGGCTTCCGTAAAAGGTGGCATAGAAGCGCTCGGTGGCGAACTGCTCAGCTACTATTGGGGGCTTGGGAACGGGAAAAACTATATCACCGTTTCACTGCCCAACGATCCCACCTTCATTCAGGCATTCTATGTCAGTCGCCTTGGCGATGGCTTGCTGGATGACTACCAGATGATCGAATTGATGAGCAGTGCGGACATGGCCGAAGCGCTGTCCCGCGTGCCCGAGATCAAAGCGCAGGATGATTTGAAGTAGTGGAATACGAAGCTTGATCAGCGCCATGAGACAACGACCCGATGTGACAGTCGCATTGGCACGGTTTCGGCAAACCGTGCGCATCTGCACAGCGGTGGCGGTCATCGCTTCGGGCGCGTCAGCACAAGAAAACAGCACAATTCGGCAATTGGAGGCGGCAGCCACCGCGTCGCTCGGCGGGCCCGCGTCGGCGCAGGCCCAATTGGAGCAGGACCGGCTCAGGCGACTTGAGGAGTCCAGATCGCCCGGGTTGGATCGGTTTTTCGATCCCTTCGAGCAGTCGCGCGAGGCTTTTGCCGAACGCACCGGGCTGAACCTATCTTTCGACTATCAGGCACTGTACCAAAGGTCGTCGGACAGCCTGAGCGGGACGGACGAGGCGGCATCCGGTCAAGCGCGGATCATTGGCAACTGGGAACACCTCAATCGTGGGGCCGACAATGCGGGCAGCTTTATCTTCATCCTCGAAAACCGTCATCGCTTGGGCACGGATATCGCACCGGGCAGTCTCGCCGGGGAAATCGGATACCTCGGTGTCACGGCCACGACGTTCAGCGACACGGATACTACCTTGTCGGTCGCTTATTGGTCGCAAGCTCTGCCCAGCATAAATGGAGGTTTCGTGGCCGGTCGCATCGACCCCGGGGACTATTCCGATATCCTTGGCTACGTGAACCCGCGCACGACCTTTTCGAACTTTTCGATCCTCTTCAGTCCCGTTCTTCCCATTCCCGATCCCGGCTTTGGCATTGCAGGCGGCGGATACATCACCGACCAGATTTACGCCCTTGGCGTGGTCAGCGATGCGAATGGCTCGCTCACTGATGTCGATTGGTTTCCAGGTGGCTCGGAGTTTTTCACTTATGGTGAAATAGGCTGGACGCCCTCACGCGATCAGAGATACCTCACCAACATCCATTTGGGAGTGTTCCATGTGGATGATCGAGACGATGCTGGTGTGCCCGGTGGCCATGGAGTGATACTCTCGGGAAATTTGACGCTGGACGACAACGTTATGCTCTTTGGCCGTCTTGGATGGTCAGATGGTGAGGCGTCCATTGCCCGCCGCGCAGTTAACGCGGGGGTCATGTGGCGACCCGGTTTTTATGACGACCTGTTTGGGTTTGGCGTTACGGTGGCCGATCCGACCGATCCAAGCCTGGACACGCAAACCACGGTAGAAGCGTTTTACCGACTGGATATTTCCGACAACCTAGCGCTTACGGCTGATGTTCAGTATCTGAATAATCCCGGCTTCTCCGATGACGATCCTCTGGTGTTTGGTCTGAGGTTGAGGTTCAATTTGTAAGACAGAAAAATACGAAACCTCATCCTTATACTTGGTATTCTGTAGGCCGGCTTCCGCTGATTAACCCGCCCGTCAAGTCAATGCAGAGTTGCAGGCTAATTATGATTGGAAGACTTCTCTGACAAAGTCGAAAGCGTTCGTTTTCGAGAAGCTTGTCACAGATATGGCCAGACAGGTTCGCGTTGAAAGCCGAATGTAGCGTAGCGTCCTTTCGAAACCCGACGCTCAAAACCACAATCGTAGCTTGAGCTCAGTGAGAGAAAGGGTCAGGCAGACGTTCGCAACCTATCCTCCAACGGCAAGTTTGGGCTCGGTGCGGACGTTCGCCGAATTGGCGCAATTGACCGCTATGCGGACAATGCTGCCACTCGCAGTCGCATTATTAAATCGGAAACAGACCTTTGTAACATCCGATCACTTGTGAACAGTTTATATAAAACACTGTGATGCAAAGATCATTTCAAAGGACGAAGCTGTACGAACTGGAGCTTCATGTTTTTTGCGCGACAATATAACGACTCTGGAGCATCGAGGCTTGATCAGAAGTATAAAGAACTTCAAAGCCTGCGGACGCAATTTTCCTCTCAAGTGCCGATCCAGACACGAAGTTCACAAATGGGGCTTTCCCAAAAGCCTGCATGATTGGGATTGCGATCCGACTGATCATCGCAAACTGGAAACCACCGCTCTCAGGCGCGCAGACGGTTTTGGATATGAAAAGCCCACCCGGTTTTGTCAGCGCAGCAATGTGCTCGAGCGCTTGGTCCAAATCGGGCAGAAGATGAAGCAAGTTATGCGCCAAGACGGCATCGTAAGAGCCTTCGTCAAGACTGTGCTCAAGAACGTCGGCCACCTTGAAAGTGACATTCTCCAGCCCTTCTTTATCAAGCTTCTCATCGGCAATTTCGATCATGCCCGGAGCGAGATCCGTGGCAGTGACATGGGCGACATGCGGCGCAAGCAGCAGCGCGGTTGAACCCGTCCCGCACCCGATTTCCAGTACGTTGTCCTCGGCATTCAGGTACGACTTCGTCAGCTCGAGTGTTTTCAGATACCCTTCCATGTTGCGGATTGGGTCTGCCGCATACTTTCGCGAGATTTTACTCCAGAATGCAGCATCCTTGGATAAAGCAGCCATTTCATTACTCTCTTACAAGGTTGTTGCCGTATCCTTTACTTCCAAACAATCATTTATGAAATTGCCACAATCCGCAGAAGTGTTATGCATAAATGCATGAACTGGAAAGCCATCAATTTCGACTGGAATCAGGTACGGTCCTTTCTCGCGACAGCCGAAGAGGGCTCGTTTTCCGCAGCGGCGCGCGTTCTTGAGCAAACTCAACCCACTGTCGGCCGGCAAGTTGCCGCGCTGGAAATGGCACTTGGCATCACCCTGTTCGAAAGAGTCGGCAAGTCGCTTAATTTGACGACTGCTGGCGCCGAGCTTTTGTTGCATGTCAGAGAAATGGCGGATGTGGCGAACAGGATTTCACTTACTGCGACAAGTCAGTCGCAAGCTGTTGAAGGTCAAGTCAGGATCACTGCGTCCGATGTGATGTCTGCCTATCAGCTGCCGCCTATACTGAAAAAGATCCGACTTGCAGCACCGCGACTGGAGATAGACATCGTTGCTGCAAATGACATACGAGACATACAGCGACGTGAGGCTGATATCGCCATCCGACATGTACGTCCGACGCAGCCGGATCTGACGGCAAAGCTTGTCGCCGAGGCCACGGCACATTTCTACGCGGCACCTTCGTACCTTGATCAGGTTGGACGGCCAAAAAATGAAGGCGAACTCGCTAAGTTGGACTTTGTCGGATTTGGTGACATTGACACGATGATCGGTTTTCTTGATCCGGCGGGCATTAAGGTCACCCGAAAAAGCTTCCGGGTCGGCTCACAAAGCGGGATTGTATCCTGGGAGTTGGTGCGCCAAGGGTTTGGCATAAGTGTAATGTCGGATGACGTGGCTGCCCTAACACCCGGCGTCGAGCGCGTGCTCCCCGACCATGAGCCGTTTAAGTTCCCGATTTGGCTGGCGACGCACTCCGAGCTACATACCGCACGAAGGATCAGGTTGGTGTTTGATCAATTGGCAGACCAACTTAGCGCAGGGACCATCAGGTAATCCGGGAGTTCGCTCTATGTCACAGGCTATTCCAACGCTCCACTTGTTATGCGGCAAAATTGCTTCTGGAAAATCAACTCTGGCAGCGAGACTTGCGAAAAGTGACGGGGCCATGCTCATTTCAGAAGATGAATGGCTTAGCGCGCTGTTTGGGGATCAAATGAAGTCCCTGCAGGATTATGTAGACTGCGCTTTGAAACTGCGACTGGTCATGGGTCCTCACGTGGCTGCTCTGCTGAAGGCTGGCGTTTCGGTCGTTCTCGATTTTCCAGCGAACACAATTGAAAACAGGGCCTGGATGCGCTACCTGCTGGAAGACACTGCTGCGCAGCACCACCTTCACTTTTTGGATGTGTCAGATGAGGTTTGTCTGCACCGGCTGCACAAGCGCAACAGAGAAGGCGCGCATGCATTTGCAGCGACGGAAGATCAATATCGGCGTATTGCGCGGTATTTCGTGCCACCATCACCCGAAGAGGGTTTTAGCATCATAACTCACCGTCAGTAGCACCAGACTTTCGAAATGTCGCGGCGGAGCTAAATGTTTTTCGGCCGCCTGCTCTGAGTCGACGATTGGCCAAATGTTTACAGTCAGCTTTCACTGGGCCTCAGGTACGGAGATTGCGTGACAACAAAAGATGTATCCCGGTGCGTCCTTCTTAAGTCATGGCAACGGCAACGCGGGCAGCGTCGTTCACGTCGATTATCGGTAGTGTACGTCGCTGGCGGGCATGGGCAACACATCGGCAAATGCCGGCTCCAACAACCATCTCCAGAATAGTTTTGCGCCGACAATACAGCACGGGTGATGGGAAAAGGCACTGATTATTCTTCACATACGTTGTCACACCAGTCCCGGCTTGGTTTCACCTGATCCAATCATTTAGCGACTTCATGGATCTGGTGCATGGGATCGTCCATATCCCCTGAAATAAGTCTGTAAAATGTGTTAGAAGACACTGTCATAAGATCGTTATGCAATACCGGCAACTATTCTTGTTGCCAGCCAACTCGAAAGGTGACCCATGTCTTTTTCCAACCGCTCGTCAATTTCGCGTCGCCAATTTCTTGCAACAACAGCCGGTGCAGCGGCCATCACCTTGCATCCTTTTTCAGTTTTGGCATCCAACAATCAAGCGCATCTGCGCATCATGGAAACAACGGACATCCATGTTCATGTGTTCCCCTATGACTATTATGCCGACAAACCCCGTGACACAGTGGGCTTGTCCCGTACGGCCTCAATCATCAACGAAATTCGCGCTGAGGCGACAAATTCGATCTTGGTCGACAACGGTGACTTTCTTCAAGGGAACCCAATGGGCGACTACATCGCCTATGAGCGTGGCATGAAAGAAGGGGATGCGCACCCCATCATCACCGCGTTCAACACTGTTGGCTATGATGCTGCAACTCTGGGCAATCACGAATTCAACTACGGGCTGGATTTCCTGGAAAAATCACTCGCGGGCGCAGAGTACCCGGTCGTTTTGGCCAATGTTGCAAAGGCACAAGGCGCAACTCCGCGCGACGACAAAACGCTGATTAAACCATATACAATTATCGACCGTGAAATCGAAATGGGTGATGGGACCAAGCACTCAATCAAAATCGGTGTCATAGGTTTTACGCCGCCGCAGATCATGAACTGGGACCGAAAGCATCTGGAAGGCAATGTTCAGGCCCGCGATATCGTCGAAACCGCGCGGGCATACGTGCCAGAGATGAAGGAACAAGGATGTGACCTAATCATCGCCCTTTCACATTCTGGGATCGGGGACGCCAATCATGTGGACGGTATGGAAAACGCCTCAGTCGTTTTGGCGGGTGTTGACGGAATCGACGCTCTGGTCACGGGGCACAATCACCTTGTCTTTCCCTCGCCGACATTTGCGGACCGACCCGGCATTGACGTCGAAAAGGGCACCCTGATGGGTAAACCTGCTGTTATGGGCGGCTTCTGGGGCTCACATCTTGGGTTGTTGGACCTGCTGCTGGAACGGGAAGGAAATGAGTGGCGCGTGGTTACCACCACGTCCGAGGCCCGCGCGATTTCCAAACGCAATGAAGACCGCTCAATCACCGCTTTGGTCGGAGACGATCAGAAGGTTCTCGACTCGGTTGCGAAGGATCACGACGAAACGCTCGCCTATGTCCGTCGAGCCGTTGGCAAAACATCTGCCCCGTTGCACAGCTATTTTGCATTGGTTGCTGATGATCCGTCTGTACAGATCGTTTCGATCGCACAGAAATGGTATGTCGAAGAAATGCTGAAAGGCACCGAGCACGAAGGATTGCCGATCCTGTCAGCGGCGGCGCCGTTCAAGGCGGGTGGTCGCGGGGGCCCGGACTATTACACCGACGTCCCGGTCGGGGATGTTGCTATCAAAAATGTGGCTGATCTGTATCTCTATCCCAACACAGTGCGCGCGGTGCGAGTGAACGGTGTTCAACTGCGTGGTTGGCTGGAGCGTTCGGCCGGTATGTTCAACCAGATCGAGCGAGGCTCAGAGGATGCGGTTCTTCTGAATCCAGAGTTTCCATCCTACAATTTCGATGTGATGGATGGCGTAACATACCAGATCGACCTGTCGCAGCCGTCGCGCTTTGGGCCAAAGGGGGAAGAGGTGAATCCCGATGCGGCTCGAATTGTGAACCTGTCCTTCCAAGGCGAACCGGTCACCGATGACATGGAGTTCATCATCGCCACAAACAATTATCGTGCATCGGGTGGCGGTTCATTCCCCGGCGCATTGGGTGATACAATCGTGTTCGAAGCCCCGGACACTAATCGCGACGTTATCGTGCGCTATATTGTCGAACAGGGAACGATCAACCCAAAAGCGGACGGCAACTGGTCATTTGCTCCTTTAGAGAACACAACCGTGCTATTCGAGACCGGCCCAAAGGCCCGAGACTACATCGCCGATGTCAAAGGCGTTTTAATCGAAGATGCCGGAGATGGTGCAGATGGCTTCGCGGCATTCCGCATCAAGCTCTAGTGCAATCGCATGTGCGTACTTTGAGGAAGTCGGAAGTCAACGAAAGCAGCTACCATCAGGCTTACGCTGAACGCCCGCATGCGACTTTCAAAGGCTATAAGCGGTTAGAAATGAACGTTTGATCTGGGCTCGGAGCCGTCCTCGTTGCGCAGTGCATCAGTGAATGCTCTGCGGGACAAAGCCACTGTTTGGTTCCGCCGTAAACGAGACTAAGACGCGGCGAGGGATTTGGGTAGTTACACACCAATTCAACCAAGTACAGACGCTCTTCGCGGAAACAAAAACGAGGTTGACAGCAAGCATATGAGAATGGTCGCATGAGTTATATTCTGATTAGCTGGGAATATAGCCATGAATGTTCCTTTCAATGCGACCTTATTCTTTTGTCTCTGTTTGTCCTCGACCTCTGCTTGGGCACAGGAAACCGCCGAGGGTGGACAAGTTGGTGAAATGACCATCTCGGGGGCCGACATGCATGCCCCTGCATCAGATGCGTTTTCGCCTTATGCAGGACGCGACTTTCCAACTAGACCTCTTTGGGGCGACACCCACTTGCATACATCGCTCTCACTCGACGCGCGTGCGTTTGGTGTACTTCTTTCGCCTTCAGACGCGTTTCGGTTTGCGCGTGGAGAAGAAGTAACTACTTCTCACGGCCTACGGGCGAAGCTGTCTCGCCCGCTGGATTGGCTCGTTGTTTCAGACCATTCAGACGCGATGGGCGCGATGAACGAGATCGTCGCGGGGAACGCAACTTTGATGGGCGACCCAACGTTACGTGACTGGAACGACAGGTTGAACCAAGGAGGGAATGTTGCCCTTGGAGCGACAATGGAGGTTATCGAGACTTTCGCTGGAATTACCGGTGAAGCTTTGCCGGAGGCGATTTCTAACCGTCGTTTCGTACAGTCAGTTTGGGATGACTTTACGGAAACTGCGGATGCTTATGATCAACCGGGATCGTTTACCGCGTTTATCGGCTACGAATGGACCTCGACGCAAGGTGGCAACAACTTGCACCGCAATGTCATCTATAGGGACGACAGGATTCGGGCGCGGCAAATGTTGCCGTTTACGACTGCCGAGACATTCAATCCGGAAGATCTGTGGGATTGGATGGAAAGATACGAAGAAACGACAGGCGGACGCGTCCTTGCATTGGCGCACAACGGAAATGTTTCTAATGGTTTGATGTTTCCTGTCGAGACAAACCCCGATACCGGCCAACCGCTCACAGGAGATTACGCGGAAAGACGCGCAAAATGGGAGCCACTTTATGAGATCACTCAGATCAAAGGCGACGGCGAGGCCCACCCGTTTCTGAGCCCAAATGACGAGTTTGCAGATTACGAAACGTGGGACGTCGCAAACCTTGGCCCTGTCCCCAAAGAAGACTGGATGTTGCAGTACGAGTATGCTCGCGAGGCTTTAAAAAATGGCCTGAAGCTCGAGGCGCAGCTTGGGACCAACCCTTACAAGTTCGGTGTCGTGGGATCCACAGACAGTCACACGGCTTTGGCGACAGCCCAAGAAGATAACTTTTTCGGTAAGCACTCGGGCGTGGAACCTGAGCCTGGGCGTTGGCAGCATGTTGTCGGCGAGTTTGAAGCGACCAAAATTCTGGGCTGGCAGATGGCTGCCTCCGGTTATGCGGCCGTTTGGGCCGAGGAAAATACGCGAGCATCTATTTTCGACGCGATGGAACGCAAGGAAGTATATGGTACAACAGGTAGTCGGATCACGGTACGTTTCTTCGGGGGATGGGATTTCGAAGAAAACGACGCTCAATCGCGGCTTCCTGCGAAGATTGGTTATGACAAAGGCGTACCCATGGGGGCAGATCTACCGAAAGCGCCCGGTGATGCCTTAGCGCCAAATTTTCTCGTTGCTGCACTCAAGGATCCGTACTCGGGTAATCTGGATCGTATTCAGATAGTCAAGGGCTGGCTAACAGAAGACGGAGAGACGCAAGAAAAGGTTTTTGATGTCGTCTGGTCCGGCGATCGGGATCTCGGTGCGGATGGCAAGCTGCCGCCTGTCGGCAATACCGTGAACGTCGAAACCGGTACGTTCACGAACTCAATCGGATCGCCAGAATTGATAACCGTCTGGTCTGATCCCGAATTTGATCCGGAACAAAAGGCTCTTTACTACGCGCGCGTGCTAGAAATCCCCACACCGCGATGGACGGTTTACGAAGCTATTAGGTTCGGCGACGAACTACCTGAAGAAGTACCGACATCCACACAAGAACGGGCTTATACTTCGCCCATTTGGTACACTCCGGAGGGATAACACTTCACCGTAAACGCGCTGATGTTTCATGGCTAAGATGGGTTCGTTTTAGTCGTTCGCCCGAATATCGCGAGCGATCGCTATGCGGACAAAGCCGCCATATGGAACATTAGCTGGGTTCTAAACCTGCTAATATCCGGCTGGGTCGTTAGGGGAGTGCAGTAATGTGCCTTCAAACGCGTCGAGATCATCAGTCATTTGCAACCAAGGCAACCTGCTTTGATTGTTGAAGTGAAAAGTCGGTTGGAATTCTTCCGGGTTTTCGAGCGATCCAGCATAGAGGTGCATACCACCCGGATAGTGATCGGCTTCAAATCCAATGGGTGACCCACACGTCCCACAAAAGTGCCTGAAAACGCCTTTGGAACTTTCGTAAGTGCTGGGTTTATCACCAGTCCACTCAGAGTTCTCTATCGGCACACCAAGCCACGCAACCACCGGCGCCGCACAATTCCGACGGCAGTCATCACAGTGGCAATAGCATGCCCATGTTTGGTCACCCTTGTAGACCCAGCTTGTTTTTTTACACAAACATTGCCCACGCGTCGCCATTCGATTTTCCTCTAAACCTCAGGAAACATAGAACGCCGACTGAATTTGAGATGGATATATTTGGACGTTTCATCAGCAGAAAACGTCGAAGCTCAGGGTCAATTCGAGCTTGCTGCAGACGTTCGGCAGAATTCAGTAAACGTCTGCTGCGCGGACTCGGTGACAGAAGAAATTTGTTGCACCAAGGTGCAGTGCCCTGAAAGTTAACAAATTTGACTATTCCTCCAAGCCGATGTTTTTCCTATCGTTGGCAAGAAATAGCGTGTCGGGAGGTCTTAATGAATAAGCTTATCTCAGTAGCGGGTGCGGTCTGCTTTGCTTTCACTGGAGCTTGGGCCGACGAGCATGCCCGGCCCAACATTCTTGTCATCATGGCAGATGACGTGGGTTGGGCGAGCGTCGGCGTTTACCATGGGGGTGTCAAAAGCATCGAGACGCCGAACTTGGATCGCCTTTCGTCTGAGGGTGCTCGTCTCACAGATTATTATGCCGAGCCAAGTTGTACTGCCGGTCGATCAGCTTTCATGACCGGACAGCTACCTATTCGGACTGGTATGCACACGGTAGGGTTGCCGGGGGATCCGATAGGGTTAAACCCAGATGATCCGACGCTACCGATGTTCTTAAAAAAGTTGGGATACACGACGGGCCAGTTCGGTAAAAACCACTTGGGCGATCTCAACGAGTTCCTGCCGACTACAAAAGGTTTCGACGAGTATTGGGGTTGGCTCTATCACTTGAACGCCATGGAATATACGTCTGATCCGGATTGGCCAGACGACCCAGAATTCAACGCGCAATTCGCGCCTCGCAACATCATTCATTCGTTCGCAACAGAGGAAGAAGACGAAACAGTCGATCCGCGATTTGGAAAAGTCGGGAAGCAGCGCATCATTGATGACGGGCCTGCGCCTCCGGAGCGCCAAAAGACTTTGGATGACGAAGTGACATCTTACACGAAGGACTTCATTTCTCGTGCAGTAGAGTCGGACACTCCGTTTTTTGTCTGGATGGCTCCTGCCCGTGCACACGTCTGGACCCACCTTAGCCCCGAATACGAAGCTATGTTAGGCAATGGGCGTGGACTTCAGGATGTTGTCATGAAGGAGTTGGACAATAACGTTGGTAACGTTCTCAGCCACCTTGAGGATTTAGGAGTGGCCGATAATACCATAGTGATGTTCACCGCCGATAACGGCCCGGAAACACTGACGTGGCCCGATGGTGGTACGACACCGTTTCATGGGGAAAAGGGTACTACCTGGGAAGGTGGATTTAGGGTTCCTGCGATTATTCGCTGGCCAGGCAAAATACCTGAAGGGCAGGTTTTGAACGGCATATTCAGCGGCATGGACTGGATGCCAACCTTTGTGGCTGCGGCCGGAGGTCCCACAGACCTAAGAGAAAAACTCCTAGAAGGCTATGAAGGGTACAAAGTGCACCTCGATGGCTACAACCAACTATCTTACCTCACTGGTGAGGATGAAGAGAGCAATCGCCGCGAGCTGATTTACTATCAGGGTACGGACCTCCAAGCCGTACGCTACAACGATTGGAAGGCGCATTTTGTCGTTCAAAACCACGGCTGGTCAGGACCGAAGGAAGAATTGGTCGCTCCCTTGCTCTTCAACCTTCGCCGCGATCCTTACGAGAAAGCAGCGGAGGAAAGCGGGATGTACGTCCGCTGGATGGGCGAGAAAATGTGGGCATTCGGTCCAGCCGCCCGACTAGTGCAGGCACATCTCGCAACCTTCGAGGAGTTCCCTCCGCGCGGGAAGCCGGTCGCCAATCAAGACCATGTTGAAGAACAAACATCAACCGAAGGCGGCATCTCTCAGTAGAGAAAGCGAGGCAACCAATACGCCTTTCTCACCGCAGCGTGGGCATCCGGCTCGGATCATCGGATGCCCAAAAAAACGATTAGGAATTTCGCTACAAAGCGAAACCTCTGCGAGAAGGAGTCATTCATGAGTGCCAGATTAGTCCTTCTGCTTGCTGCCGTCGGCCTCGTGCCAATTGCGTTATCATACGGCCTGATGCCGGGTAGTTCGATCCCAGTTTTGCTGGGATTTCCGGTGGAAGGAACGAACCAAACCCACGTGTTCCGAGCGATTATGGGTCTTTACCTAGCAAACGCGTTGTTTTGGTTGGCGGCCGCTTCGAAACCAGAATTACAACGCCCTGCGCTGTGGGTTCTATTTTTGTTTATGTCAGGACTAGCCGTTGGACGCATACTAAGCATTCTGATCGATGGAGTTCCGAACGGGATACTTCTCTTTTACCTTGCGGCCGAGGTAGCTTTTGCGGCTCTAGCGGCGGTTTCCCTGAAAAAAGTACGGTGAAATAGGAAGTAGAAAAAATGGTGAGGTTTGGCTTTGTTTTCTCGATGATTGCAACTCTATCACTTTCGACATCTGCTTTTGCACAATCTTCATCTGCCCAGACTGCGGTGGACGAAAACTTCTTAGGGCTTGAGACTGCCGTTGCCGAAGCGGGAGCTACTCCAATCGCATCGATAGATCATGCGCGCCTGGCCAAGGCCGAAGGCGTAGAAATGCCAGCATCTCGCGTACTCATTTTCTCTGTTCCAGAGATAAACACGCCCATTCTGAAAGGGAACGTGCGCGCAGGACTGGACCTTCCTTTTCGAGTTCTTTCATTCGATCAGGATGGCCGTCCGCAGATCGCATACACAGACTCTCAGTTTCTCAAAGTTCGGCATGGTCTGATCAACACCCAAGCGTTGAATGCATTCGAGAACAAGTTGCTCGATGTCCTGAACGACTTGGATGCAGCACCAGCGCCGACCAAAGGATTAATCACAAACTATGGCATCATCGAATTGCGATCTGAGCTCAGCGTGTCAGAGGCAGTGGAACGTCTCAAGACAGCCGTGATGGGACAGGACGATACTGTCTGGTTTGGGGAAATCGATTTTGCGACCGAAGCGTCCCAAGTGGGGGTGGAACTGCCGGATGCTGTTCTCTTGCTATTCGGCGGACCAGCGCCCGGTGGTGTGGCTATGGCGGACTTTCCGGCAATTGGTTTGGATGCCTTTTGCCAAAAACTATTGGTTTACGCGAATGAAGAAGGCGGCTCCGTAGTCATTTTCAATGACATCGCGGCTTTGGCGGAGTTGCACTACGGTTCTTCAGCCGAACCTCATCACGGTTTGAACAAACGGCTTACCGCAACATTTCGCACGGCAATTGAGTAGCTGCTGTTTGGAAAACGCAAAAAACCTTTGCCGATTGGCCATCTTTTCGTCGTTCGCTTTGGGCTCGAAGCGGAATATTAACGGGAGATTCCGATAGTCTGCTTGGGAGCGGCGAGCGGACGATCCCGCCCGCCTAAAAGGTTAAAGATCGATGCGTTCGGCAATACTAAGCGCGTCTTCAAGCTCGACGCCAAGGTAACGCACCGTACTGTCCACTTTGCTGTGACCGAGCAGAAGTTGAACGGCACGTAGGTTTCCGGTCTTTCTGTATATCAAAGCCGCTTTGGTGCGCCTAAGCGAATGCGTGCCGTAGCTGGACGGATCGAGACCAATTGCTGACACCCATTCCCGGACAAGCCTAGCGTATTGCCGGGTCGAAAGATGCGGCAAAGCATGCATACGACTTGGAAACAGATACCGTTGTCCATGCATATATTGAGAAGAGACCCATTGCGACACGACTTCACGTGTATTCTCCGTCACTTCAAATTGCACTGGCTTCGCAGTTTTACGTTGAACAACGGATACCCGATCGCGAATAGAATTGCCGACGGCGAGATCGTTAACCCTCAGGCGGACGAGATCGCACCCGCGCAACTTGCTATCGATGGCAAGATTGAACAATGCTAGGTCTCTCAGCTTGTTTGCAAGTTCGAGCCGAGCGCGAATGGCCCAGACTTGCTTTGACTGCAATGGCCGCTTCTGTCCGACTAGTCTGCCTTTGTTCCAAGGCGGACGACGCGTTGTGACAACGGGAAGTAGAGATTTGGACATCTTATATCTCCGTCCATTCCCTTCCGTCCCAAACATCGACACTGTGCCGACAGCTGCAGTCTAATTGCCGCTCGCGTGTCTTCAGCACAGGAAATTCTCAGGTTTCAGGAACTGCCACCGCTGATCTTCTTACCCATCACATCCGCTGCCTGCCGCAACGGGTCATCTGCGAGATGCGCGTAGCGTTGCGTGGTAGACGGGTTCGTGTGTCCAAGCAATCGACCAACTATAGGCAGACTCAGACCGCTGGAAACGAGATGCGACGCATGCGTATGCCGATTGTCGTGGATACGGTAGTCTTGAAGGCCTGCTGATGTGGTGACCGAGCTCCAAAATTTCTTCAGATCTTTGTACGGTTGGTCCGGAGAGCGTCCCGGAAACAACCAACGACTTTCAGGAGATGCCCCTGCTTTCATTGCCGCAAGCAAATCACAGGTTGCTGACGAAATCGGCAGGTGCTCTCGTCGCTTTTGCTTTGTGTGGTGCGACGGCTTTGTCCAGACCGCGCGGTCCAAATCGAAGTCTTCCCATTTTGCCTTCAGCACTTCGCCGATCCGTGCGCCTGTCAGGAGCTGCAGGCGAATAGCGTTCGCTGCAACCTGATTTGGATGCTCTGACAAAGCCACCAAAAGTCTTTGCAGCTCACCGTCTGACAACCAGCGGTCCCGCTTTTCCTCGGGGAACTTTTCTATGCCGCGCGCCGGATTGTCAGAACGCTGACCCCAGCGCACAGACAGTTCAAACATTTTCGACATAAGCGCCAGAGTGCGATTGGCTTGATAGGGCGTATCACGCATTTGATTGTGAAGCTTCTGAACATGCTGATGCGTCACTTCAATGACTTTAAGATCCCCAAGCTTGGGGAGAATGTATCTGTCCAGCATTGACCGATCATTCCGAACGCTACCTGGGCGTTTCTTCGGTTCCGCATGTTCGGTCATGTATTGCGTGGCAAGTGAGTTCACCGTTGGTGAATGCCTTAGGCTTTGAGCATCGGCGACAGGATCTGCGCCACGTACCACGTCAGCAAGAAGCGCGCGTGCTATTTCGCGGGCGGCGCCCAAAGACAAGGTCGGCCCATATCGCCCAAGTGTCTTGCGTTTCGACCGACCGGTTTGTTTGTTGCGATATTGAACTAAGAAGCTTTTGACGCCGGTCGTTTTCACGCGAAGTCCAAAACCCGGCAGACCGTCGTCCCAATATATCGTGTCCCGGTTTGTAGCTGAAAGGCGATCGACACTTGATTTTGTTAATTTGACGTTGGGCATATTGGTCTCGGACGGCTTGGGTAAGCACAAGGTAAGCAAAGTGCGGAGAATTGGGAAGGGTCTTATAGAAACCCCTGCACGCTGAAACTTTTGTTATTTAATAGAATATACTGTCCAATCGAATTGGCTATAATGCTATCGAAAATGGGCTAATAAGACTTTTAATCAGTGGGTCGCAGGTTCGAATCCTGCACGGCTCACCACTTTTTTCAAAGAGTTAGCAAGAATAGGCGAGATTTTCTCACGCCTACAGCAACCACCAAGCAACCACGCGGCATAGATTGACGAAGAAACGTGTACAAAACCGTTTTGTTGAATGTGTAGTCTTGTTCTTTCAAGTAAACACTTAAGGCATTGCTATTTTGACTATTTTTGACCACGCGAAGAGTTTTTCTAAACCAACAACGCACAGATCAGCGTTTTATTGTCGCGTGCAAATACGAACACCCTAGAACATCTCACGTTGCAGGCAAGTTGTCGCGCTGGTGTCGACTTGAAGCGAAAGGTTGGGTCTTGCTTAATGATGGGTTGGTTACCTTGAAGGTGGCACTTTGCAAACTCAGCATTGAAGTAACGCACCAATGGCTGCTAAGTGAGCAAACTTCCCACGCGGACGCAGTTCAAAAGTAGGTGGGTCCTCGTCGGCAGTTTACGCTTTGAACCGGAATTTGTTCTTGGCTTCATGCAGTTTCTTTGCGGCTCGCTGAGGATCCGCCTTAATGCTCTCTGCGAGCTTGCCTCTAACACTGTCGATAGAATCACTCAGTTCATTTTCCTGAATGCCTTCAAGTGCGGCCAATGTAACTCCAAGACCTGCCAATTGCGTCGTTATCAACCTAATATGCTGATAGCGATGCGCGCGCTTAACGCTTGTGGTGTCGATCTGGCTGCGCATTTCCAGTAGGTCATCCTCGGATGATCCAGCAACCAAGCCCTACATTGTATGGTTAGACCACCGCGCGTGGTTTCCATCGTCAAGATCAGGCTCGCAGTATCGTACCTTCTTTAAAGCCTCGGCAATGGCATCGCCGAACAAGGCATCGAACTGGGACCACGTCCTGATCTGCCAACGATCTATGGCAAGCTGTTCCCCGCAACGCGCCACACGCAGCTTTGAGACGCATCAGAAGGGTCAAATGGGGGTGTAAATACGGACATCGTCCAAGCCCGCCGACTTACGTATGCGCCGCCGCGATTTTTACAGGTCATTTCGCGGTCCACTGTCAGAAGCGCTTAATTTTATACATGGATTTCCCGGTTGACGAGGCAATTCCATCAGGATGTCATGGGCTTCTCTCGGTAGAGGAATGCGGCGGCGTCCGGTCTTGCTGCCCTGCAATTCCAGATGGTGCGACTAACATAGCCCCAGCGCAGCGTCAGAATCTCGCTGATGCGACACCCGGTGTAAATCAGCAGCAATAGTGCCGACACTCCGTCCCGCTTCCGGCGATAAATCTGAATGCCAGAAGACCAAAAGCATCTAGTCGGACACTAGGAAGACGTGACGCTCATGGTTGTTAGGTCATTGAAAATCAGGAAGTGGTATAGGGTAGTTGTGACCGAAGGGTCGTGACAATGCGTGATCTGGTCTTTGAGAATCGATTCCCCGACTGAATCACCGGCGTGGTTGCGGTCACGCGACGACGGCAATTTGGTAGAAAGAAGTCATCCAACAGAATTGGTCAGATGACTGCAACGAGCCCGAAGTAAACGGATGCTGCGCTCCGCACAAACGACGGCAACGCGCAAAAAGTTGATCTTGCAAAGAACAGCGTGCGGCCACTGCCGGCGTTACCAGCGAGCAGACGCGGTGGCATCAGAACGGGTTTGATTTGTACTGCAACAGAGCCAGAAGGTGTCCTCACGCTTTGGACGTTTCCGAGCCATTGGAACTGGTTGCCGACGTGTTCCGTGGGAATCGAAATTGCTCAAAACCAGCTTTGTCGCAATACTAGCTTCACTATTCAGCGCTGAACCAGATCGGCGATGTGTAAGCACGGTCCTGGACTTCTGCGGGAACCGCCTCGGGCAGCGGTATATCGTAGAAAGCTGCGTCTATGGTCGTCCATCGCGGCTTTGGAATTTCGATCACTCTTACATAGTAAAACGCGTTGTTGTTCGCGTCAAAATCTGGGTCTTGCCAATAACCGGCGAGTTCCACGGAACCGATTGAGTTGCTGTATGTCGCGCTTCCAATGTCTACCGTCGAGCCTACTGGTTCGTGTGCACGGCCATCCTCTCCAATCTCTCGGCCATCGGAGACGGCCACGTCGAAGACCCGCTCATGAGTTTCGCCACTCTCGTCGATCCAGCCTTTGATAATTTGGACTCGGTCGAGGTTCGCGCCGTCTGGGTCGCGCAGCGCCCGGATCAGGAATCTGGGAGAAACCCCATCCGGCGCGTTCCTAAGGTCTCCGCCCATCGGTACGCCGTTCTTATACCCGTTGGAAACAAAATCCGAGGCGTACAGATCATCGACATCAAAACTCCAGCCGCCAAAGACCCGGACTCGCATTCGCGGCCCGGTCGTAGCGTAGGCCTCTTTACGCTTGATTGCTCCGTGGACTTCCTCGCGGGTGTTTTCGCGCGCCCAAACAGCGGTGAGGCCTGCAGCCGATTCTTGCGCCGTAAGGATACGCAATGCCGGGTCTTCGGCCGGGATTACATCAAAGTTGTGACGGTTCGCTGAAGGCTCTGTGTGTTGGTACTTACCAAAGTAGTTGTCTTCCCGCGTGGTCGGGAGCGCGGTGTGCGTGTCCGTCGTGCCGTAGAAGCCGAACTTGAATGGGTTAACGCCTGTCTCCCGCTGAACTTCGAGCCCGACCTTCAAGGCAGAGCGCCCATACTCGTAGCGCAACATTTCAGGGGTCTTTGCGACGGTGCCCGAGATATTCGCAACGTCCCAGGTTTCGAAATCCGCAAACTCATCATCAGGTGACAGGAATGGGTGCGTTTCCTCGTCCCCCTTGATCTGGGTTACCTCATGCATCGGCTCCCAACGAACGCGTTTGGCGGCGTATTCCGCGTCCATAGGTGTGCCGTCGAATTTCGTAGGCGCGAACATTATTCCATTGGATATATTTCCGTTATGGGGAACAGATACTGCGCTTCCACCCGTCTCTTCTTCGTACGCAGCCAGATAGTCCCACAACGGCTCAGGGTCTTCGCTTTCAAAATAGGTAAATGGGCGGGTTCGACCGGTCTTATCGGCGCCGTCTCCGAAGATCACCACCCGGTGGAGATTGTTACCTCTCGGAGTTGATGTCCACTCGTACCCAGCCAATGATGTGAAGACGCCGGGTTCGTAGTATTCGTCGACCGTTTCCACGATTTTTTGCCAAAGGTCACCGTCCAAATCCAATCCAGCGGTCGGGTCTCGCCCTTCGATTGATGCGATTTCGATGATATCAGCGAACGCCTCCATCCGACCTTCTTGCCCGGAATTGAACCTTTCGTAGGTCAAACGACCCCACTCGTCAGCCAAAAGCCGAGGGTCAGCTGCTCGAACGGCGGTCGCAAGTCCCAACATTTCCGCGTGTTCAGTAATCGCGAGGAAATCGAGGGGCCTAATGAGTTGAACAGGTTGTCCGGTGTTTGAAGTTATCCTCTCACCGCGGGCCACGCGGAAGGCGTCGTGGACGTTCAGAGAAGTCCCAACAAGCCCTGCGTCGAATGAGATTTCAGTGTGGAAGTGAAGATCACCAAATAGAACCTGATCAGGATAAGATCGGTCGACAAACGGAGAGTAGGTCTGTGCAGGAACCACCTTATCTGGAGGTACTTCGCCTTCAAAGCCAACTGCTTGCGTTCCTAATGAAAGCGCCAAGGCGGTTGCAGCATGCAACATAATCGTGGGTTCAAAATGAGTTTTCATGACTGCCCCCCAGACAAAAAACCAAAGTAAAAGTGTATGATAAAACATGCATAAAATCAAATATTCAAGTGAGTGGGGTCCGCCGCCCCCCATCCGCGCGCGTGGACCTGTCCAAGACTCGTTTTTGAAGGACCGCTTTGGGCTGATTGCGGTACTTTGGAGCAAGAATGCAGATGGATGCAGAGTCCGCATATCAGACTTGA
This sequence comes from Ruegeria sp. HKCCA0370, assembly GCF_013033705.1. Taxonomy (NCBI): domain Bacteria; kingdom Pseudomonadati; phylum Pseudomonadota; class Alphaproteobacteria; order Rhodobacterales; family Roseobacteraceae; genus Ruegeria; species Ruegeria sp. HKCCA0370. The sequence continues at coordinate 29,632 of NZ_WQEP01000008.1, forward strand.
AAGCACTTGAACCGCTGGTTCAGGAGTGGCAACCCGAAAGGGAACCAGCGTCACTTAGGAAACGTCATATGAAAAACCTTATTCTAACGTGCTGCTTTGGAACTATTTCCCTATGTTTCACAGCGTTTCCGTTGACTGCACAGCCGCGGCTAGGTTGGGCGTATCAGGTTGATGGGCTTGCCGCTTTTCAAGGGGATGCGGATTTGAGCGGCGGTGGCGAGTTCTCTGCAAGTCGAACATTTCTTCGTGCGACCGCACTCTACAACCTGGACGGAGGAAATTCAGTTGGGCTTTCCACCAGCTTTGGCAAACTGGATTATCGCTTCAGTCAATCGAACAACCAGCCATGGGAAAACATCCGTGACCTCCGCGTCGCTGTTCCTGTGCGGCTTCGAGTGAGTGATACAGCAACTTTTTTTGTGTCGCCACAGATCAGATGGGACTATCAAAGCGGGGCCTCCTCATCTGAAGGAAGAACCCATGGTATTTTTGCAGGAATTGCTTGGCAACTGAGCGAGCGCTTGACGATAGGTCCGGCCTTTGGCGCGTTTTCTCAATTTGACGAAAGCGGTACAGATTTTTTTCCAGCCCTGCTGATCGACTGGGACATAAACGATCGCTGGAACTTGAATACTGGCTCTGGTGTCGGAGCGACGCAAGGTCCCGGACTGACACTGAGTTACGCATTGAATGACACCTTGGACATTTCGTTGACCGCGCGATCGGAAAGGATTCGATTCAGGTTGGATGGGGATGGCCTTGCCCCGAATGGTGTGGGTGAGGATAAGAGTATCCCTGTAGTTCTTTCTGTTGGGTACAACCCGAACCCTGGGGTTTCATTAAGTGTCTTTGCTGGCGCAGAATTTGACGGCCGCCTGACGCTAGATGATGCGAATGGATTGGAAATTAGTCGTCAGAGTTATGAAACAGCGCCATTGGTTGGGCTGGCGTTCAGAGTCAGGTTCTGACCACAGCATTGAGCCAGTTTGCCAGTTGTGTGCGGAGTTTTCTCGCGGCTGAGTTTACGCGTCTAATTTGTCCACATAGGGGGCGTTCATCCCAAGTGCAGCGAACGACTGCAACGAGCCTAATCTGTCTTATGCTTCGGAACAGCCGAAGTCCGCATGTCTTAGGCGACCATCACGGCACGCGCCTTCGCAATGACCCTAAGCCAACGTGGAATAAACCTCGGCAACTCGCTGAACGGTCCAAAAGCAGGCGATAGCCGCACACCCACCGGCTAAACCCACTCGCAGGGACATCCACAAACTGGAGTTCACGCGCCGACACATTATCAAGGCAGGCCAGATTGCAAGAATAATGGCAACTTGGCCAAGCTCGACGCCAAGGTTGAAAGCAAGCAGGCTTTGCCAGATGTTTGGGGATGTAACCTGCAATATCTTGTGCAACACAAAACTGAATCCAAGACCATGCAGGAGGCCAATCAGTGTCGTCAGAAGCACCATCGTGACCTCAGAACGCGCGTTGTCCTTGAAACTCATAAACGCTGCGACGGCTGCAAATATGATGGAAAGCGCGATCCCGGTTTCGACGGCAGGAACAAACCACGCGCCCGATGGCACAAACCCGAAGAACCCCAGAGACAGCGTCACGCTATGCCCAACGGTAAAACCGGTTGCACGCAGCAATAGTGCCCTGAGTGTCTGCGCTCCGATGACCAAACACACAACAAACAAAACATGATCCAACCCTTCGAGGATATGTCGTATGCCTTCCCAGACGAAACTGAGGAATCCTCCATACCCCTTCTTCTGAACCACCAATGGTTCAGTCATCAGGCCCCGAGATCGGAATATCTGAGGCGTGTCAGACGCGTAGTCGAGAATGAGGTTGGCCGTTTGGTCCTGATCCGGCAAGCCGGGGTCTAGCACGTTAGAAATGCTGTACGATTGGATCGGGCCGTCAGTGTCATAATACAGGACGAGATCGACAATCGTATCACCAACAAAAAGCGGTGGCATTAAGGCCGTTTCGGTGTCCACGGCCTGTTGAGCTTCGGCCAAAGTTGCAAATCCGGGCTCATTTCCAACGCGATGCAAGCGAACGGACTTAACTGTTCCTCTCAAGCGCTGATTGTCGACCAACAGATGCAACGCACCTTCCGCGAATTGCCCCAGCCCATTGGGATCGCTCATGAAAGCCTGCAAGTCGACAAAGTGGACTAACTGACCGTCGCTCATGGCATTGGTCGTGAATGGTGCAGCTTCCGGCAAGGCATCACCATTCTGATCACCGACCTTATCTGCAACAAGATAAGGCATGGGCGTACGCATGTAGACACGCAGACCGCCTTCGGAATGCTCGACATGCGAAATTCGAACGTTGAGGTTAAGCAAAAAATGCGCCGAGGCTGACAGCGTCAGTGACAAAAACACACCGACAAACAGAGTGCCGAAAGTAAAAACCTTTGATCTTAAATACTTATGCATTTGGATCGCGAGCCTCGATTACAGTTAATCCATCCAGCTTCCATTGCCCTGACTCAGGTATGACCTCGGCCAGCACTCGGAACGTAACCGCGCGTATATGGGCGTGCCCCCAATGACCACCTTGGGCTTTCACTGTCCATTTTGCCAGAGTTCTGAATCCACCCGGTTTAAGGGTCGGGTCAACGCGCTCTACTTTCAGGGCACTAATATCTGTAACTGTAGCAAGACTGCCTCCTGGCGTTCGGATCACGAGACCACGCTCTACCTCTGTTGCGATGTCGCCCAGAGATGCCGCCGTTACAATGTGGGCCAGCTCTGCCTTTCTTGCTGCCGGCGAAGTTTCCAGGGTCACCGTGTTCAAGTTTTTGACCATCGAGCGCAGTATGTCTTCCGCAACCTGCTGCTCAGGGGGTTCGGGCTTATTCCAGGGTAATTCCGGCAAATATCCCGAAAATACAAACGTTGCCGAAGCAGCGGCAATCATAGTAACGCAACTGGCACACTTTGCGACTTTGTCCCTGGTTAGCAGGAGAAAACCGAGTGAGACGGCGCTGATAATCCCGGCGATCAACGCCAAAGCCGGGTCCTGCCGTTTCTGCTGCTCAACTGGAATCTGAGTAACAGATGCTCTTTGGTACTGGAGCAGGTGGTTCTGCCAGTGAAACTGCGGGTCAGCAGATGAAACAGCCCCAAAAAACGGCCCTGCGATATCGTTTGAAATCGTTGCGACGCGGGAAATCTCCTCGTCAAACATATCCCATGTGACTGTCACCTGATTGGGAAGGTCTGCCGATGAGAAAGACAGGATAGCCCCGATAAACGCATTGTTCACGGACACTTCCTTTCCAGGCTCGACAACCTGATAACCCTGCGATGTCAGCTCCAGGAGCTTTGCTGTAGCGTTCGACGGTTGCACTAATTTGCCATCAATTGTCACCGGGTTACGAGAAGCCAGGAAGGACGCCGCTTGGTTTACGATCATGGCGCTACGCTGTGGCGAAAGTGTTTGACCGACTTCGGTAGTTTCACCAATCCAAGGCGCCAGTTCACGCAAGCGGATCAGCGTCTCATGCCGAACTTCACGAGGTTCGATGTAGAGAAAGGTGGATGTCCCGTCCTGCGCTTGTCGATTTAGGCTTTCAGCAGAAAAACGGCTATCCCACGGATCAGGCCAGTGAATCCTTAACTCTGCCGGCTTTGACAAGAAGCTGAAATCGGTGACCGGAACCTGTCGGTCAAAAACCTGCATCCCGATAGTCGCCAGTGGTTCACCATCCCGCGATGGAGGCATTATAGTCAGCTCGTTGGGAACTGTGTTTTGAAACGCAAAGAACACTTTGACGAACAGAACACGCGGATCTTTTGGCGGGCTGGGAACAATTTGACCCGAGAATGGATTCCGCTGACCTGCAAGTGGCGAGGCCCGGTCGATGCGTGTTCGGTATTCTAAATTTCTGATTTCAGCGTTTAGGGGCTGATTGTCCCTTCCAACAATCGATAACGCCCGACTTTCGGCTTGGGCAAAACCTTGATTGGTCTCTTTTTCAGCCTCCGGCTTACTCTCGACGAAATCCGATGACCAACCGATTGGCAACATATCAGTAAACAACGGAATATCTTCGATATAGATCTCAAGGTCGACGTAGACCCCATCGTCTTTGATATGAAGAACAGCGATGTTGGGGGCGACTTCTGATCCGTTAGTCAGAACGACATCCGCCGAAACGGCGCGTGCACCTGAGGCCATCAGGCTCAGCATCAGAAATAGTCGGCACAGATACTGCCAAATTGGAATTTTGTTCACCCCTGAACTTTAATTTTCCGGCATTGGCGGTGGCGTGTAACCCTCCCATTTTCCCGCTTTGACTTTGTCGGACGGCTCTTTTTCTTTTGAACGTTGGGCAGTGATGTACTCGTCGCTCACAGCAGGTGGCAACGCATAGTCATCAACACTCGCTTCCCGAACAACGATCTGGTCTTTGGTTACGTTGATCACCTGAAGATCCCGCGCCAGCGTAAGCGGTCCATCGTAAGTCGAACGGACACCTTCCAAGATCGCCTGATAATTTTCGGGTGAAAGAACAGAGTGATACCCCAGCGCCATGCGCGGTTCGACCGCAGACATCACCTTGCCAAAGGCCGCAGGTTCGGTATGAACGCGCGTGGCTACATAGGTCGCCTGTTTCATGTCCCAGCCAAAATACGGGGCCAAAGCGTCAGGTGGCAGAAAAGCCTCGTGAGAAGCGATATCCGCCCCTTTGGCATATTCTACATACCATTTGTTTGGGTAAGTATCTCCGCCAAAGACGTATTTCAGTCCATTCCATTCCAGAGAATAACTCACCGAGCCATCTAGGCTGTGGATAGCTGGCCAGGAACGGATAGTTACGTCGTTCTCCTGATAAACGATCTCGTTTTCCTGCATGTAATCGAATTCGGTAACTTCAAGCTTGGCACCATCATCCGGCAGCGCCCCCGTACGTGTGGCCAGATCCCAAGCATAGGCTTTTGACATGCCTTCTACATAGGCTTTGGTGCCCAGTTCATCCTCTGATCCGGACGGGCCGAAGACGCGGAGCGGAGTATATCTGCCCGAAAGCCAACTGCCAACATGAAACCCCATGAAGTCTCCAACGTGGTCGACATGCAAATGACTGAAAAAGACCTTATCGACCTTCGCAAAATCCGGTCTCAATGAAAACAAGTTTCCAGTTGCACCCGTGCCCACGTCAAACAAGAAAACGTCTCCATTGCCTAGTTCAACATAAAATGAAATCGAAACGGCAGCTTTGGTTTGGTTGGGCATCCCCGTCCCCAATGCAGTGATACGCATCTCATCCGCGCCAAGGATTTCAGTGTTGGGAAAGTATGACGCGGGATAAACACCATTTTCAATTGCAGAAGCAGTTCGACCAGTCGGCAGCACGTTTTGCGCTGAAGCGGTGCCAGCCAACGACAAACCCAATGCCAATAGTGCGCCAGTCGTGGAATTCATAATGCTATTCATTGATCCCCCCTTTTCTGCGTGGCGTTTCGGAGAGCACGATGTCGTGAACTCCCAGTCAACCATAGACTTCTCTACGGTAAGTCCATAGACTGCTCTATGTCAAACAAAGAATGCTGTAATCTGAATGTCAGAAACTATCACCCGAGCCTCACCCAAAAACGCCGCGACCAAAGAAGACTGGATATTGCTGGCTTACAAAGTCCTGAACGAGGGCGGCGTTTCCGCGATAAAAATCGTACCAATGGCAAAGCGACTGAACCTGACAAGCGGTAGCTTTTATTGGCATTTCAAAAACGTCCGTGAGCTTTTGGATGAGGTTCTCAGATATTGGGAGCAGGAACTGACTGACAAAGTGATCGCACAGGCAAAGACATTTGGCGGCCCCCCGGAAGACCGAATTCTTCTTCTTATGAAAAAGGTCATTGAAGAGGACGCCGCATTGCCTGATCACGCTGTCTCAGTCTGGGCGAATACCGATGAGAAGGCGAAAGAATCGTATCAAAGAACCATCGGCAAACGCTTCCAATTTGCCGCCTGGATGTTTGAACAGGCCGGTTTCTCGAATGAGGAAGCGAAAGCGCGTGGAAGACTCATGGTCACGTCGCTAATGGGAGACTCTTCGACTGGTCTGAAGGCGCAAGGCGATTGGGAAAAGGTCATCGAACGGGAACACGCAATTCTTGTCGGAAAGTAGAAAAAAAGTCAGGATACTAGCCAGATTAGGATGCTTGCTGGAAACGGAACACTAGTTTTACCAGCCTCATGACCCATTGGATTAAGTTATGCGGCGTGATTCACGGTTCGAAAACGAGCGATTAACATGTCTGATCACTTCTGACTAACGGACACGCAGATGGCGCGTCTTGAGCCTTTCTTCCCGCAGTCCCACGGGAAACCTCGCGTCGATGACAAGCGTGTTTTGAGTGGGATTATATTCATTAATCGAAACGGGTTAAGATGGCGTGATGCACCCAAGGAATACGAGCCACACAAGACCTTGTACAACTGTTGGAAGCGGTGGAGTGATAAGGGCATCTTCGCGGAAATGATGATGGGCCTGTCCGCCGATCACGGCGAAGAAAAGACCGTGGTGATTGATGCGACCTATCTGAAGGCGCACCGCATGGCATCCAGCCTCGGGGTCAAAAAAGGGGGCGAGGACGACTGATACACTGCCTGGCAGGCGCATCTACAGGATGCTGCCGAGAGGGGACGCACCAAAGGCGGCATGAACACGAAGCTAAATGCCATCTGTGACAGCCAGGGGCGCCCGTTGAACTTCTTTATGACCGCCGGTCAGGTCAGTGATGATACCGGTGCAAAGGCCCTGCTAAACGGTCTGCCGGACGTGGAGTGGCTGCCTGGAGATCGTGGATATGATGCCGATTGGTTCAGAGAAGCGTTACAAGACAAAGGGATAAAGGCCTGCACACCTGGTCGAAGACAGCGAAAGAAGCCCATCCGATACGACAAGCGACGCTACAAACGTCGCAACCGTATTGAGATCATGTTCGGCAGGCTGAAAGATTGGTGGTGAGTTGCAACACGATACGCCCGCTGCCCGAAGGCTTTCCCGTAAGCAATCGCACACGCAGCTATCGTCATATATTGCTTATGAGCCCTGAGGCTAGCGCTTGTAATTCCAACTCTCGAACCTTGCGAAGTTCCACCTCGCGTAACTTAGTCGTGCCGTGACTTTGTGCTAAAAACCTCCAAGGCTTCTTGTAATTTTTCGACCAAAAGGTTTGCCCGTCTCTGGATCAGTGGTGCCCTTTAGAACTTTGGGCGTAGACATCCTAACCCGCCAAGCTGTACCGGGTCCGCTTGGTTGCTCAAGGTTCCTATCATTACTCATGGCCTACTTTTCGTGTTTTAAATTCGTCGTGTAAGTCCACCACCCCCGTGACACCACGCACGCCAAATGATCACTAAAATAGAGACTTACAAAAACTGGCGACCCCGGCAGGATTCGAACCTGCAACCTGCCCCTTAGGAGGGGGCTGCTCTATCCAGTTGAGCCACGGGGCCGCGCCCCGCCTTCTGTAACCGGGAATTTCCGTGTTGTCATCGCCTTTGCACAATTGTTGTACACACCGACCTGTTCGCGCTAGCATCGGACAAAACAACTACGCAGGTGCCTCCCGTGAACAGTGAAACCAAACGCCCGCTTACCCTTCGTGATGTGTCCGAGGCTTCCGGTGTCTCAGAGATGACGGTGAGCCGGGTTCTGCGTAACAGGGGGGATGTGTCCGACGCCACCCGCACCCGCGTTCTGGCCGCTGCAAAAGAGCTGGGATATGTCCCCAACAAGATCGCGGGCGCGCTGGCATCCAGCCGGGTCAACCTGGTCGCGGTAATCATCCCCTCGCTTTCGAATATGGTGTTTCCCGAGGTGATGACCGGCATCAATCAGGTGCTGGAAGATACCGAACTGCAACCCGTGGTTGGCGTGACGGATTATCTGCCCGAGAAAGAGGAAAAAGTGCTGTACGAGATGCTCTCGTGGCGACCCTCGGGCGTGATCATTGCCGGGCTGGAACACACTGACGCGGCCCGCGCCATGCTGGATTCGGCGGGCATTCCGGTGGTCGAGATCATGGATACCGACGGCAAACCTGTCGACGCGATGGTGGGCATCTCGCATCGCCGCGCCGGGCGCGAGATGGCGCAGGCGATTCTGAAGGCCGGGTATCAACATATCGGCTTCATGGGCACCAAGATGCCATTGGATCACCGTGCCCGAAAACGCTTTGAAGGGTTTACCGAAGTGCTGGGCAAACACGGGATCGAGATCGAAGATCGCGAGTTCTATTCCGGTGGCTCTGCCCTGGCCAAGGGGCGCGAGATGACACAGGCCATGCTTGATCGGTCGCCCGATCTGGATTTTCTTTACTATTCCAACGACATGATCGGCGCCGGTGGTCTGTTGTACCTGCTGGAGCAAGGCGTGGATATTCCGGGGCAGATCGGTCTGGCCGGGTTCAACAACGTGGAACTTTTGCAGGGTCTTCCGCGCAAATTGGCGACGATGGATGCCTGTCGTCTGGATATAGGACGTCAGGCCGCGCAGATCATCGCTGAACGCCTGAAGGACCCGGAGTCCGAAATCGAGACACGGGTCACGCTGACCCCCAAGATCAGCTATGGCGATACCCTGAAACGACGATGAATGCGCCCCTGAAGCGGCTCGACAACCGGACGGCCCGCGCCGTTTTTCTGGATCGCCATGCTTTGGCCGAACAACCCGCGGGCGCGGCCAAGGGCGCCGAGCTTCTGGACCTTGTCCAGCGGTTGGGATTCGTGCAGCTTGACAGCATCAACACGGTTGCCCGCGCTCATGACATGATCCTGTTTTCCCGACGGCCTGCGTATCGAAGCGCCAACCTGAAAAGGCTATATGAAAGGGAAAAAGCGCTGTTCGAACACTGGACACATGATGCGGCCGTGATCCCGATGTCGTTCTATCCGCACTGGCACCTGCGCTTTCAGCGTGATGCGGATCTCTTGAAGGCGCGCTGGAAGAACTGGCGGCGGGATGGGTTCGAGCAACAGTTCGAGACTGTCTTGCAACACATCCGCGACCACGGGCCCGTGTGTTCGTCAGACGTTGGCAAGGATGAAAAGAAAGGCTCGGGCGGTTGGTGGGACTGGCACCCGTCAAAAACCGCATTGGAGTTTCTGTGGCGTTCCGGGGCCCTGACCGTTGTGGGCCGCGACGGGTTTCAGAAACGTTATGATCTGACCGAACGTGTGATCGAAACCCACCTGTGCCCCGGGACCATGGCCTGTGATGCGACGGCAACCGTGGATTGGCTGTGCAACGCAGCGCTGGACCGGTTGGGGTTTGCCACGTCCGGAGAGCTGGCCGCGTTCTGGGGCACGGTCACCGCCGCCGAAGCCAAAGACTGGTGTGCCACGGCGTTGGCTCAAGGAAATATCGAAGAGATCGAGGTCACTTGCGCCGATGGACGCCTGCGCAAAACCTTTGCCCGCCCTGATTTGATGGATCGGGCAACCGACTTGCCGCAACCGCCCGGTCGGATTCGCGTGCTCAGCCCGTTTGATCCCATGCTTCGGGACAGAAACCGGGCCGAGCGGCTGTTTGGCTTTCACTATCGCATCGAAGTTTTCGTTCCCGAAGCCAGGCGCACATATGGGTATTACGTCTTCCCCTTGCTTGAAGGCGATCGATTGATCGGCCGGATCGACATGAAGGCGCATCGGGATCGCGACCTGCTGCATGTCAAAGCGCTCTGGCCCGAACGCGGGGTGCGCTGGTCTAACGCCCGCAGCCGACGCCTGAACGCCGAGCTGGACCGGGTGCGCCGGCTGGCAGGCGTAACCCAGGTGGAATTTGCAAGGGGCTGGCTGAAAGACCCTAAATAGGGCCTATTCCGCGTCCGTCAGGGTCAGTTTGATCGGCTCCAGCCCGTCAATCTCTCCTGTTATGATGTCGCCGGCCACAACCGGGCCTACGCCGGCCGGTGTACCTGTCAGGATCAGATCGCCGGGGCGCAGATGGTAGAAACCGGACAGATGGCTGACGATTTCATCGATCTTCCAGATGAGCTCTTCCAGGGTAGCGTCCTGACGTAGTTCGCCGTTCACGCTCAGCCGGATATGTTTGCCATCGTCCGGCGACCAGTCCGCGGCAGGGGTCAGCGGCGCGAAGACTGCTCCGTTTTCGACGTCCTTACCCAGATCCCAAGGCCGCTGTTTGTCCCGCTCGCGGAGTTGCAGATCGCGGCGTGTCATGTCGAGTGCACAGCCATAGGCATAAACCGCATCCCAAGCCTGCGCACTCGAGGCACGAATTACCGGTTTTCCGATTGCCAGCGCCAGCTCCATTTCGTGATGGTAATTCTTCGTCCCCGCCGGGTACGGAACCGTCGCGCCGGACAGGATTGCGTTTGGCGCGGATTTGGTGAAATAGAAGGGCGCATCGCGATCCACCTCATTCCCCATCTCTGCTGCATGCGCGGCATAGTTTCGCCCGACGCAGAAAATGCGCCCGACAGGGTACCCGGCCGTCTCGCCAACGACAGGAATGGTTATAGGATCGGGAAGGGAAAACAGGCTGTTTGACATCGTGGTTCCTGAATTTTTCATCGCTGCCATCTTACGCCCGCCAGAGCTGCCAGCAAGCCGGGATTGCACGCTGGATTTCGCCAATATCCAAGAGTTGTTTCAGCGCGAACCTGCTCAATTCTGACCTGAACGCCCAGTGCCGTTCCAATGCTGTTTCACATCCGTCTTTATTGATGCACCGGAACTTGGACAGATCGGAAATTAACTTGGCTCTGGCGCAAGTCGGGCTAGGTTTTAAATAGGAATTGCGGGGCGCATCTATCTTGAGGTGTGCGATGGCAGCAAATCACCGCACATGCGGGAACATTCGGCCAGAATGACGCCAAGTCATCCCTTGCGGGCCAGGTTTTCCTTAGGCAATTGCCCAAGACTGTTTCGGAGAGCATAGGTGCGCGGCCTTTCCCCCAAAGGCCAAAAGGCCCTAATCAGAGCCACATTTCCGGCTCGCCATATACTCCGATGCGCAGGCCGGACCGTCAGGCAAGGCGTGACGCAACCGGCCTCAGGCCAGGCCTAACCCAAATCCAAGTCTGGCCACCCCGTCGGAGATCGCCCCTAAAATCTCCGGCGGGGTCTTTGCATATGACACCCATGTTCGGCGACCGGCATCAGGTATCCAGGTCGTTCAACTCGTTCAGAAGATCCAGCAACAATTCGTGTTTTTCCGGCCCCAGGCGGGAACGAATGCGTTCCGCCTGCGCCATACTGGCGGGCTGATTGGCGTGAATAATCTGAACGCCACGCTCGCCGATCTCGACAATCTGGCGACGCCGGTCAGCCGGGTGGCATCGTCGGGAGATCAGGCCGCGATGCTCCAGTTTTTGCAGTATCCGTGTCAGGCTTGGCAGTAACAGACAGGCGCGTTCGGCAATATGCGTCGGTTCCTGCGGGCCTTCTTCGTTCAATACGCGCAACACGCGCCACTGCTGTTCGGTGACACCGGCGTCGGCCAGCATTGCTCGGATGGGTCCCATAACCTTTTCCCGCGCCCGCAAAAGCGCAATGGGCAAAGATCGCGACGTCAGTGGGAGGTCGTCGGTCATGCCAAAATTATCGCCGAAATCCGTGATTTACGCAAGGGAACCCTCGGCTTTCGGTTTGAAGCACAAGAGCCGCCGGGACGCCGCCGCCCTTGCGTGACGCGCCTTTGCCGCCGTCGATCCGATGACGCCAAATTGCATTAAAACTGGACAATTTCGCGCCACGGAAGAAGATGTGGAAACGGCCGCTTTCGCGACCACGTGGCGCTGAAGGTTTTGCAACAAAGGAAACAGTATGGCTGCGCAGCAGAACGCGTTCAAACAGGCTCTGAAAAAGGGAACAATGCAGATCGGGTGCTGGATGAGCTTTGCGGAGCCCATAGCGGCCGAGATGATGGGAACCGCCGGTTTTGATTGGCTGGTAATCGATGGAGAGCATGCCGCAAACGATATCCGGTCGATCCGGGACCAGCTTCTGGCGCTTGCGGCAAGCGACTCTCATGCGGTTGTGCGGGTTCCCGTGGGTGAGACCTGGCTGATCAAGATGGTTCTGGATGCGGGTGCTCAGACCGTTCTGGTTCCGATCGTGGAAAGCGCCGAGCAGGCGCAAGAGCTGGTTCGGGCCTGCCGTTATCCCCCTGCCGGTGTCCGCGGCGTGGGCGCGATGGCATCGCGGGCGACGATGTACGGATCGGTCGGAGATTATATTCAGACCGCAGATCAGGAGATTTGCCTGTTGTTGCAGGTGGAAACCCGCGCCGGAATTGCTGCTCTGGACGACATTCTGGATGTTGAAGGCGTGGATGGCGTATTCATAGGCCCTGCTGATCTGTCGACCGATATGGGCCATCAGGGCAACAGCGCGGCACCCGAGGTGCGAGCGGTTATCCGGGATGCACTGGCCCGAATCAAGGCCGCAGGCAAAGCGCCGGGCATTCTGGCCACAAATGACGAGACCCGTCAGGCATATCTGGATATGGGCGCACAGTTCTTGGCGGTTGGCATTGATGTGATGCTGCTGACGCAAACGGCACGTGATCTCGCCGCACGATGGAAAGCCGACTGAACGTTCAACGGACCATGGCCGCTGCGGCTTGGGCGTATCCGCCCGAAGCACCGTCGACGAAATGCACATGATCGTCCCGTGTGGCCGACGGGACGAAACAGGTCATCATCGCCTCGTCCTGCACGTGCAGACCGTATCGGATTTTGCCGCGCCCGCGCGCTTCTTTCAGCAAGTGTTCGATCTGTCGCAAAGTGGCCGGGTCACAATCCAACGTCATCTTCAGGCCATCATCGAACTTGCGGAAATCGGCATTGCTGCTGACCATCATCCTGTAATGTTCGGGTTCAAACTGTCCCAGCTTCTTGCCTGTTTTGAACAATATCGCGATCAGCAGGTTCTGAAACAGAAGAACGAGCTTGTGCAGAAACAAATTCCGCCCGTTGCGCGAAACATGCGCGTCAATGTCGAGGCCGGGGGGCGGCCACGTCATGGGCGGACCATTCGTCGGCACCGGATGACCTGCGCGCTCCAGCTCTTCTGACGCGGACAGAACCGATTGCGCAAGGTCGGCAAAGTCGCGTTCAGTTGCCGACGCAGTGGGTTCAACAACCAGTGACACGATCTGACCGTGCCGCGCCGGGCTGTTGGACCATCTGCATGACAGGCCTGTCAGGTCCGGCTGCGCACCCGGTTCGGCAGGCGCGATCATATGATGACCCGCTTTCATCTCTGCTTCGGCCCAGGCCAAGCCTCCGCCAGAGAACATGGCATAATCCACCCCGGAAGAGGGCGCAAAACGAGCGACGCGCAAGTCCCTGCCTGCTTTTCGGATATCCGCCACCGACACCAGCGCCGCACGCAACGGCATGGAAAACTCTTCTTCCGCCCAGCGCCGCATGGCTGACAGAGTATCCCGCGCTGCTTCAATTTCGCTGGGGGGGATCGCAAACGCCGCCCCGTCGCCGCCAAAGACATAGGGAAACAACTTGCCGCCCATCGCGTTTATCATCGCCGAGATAACAGCAGCCCCCACGGTGTTGACGGTTTTGTATCGTCCCCGCGCGATCTCGCCGGTTGAATCGACTATGTCGGCAACCCCCAGAAACCAGTCGTCGGGCACCGGCGAAAACTGCGCCGGGTCCGCCAGACGGGTGAAATCCCTCAGCAGGGGCAGGTTTTCGTAAAATGCGGAATGGAGGTCTTTCATTTTCCCCCTCGAAATCAAACTTCTGGCAATGATAGCCGGAATGCGGCCCGAGTCCTCGTTTTGAAACATAGTACACATGCTTGTGCGTTGCATCATTGCGTGCCAAGCATTCCTTTCGGATGAGCGAAAAAGAGGCGGGATATGCAGGCGGGTTTGGTGGTTTTGTGCCTGGGCTATGTGCTCAGCCAGTTTTTCCGTGCATTTCTGGCTGTGCTCAGCCTGGATCTTGAACGCGATATCGGCGCTACACCCGAAGATCTGGCCTTTGCATCCGGCCTTTGGTTTCTGGTGTTCGCTGCAATGCAAATCCCGGTCGGCTGGGCGCTGGACAAGGTTGGGCCCAGGCTGACCGCAGCCGCGCTTCTTCTGGTTGGCGGTGCAGGAGGATCCGCAATTTTTGCGGTCGCGACCTCACCGTTGCATGTCAGTGTTGCCATGGGCCTGATCGGGGTTGGGTGCTCTCCGGTTCTGATGGCTTCCTATTTCATCTTTGCCCGCGAATACCCGCCTGCGAAATTCGCGACGCTGGCCGCCGTCATGCTGGGTGTTGGCTCGGTGGGCAATCTCGTGGCCTCTTATCCGACTGCGCTTGCGGTCGAATGGATGGGATGGCGCGCCACCATGGTTGGGCTGGCCGTGATATCTGCTGCGATTGCTTTGGGTATTTGGCTGAGCCTGCGTGACCCAGCAAAGGTTGATACGGAACACAAGGGTTCACTTCTGGACCTGTTGAAAGAGCCTGCACTGTGGCTGATCATGCCTTTGATGCTGGTGGCCTATGCGCCCTCTGCCGCGCTGCGCGGGCTATGGGCCGGGCCGTATCTGAACGATGTCTTCGGGCTCAGCACCACCCAGATCGGCACCGCGACTCTGGTCATGGGGTCTGCGATGATCGTCGGTACCTTTGTCTACGGACCGCTGGATCGCGTCTTCGGCACTCGGAAATGGGTTATCTTCACGGGCAACGCGCTGGGTGTCGTGGCGCTGACCCTGCTTTGCGTTTGGATCGACCATGCCACATGGCTGTCCGTTCTGCTGTTGGCTATCATAGGGTTCACCGGGGCCAGTTTTCCGGTCATCATGGCCCATGGTCGGGCCTTCGTTCCCGCCCATCTGGTGGGCCGAGGCGTAACCCTGTTGAACCTTTTCGGAATCGGAGGGGTCGGCATCGCCCAATTTGTCACCGGGCGCGTCCACGCGGCCACGGTAGACATCAGCCCCTCTGCACCCTACACAGCGACATTCGGCTTTTTTGCCATCTCGCTTGCCATTGGCTGCGTGATCTATCTATTCAGCCGGGACAGCGTCGACTGACGCTAACCCCGTCAGGAGAGCCCATGTCTGACCCGCGCGTCATTGCCCCCAATCTCAAACGCAGGCTTTCGGGCGTGACGGCAACGATTGCGCGGCTGGTGCCGTTGCAGGTGCAATGGATCGACATTGCAGCCACTGGTCCGGGCCTGCCTGCCGATATCCCGCATATCCCGCTTGGCCGCCTACCCTTTCTGTCGCGCAAAACCCTGCGCGTCTGGCACGCCCGCCGCAATACCGAGATGCTGTTGGGTCTGTTCCTGCGCAACATCCTGCGGCTGCGGCTGAAACTGGTGTTCACCAGCGCGTCGCAACGGGCGCATACGGGCTATACCAAATGGCTGATCGACAAGATGGATGCCGTGGTCGCAACCTCGCGCAAAACCGCCGGGTATCTGGATCGGGATGCACAGGTGATCATGCATGGCATCAACCTACAGGACTTTACCTCGCCCGAGGATAAAACGGCCGTTCGCACCCGGTTGGGCCTGCCTGATGGCCTGCTGCTGGGCTGTTATGGCCGCATCCGCCACCAGAAGGGTACTGACGCCTTTGTGGATGCAATGATCGACCTATGTGGCCGCTTTGACGATGTGCATGGCATCGTCATGGGCCGCGCCACGGAACAACACACCACCTTTCTGTCCGAATTGAAAGACAAGGTCGCGGTGGCGGGCCTGTCCGACCGTATCCTCTTCATGCCCGAGGTTACAGTCGACCAGATCGCCGAATGGTATCAGGTTCTGGACCTCTTCATCGCACCCCAGCGGTGGGAAGGCTTCGGCCTGACCCCGTTGGAGGCGATGGCCTGCGGCGTACCCGTCGTGGCCACCGATGTCGGTGCGTTCTCTGAGATCGTCACCGACCCGTCATTGGGCCATGTAGTGGAGCCCGGCGATGTCCCGGCATTGGCCGATGCCGCCGCCCGGATGCTGGAAAACCGCGATTCCCTAGCGCAATCCGGCCTCGCCGCCCGCACCCATGTCGAGCAGAATTTCGACATCCATCGCGAAGCAAAGACCCTTGTCGCCCTCTACGAACGGCTTTTGACCGACACCTGAGGCGATGCGCCGCGTCAAATCGGTGTCATCAGACGAAATCTGACCCGAAAACCCTTTTTTCTTTGCTGCAACGCGGCTATGAACGCGCGTCCTTAACTTTGGAGACATGAAATGGGCTATCGCGTCGTTGTCGCCGGCGCCACGGGTAACGTGGGCCGCGAAATGCTGAACATTCTGGCGGAACGCCAGTTCCCCGTCGATGAACTTGCCGTGCTGGCAAGCCGTCGTTCGCTGGGTACGGAAGTAAGCTTTGGCGACAAGACACTGACCACCCAGGACATCGACACCTTCGATTTCACCGGCTGGGACATGGCCCTGTTCGCCATCGGCTCGGACGCAACCAAGACCTATGCCCCCAAGGCGGCTGCGGCTGGCTGTGTGGTGATCGACAACTCGTCGCTGTATCGCTATGACCCCGAGATCCCTCTGATCGTGCCGGAATGTAACCCGCAGGCGATCCACGACTACAAGAACAAGAACATCATCGCCAACCCGAACTGTTCGACCGCGCAGATGGTGGTGGCACTCAAGCCGCTGCATGATCGCGCCAGGATCAAGCGCGTCGTGGTGTCGACCTATCAGTCGGTGTCGGGCGCGGGCAAGGAAGGCATGGATGAACTTTGGGATCAGACCAAGGCGGTTTATAACCCCACCACAGACGTGCCGCCGAAGAAATTCCAGAAGCAGATCGCCTTCAACGTCATCCCGCAGATCGACGTCTTCATGGAAGACGGCTCGACCAAGGAAGAATGGAAGATGGTTGTCGAGACCAAGAAGATCGTCGATCCGTCGATCAAGGTCACCGCGACCTGTGTCCGCGTGCCGGTTTTCGTCGGCCATTCCGAGGCTGTGAACATCGAGTTCGAGGAATTCCTGGACGAAGACGAAGCCCGCGACATCCTGCGCGAAGCACCGGGCATCATGGTGATCGACAAGCGCGAAGCGGGTGGCTACGTCTCGCCCGTCGAATGCGCGGGCGATTTCGCCACGTTCATCAGCCGTATCCGCCAGGATTCGACCATCGAGAACGGTCTGAACCTGTGGTGCGTCAGCGACAACCTGCGCAAGGGCGCCGCCCTGAACGCGGTGCAGATCGCGGAACTTCTGGGCCGCGAGGTTCTGAAAAAGGGCTGACATCCCGATTTTCGTCAAAGCTTGAAAACCAGGAAACCCGCTGATTGTTCAGCGGGTTTTTTTGCGTTTTCCTATAGCCGGTTTACAGACGACGTGACGGTTCGGTCAGGTTGCTGATGCCAACGGAAATACTGCATGGTAGGTGTCAAAGATGGGCCGGCCAACATCAACCAAGCACGATCCAATACCCTACGCCCTTGCCGGGGCGGGAGTGTTCTTTGCATCCATCTGTTTTGGCTTTGTACCCTATTTCAGCCGAGGTCTCATTGACCAGGGACTCGCGCCCTACGCAGTTGCGTTTTATCGGTACATTTTGACGGCGATCCTATTGTTGCCCACCCTTTTTAAGCATCGTTCAAACCGGCGGGAATTAGTCTGGGGTATGGCTGCGGGGGCAGTCATGGGGCTTGGGTGGGTCGGATATGTTACCGCACTTGAAACAGTGCCGGCATCAACGGTGGGTGTTCTTTACATGACCTACCCGGTGTTTACGATCATCATCGCTTGGGCGATATTCGCCGATCCGCCGACGCGGCGCAGCCTTGTTGCGGCCGGTTTGATTGTTCTTGCGGCAGGCATTGCAGGGTCTCCGGCATCCGTACCGATTGACCAAATTCCAACGTTGCTTGTCTCTTTGGCTGCACCTTTCGGATTTGGCTTCGGCATATGCGTGCTTGTACACCGTCTTTCGCGAATTGCTCCTTTGGCCAGGATAGCGTCGGTTTCGTTGGGATCGGTCGTCGGGCTAACCCCTTTGATTATCTCTTCGGAAATTGACGAAGTCCTGCCAGCAGGCGGCAGTGACTGGTTTCTGATCGTCGGGATCGGTCTTATGACGGCACTGGTTCCCCAGCTGATTTACACCGTCTGTTCCCCTGTCATCGGGGCATCGCGCACGGCCGTTATCGGCAGCATTGAACTGCCGACAATGTTTGCCGTGGGCGTTTTTGCTTTCGGTGAAACAATCACAGGTGCGCAAGCAGTGGCCTGTGCCTTGGTTTTGAGCGCCATCGCACTTGCACAAAGTCGCGCAACACGAACCGTTACCACCGTGATCAGCAGTCAACGTCACAGGTGAGTCCGCGCCCGAGGTGGCCCGTCAATGCGCTCAGCAGAACCGGCTCGGATCACCTCTCCCACCAAACCGGCACCTTCCGGTCCATCACCTGCATCCATCATGGCTGCGCTATGAACCTCGATTAGGGTACAGTCTTGCGCGCGGTGAAAATCGCCAACCTGTTGACAAAACCAGAGCCGCTTGCCACCTAAAACTGAACCTTGTTCGTGGCGGATGCCGGAAGTCCGAATAATAGTGTCTCGTGCAGGGAAAAAGAGGCAGGGCATGCACATTTCGACCAGACGCAGGATTGCCAGAACCCTGACCATCGGATGCACATGCATTCTGATGATACTGGTCGTCATTGGCTTTACGGGGCAGGTTTTTGCCGTAGGAGATTCAATCGCTCTGCTCCGGCCTCAGGCTGGTGTTTTGCTTCTCCCCTGCGCGGTAATTCTTCTTTTCATGCGCGCCAGATATCTTGCATTGGCCACCTTGCTCTTTTCCGGGGTGGCCATCGGGTCCATCGCGGCCAGCGTTGCCGCGCCCTCGGACGATTGCGACGACTCCTGCCTGACGCTGTACCAGAAGAACCTCATGAGCAAAGCCTGGCCCCGGTATTCGCTGGCCGATGATATCCTTGAATCAGACGCTCAGATCGTGACATTGCAGGAAGTCTCCAGCCACAATCGCAAGTACATGAGCAATCTGTTCGAACATTACCCCGAACAGGCGATCTGTGAATTCCGTCCTGAACAAAACGTCGCCATCCTGACGACCTTGCCGATTGTCGAGAGCTCGGAATTCTGTCTGCAAGGTTATGGGCTTGTGGGGTTACAGGTCAAAGCGCCCGGCGGTGACTTGGTCTGGGTTGTTTCAGTTCATCTGAACTGGCCATTTCCTTACGACCAGTCCAGGCAAAGCCAGGTGATTGCCGACCGCATCAGCCAGCTTGAAGGACCGGTTCTGATTGCCGGGGATTTCAATATGGTCCCCTGGGGCGAAAGCGTCAGACGGATCGGAGCAGCCGCAAACAACCAAAGTTTTGGAACCGTCCTGAACACCCACAACCTCGGCAGTTGGAAAATCCCATTGCCGATAGACAACCTGTTGTTCCCCAAAGGCACAACCGGAACGGTTGAGCTGCGCCCCTTCATGGGATCCGATCACCTGGGAAAGCTTGCCCGGTTTCGACTGGGCTAGGACTTCGGTCAAGCACGCCGACGCATGCTTCCATACAAACAAGCGGCCTAGCTTTGGTTTTCAACCAGTGCTTTCAGATTGGTCAGACCACGGTCATAGTCCTCGCCCACCCACGTATCCATCATCAACCCCATCCAGCGGGACATGGGGTTCAGGCCCAGATCCGAGTCAAACCCCCAGGTCACTCTGGTTCCCGCCCCGTCAGGCTCAAGGATGAAGGACGCTGTGGCAGTACCCATCGGGCCAAAATCCAGCGCCGTTTTGACCCGTTGGTTTTCCACGCTTTCGACGATTTCCTGTGATCCCGTACCGACCTGCGGGTGATCCGACGCCCAGTTCAGAGTGTTTCCGACCCCGGCGGCAGGGCCGGAATAAGTCAATTTGGTTTCGGGGTCCCGGTGCAGCCACGGAGACCACTTTTCGGTTTCCTGCATCGAATTCACGTAAGGAAAGATGGCGCTTGGCGGCGCGTCGATCGCGATGCTACGCGAAACTTCCGCCTTTCCCGGCAACAGATAGGAAACCGCGACCAGAACCAGAATACAAACGACCAATCCAGCGAAGATGCGCTTGATGACTTTCATGGCAGGCTCCGATTTTCATTTGTAATGAGTGGAGTATACCAAAAACAGCCCTGAATCCGAGCCGCCATTGCTGTTTCGGATCTCCAGCTCTGCCGCTATCAAACCGGGACGAACTTTTTTTGGTAAGGATCATAGCTTTCAAGCCCGCCTGCGCCGATATCCGTCCACAAGCCGTGCAAGCTCAGCGCGCCTTGATCAACGGCTGACGAGACGAAGGGGAAGGTCATCAGGTTTTCCAGCGAAGCGACAACCGATTGACGTTCGAACTGCCGGGCCTGTTCGACACCGTCCTCGATATCCGCGACCAGTTCGAATTTCGGCTTCAGAATATCCATCCAGCGGCCAACAAAGCTGTCCTTGGCATCCAGCTGCGGCGCCTGCCCCTTGCACATGTCGATGCAGCCCTGCACGCCGCCGCATTGCGAATGCCCCAGCACGATCAAATGAGCGACCTTGAGCGCCGTTACGGCATATTCGATGGCGGCGCTGGTGCCGTGGTGGTCCCCGTCCGGAGCATAGGGCGGCACCAGGTTGGCGATATTGCGGTGAATAAAGAAATCGCCCTGGTCAGCGCCGAACATGGACGTGACGTGAACCCGGCTGTCGCAGCAGGATATGACCATGGCGCGGGGGCGTTGCCCTTCATCGGCGAGACGGCGATACCAAACCTGGTTTTCCGAATATGTTGTGGCCTTCCATCCGTGATACCGTTTTACAAGGTAGCTCGGCAGAGGTTTGGCAAATTCCATTTCAATGTCCCCGTTCTTGTCGCTGACGGATGATCTAAACCGAATTCAAAGAAAATTCGAGCCATTATCCAGTTTCCCTGCAAGGTTTTGCAAAGGAATTTTCTGCCAGGATCAACACCGCGCCGTGGGGGCGTTTGAACTAGGGTGAATGTGGTGGAAAAGATTATCACGCTTGAACACAAGGAATCCGTCCGTCTGGACTCGGATCAATTAAGCGGGCTGTACCGGCAACTTGGCGACAAGAATGCGCTGGATGTTCTGTGTCGCACGGTCGAAGAGCTTGCCGTGCGCCTGTCAAACTGCGAACGCTACTGGCGTCGGCGCGAATGGGCGGACCTGCGCAAATGCGCCAGGTCACTGGTCGCTATATCCGAACAGATCGGGATGACGGCCCTGGCCCAGGTGGCGGGTGACGTGGCCTACACCGTCGATGCCGGTGACGCCGTTGCGGCGGGCGCGACGCTTGGGCGTTTGATCCGCGTGGGCGAACGATCGTTGACCGCCGTCTGGGACCAGCAGGACCTTTCCGTCTGACAGGGGTTGCGGGCAGATCATGCGCGGCTAGTCTGTGCGCAGAAACCATCAGCCGAGACGCCCATGACCCTGTCCTTCGCCCCATCCTCTGACCCGTCCATACCGCTTCATGTGATTGCGCAGCCGGATTTGGACAGTTGGTTGCAGGACCAGCCGGATACCGTCCGGGCCTGGGTTGCCGCAAACGGGTTTACAGGTGCGATGGGGCAGACCCTGCTGGTGCCAGGCGCGCATGGCGCGGTTGATTTTGTGCTGGCCGGGTATGGAACAGAAGACAAGCGCGCGCGAAAAAGGTTCCCATTGGCCGCCGCAGCCATGGCATTGCCCGAAGGAACCTATTATATCGCTTCCGGCATTCCCGCTGATCGTCTGGAGATGGAGTGTTTGGGCTGGTTGATGACAGGCTACGCCTTCGACCGCTACGCGTCTCAATCCGCTGGAACTGCGGCGCTGGTTGCGCCCGAAGGTGTCGACGCCAACCGTATCGAAACGATGGCCAATGCCGAAGTTCTGACCCGCGATCTGTTGAATACGCCAGCCTCGGATATGGGTCCTGAGCAGTTGCAGCAGGCGGCCGAGGCTCTGGCCGGCGAATTCGGTGCCGCGTGCAGCGTGTTCAGCGGCGCGGCCTTGCTGGAACAGAATTTTCCCATGATCCACACCGTAGGGCGCGCCGCCGAACAGGCCCCCCGGCTGATCGAGCTGAATTGGGGCAGCGGCGGCCCCAAGCTGACTCTGGTCGGCAAGGGGGTGTGTTTCGATACGGGCGGATTGAACCTGAAACCGGGCGCATCCATGGGTCTGATGAAGAAAGACATGGGTGGCGCGGCCAATGTGTTGGGGTTGGCGCGGATGATCATGCAGCTGGGTTTTCCCCTGCAATTGAGGGTCCTGATACCGGCGGTCGAAAACGCGCTTGCCGGAAATGCCTTCCGCCCAGGGGACATCCTGACCTCTCGCAAGGGACTGACGGTCGAGATCAACAATACGGATGCCGAAGGGCGTCTGGTGCTTGCTGATGCGCTGGCGCTGGCGGCTGAAGGAGAGCCCGATCTGGTGATCTCGATGGCGACGCTGACCGGGGCCGCCCGTGTGGCTGTGGGCCCCGATCTGGCACCGTTCTACACCGATGATCAGCGCTGCGCGTCTGCCCTGTCGCATGCCGCAGAGGCTTCGGCTGATCCGGTCTGGCGCATGCCGTTCCACACGCCCTATGAAGCGATGATTGAACCCGGCATCGCCGATCTGGACAACGCGCCGTCGGGCGGGTTTGCAGGGTCGATCACAGCCGCCCTGTTTCTGCGCAGGTTCGTGGGCGCATGCCGCTACATCCATTTCGACATCTATTCCTGGCAGCCCAGCAAAGAACCGGGGCGCGCCAAGGGCGGTCTGGGTCAGGGGCCGCGTGCCGTGCTGACGGCGTTGTCGGAGATATTGGAACTGTGACACGCCATCGAATTTCCGCACCCGTTGTCGATTTGCTGCGCAGCCCAGACGGGCCACGTGACCGGCAATTGTTGTTCGGTGATACGGTTCGGATCGACGAAACAAAGAGCGGGTGGAACAGAGTCATCGCAGACAAAGACGGGTATACCGGCTGGTTGCGATCAGATCAGCTGACGGCGGATGCGCCTGCGACGCATTGGATCACGGCGCCTGCAACGCATGCCTACCAGGAAGCGGATTTCAAAAGCCGCGATCTGGTGTCGCTGAGTTTCGGAAGCAAAATCCAAGCCAGGACCGAGACGGACCGGTTTGTTGAAACCGAACTGGGATATATCCCAAAGGTACACACGGCGCCGATGACCGCAAAGCCTGACGACCCGGTCGAAGTGGCCCAGCTGTTTCTGGGCACACCCTATTTGTGGGGTGGCAACAGCCGGTTCGGCATCGATTGTTCCGGGTTGGTGCAGGCGGCGCTTTTGGCTTGTGGCCTGCCGTGCCCCGGCGACAGCGGCGATCAGGAACGCGCTTTGGGCAAAACCGTGATCGAAGGAGCCCCTGCGCAACGGGGTGATCTGTTGTTCTGGAAAGGGCACGTGGCCTGGGTTTCGGGCCAAAACATGCTTTTGCATGCGAACGCCAGTCATATGGCGGTGGTATTCGAACCAATGGATCAGGCGATCCGCCGCATATTGGATCAGGGTGACGGGCCCGTCACGGCCCACATAAGGCTCTAATCCGGGTTTACGGCCCGGATCAGCTTGCGTTCCAGCACCCGCAGGACTGCCTGCAGATCGTGGCCGCGTTTCAGGATGCGGCCATCCATACCTATGACGGAATACATTCCCTGCCGGGACCTCAGGCGCGGGTGTTTTTCGACGCGGTAGATCGGATGTTCTGCGGTGCGCCGAAAAATTGAGAACACCGCCATGTCGCGCAGGTTGGAAATACCGTAGTCGCGCCATTCTCCGGCGGCGACCATCCGACCATAAACGGATAGGATTTGAGACATCTCATGCCGGTCGAAAGCCACGGGCATCTGCGCTGCGCTTGCCGAGAACCGGCTGGGAGGCTGCATATTCATACCTCCAGCCTTGCCGGAAATCGTGTTTGAATCAAGCCTGATGCGCAGTTGTCCTACAATTGCGACACAAGTGTTACCGTCGGCCGACCTGACGGCAGATCAGGATTACAGGCAACAGACCTACCGCCAGAATGACCAGCGAAGGCACGGCGGCGCCCTCCAGCCTCTCGTCCGAGGCCAGCCGATACGCCTGCACCGCCAATGTGTCGAAATTGAATGGGCGCATGATCAGCGTGGCGGGAAGCTCTTTCATCACGTCTACGAACACGATCAGCAGGGCCGTCAGCAGAGAGGGGGTCAGAATCGGCAGGTGAACCCGTCGCAATGTTCCCAAAGGCGTCTGACCCAGTGAACGGGCTGCGGCATCCATATTCGCATGTACAGTGCTTTGGCCCCCCTCATAGGCGCTAAGCGCGGCAGCCAGGAAACGCACCATGTAAGCAGCGACCAGCAGCCAGATCGAACCTGTCACCAACAGCCCCGTGGACACGTCGAAGGTCTGTCGCATCCAGACGTCCAGCGCGTTGTCAAAACTCGCAAAGGGGACGATCAAACCAACTGCAATGACGCCACCGGGAACGGCATATCCCAGACGCGCCATATATGCGGTCGCAGACGAAGCGCGCCCGGGCCTCAGGCGTTGAAAGAACCCGACACTGATCGCTGCAAAGACGGTGATGACCGCCGCCGTACCAGCAAGAATCAACGAGTTCTGGATGAAGCCGATATAACGCTGCGACAGCAGGTTCTGTTCGGAGTCCAGGCCCATCTCGACCAGAATGACGGCGGGCAGCAAAAAACCGAAAAGAACGGGTATTGCACACAGCAGAAATGCCCCGCAGGCGCGCAGACCCGTCAGATTTGCCGCCGGTTGCGCCACATGCTGTTTCCCCGCCTGATAGTATTTTGCCTTGCCACGCTGGGTGCGCTCGGCCACGGCCATGATCAGGGCAAAGACCAGCAGGCACAGGGCCAGTTGCGCCGCTGCCGTACGATCGGCCATGGAAAACCAGCTTGTGTAGATCCCGGTGGCAAAGGTCTGCACACCGAAATACGACACGGTTCCGAAATCTGCGATGGTCTCCATGACGGCCAGCAGAACGCCGCCTGCAATGGCGGGTCGCGCCATCGGCAGTGACACGCGCCGAAAAGCCAGCCATGGATTGTTGCCCAGAGCCCGCGCCGCCAGAAACGCGGTTGCGCTTTGTTGCAGGAACGCAGCCCGCGCAAGCAGATAGACATAAGGATAAAGCACAAGGATCAACATGACCGCCGCACCCTCGGTCGAGCGGATTTCCGGGAACCAATAATCGCGCGGGCCCCACCCCGTTACATCACGCAGCGTGCTTTGAACGATGCCCGGGTGATCCAGAATGAAAGTGTAGGCATAGGCCAGAACATACGCCGGAAAGGCCAGCGGAAGGACCAGTGCGATCTCTAGAAACCGCACGCCGGGAAAACGGGTCATCGTTACCAGCCAGGCCGCCCCGGTGCCGATGCTGAACGTGCCGGCCGCGACCAGGACCACAAGAATCAGGGTCGTCGCGATATAGCCGGGCAGCACAGTCTCCATCAGGTGCGAGATCGTGTCCGTTCCCCCGGTTACAGCCGCCAGGACCACGGCGATCATCGGCAAAAGGCATGCGGCAGCCACGACATAGGCGATCCCCGCCAGCAGTCGGGTACCGCGTACACCGCGATTGCGCGATCCATTCTGTGAAAACTCGATTTCGGCCATCATCCCGGCTTGTGATTGGCAAAGGCGAAGGGTTCGCCTTTAATCGACCAAAAAGCTCGGAAACACCAGTGCATCGGTCAACAAATCTGCGGCACAAACTGCCGCAGATCTGAAAA
Organism: Ruegeria sp. HKCCA0370; assembly: GCF_013033705.1. NCBI lineage: Bacteria > Pseudomonadati > Pseudomonadota > Alphaproteobacteria > Rhodobacterales > Roseobacteraceae > Ruegeria > Ruegeria sp. HKCCA0370. The sequence continues at coordinate 55,384 of NZ_WQEP01000008.1, forward strand.
ACACCGCTATTCGTAGACGCGCTGATCCTCGATCACCACCCCGTCCTTGGGAAGGGATCCGGGTGCCACGACCTCGATCGCACCTTTCAGTTTCAACACTTCGGCCACTGACTTGGCGTATGCCGGGTCGTCACCGCGTGGGCTTTCGATCCGGACAGTCATCGTGTCCATCTCACCCTGGCGGGCTGCGATGACGCGGGCTTTGACAATTTCCTCATGCTTGTCGACCAGGGCCGCAACCTGTTCCGGGCGTACGAACATTCCCTTGATCTTGGTGGTCTGATCGGCGCGACCCATCCAGCCTTTGATCCGGGTGTTGGTCCGGCCACAGGGCGAGACACCCGGCATGACGGCAGAAAGATCCCCGGTCGCAAAGCGGATCAGCGGGTAGTCCGGGTTGAGAGAGGTCACGACAACTTCGCCCACCTCGCCCGGCTCTACCGGCGTTCCGGTTCCGGGCGTCACGATTTCGACGATCACGTGTTCGTCGATGATCATCCCTTCCATCGCGGCGCTTTCATAGGCGATGTTACCCAGATCCGCCGTCGCATAGCATTGCAGGCACGAAATACCGCGATCCGCATATTCCTGCCGCAGGGACGGGAACAGCGCGCCACCACCAACAGCGGCCTTGGAGAAATTCAGCGAAACGCCCATCTCGTCGGCCTTGTCCAGGATGACCTTTAGATAATCAGGAGTGCCCGCATAGGCGGTGCAGCCAACGTCACGCGCGGCTGTCACCTGCAGTTCGGTCTGCCCGGTTCCCGCCGGCAAAACGGCAGCACCAACTGCGCGGGCACCGTTTTCAAAGATCATGCCAGCCGGCGTCAGGTGATAGCCAAAGCAGTTCTGAACAATATCGCCAGCTGCAACACCAGCGGCATGCAGGAACCGGCCCATACGCCACCAGTCGTGATCGGTGCTGCCCGGTTCATAGATCGGCCCGGGGGACTGGAACACGTGATGAAAGTGGCGCGCAGGCTTCACGGTGAAACCACCAAAAGGGGGGCGCTCCGCCTGCGCGCGGATCAGGTCCGACTTGCGCAGCACCGGCAGCATCGGCAAATCATCTGCCGAAATCACCTTGTTAGTGTCTGAATCAGAAAAATGTGCAGCAAACCCGGGTGCAGATGCAGCACGCTTGATCTGCTCTACCAGAGCTGCAGCCTGATCCGAAGCGCGTTCGTCCGCCGAGCGTGTTTCGAGTGCGTCGAAATAGGTCATCGCGATATCCTCCATCCGCTCACAGCCACCTCTTGCGGCGACGATAGGACCGCACATCGCGAAAACTCTTGCGGCCTTCGTCAGACATGCCGAGGTAGAATTCTTTGACATCCGGATTCTCGCGCAGTTCTGCGGCCGGGCCATCCATCACAACGCGCCCGGATTCCAAAATGTATCCGTAATGCGCGAACCGAAGGGCAACATTTGTGTTCTGCTCGGCCAACAGGAAGGAAACGCCCTCTTTCTCGTTGAGATCCTTCACGATACCGAAAATTTCTTCGACCAACTGCGGCGCCAGTCCCATCGAAGGTTCGTCCAGCAGGATTGTCTCGGGGCGCGACATCAGTGCCCGGCCCATGGCGACCATCTGCTGTTCACCACCCGACGTATAGCCTGCCTGCGAGCGGCGGCGCTCTTTCAGGCGGGGAAAGTAATTGTAGACCAGCTCCAGATCCTGCTGGATCGCTGCGCTGCCGTCCTTGCGGGTATACGCGCCCGTCAGCAGGTTTTCTTCAACCGTCAGGTGTTCGAAACAGTGACGGCCTTCCATCACCTGAATCACGCCTTTTTCAACCAATACGGCGGGGTCGCTTTCGTGTACGCTTTGGCCACGATACTTGATCGTGCCTTTCGTGACCTCGCCGCGTTCTGAATGCAGCAGGTTAGAGACTGCTTTGAGCGTGGTCGTCTTGCCCGCGCCATTGCCCCCCAGCAAGGCCGTGATACCGCCCTTGGGCACAGTCAGGCTTACGCCCTTCAGCACGAGGATCACGTGGTTGTAGATCACCTCGATATTGTTGACCTCAAGCAGGGTTTCCGCCTGCACGTCAGTGGTTTGTGCCGCATCAAGCATCAGCGCGTGTCCTCATGCCTGTCCCCTTCGGGACTGTTCGTGAGGAGCGGCGGCAAACCGCCGCTCCGGTTGTCTGCACCGCCCCGGAATGTCCGGGGCGATCAGTTTATCATTCACAACGCGGAGAGATGTTGTTTTCAGCCGCATATGCGCCCGAGTCTTCTTCGATCAGCGCGCTGATCACCTCGACATCGGTCGGTTTGAAATCCTGAACCGGGTTCCAGGTTCCTGCTGCCGCATCCCACTGAACGACGCCCACAAGACCGGGTCCGCCATGGTTTTCACAGCTTACCGCGAATTCGGGTCCAAAACCTGCCATGCCCAGACCTTCCATCTTGGCATTGGTGATCTCCAGCGCTTCCATTCCGTCACGCATCATCGATGCGTCGATATCGGCGGTTCCGTGCATCTCCTGTGCGGTCTTCACGGCTTCGGCTGCCAACATCGCGGCATAGAGACCACGGTTGTACTGAACCGTTCCCAGCTGATCACCTGCGCCGGCGGCTTTACCGGCATCCACAACGTATTTCTTCAGATCGTCGTAGACCGGATAGTCCATACCCAGGCCGGTGAAGGTCAACGCTTTATAGCCATTGGCTTTTTCACCTGCCGGCTCAACGTCAAATTCCGCGCCCGACCACCAGACGCCGATGAAATTTTCCATCGGGAAGCGGATGTTGGCGGCTTCCTGAACCGCGACCTGGTTCATGACGCCCCAGCCCCACATGATGACATAGTCAGGCTTTTCACGGCGGATCTGCAACCACTGCGACTTTTGCTCCTGACCGGGATGGTCAACGGGCAGCAGGGTCAGTTCATAGCCATGCTTTTCGGCCAGGGTTTCAAGTGTGCGGATCGGTTCTTTGCCGTAGGCAGAGTTGTGATAGACCAGCGCAATCTTCTTGCCGCTCAGATCTCCGCCATTTTCATCCAGCAGATAGTTGATCGCGCCGGATGCACCGTTCCAATAGTTGGCCGGATAGTTGAACACATGGCTGAACACCTTGCCGTTGGCAGCCGAGGTCCGGCCATAGCCCATCGTGTGCAGCGGGATGCCGTCTGCCGTTACTTTCGGGATCAGCTGATAGGTGATGCCGGTCGACAGAGGCTGATAGACCAGGGCGCCTTCACCCTTGGTCGATTCATAGCATTCCACACCTTTTTCGGTGTTATAGCCGGTTTCGCACTCGATAACCTTGGCCGGAACGCCACCGATACCGCCATCGCGTTCGTTCAGCAGGGTGAAATAGTCCGCATAGCCATCCGCGAACGGAATGCCGCCCGCTGCGTATGGGCCAGTCCGGTAGCTGAGCGATGGGAACACCAGGTCGGCCATGACCGGACCTGCGGCCATCACGGCGCCCAGCGCCAGGGTTGCCAGTTTCTTGTTCATCGGGTGTGTCCTCCCTTGATTGATCCGATGTTGAGTTTCGGGCTTCGCACCCGTCTTTTCCTTGGGCCTGCCCCTTAGTGCGGGAACGGCCAGAGTCTGAGTTTCTCTTTCGCCACGCGCCACAGCTGTGCCAGCCCGTGTGGTTCTAGGATCAGGAACATGATGATCAGCGCACCCACGATCACCAAGTTAAGATGCGCGACGATGTCAGTGGGCCAGCCCAGCAAATCAACGCCAACAAGTTTCAGAACCACCGGCAGCAACACCAGGAAAGCGGCCCCGGCAAAGGATCCAAAAATAGACCCTAATCCGCCGATAATGACCATGAACAGAACCAGGAACGATTTCTGGATCCCGAACACCTCGCCAACCTCAACCGCGCCCAGATAGACCGCGAAAAACAGCGCGCCCGCGATACCCACAAAGAACGAGCTTACGGCAAAGGCGGTCAGTTTCGCCTTGAGAGGGTTCACCCCGATGATCTCGGCGGCGATGTCCATGTCGCGGATCGCCATCCATGTCCGCCCTGTCGTACCACGTGTCAGGTTGCGCGCAACGATGGCGCAGGCGGTCAGGAAAATCAGACAGAACAGATAGGTGGCCCAAGCCGATGCATTCGGACCGGTGATGATGATGCCGAACACATCCCGTTCCGGCGCGTTGATCTGCCCCGAAGCCGAGTAGTTGTAGAACCACGGCACCCGGTTGAACAGCCAGACCAGAAAGAACTGCGCCGCCAGCGTCGCCACCGCAAGATAAAACCCCTTGATCCGCAAGGATGGCAAGCCGAACAGCACGCCCACGATGGCAGTGATGCCACCGGCCAGGATCACGTGGATGAACATCGACACGTCTGGAAAGGCGGTCATCAGCTTGTAGCAGGCATAGGCCCCAACGGCCATGAACCCCCCGGTACCCAGGCTGACCTGCCCGCAATACCCCACAAGAATGTTCAGCCCAATGGCCGCGATCGCATAGATCAGGAAGGGCAGCAGAAGTGCGTTGGCCCAATAGTCGTTGATGATGAACGGGATGATCCCGAAGGCCACCGCCAGCACCACATAGTACCGATACCGATCGAACTTGATCGGGAAAGTCTGGCTGTCATCCACGTAGGAGGTTTTGAAATCTCCGGCCTCACGATAGAACATGTCTTACTTTCCCCATTGTTCCTGCGCCCGGTTCCGGGCTTCGGCGTCCAGTTGATTGGACCTTTTGGCATATCCGCTCGCCTCCGAGGCGCGCACCAGCTTCAAGTAGGCCAGAACCCCCATGATCAGCCCTGCAAAGGCCAGGATCGCTGCAATCGTCAGTTGGCCTTCGGTCAGATCGTCTGATGTGAGGGCGATGTAGCCAAAGGCCCAGAACCCCGCCCATGCGATCACGTTGATGATGGCGATCAGTTTGGTCATGCCCTACACCCTCTCGATGATCTTTTCTCCGAACAGGCCCTGCGGACGGAACACCAGGAAGATCAGCGCCAGCACATAGGCAAACCAGTTCTCGGTTGCGCCACCGACCAGCGGGCCGATTGCGAATTCGAACAGCTTTTCACCCACGCCGATGATCAGACCGCCGACAATGGCACCGGGGATCGAGGTGAACCCGCCCAACATCAGCACCGGCAGCGCCTTGAGTGCGATCAGCGACAGTGAAAACTGGACCCCCGATTTGGTGCCCCACATGATGCCCGCGACCAGAGCAACGAACCCGGCCACCGACCAGACCATGACCCAGATGAAGTTGAGCGATATGCCCACCGACAGCGCCGCCTGATGGTCATCCGCCACCGCGCGCATGGCCCGGCCCTGCTTGGTGTACTGGCTGAACGCCACCAGAGCGGCCACCAACAGCGCCGCAATGATCGTTGCCACGATGTCCAGATTGTCGATGAAGAAGCCGTAGTCGAAGATGTTATAGGTGGTCTCGTCAATCCACAGATTGATGCCCTGCGGCAGACCCACATCCAGCGTCTTGATTTCAGACCCCCACATCAGGTCGGCCACGCCTTCAAGGAAGTACGCCAGACCAATGGTCGCCATAAACAGAATGATCGGTTCCTGCCCCACCAGATGGCGCATGACGAACCGCTGCACGGCCCAGGCCAGCAACACCATCACACCCATCGTCAGAATGATCGCAAACAACGCTGGCACATTCCACCCGAAATAATGGATATGGGTGCCGAAAGTCGCGTTGATCAGATGCGCAAACGGCACCTGCCCATTCATGATCCCGACCAGCGTCATGGCCGCGAACAGGGCCATAACCCCTTGGGCGTAATTGAAAATACCGGACGCCTTGTAGATCAGCACAAAGCCCAGCGCGACCAGCGCATAGAGCACCCCGGCCATCAGACCGTTGAGGATGACCTCCATCGCGAAGATAAGTTGTTCAGGCATGCCAGCCCCTCTCTAATTCTGCCCAGAGCTTAATCATGGCTGACCCCCAGATAGGCGTCGATGACTTCCTGGTTGTTGCGCACCTCATCGGGTGTGCCGTCGCCGATCTTCTTGCCGTAATCCATCACGACCACCCGGTCGCTGAGATCCATCACAACGCCCATATCGTGCTCGATCAGGGCGATGGTGGTGCCGAATTCGTCATTCACGTCCAGGATAAACCGGCTCATGTCCTCTTTTTCTTCGACGTTCATGCCTGCCATAGGCTCATCCAGCAGCAATAGTTTGGGTTCCGCCGCCAACGCCCGCGCCAGTTCGACGCGTTTTTTCAGGCCATACGGCAAGCGCGACACAGGCGTTTTACGAATGTGCTGAATCTCAAGGAAGTCGATGATCTTCTCGACCGCCTCGCGGTTTTGCACCTCTTCCGCTTCGGCCTTGCCGCGCCAGATCGCCTGCTGGAGGATGTTGGTCTTCATGAAGTTCAGACGACCTGTCATCACGTTGTCCAGAACGCTCATACCCTCGAACAGGGCGATGTTCTGGAACGTCCGCGCGATTCCCTGCTGGGCGACTTCAAAAGGCCGCATCGGCGGGCGCCTGGACCCATGGAACCAGACCTCGCCTTCCTGCGGAACATAGAAGCCCGAGATCACGTTCAGCATCGAGGATTTCCCGGCGCCGTTCGGCCCGATGATGGCGCGGATCTCGCCCTCGCGGATATCGAACGAGATATCCTTGATCGCCACCACACCGCCAAAACGCAGGGTGATGTTCTTCATTTCCATCACCACACCGCCGATCTTGCGACCGTCTTCGGTGACATATCCTTCGGAATTATCCAGCATCGGTCACTCCCTGACTTGCGCGAAAACGGGACGGCGGGCGGGGCGATGACCGCAGGTCGAGCGGCGCTCGTACGGCCCTCATTCTGCGGCAACCTTGTGTTGGGCGACGGGAACAACCGGCGCGTCAACGATCTCCAGCGTCGCCGAGATCGATCCCTTGCGACCATCCTCATAGGTCACCTCGGTCGTGGTCGAAACCGCCTTGGACCCGTCATAAAGCGCGGCAATGATGTCGCTGAACTTGTCCTCGACAAACCCGCGCCGCACCTTGCGGGTCCGGGTCATCTCGCCATCATCGGCATCCAGTTCCTTGTGCAGCACCACAAAGCGGTGCACCTGACAACCCGATAGCATCTCGTCAGCGGCGACCGACTTGTTCACCTCTTCCACATGGGCCTTGATCGTCTCTAACACGCGCGGATGTCCCGCCAGTTCCTGATACGAGGCATAGGCCACGTTGTTGCGTTCGGCCCAGTTGCCGACCGCGGTCAGATCGATATTGAGGAAGGCCACGCAACGATCCTTGCCATTGCCGAACAGCACCGCCTCCAGAATATCCGGATAGAACTTCAGCTTGTTCTCGACATATTTCGGCGCGAACATCGACCCGTCTGCCATCTTGCCCACGTCCTTGGCGCGGTCGATGATCCGCAGATGACCCGAGCTTTCCTCGATGAACCCCGCGTCGCCCGTGGCCACCCAGCCTTCAGGGTCCTTGGTCGATGCGGTCGAGTCCGGGTTCTTGAAATATTCGACGAACACACCGGGCGAGCGGTAATGTATCTCGCCCTTGTCGTCGATCCTGATCTCGACATCGGGGGCCGGGACGCCAACGGTGTCGGCGCGCACCTCGCCGTCGGGCTGGACGGTGATGAACACGGTCGCCTCGGTTTGGCCGTACAACTGTTTCAGGTTGATGCCTAAAGAGCGATAGAAATCAAAGATCTCCGGCCCGATCGCCTCACCCGCCGTATAACCCACCCGAAAGCGCCCATATCCCAGCGTGTCTTTGAGCGGCCCGTAAACCAACAGATTGCCCAGCGCATATTTCACCTTGTCGCCCAAGCTCACCGGCTTGCCATCCAGCAACCGGCCGCCGACCTTCTTGGCATGCGCCATGAAGTAGTGGAACATGCGCTGCTTGAGCTTGCTGGCATCCACCATTCGGATCATCACATTGGTCAGCTGGGTCTCGAAGACCCGCGGCGGCGCGAAGAAATAGGTCGGCCCGATCTCGCGCAGGTCGGTCATCATCGTGTCGCCGCTTTCGGGGCAGTTCACGCAGAACCCGCACCAATAAGCCTGACCGATGGAAAAGATGAAATCCCCGACCCAGGCCATCGGCAGATAGGACAGGATGTCCTCGTTGCGGGTCAGGTGGTCGAATTCGGCTGAGTTCTTGGCACTTTCGATCACGTTGCGGTTTGACAGCACCACGCCCTTGGGCTTGCCCGTGGTACCCGAGGTATAAAGCATCACGCAGGTGTCGTCATAGGTGATCTCGCCGATGCGCCTGTCCAGTTCGGCGTCGAAACGCGCATGACCGGCGCTGCCCTCGGCCTTGATGTCGTCAAGGGCATTCATCTGGCTGTGGTCGTATTTCCGCATACCGCGCTTGTCGGTATAGAGGATGTGTTTGACCTGATGCAGGTTTTCTTGAATCTCGATGACCTTGTCGACCTGTTCCTGATCGCCGCAGACGACATATTTCGCCCCGCAATGCTCCAGCACATAGGCCATCTCTTCGGCAACCGCGTCTTGATAGAGAGGAACCGGAATGGCACCGACCATCTGCGCCGCAACCATTGACCAGTAATGTGCCGGGCGGTTGCGCCCGATTACGGCGATGTGGTCGCCCTTTTCAACGCCAAGTTCAAGAAATCCAAGCGCCAGCGCGCGGATCTCGGCGGCCGTTTCCGCCCAGGTCCAGCATTGCCAGATCCCGAATTCCTTTTCGCGGTAAGCCGGGGCATCCCCGAACTGCGTCGCATTGCGATGTAGCAGCGCCGGAAGGGAGTGCATCCCTTCGGCGCCCGACTGCGTCTGAGCCAATTCTATCTCTCCTCCCCATCCGGCCCCGGTTCGGGCCGGAACGGCGTCGCCGGGTCAGACCGGAACGCTGTTGCCCCGATTAAGGACAAGGAGGACGATCAGCGTCAACTTTTTCGTGATGTTTTCTCAATTCTTACGAATTGTAACAATGGAGGGGTGATCGTCTGATCCTGTTTCAAACCGCATATTCTAGTCGTGTTTTGTACTTTAACTGTCCGCTTTCAAACAGTCTTGGGCCAATGGGCGTGCCAATACAAATTGGCAAATGAACAAGGAGCTTGACATGACAACGCGAGGCAATTGCCTGTGCAAAAACACGAAATGGGAGTTTATCGGGGATGTGACATGGGCGTGCTACTGCCATTGCGATGATTGCCGTCGAAACTGTGCCGCACCCATAGTTGCATGGTTGGGTGTTCCACTTCGGAACTTCAAATGGACTGCCCAAGCACCCAAAACACTGGAAAGCTCAAAAGGTGTATTTCGGCATTTCTGCCGCGATTGTGGTTCTCCAGTTGGTTTTGAAGCAGACCATTACCCTGGCGGGATGCATTTATATGCCGCTTCAATGGAACACCCAGAGGACTTTGTTCCGACCTTCCACGTCAACTACCAAAGCAAACTTCCATGGCTGCGTATCGAAGACGATCTGAAGAAGTACGAGGGCACACTGCTTCACGCCCCAGAGGATTTGAGTGCTTATGACGATTAGGCCGATTCAGGGTCTAAGTAACGCCTAAAGCCAATCCCGTAAAATCGGAATCAGCGGCACATCGGCAGCCGGCATCGGATAGTTCCGCAAGTCATTCGCGCGCACCCATTTCAGCGCCTGACCCTCTTTCGACTGCGGGATGCCGTCCCATTTGCGGCAGGCAAACAGCGGCATCAGCAGGTGGAAATCGTCATAGCTGTGGCTGGCAAAGGTCAGCGGCGCAAGGCACGAGGCCCAGGTATCAATGCCCAGTTCCTCGTGCAATTCGCGGATCAGGGCGGCCTCGGGGGTTTCGCCGGGCTCGATCTTGCCGCCGGGGAATTCCCACAGTCCGGCCATGGATTTGCCTTCGGGACGTTGGGCCAGCAGCACGCGGCCCTCGATGTCGATCAGGGCGACAGCAGAGACTAACACGGTTTTCACGAGCGATAATCCGCGTTGATCTCGATATAGCCGTGGGTCAGATCACAGGTCCAGACGGTGGATTTCCCCTCGCCCAGCCCCAGATCGACCGCAATCACGAGGTCCTGACCTTTCATATAGGCGGCGGCGTCTTCCTCGCGATAATCCGGGCTGACCCAGCCGTTCTCGGCCACAAGAATATCACCGAAGGAAATGCTGAGCTTGTCGCGATCGGCCGCCGCGCCCGACTTGCCGATGGCCATGACAATACGGCCCCAGTTCGGATCCTCACCGGCGATGGCGGTTTTCACCAGAGGGGAGTTGGCGATGGCCAGACCGTGGGTCTTGGCATCAGCGTCCGAGGCGGCTCCGGTCACGCGGATTTCCACGAATTTCGTGGCGCCTTCCCCGTCACGCACCACTTGTTGCGCAAGGTCCAGCATCACCGTTTCCAAAGCCCTTGCAAAAGCGGCATCGCCGGTGGCATCAACGCCCGAAGATCCGGTCGCACACAGAAGCAGACTGTCCGATGTCGAGGTGTCGCTGTCCACAGTGATGCAGTTGAAGGTGCGATCTGTCTGGCCACTCAGCATTTCCTGCAACGCCGATTGCTCAACCCGTGCGTCGGTGAAGATATAGACCAGCATCGTCGCCATGTCTGGCGCGATCATTCCAGAACCCTTAGCAATCCCTGCAATAGAGACTGTTTTGCCACCGATTTCGACCTGTGCGCTCGCCCCTTTCGGGAACGTGTCCGTCGTCATGATCGCCCGCGCGGCGTCTTCGATTGCATGGCGGCTGAGGCCGGATTTCAACGCCTCAAGCTGCGAGATGATGCGATCATGCGGCAGCGGTTCACCGATGACACCGGTGGATGAGGTAAAGACCCGTTCGACCGGGACACCGGTCGATTTGGAAACGGCCTGCGTCACCTCGGCAACCGATGTCTGGCCATAATGCCCGGTAAAGGCGTTGGCGTTGCCCGAGTTCACAAGGATCGCCGCAGGTCCATCGCTGGGGCCGCCGATTTTCTCCTGACAATCCAGAACCGGTGCCGCGCGGGTGGCAGAGCGGGTGAAGACACCCGCCACCGACGTGCCCGGATCAAGAACAGCCAGCATGACATCCGTGCGACCCTGATAGCGCACACCTGCTTCGACGGTGGCAAAACGCACACCGTCAATCGCAGGCAGTTCAGGGAAAGACGCCGGCGCCAGCGGCGAAACCTTCGTGATCGTGGCCACTGGTCTTTACTCCTGAATCAGGTCCAGCTGGCGCATGATCTCGGGGCCTGCGCCTTCCAGCGCGGGGCGTTCGATCTGTGCCTGCTGCGTCAACTCGTCGATCCGCGCCTGAATGGCATCTTGCTGGATCGTTTGGGCCAGCTCATCGCGCACCGCGTCCAGTTCGGGGGCTTCGGTTTTGCGCTTGTCGTTCAGCTTGACCAGATGCCAGCCAAATTGTGTTTGCACCGGAGCCGACACCTGCCCTTTTTCAAGCGCGATCACTGCTGCCTCGAATTCAGGTACCATCTGGCCTTTTCCGAACCATCCCAGCGCGCCACCATTCGGGCCGGACGGACCGGTCGAGTTCTCGCGGGCAAGTTCCGCAAAGTCGGCGCCATCATCAAGCTGTGCCTTGAGCGCTTTGGCTTCTTCTTCCGATTCCACCAGAATATGGCTGGCGTCGAACTCGTCTTCACCCGCAAAATCATTGAAACGCGCATCGTAAGCGGCCCGAATGGCTTCCTCTGTGACGACATCGTTGGTCAGGGCCGCCACCGTCTGAACCGCCTGAAGCGACCGCTTTTCATTGTCGAGTGTCAGCGCGTTTTGCTTGTTCAGGCCATCCTGTTGCTGTCCCAGCAATTGCTGCTGGATCAGCTGTTCCAGAACGAAATCGAACAGCACGTCGTCTTCCGCCTGCTGATATTGCGGTGGCAGAGAAGCGACGGTGGCGATCACGTGACCCAATGTGATCTCATCCCCGTTTACCCGAGCGACAACGGTCGACGCATCCGGCTGGGTTTCGGCGGCCAGCGGCAGGGCCATCACGGCGGCCAGGGCCAGCGATGGCAGAAAAGTGAGACCTTTGGGCATTGAATCATCCTATTTTCTTGCCGCGACAGGGCGCGGCGTTGACACTCTGGAACCTGCCGCTTACATCGCTTTGAAGCCTTGGACAGGGCCGCCTTTCACCCCCCGTATCTATGGGTTGCGCGCAAGGTGGGCAAGCCTGTCGCAACCACGAAAAGAACAGATCCTCTGGAGTGAACATGCTGGGACTCGGAACGCTCGCCAAAAAGGTGTTCGGAACACCGAACGACCGCAAGATCAAGGCGACCCGCCCTCTGGTCGAAAAGATCAATGCGCTGGAGCCAGAGTTTGAAAAGCTTTCAGATCAAGGTCTGATCGACAAGACCGAGGACCTGCGCAAGCGCGCACTGGATGGCGAAAGCCTGGACGACCTGCTGCCCGAGGCCTTTGCCAACGTACGCGAGGGCGCCAAGCGCGCACTTGGCCTGCGGGCCTTTGACGTGCAGCTGATGGGCGGCATTTTCCTGCATCAGGGCAACATCTCGGAAATGAAGACGGGCGAAGGCAAGACTCTGGTCGCCACCTTCCCGGCCTATTTGAACGCGCTGACCGGCAAGGGCGTGCATGTCGTCACGGTGAACGAATATCTGGCCAAACGTGACGCGGAATGGATGGGCAAGGTGTTTGCGGCCGTAGGCATGACAACTGATGTGATCTGGTCCGGCCAGCCCGACGCGGAAAAACTGGCCGCGTATTCCTGTGACATCACGTATGCCACCAACAATGAGCTGGGCTTCGACTATCTGCGCGACAATATGAAGGCGGATCTGGAGCAGGTTTACCAGAAACATCACAACTTTGCGATTGTGGACGAGGTCGACTCGATCCTGATCGATGAAGCGCGGACGCCGCTGATCATCTCGGGTCCTGCGCAGGACCGGTCGGATTTGTACACCGCCATTGATGCCCTTATCCCGACGCTGAGCGATGATCATTACACCCTGGACGAAAAATCGCGCAATGTGACCTTTACCGATGAAGGCAACGAATTTCTTGAGGCACAGCTGCTTCAGGCCGGCCTGATTCCCGAAGGCCATTCCCTGTATGATCCGGAAAGCACCACCGTCGTGCATCACGTCAACCAGGCGCTGCGTGCACACAAGCTGTTCCAGCGCGACAAGGATTACATCGTGCGCGACGGCAACGTCGTTCTGATCGATGAATTCACCGGCCGCATGATGCCGGGGCGTCGCCTGTCCGAAGGTCTGCATCAGGCGATCGAAGCCAAGGAAAAGGTTCAGATCCAGCCGGAAAACGTCACATTGGCAAGCGTGACATTCCAGAACTATTTCCGCCTGTACGACAAACTGAGCGGCATGACCGGCACCGCGTTGACCGAAGCCGAAGAATTTGCCGAGATCTACGGTCTGGGCGTGGTCGAAGTTCCGACCAACCTGCCGATTGCCCGTATCGACGAAGATGATCAGGTCTATCGTACGGCCGCCGAAAAATACAATGCGATGATCGCCGAGACGAAAAAGGCGCAGGAAAAGGGCCAGCCGGTTCTGCTGGGGACCACGTCGATCGAGAAATCCGAACTGCTCAGCCAGATGCTGACCAAGGAAGGTATCAAGCACAACGTTCTGAACGCTCGCCAGCACGAACAAGAGGCACAGATCGTTGCCGATGCCGGTCGTCTGGGCGCGGTAACCATCGCCACCAACATGGCCGGTCGCGGCACCGACATTCAGCTTGGCGGCAATGTCGAGATGAAGGTGCTGAAAGCGATTGCCGAGAATCCAGACGCGGATCCGTCCGAGCTGCGGGCCGCCGAAGAAGCACGCCACGCCGAAGAAAAAGAAAAGGTTCTGGCTGCTGGCGGTCTTTACGTCATGGCGTCGGAACGCCACGAAAGCCGCCGGATCGACAACCAGCTGCGCGGTCGTTCCGGCCGTCAGGGCGACCCGGGCCGAACGGTATTTTACCTGAGCCTCGAGGATGACCTGATGCGCATCTTCGGCTCGGAACGGCTGGACAAGGTATTGACCACGCTGGGCATGAAAGAAGGCGAGGCGATCATTCACCCCTGGGTGAACAAGTCGCTGGAACGCGCGCAGTCCAAGGTCGAAGGACGCAACTTTGACATGCGTAAGAACGTTCTGAAGTTCGACGACGTGATGAACGACCAGCGGAAGGTGATCTTTAGCCAGCGCCGCGAAATCATGTCTGCGAACGACCTGTCCGAGATCGTCTCGGATATGCGCGAACAGGTGATTGACGACCTGATTGACGAATACATGCCACCGAAATCCTATGCTGATCAGTGGGATACTGAGGGTCTGCACGAGGCAATAAAGGACAAGCTGAACATGGACGTCCCGGTTCAGGACTGGGCCGCCGAAGAAGGCGTGGATGACGAGCAGGTGCGCGAACGTCTGATCAAGGCCGCGGATGAGATGATGGCCCAGAAGGCCGTCGCCTTTGGCCCTGAAAACATGCGCAACATCGAAAAACAGGTTCTGCTTCAGACCATCGACAGCAAATGGCGCGAGCATCTGCTGACCCTGGAACATCTGCGCTCGGTCGTTGGGTTCCGCGGTTATGCCCAGCGCGATCCTCTGAACGAATACAAGACCGAAAGCTTTCAGCTGTTCGAAAGCATGCTGGATTCCCTGCGCGAGACCGTGACTCAGCAATTGTCACGCGTACGTCCGCTGACCGAAGAAGAACAGAAAGAAATGCTGGCGCAGATGGCCGGGCAGCAGGCTCAGGCGCAGGAGGCCGTGGACAAGGCCGCGAAACAGGCCGAAGTTAAGGCCGAGGCTGCGGCTTCGGGTGATGCGCTTCCGGGGTTCGACGAAAGCGACCCATCGACCTGGGGCAACCCGTCGCGAAATGATCCGTGCCCGTGTGGCTCGGGCAAGAAGTTCAAACACTGCCATGGCCGACTGACCTAACGTCACCCGTCGAATCCACAATGTGTTCGTCTCGCGGCCACAAATTGGCCGCGATTCGTGGCGAATGTGCGATTTGCTCCTTCAACTGGGGAGGGTGTCTTGTTTGTAGTTCGAAACTACGTAACCATGTGCGGCACGGTCGCTTGTGCTTTGGGCATAGGCTATCTGATGCAAAACGGACCAACCGCGCAGCCGGCGAACGCGGGGGATAGTGTTGATGTTGCCTCGGCATCTCAGCAATCCTCGGTTCTGTCGGGGTTGGATGCTATCGTACTGACTTCGGCTTCGGCGTCTGACGCAGATTCCGGGGCGGCAGCGCCCGAATCTCGCGCGGTTCCGTCAGCCCCGAAAACGACGGATTGCAACATCAGCGCGCGCGCCGTTGCCGTCCCCGGCGCCATGGCACAGCTGTCGCTGCGGGCACCCTGCCACCGAAACGAACGCGTTGAAATTCATCACAGCGGCCTGACGGTCAGCCAGAACACCGACGATTCCGGCGCCTTGGACATGACCATCCCGGCACTGTCGGAATACGCGATTTTCCTGATTTCGTTCGAAGATGAAACGGGTACGGTCGCCACCACTCACGTGACCGACATTGCCGAATATGACCGCGTCGTCCTGCAATGGCAGGGTGAAACCGAGTTGCAGATTCACGCGCTGGAATTCGGGGCAAGCTATGGCAGCAGCGGCCACGTGTGGGATGATTCCTCGGCAAATGGAGCAGGAGAGGTTCTGCGCCTGGGCCAGACGGGTCTGGGTCGTGCCAAGAATATCGAAGTATATTCCTTTCCGACGGGCGCGTCGGATCGGTCCGGCAGCATCGACCTGACGGTCGAAGCCGAAGTGACGGAATCCAACTGTGGGCAAACGCTGAATGTGCAGGCGCTGGAACTTCTGTCAGACAGCCGCCTGCGGTCGCGCGACATGTCCCTGACCCTGCCGGATTGTTCACAGGCCGGTGAGTTTCTGGTGTTGAATAATCTGCTCTCAGACCTGACAATTGCGGCAAAGTAATCCGCAGGCAGGCTCGACTCTCTTATGACTTTCTTTCGTGCGGCTGTGACCGCGCTGTTTACCGTTGCAGGTGCGACCTGTGCAATGGCGCAGGACATCACGCTGACGTCTCATGACGGCAAGGTCGAAGTAACAGGCAACCTGCTGGGCTTTGACGGCGAATTCTACCGCGTGGATACGCAGTTCGGTGAGTTGACCGTTGATGGCTCGGGCGTCACCTGCGACGGACCTGCGTGCCCCAGCCTGACGGATTTCGTAGCCGAGTTGCGGTTTTCCGGATCGTCTGTCATGGCCGAAACGGTCTTGCCCGCCCTGATCATCGGGTTTGCGCGGCAGGAAGGCTTGACCGCAACGCCTGCCCGCGTGGATTCGGACTCCTTCGTCTATGAGCTTTTTCAGTCAGGCCGTGACGCCCCGTTGGCGCGGTTCTACTTTGACGTCGGGACCACGGATCGTGGTTTCACCAAACTGATCGAGGATCAGACAGATATCGTGATGGCCCTGCGCGAAGTACGCGAGGCAGAGCGGGATGCAGCCGATGCCGCGGGGCTGGGTGATTTGAAACGGGCCCGGCGATCCAGGGTTGTTGCATTGGACGCCATGGTTCCGGTGGTGGCACCCGATAGTGTGATGCGTCAGATTTCGCTGGCCGATTTGGCGCGCATTCTGTCAGGTGAAGTAAAGAACTGGGTGGACCTGGGCGGGCCGGATGCTCCGATCGCATTGCATGTGCCGGATCCGGGATCGGGGCTGGCGCAGGCTGTCGGGGATCAGGTATTGAAGACCGCTGGTGTGGAACTGACCGATACCGCTATCCGTCACATTCGAACGAGCGATCTGACCAAGGCCGTGGCCAGGGACCCGTTTTCCATCGGAATCGCCAGCAAGGCGACAGCCGGCGATACCCGAGCCCTGCCGTTGACCGGAGGGTGTGGGCATCCGCTGGCCGCCACCCGTCAATCGATCAAGACTGAAGATTATCCGCTGAATCTGCCGATGTTCCTGTATCTGCCCGAACGCCGCCTGCCACGGATCGCACGGCAGTTTCTGGCCTTTAGCCTAAGCCCCGGGGCCCAGATGGCCGTTCGTGACGCAGGTTACGTGGATCAATCGCCCGAAACCTTGCCGGTTGGCGTGCAGGGCGACCGGCTTGCCAATGCCATCGCCACCGGAGGGCCCGAAGTTGGGCTGGACGAGCTTCAGCGCATGATCGAAACCCTGCGCCCGCTGTCGCGCCTGTCCCTGTCGGTTCGGTTCGAACCCGGATCATCCCGTCCGGATGCGCAGTCACGTTCCAATATTCAACAACTGGCACATATGCTTGACGCCGGGACATTGAAGGCGCGCAAGCTGGTGTTTGCCGGTTTCAGCGACGGGGATGGCGGGGCCACCGCCAACGCCCGCATTGCCCTGCGACGTGCACAGACGGTACGAAACGCGGTTCTGGCCGCGGCCGAGACATCGATATCAGACAGTATCGAGGTGGTCGCGGAAGGGTTTGGCGAAGCAATGCCGATGGCCTGTGACGACACCGAGTGGGGCCGCAAGGTCAACCGCCGGGTTGAAATCTGGGTGCAGTGAAGCTCACAGATACCCTTCGGACCGAAAGCTCAACTCGGTCGATTTTCCAATGATCAGGTGGTCGTGTAGGGTCAGGCCCAAGGCCGAACAGGCATCCTGAATACGGTTGGTCATGTCGATATCCGACTGCGAAGGCGTCGGATCACCCGACGGGTGGTTGTGCACCAGAATCAGGGCCGAGGCATTCAGTTCCAGCGCTCGTTTGGCAACCTCGCGCGGGTAAACCGGCACGTGATCCACGGTGCCTTTGGCCTGTTCCTCATCCGCGATCATTACGTTCTTGCGATCGAGATAGAACACGCGAAACTGTTCGATCTCTCGATGCGCCATGGTGGTGTGGCAATAATCCAGCAGCGCATCCCAGCCCGAGATCACATGCCGCTGCATCACCCGGGCGCGGGCCATCCGATGGGCGCAGGCCTCAAGAATTTTCAGGTCGGTAACCACGGTATCGCCAACGCCCTTGATCTGGCGCAGCCGTTCCTCGGGCGCGGTCAGGACACGATTGAAATCACCAAAAGTGTCCATCAACGCCCGCGCCAGTGGCTTCACATCCTGCCGGGGAATGGATCGGAACAGGACCAGTTCAAGCAGTTCGTAATCCGGCATCGCCGCCGATCCGCCGGTCATGAACCGTTCGCGCAGCCGCTTGCGGTGGTCTTTTATGTAGGAGGGTAGCCGACCAGAGGGCAGCGGCTGCGCCGGGGCTTCGTCCGTATCAAACAGCATCGGGGCTTCGGCAAAGGCGTCCTGTGTCATGAGCGCACCCTGACCCAGAATCGGTTTCTGATTGGTTAACGCACCTCACCCGCCATGCGTGCCGTGGCCCGGCGGACAATCATGTGCAGAAGAATCGAGAATACGCCCAGGGTCAGCATCGCGGCAAACATGAGATCGGTCTTGGCACGTCCATTGGCCAGCAGCATCAGGTATCCCAACCCCTGCGACGAGCCGACCCATTCGCCGATCACCGCTCCGATCGGGGCATAGACCGCCGCCAGCCGCATCCCCGACGCCAGCGACGGCAGAGCGGCCGGAATACGGATATGCCACAATACGGCGCGCTTGCTGGCCTGCATCGTTCGGGACAGATCCAGATACCCCGAAGGGGTGCGCATAAGCCCGTCAAAAAAGGATGAGGTGATCGGGAAATAGATGATCAACACCGCCATGGCGACCTTGGACCACAGCCCATAGCCCAACCACAGCGTCAGCAACGGCGCCAATGCGAATACCGGCAGAGCTTGCGTAAACACGAGCATCGGCTGCACCAGCACCCGCGCCGCCCGCGAATTCGCCAGTTGCAACGCAGTAACGACACCCAGCAGCGTTCCGCATGCCAGACCGATCACCACTTCGATCGCGGTGATCCAGGTATGCTCTGCGATCACCCAGCGGTTCTGCCACCAGGTTTCGGCCACGACGGCGGGTCCGGGCAGGATGAACTTCGGCAACCCGGTCAGGGTCACGATGCCCTGCCAGATCAGCAAGGCAAACAAAGTTGCGGCCAATGCAGAAAAATACTTCATGCCGCGCCCTCGCGGAGAAGACGCAGCAAGGCACCCTGGGTTTCCAATGTCTCCAGATCATCCACGCGGCGCGGGGCCGGGGCCCGGGGCGGTTCGCACTGCGTCAATCCGTGTTCCGTCATCACCACGATGGATTGCCCCAGACGCGCGGCCTCTGCGGGATCATGGGTCACAAGAAGGACGGTTCGACCGTGCAATGCTTCGGCGGCCAGATCCTGCATGTCAGCGCGGGTGCGGGCATCAAGGGCCGAAAAGGGCTCGTCCAGCAAAACAACGGGGCGATCTTCCATCAGCGTCCGGGCCAGGGCGACACGCTGACGTTGCCCGCCGGACAACGCGCTAGGCTTCTTGTTCATGTGATCCTGCAACCGCATACGCTTGATCAGGCGGTCGCGTCGATCAAGATCCACGGTTTCCCCGCGCAGACGCGCACCCAGCGAGACATTCTGCGCGACAGTTGCCCAAGGCAAAAGAAGATCGTCCTGCGCCATGTATGCGACACGCTCAGCCACAGGCAAGCCATCACTGGCCGTGATCCGCCCGGCGAAGACAGCCCCGGTCTCGAGCCCCGCAATCAACCTCAGAACCGTGGTTTTTCCCACGCCCGAACCGCCCAGCAGGCATGTCCACGCCCCGGCCCCTAGGGTCAGGGACAACGGCGCAAACAGGGTCGCGCCGTCGATCGTGGCAGTGCCGTTGATGGTCAGTTCGGGCGCAGGTGTCATGGCGTCAAACCCATCTGCCAGAAGTCGACTTCAAGCTCTGTCGCCTTGCGGAAGGTCTTGCACAGTCTATCCCAGCGTGGCGACCCTTGAAAATCAGCCCCAATACGTCTTGTTAGAGCCTGATCCAGCAACTCGCCAACCGCCACACATGCGCCTTGGTAATCCTCGCCGGCATAAGTGTCGATCCAGCCGCGATATGCCTCGGACGTTGCCTCGGCGGATAGGCGCGTACCGATCTCACCATACCCCATGACGCAAGGAACAAGGGCCGCCAGCAGGTCCAGAAGATCTCCGCTGTAGCCTGCTTCCAGGACAAACCGGGTATAGGCCAGATTCTCGTGCCTCTCTGGCGTGGCAAACAACTCTGCCTGCGAGATACCTTCTGCCTCGCAGATACCGATATGCAGTTTCATCTCTTCGCTGATCAAACCGTTCACAGTTCGCGATGCGGCAAGCATTTCTTCATGCGTTTCTGATTTCACCACGGCCAGCGCCCAGGCGCGTGAGAAGTGGATCAGAAACACGTAATCCTGCCGCAGATAGTGCAGAAACGCCTCGCGTGGCAGCGTTCCGTCTTTCATGCCCTTTACGAAGGCGTGGCGGGTATAATCCCGCCACGGCTCCGCCGCAGCATCGCGCATCAGCGCAAAGGCTTTGCCATAATTGCTCATTGCGCGGTCACGTCGATGGTGATGTCACTGACCGGAAGGACGCTGTCGATCATCCCGCTTTCGTTCAGGAAGGTTTCGAACCGGGCGTAACGACCGGCATCAAAACCTGCCGGGCGCAGCGCAAAGCGCGGCAGTGTATCGACCCAGGCGCGGGCATTCAGCTCGTCCTGAAGTTCCGGCGAGGTCGCCGCGAAGATTTCCCAGCTTTTTTCCGGATTGTTGACGATATATTGGGTCGCTTTTTCAGTCGCGGCGAGGAACCGGGCGATCTTGTCCTTGTCCATCGTTTCAGGATTGGCGACATAGATCAGTTCATCGTAGGACGGAACGCCCTCTTCCTCGATATAGAAGCAAGTGCCGGGACGACCTTCGATATCCATCTGGTTCAGTTCGAAGTTGCGATATGCGCCAATCACCGCATCCACCTGACCGGTCATCAGCGACGGCGAGAGGGAAAAGTTGACATTGATCAGCTCGACATCGCCCAGCGCAACATCATATTTGCCCAGAACGGTGCCAAGGATGGCTTCTTCGACCCCCGCGACCGAGAAGCCGATTTTTTTACCCTTGAGGTCAGCAGGCGACTTGATCGGCCCGTCTTCCAGCACCAGAAGGCAGTTCAGCGGCGTCGCAACCAATGTGCCGACGCGCTTCAGCGGCAGGCCCTCGTGAATCTGCAAGTGCAATTGCGGCTGGTAAGACACCGCCAGGTCGGCTTGGCCGGCAGCCACCAAACGGGGCGGGGCGGACGGGTCGGCGGGCGGAACGATCTCGACCTCAAGCCCTTGTTCGGCAAAGTAGCCGTTTTCCTGCGCCACGATGATGGGACCATGGTCAGGGTTGATGAACCAGTCCAGCAGGACGGTCATTTTGTCTTCGGCCCATGCCGGCCCGGCGGCCAGAAGGGCGATGGCTGTCATCAGCTTTTTCATGTCTCGCGTTTCCCTTTTCTTCACGAGGTTGAGGCCGCGACGAGGACAATCTCGCCCGGCCAATCTGGTTGAATCTGTTCGGCGGCACGCCATGCCCGCAAACCGGTGGCACAGCAAAGAGCCAGCCTTTTTCCTTTGTTAGGATCTATTCTTCGCAAATTATCCGGTGAAATGCGCGTCGCGTTCGAATGGATGGGAACAGGGGCTTCCTGCGAACTGCGCAGCTCGATGATCTGATCCGTGTCTTTCAGCTGGCTTGCGGACAGAAAGCGAAAGCAGTTGCCGGGCTCGGGTGCGTCATCAAAGCGAAACCCGGTGCTGCGCAGGGTTCTTGCATCGTATTGAACCAACTGCCCAAGGGGCGAGGGATCAAGTCCAAGGATCAAGCTGAGCGCCATCTGCGCCTGCATCGCCCCCATCACGCCAACCACGGGGCCCAAAACCCCCGCAGTGGCGCAACTGGCGCCACTGTCCGGTGCATCGGGAAACACAGCGCGCAGCGACGGGCCCCCGCCGCAGAACCCGCCCACATAACCCGAAAGCCCCAGCACCGAGGCGCTGATCAAAGGCTTGCCCTGCGCCAGACACGTGTCCGACAGGATGTAGCTGGCTGCGTAGCTGTCGGCACAATCCAGAATGATATCGGCTTGCGACACCGAGCCAGGCGCATTTTCACTGGTCAGAGCCTGATTCAGACCGATGACATCAGTTTCACCATTCAGCGCGCGGCAGCGCGCCTCGGCGGTTTCCGCCTTGGAGTGCCCGCAATCGGCCTCGGAGAAAAACGTTTGACGGTGCAGGTTGGACAGATCGACGGTATCACCGTCCATGACCGTAATCCGCCCCACCCCGGCCCCTGTTAAAAGTGGCAGAACCGGTGCAGCCAGACCGCCCGCACCGACGACCAGAACACGGGCCGCCGACAGGCGTGCCTGCCCCTGCGCCCCGACTTCGGGCAAAAGCGTCTGGCGGGCATATCGGCTCATCGTGTGACCTCGATCCACGCGCGCACCCGTGCTTCGGGGTCGGGGTTCAGTGTGATATCCGTGACCGCCGAGACGATGTCCGCCCCGGCCTTCAGCACACCGGTCGCGCGCTCGACACTCATCCCGCCAATACCGACCAAGGGAATATCACCAACCCGCGCCTTCCATTCCGTTACGCGGGGCAGGCCCTGCTGATGCCATTTCATCTTTTTCAGAATGGTGGGGTAGACCGGGCCCAATGCCACGTAATCGGGATCCATGGCCAGCACACGCTCAAGCTCATCATCGTCATGGGTGGAAACGCCCAGTTTCAGACCCGCTTTTCGGATGGCTTTCAGGTCGGCGTCGTCCAGATCTTCCTGCCCCAGATGGATCCAGTCGCAGCCCAGATCGATCGCGTGTTGCCAATAGTCATTGACCACCAGAACCGCCCCATGGTCGCGGCACAATTCGCGTGAGACGGCAATCTGGTCGCGCACCGCATCGTCTGGCTGATCCTTTATGCGCAGCTGCACCAGTTTGACACCCAGCGGCAGCATCCGCCGCAACCAGTCCGAGTGATCAAAGATCGGATAGAAACGGTCCAGCGTCATAACAGAAAGGCCTTTCCAACAACAGGGGTAGAGGGTTCCGCCATGTCGCGCGGCTCGATCGGGTCGGCCTGATGGGCCAATTGCCCGGCAAGGGTTGCCTGCGCCATTGCCTTGGCCATCAGAACCGGATCTCCGGCACGGGCCACAGCGGTGTTGAGCAGAACCGCGTCAAAGCCCAGCTCCATCGCGCGGGCCGCGTGGCTGGGCAAACCGATACCGGCATCCACCACCAGGGGAATGTCAGGAAATTCGGCCCGCATCGCACGCAGGGCGTATTCGTTGTTCAGCCCTCGTCCTGACCCGATCGGTGCGCCCCAGGGCATGAGCACCTCGCATCCCGCTTCCAACAGGCGTTCGCCCACGATCAGATCATCGGTGGTGTAGGGAAACACCTCGAACCCATCCTCGGTCAGAATGCGGGCGGCTTCTACCAGTTGGAAAACGTCCGGTTGCAGACTGTCCGTATGTCCGATGAGTTCCAGCTTGATCCATCGGGTCTCGAACACTTCGCGGGCCATATGGGCGGTCGTGACGGCCTCTTTCACCGTATGGCAACCGGCCGTATTGGGCAGGATCAGAACTCCCAATTCGCGGATCATGTTCCAAAAGGTCTGGCCTGCACCCGCTTCGCGCCGCAAGGATACAGTGGCAACGCCTGCACCGCTTTCGCGAAACGCCTGTTCCAGAATGGCCGGGCTTGGATATTGCGCCGTGCCCAGCATCAGCGGGTTGGGCAGTTCAGTGCCGTAAAACGTCTTCATCTTCAGCCCCCCTGCATCGGTGCGACGACCTCGACCCGGTCGCCTTCGGCCAGCTTGTGAGCGACGCGCAGACTTGAGGGCACGAAATCTTCGTTCACGGCGGTGGCCACACGGCCCGAGAAACCGCATTCATCCAACAATTCCGACAGGGTTTCGGCGCGCACCTCGCGCGTCTCGCCGTTAAGCACGATCTTCATCGACCATCTCCGAATGTGTGTTGTTCAGCGCCAGATCTGCAACACCCCGCGCCAGCGCCGGTGCCAGCAGATATCCGTGGCGATAGAGCCCGTTGGCATAGATCGTCCGGCCCAAACGCCGGATGCGCGGCAAGTTGTCGGGAAAGGCGGGGCGCAGATCGACGCCTATCTCCAACACTTCGGCTTCGCCAAAAGCCGGGTTCACGGCATAGGCCGCGCTGAGCAATTCCAGCATCGAACGGGCGGTAATGCGGCTGCTGTCCTCGGATTCGATCATGGTCGCACCCAACATATAGACACCGCCGCCGCGCGGAACGATATAAAGCGGCATCCGCGGGTGCAGCAAACGAACCGGGCGCGTCAGTTCCACGTCAGGGCATCGTATGACCAGCATCTCACCCTTCACGCCGCGCAGATCATGCAGGTATTCGCGGGCGTGAAGGCCACGGCAGTCAATTGCTTTTTCCAACTGAGCGGGCGCCAGCTTCCGGTGGAACGCGACACCCTGGCTTTGCAATTGACGACACAGATCTTGCAGCGCCTGACGCGGATCAACATGGGCTTCGCGTTCGAAGAACAGGCCTTGGCCAAACCCTGCCAGATCAGGCTCTAATTCAGATATTTCTGCCCGTTCGACCTTGGTGAACTCTTTTGTCCGACGCGCAAATCGGCGCAGGTCCGGCACATCACGGGCACTTGCGACAACAAGCGTTCCCCGACGGGTCACTTTGGTACGTTGGGCCCACCATTCAATCGCTGACTGCCCAAGGCGCAGCACCGGTTCTTCCGCGTTTTCATATTCGCACCAAGGTGCCAGCATTCCCCCGGCCCACCACGAACACCCATGCGGGCCCGGTGGCCCGCCGGGGTCGAATATCTGCACTTTTGCACCGCGCGACACCAGTTCGCTGGCAACGGCAAGACCGGCAACCCCTGCCCCTATGACAGACCAAAGCGTCACGAGGGCCAAACCCGGTGGAAATGATGCACCGGGCCGTGCCCAGCGCCGACATTCAACTCATCCGCGCGCGCGATGGCCCCTTGCAGATAGTCATGCGCCTGCGCAACCGCGTCCCTCAGGGTCAGCCCCGTGGCCAAACCGGCGGTGATGGATGACGACAGGGTGCATCCTGTTCCATGGGTGTTTTTCGTATCCTGACGCGGGGCCTGAAACTCGGCAATGACACCCGACCGATCGATCAGCAAATCGTGGCAGATTTCACCTGACCCGTGTCCGCCTTTCATCACGACTGCACCCGCACCCAAGGCGCACAATGCCCGGCCCTGTTCAGCCATCTGCTCACGCGTTTCTGCCGCTGGCATGTTCAGCAGGCACGCCGCCTCAGGCAGATTCGGCGTAAGAACCGTCGCCGTTGGCAACAACACATCGCGCAGCGTCCGGACCGCCTCTTGCGCCAACAAAGCGTCGCCGGATTTGGCGATCATGACCGGATCAAGAACCACGGGACCCTCGAAAGCCGCCAGCCCCCTGGCGACCGTATGAATGATCTCAGGTGTGCCAAGCATGCCGATTTTGACGGCCCTGACGTCAAGATCGTTCAGAACCGCGTCGATTTGAGCGGAAATCACATCCAGCGGAATCCCATGCACCGCGGTGACAGCTTGCGTGTTCTGCGCGGTAACGGCGGTGATGACACTTGCGCCAAAAACACCCAGCGCCGACATTGCCTTCAGGTCAGCCTGAATTCCCGCGCCGCCGCCACTGTCGGATCCTGCTATGGTCAGGGCAATTGCCGCCATGTCGTTGCTCCATCTTCTATGGGCAACGGAGTAGAGAAAACGTCTGTGTTCAAGAGACCGTTCCCTACGCCGGAATTGCCCGGATCAGGTTCGATGGGTTAACGCGGTTGCGTCTCTCAGCCCTGTCAAAGGGCACCCCAACGGTTGAGGCGGACAATCTCAGGGTCGAGGGCCGGAATCAAGACTCAATTTTCCAGATATATTGCCACTTTCAGCTTTCTGCTAAGGCCAAAACTGCATGTAAATGACAGAGGCATGCGAGGCTCTGCCTCGCGCTCCGGGATATTTTGGGCCAGATGAAGAACGGGTCCCATGCTTCATCTGGCTGCAAATATCCCGGGGGAGTCGCCCGAAGGGCGGCGGGAGCAGAGCCCCCGTTCCTGGTCGTTCAGCCTTTCATACCGTCCCAGAAAGACTTGACAGACGAGAAAAAGCTTTTTGATTCCGGATGGTTGTCTTCACCCAGATCATCAAACTCGCGCAGCAATTCTTTCTGACGGCTGGTCAGGTTGACCGGGGTTTCCACGGCCAGCTCAATGAACATGTCACCCACACCACCGCCGCGCAACGCAGGCATGCCTTTGCCGCGCAGACGCATTTGCCGACCCGACTGACTTCCGGCCGGAATCTGAACGCGGCCGCGACCGCCATCGATGGTCGGAACCTCGATCGATCCGCCCAGCGCCGCCTTGGCCATGCTGACCGGCACGCGGCAGTAGAGGTTCACGCTGTCGCGTTCGAACAGTTTGTGCTCGGCCACTTCGACGAAAATATACAGATCGCCCGGAGGGCCGCCGCGCATTCCCGCCTCACCTTCGCCTGCCAGACGAATTCGCGTACCGGTTTCGACACCGGCAGGAATGTTCACCGACAAAGCGCGGTCTTTTTCGACCCTGCCGGCCCCCTGACAGGATTTACAGGGGTTCTTGATGATCTGACCCAGCCCCGAACAGGTGGGGCAAGTCCGTTCCACCGTAAAGAAGCCCTGTTGTGCCCGCACTTTCCCCATGCCCGAACAGGTGGGGCAGGATGTGGGTTCAACGCCACCTTCAGCCCCGGTACCTTCGCAGGACGAACACGCCACGGCCGTTGGCACGTTGATGGTTTTTTGCAGGCCCGAGTAGGCTTCTTCCAGCGTCACACGCAGGTTGAAGCGCAGGTCCGAGCCGCGCGCGGCGCGACGCCCGCCGCCACTCCTTTGACCACCCATGAAATCGCCGAACAGGTCGTCAAATACATCCGAAAATGCGCTGGAGAAGTCGCCTTGACCGCCAAAGCCGCCACCGGGGCGGCCACCGCCGCCCATGCCGTTTTCAAATGCGGCATGGCCAAAGCGATCGTAAGCTGCCTTCTTTTCGGCATCACGCAGAACGTCGTAAGCCTCGTTGGCTTCCTTGAACTGCGCCTCGGCATCCGGGTTGTCCTTGTTGCGGTCTGGGTGCAGCTCTTTGGCTTTCCTGCGAAAACCCTTCTTGATCTCATCCGACGAAGCGCCCTTGGACACGCCGAGCACTTCGTAATAGTCGCGCTTTGACATTTGTTATTCCTTCGTGCCGCCGGACGCGGTGCTTTCATTGAGCCTGTACACGCCGTTGGTGTTGTTTGCAAAACTGGCCACGTAACCTGCCTTATTCAAGACCTCGTCAAGCCCGTCATCCGAATGCTTGATTTCTATCAGCAGCACTTCGGGCCAAATCTCCCGCGGTGCGTCTTCGAAAAAAGCGCGCAATACGCGGGTTTCCTGACCTTCGATATCCATTTTCATGGCATCAACCTTGGTCAGCCCGGCATCGCGTATCGCGTCCAACAACGGAATCGCCTGAACGCACAGATCGCCCGACTCGGCAACTTTGGCATGACCCCGATCGCCAAGGTTCGCGGATTCGAACCACACCTCACCCGGTTTGTTGGACAAGGCCTTGTCGCAATGGATGACCTCACTGGCTTGATTGGCAGCCAGATTGGCACCAAGGCGAGCCTTGTTGACCGGATCCGGTTCAACAACCAGTGTTTTCAGGTTGCGCCCCAACTTCTGCGCAACTGATCTGACCCACAGGGTGTACAGCCCGACATTTTCACCGGCGTCGACAAAGACATAATCGCCAGAGCCCTGCGACATATGGTTGGCCAGCGATTGACGCTCATCCAGATCAAAGAACTGCGAGCCGGTTATGACGCGACGTTCGGCCCAGTTGTCAGATGGGTACAATCGGCATTTCTGTCCGCCAAACACCTCAACATCGTAAGGCTCTCGCTGAGAGGCCATTACTATCCTGCGAATTCCGGACGACATCCATTGACGCGGCATGCCCTCAGACCACCGGCGCAATATTTCCATCCGATGTGAGAGAGCGTAGGTGCCAAAAGAAGGTTTCGGAGACGCGTGCTGCATGGTCAAGACCGTTCCGGCAGGCCCGAACCAGGCCTGCCGGAACCGATTAACGCGTTAGGCGCGCTTGTCGTCGTCGAGGTCTTCGAACTCGGCGTCGACGATGTCATCGTCGCCTGGTGCAGCGTCTGCGGCAGCAGGTTCCTCTTCGCCTTCTTCGGCTTGCGCCTTATAGATGGCTTCGCCCAACTTCATCGCGGCTTCGGTGACGTTCTGGATGCCCGACTTGATCTTGTCGGCATTTTCGGTTTCCAGCTCGTCCTTCAACGCGGCGATCGCCAACTCGATGGCTTCGATCGTGGTCGGGTCGACCTTGTCGGAATGCTCTTCCATCGACTTTTCGGTCGAATGGATGAGGCTTTCCGCCTGGTTCTTCGCCTCGATCAGCTCGCGGCGTTCCTTGTCGGCTTCCGCGTTCTCTTCGGCGTCCTTGACCATCTTTTCGATATCCTCGTCGGACAGTCCGCCCGATGCCTGGATGGTGATCTTCTGTTCTTTGCCAGTGCCTTTGTCTTTGGCCGAAACCGAGACGATGCCGTTGGCGTCGATGTCAAAAGTCACCTCGATCTGAGGCATGCCGCGCGGTGCCGGCGGGATGTCTTCAAGGTTGAACTGACCCAGGATCTTGTTGTCCGCAGCCATTTCACGCTCACCCTGGAACACGCGGATGGTCACGGCGTTCTGGTTGTCCTCGGCGGTCGAGAAGACCTGAGACTTCTTGGTCGGGATCGTGGTGTTGCGGTCGATCAGGCGGGTGAACACGCCACCCAGCGTTTCGATACCCAGCGACAGCGGGGTCACGTCCAGCAGAACCACGTCTTTGACGTCGCCCTGAAGAACACCGGCCTGGATGGCGGCGCCCATGGCAACCACTTCGTCCGGGTTCACGCCCTTGTGCGGCTCTTTGCCGAAGAACTTGGTGACCTCTTCGATCACTTTCGGCATCCGGGTCATACCACCGACCAGAACAACTTCGTCCACGTCAGCAGCCGACAGACCCGCGTCTTTCAGAGCGGCCTGGCAGGGCTTCAGCGACTTCTTGATCAGGTCCGACACCAGCGATTCCAGCTTGGCACGGGTCAGTTTCATGACCATGTGCAGCGGCTGACCGTTGGCGCCCATCGAGATGAAGGGTTGGTTGATCTCGGTCTGCGAGGTCGAGGACAGTTCGATCTTGGCTTTTTCCGCGGCTTCTTTCAGACGCTGCAGGGCCATCTTGTCCTGAGACAGATCGACACCGTGTTCCTTTTTGAACTCATCCGCCAGGTAGTTGACGATGCGCATGTCAAAGTCTTCACCACCCAGGAAGGTGTCACCATTGGTCGATTTGACCTCGAACAGGCCATCGTCGATTTCCAGGATTGTCACGTCGAAAGTACCACCACCAAGGTCATAGACCGCGATGGTTTGGGTTTCTTCCTTGTCCAGACCATAGGCCAGCGCAGCAGCTGTCGGTTCGTTGATGATCCGCAGAACTTCCAGACCGGCGATTTTACCGGCATCTTTGGTGGCCTGACGCTGGGCGTCGTTGAAATATGCCGGAACGGTGATGACCGCCTGGGTGACATCTTCGCCCAGATAGCTCTCGGCGGTTTCCTTCATCTTGCCCAGAATGAAAGCGGAAATCTGGCTGGGGGAGTATTTTTCACCGCGGGCTTCAACCCACGCGTCACCATTGCCGCCATTCACGATGGAATACGGCACCATTTTCTTGTCTTTTTCTACTTCGGCATCATCCACGCGACGACCGATCAGACGTTTGACGCCGAAGATCGTGTTGTCGGGGTTGGTGACCGCCTGACGTTTTGCAGGCTGACCGACCAGTCGCTCATCTTCGGTGAAGGCGACGATCGAAGGCGTGGTCCGCGCCCCTTCGGCGTTTTCGATGACCTTCGGCTGCGAGCCCTCCATAATGGCTACGCAGGAGTTCGTGGTTCCGAGGTCAATCCCGATTACTTTTCCCATTTTTGCAATCCCTTTCTCTTCAAGGCGATGTCCCGAGGGTCGGACCCTTTATGGCATCCCACCCCCGATCTGATGTGCGCGACAGCACTACCATCGCGCGTCCCGGCGTATATAAGGGCGAGGCAAGAGGCCTGCAAGCACCGTAGAGTGCAGGTTTTCGGGAATTTGAGGTCTTTTTTGGCAAGAAATTGGAAAGGTTTGGGGTTTCCGGAATGACGCGGGTGGTCTTGCGAGGGTTCGAAATCAGGAAAGGCTATATTGACCCTGCTGCCCAGGCACGGCTGATCGCGGCCCTTCGACCGATTCTGAAAGCGGCACCCTTGTTTCGACCCGTCACGCCGTCGGGCAAAGAGATGTCGGTGCGCATGACCTCGGCCGGGGATCTGGGGTGGGTGACCGACAAGGCAGGCTATCGCTATCAGGATAAGCACCCGAAAGGCGGGGTCTGGCCTGAAATCCCCCCGGTCATTCTTGATATCTGGCACGATCTGGTCAGCACCGAGCGCGCGCCGGATTGCTGTTTGATCAACTACTACGGGGAAGGCGCCAAAATGGGCCTGCATCAGGACAAGGACGAGGCAGATTTTTCCTGGCCCGTTCTGTCGGTTTCCCTGGGCGATGACGCCTTGTTCCGAATTGGGAACACAACCCGTGGCGGCAAGACCGAGTCGATCTGGCTTGGCTCGGGCGACGTGGTGATCATGGGCGGTCCGGCACGATTGGCCTATCACGGAATCGACCGGATCAGATACGGATCATCCCGACTGTTGCCAAAAGGCGGACGGATCAACTTGACGCTGCGGGTCGCATGTTAGCGGCGCGCGTTCCAGCTTTGCGAAACATGCTGGCGCGTGAAAAACTCAGCCATCAAACCGATCATCAACAAGGCTATCCCGACCCATAGCGCGTATTCCCAACTTGTGTTTCGCGGAAAGTAGTTTCGGAAGATGAAGCCCCGGCACTGGTCGATAATATGAAACAGCGGGTTCCAGGCGAACATCATCAGCAATCCGCCGCCCAGTGTGTTTGCAACGAACATCTTTCCCGAAAACACCATGTTCAGGCGACGGTAGATATTGGTGAGCATTCCCACAGTCGTCGGAAACCATGGTTTCATCGCCATGAACACCAAACCCACCGCGCATCCGGTAAACCAGGCCATTATCAGCATCGCGAAAGCACCGCCGGGATCCTGCACCTCGATCGGGGCGACCGCGACACTGTAGATGAACAGGATCACGAACATGGCCAGCAGTTGCTTGTAAAGAATACCGAGCGCCGCAGACAGGATCGTCACCATCACATTCATCGGCGAATGGAGCATCATCGGATTGTTCGCGGACCCAACCCCTGAAATCGCACCTATCGATTGGATGTGCAGCATGAAGGGAAACACGCCGGACAGAACATACAGCAAAAATTCGCCCCTGATTTTCGGAATTCCGCCCCGGCCCATCAGTGACATGAGCAGGTAGAAAGTGGTTCCCATCACCACAAGCTGCAAGACATTGATCAGGATGGCGACTATTGCATTCGGATGTTGCGAGCGCACCTTTCGCACGGTGGCATGGAACACCAGCTCAGCCGTCGTGAAAGCGCCGCCCAGCAGCGTTTGGTTGCGCTTGAAATAGAACATTCAAAGGGTCTTTTCTGCTTCGTCGCCTCTAAACTGGCATGAATATCTTGCCGTTCCGTAACCGCCGCATCATAAGTCGATCGCGATTTTGGATCAACAAACCACAGGAACGGAGCTTTTTTGTGACCTACGACGCGCTTATTCCCGTCATCCGGCGACTGGCTCTGGAGGCAGGCGACAAGATCATGGAATTCTACGAGGCGGATGATTTCGATGTCAAAGTCAAATCCGACTCCAGCCCTGTGACCGAGGCAGACGAAGCCGCTGACGCATTGATTTCGGCAGGCTTGCGTGCGGCATTCCCGGATATTCTTCTGGTCACCGAAGAACAGGCCGCTTCGCATTCGGAAAAAGGCGATACTTTCCTCATTGTTGATCCGCTGGACGGCACCAAGGAATTCATCAACCGTCGCGGCGACTTTACCGTCAACATCGCGCTTGTTGAAAACGGAGTGCCAACCCGGGGAGTGGTCTATGCCCCGGCGCGGGGTCGTATGTTCTTCACGCTGGCTGATGGCCGCGCGGTCGAGGAAACAGGCGCTTTCGACAAAAACGAGACCGGTCCTTTGACACCCATATCAGTCTCTGAACCGGATAATTCCGGGCTTTTGGTCGTGGCGTCGAAGTCCCACAGGGATCAGGCCACCGAGGACTACATCAACAAATATCACGTGAAGGACAGCAAAAGCGCGGGGTCGTCACTCAAGTTCTGTCTGGTTGCCACGGGCGAGGCGGACATCTATCCGCGTGTCGGGCGCACGATGGAATGGGATACGGCGGCAGGCCATGCGGTACTGGCCGGAGCCGGTGGCCGGATTGTGCGTTTTGACGACCATACTCCGTTGGTTTATGGCAAGGATGGCTATGCAAATCCGTTCTTTATTGCTTACGCTCCGGGTGTTGAGTTGAAGGAAGCCTGATGTCTGTTCTGATTGCCATTCCCGCCCGTTACGCCTCGACCCGCTATCCCGGCAAGCCGCTGGTTCCCCTGACCGGCGCAAAAGGCGAGTCCATGACACTGATCGAACGGTCCTGGCGTGCAGCCAGGTCAGTCTCGGGTGTCGACCGTGTTGTTGTCGCGACGGATGATGAGCGCATTCGCGACGTGTCCGAGGGCTTTGGGGCCGAGGTCGTGATGACCTCGGAAACCTGTCAGAACGGCACCGAACGATGCGCCGAGGCACATGCGGTTCTGGGTGGCGGGTATGAAATCATCGTCAACCTGCAAGGCGACGCTCCGCTGACCCCGCATTGGTTTGTCGAAGATCTGGTTTCCGGCCTGCGCGCCGCGCCGGATGCCGGTGTTGCGACCCCTGTCCTGCGCTGCGACGGCAGTGCGTTGAACAGTCTTCTGAACGACCGCAAGCATGGTCGTGTCGGTGGCACGACGGCAGTGTTCGGACGCGATCACAGTGCGATGTACTTCTCGAAAGAGGTCGTCCCCTTCACGTCCCAGACATACGCTGGCGATGAAGCGACACCCGTGTTTCATCATGTCGGCGTTTACGCCTATCGGCCCGATGCCCTTGCAGCGTATCCGGGCTGGCCAGCCGGGCCTCTGGAACAGCTGGAAGGCCTGGAGCAGCTCAGGTTCATGGAAAACGGGCGCAAGGTTCTGTGCGTCGAGGTCGAGGCAAGGGGCCGTCAGTTCTGGGAGCTGAACAACCCGCAGGACGTGCCCAAGATTGAAGAGATGATGGCAGCCATGGGGCTGGAGTGACGTCTTTTCCCCATGACTCTGACGGCGCCTTTGGCGAAACTGTTCCTCAACCAGCCCCGATGGATATGCCATGAAGACAATTCTTGTCACCGGTGGCGCCGGGTATATCGGCTCACATGCCTGCAAGGCGCTTGCGCAGGCAGGTTATCTTCCCGTGACCTACGACAACCTGATCACGGGTTGGCAGGATGCGGTGCAATTTGGCCCTTTTGAACACGGCGATCTTTTGGATCGGGACCGCCTGGATGAGGTGTTCGCGAAACACAAACCAGATGCACTGATGCATTTCGCGGCGCTCAGCCAGGTTGGCGATGCTATGCGTAAGCCCGGCATGTATTGGTCGAACAATGTCACGGGTTCACTGAATCTGATTGAAGCAGCCGTTGCGGCCGGTTGTCTGGATTTCGTATTTTCGTCCACATGTGCCACATATGGTGAGCACGACAATGTGGTTCTTGATGAATCCACGGCACAGTATCCCCTGAACGCCTACGGGGCATCAAAACGAGCGATCGAAGATATCCTCAAAGATTTCGAGGCGGCTCATGGGCTGCGCCATGTCATTTTCCGGTATTTCAACGTTGCAGGTGCAGACCCCGAAGGCGAGGTGGGCGAGTTTCACCGCCCCGAAACCCATCTGATCCCGCTGATGTTGGACGCGATTGACGGCAAGCGGGACGGTCTGACCGTCTTTGGCACAGATTATGATACGCCCGACGGCACCTGTATCCGCGACTATGTACATGTTTGCGATCTGGTAGATGCGCATATTCTGGGGCTGGGCTGGCTGGAACAGGGCAAAGGCAGCCGTGTCTTCAATCTAGGCACCGGGTCCGGGTTTTCCGTTCTTGAGGTGATCGAGCAATCCAGGTCCGTCACCAACCGTCCCGTTCCGTATACAGTAGGCCCTCGTCGGGCAGGAGATTGCACCAAGCTGGTATCTGGTTCTGTGCGGGCTGAAAATGAACTTGGCTGGAAGCCCAAAAGATCCACGTTAGAGACGATGATCGCAGATGCCTGGCGCTGGCACCAGAACGGCCACTACGAAAAATGAGGACCCGGTGACATCCAGCACTGCTTTGACACTTCCCCGGATCGGATGGGCACGGAAGTACAGGTTGCGCTGGAAACGCCGGCGGCTGCTCTGGAGGTCGCTGCGCAGCCGACATCAGTTGACCTGCCAGAAGGATCAGACATCCCGAATCCAGCGGGGTGACATATTGGCCTTTGTCACCTTGCGCAATGAAATCATTCGCCTGCCCTGGTTCTTTCGTCACTATCGCGCCTTGGGCGTCGATCATTTTCTGATCGTCGACAACGGCAGCGACGATGGATCATCCGAGTATCTGCAAGATCAACCGGATGTCTCGGTGTGGAGAACCCATTCCAGCTATCGTGGATCGCGGTTTGGCCTGGACTGGCTGACCTGGTTGCAGATGCGCTATGGCCACCGCCACTGGTGCCTGATGGTGGATGCGGATGAACTGCTGGTCTATGCCCACTGCGACACCCGGTCCCTGCATGACCTGACAACCTGGCTGGACCGGCACGGGAAGATCGGGTTCGGGACGCTGATGCTGGACCTCTATCCCAAGGGCCCCTTGGGTGATGCGGCTTATGACCCGGACACCGACCCCACAAATCTGCTGTGCTGGTTTGATGCAGGACCGTATCGCGCGCAGCGGCAAAGCCCGATGGGCAATCTGTGGGTGCAGGGTGGCGCGCGGGAACGGATGTTCTTTACGCAAACGCGGCAAAGATCGCCCACGCTGAACAAGATCCCGCTGATGCGCTGGTCGCGGCGCTATGCCTACGTGAACTCATGCCATTCCGCCCTGCCGCGCCGCCTGAACGAAACCTATGATGGACCGGGCGGCGATACCCCGTCAGGCGTGTTGCTGCACACGAAGTTCCTGCCGGACGTTATCGAGAAATCCAACACCGAAAAGCAGCGACGCCAACATTTTCATGATCCGGACCAATTCGGGCCATACTACGATGGGATAATCAACCAGCCGGACATGTGGACCCCACATTCGGTGCGCTACACCGGGTGGAGCCAGCTGGAACAGTTGGGTCTGATGAACGGCGGAGGCTGGGATTGAAAACGAAAACAAGGGCATCAACCGCACGTTTACAGTTTGCGGGTTTTAAAGACGTTGCTTCAGAAGATGCAAAGATGGCATAAACCGGTAATGCCATGTCGTGCCAACGGTCACGGCTGGTTCGGGGAAAGCTCGCGTTTTAAAAAGGTTGGGCAGTCACGTGAGCCTGTTTGAATCCTACAAAATGAGATTGCGGCGCAAGCGCCGTATTCTGCGCTGCCTCAGACGACGCCGCGAGCTCAAGCCAGTCAGCAACAACACACAGGCTATACGGCGTGATGATATCCTGCTGATGAGCGTTGTGCGGAACGAGAAAATTCGCCTGCCCTTCTTTCTTGAATATTATCGCAAACTGGGCATCAACCATTTTCTGTTTGTCGACAACAACAGCGATGATGGCAGTTTTGAATTTTTGAAAGAACAGGCTGACGTTTCGATCTGGCGGACGACGACCAGCTACAAACGGGCAAGCTATGGTCTGGACTGGTCGAACTATCTGTTGCGCAAATACGCGCACGATCACTGGGTGCTGAGCGTCGATCCGGACGAATTCTTCATCTATCCGTTCTGCGACACCCGTCCAATCCGAGCCTTGACGGACTGGCTGGATGGCAGTGCCGTGCGCAGTTTTGGCACGATGCTGATCGACATGTACCCCGAAGGTCCGGTGGACGCCGACCCCTATGCCGAAGGTCAGAACCCGTTCGAAATCGCGCGCTGGTTCGATCCCGGGAATTACATGATCACCAAGAACCCCGAGTACAAGAACCTTTGGATTCAAGGGGGCCCACGGGCGCGCGTGTTCTTTCAGGACAACCCCTCCAAAGCACCGGCGCTGAACAAGATTCCGCTGGTAAAATGGAACCGGCGCTATGTTTATGTCAGCTCGACCCATTCGCTTTTACCACGCGGGCTCAACCAGGTTTACGACGAATGGGGCGGCGAAAAGGCCAGCGGGTCACTGCTTCATGCCAAGTTGATCAATACTCTTGGGGAAAAAGCCCGCGAGGAATTGCTGCGTGGCCAGCATTACCGGGGCTCGGGCGAATACAAGGCCTATGCCACTCAGCTTGAGGACAAGCCTGTTTTCTGGTGCGAGTGGTCGGAGGCCTATATCAACTGGCGACAGCTTGAGATCCTGGGCCTCATGTCGAAAGGAAACTGGGCATGAGCGGTCTAGGTATTGTCATGTTGGTTCATACCTCACTGGACCGTGCCGAGCAGGTCGCGCGCCACTGGACAGCAGCGGGATGCCCGGTGGTCATCCATGTCGATCGCAAGGTGCCAGACACTGTCTATTCCCGGTTTGTTGCGTCCTGTTCGAACAATCCATCGATCGTGTTTTCAAACCGACATCGGTGCGATTGGGGGGGCTGGGGTATCGTTGCCGCCTCGCAAAGCGCGTCCGAGTTGATGCTGGAGCGTTTCCCCGAAGTTCGGCATGTATTTCTTGCCTCGGGGGCCTGCCTGCCATTGCGACCGGTTCAGGAACTGATCGATTACCTGTCTGACCGGCCGCGTGTCGATTTCATCGAAAGCGCGACGACATCCGATGTCAGCTGGACCATCGGCGGGCTGGATCATGAACGGTTCACCTTGCGGTTTCCGTTTTCGTGGCGCAAGCATCGCAAACTATTCGACACATATGTAAAACTTCAGCGTCTGATAGGGTTTCGCAGGAAAATCCCCGACGGCCTGGTTCCGCATATGGGAAGCCAGTGGTGGTGCCTGACCCGCCAAACGCTGTCGGCAATCCTTCAAGACCCCAGGCGCAAGCTGTATGACAAGTATTTCCGTCATGTCTGGATTCCGGATGAAAGCTATTTCCAGACGCTTGCGCGGTTGTATTCCACGCATATTGAAAGCAGGTCCCTGACCCTATCCAAATTCGATTACCAGGGCCGCCCGCACATCTTTTATGACGATCATCTGCAATTGCTGCGTCGATCGGATTGTTTTGTCGCCCGAAAAATCTGGCCCCGCGCAGAGCGATTGTACCAGGCATTCCTGACAGATCAGGCCGGGGCGATGAAACCGGCGGAACCCAATCCGGGCAAGATAGATCGCGTATTTTCCAAAGCGGTGGAACGGCGAACTCGTGGGCGCGACGGGCTGTATATGCAAAGCCGTTTTCCCCGCCATGGCAGTGAAAACGGTCTGACATCGTCACAATATTCCGTATTCCAAGGCTTTTCGGAATTGTTCGAGGATTTCGAACCTTGGTTGGCCGCAACCACCGGAGCCAGAGTCCACGGGCATCTATTCGGGCCGGAACGCGCCGAATTTTCGCAAGGAGAAGCCATAACAAATGGTGCCCTCAGCGACAGTGCGGCGCTGCGGGACTATAACCCGACCGCCTTTCTGTCGAACCTGATCTGGAATACGCGCGGTGAACGCCAGTGTTTCCAGTTCAGCCCGCGGGACACTCAGGAAATCAACTGGTTTCTGGCGCGGGACAAGAACGCTCAGATTTCGGTCATCACCGGCGCTTGGGCGATCCCATTGTTCCGATCCAATATGAACTTCTCGGAAATCCGGAGTGAAGCGGCGCGCCTGCAACAGATTGAAACCAAGCAGCTGGAGGTGCTGACATCGGTCTGGACCAAGGCGCGGATGCGCAGTTGGACGCTGGCCGACTTCATTGAATCTCCGATGGATGCCTTGCAGGGTATTCTAGAAGAAATCGGCATGCAGCAGACCAGCCATCTGACCGAAGTGCCAACCATGGTCGATCTGTCCGGATTCGGGAAGTTCCTGCAAAACCTCAAGAATCAGGGAATGCACCCATATCTGATGGGTGATTTCCCGGCGGACGATGTGTTCGGCCGCCAGGAAAAGCCATATCGAAAACCGTATCTGGTGCAGTGATTGCCCATGTCAGCCCATTTTGATTACTTCGTGATTCTGGCCGCCATGCGCACAGGTTCGAACCTGCTTGAGGCCAACCTGAACGCGCTGGAAGGGGTCACCTGTCACGGAGAGGCGTTCAATCCGCATTTTGCGGGCAGCCTGAAATCCGATCGTCTGCTTGGCCTTTCGCTGGAAGACCGGGATGCGGACCCCATGAGAATGCTCAAGGCCATCAAATCAGCACCGGGTGACATCAATGGCTTCCGATATTTCGAAGACCATGACCCACGTATCCTGAAATCCATGCTGAACGACCCGCGCTGTGCCAAGATCATTCTGACCCGCAACCCATTGGACAGTTACCTGTCGCTGAAAATAGCACAGAAAACGCAGCAGTGGCTGCTGAAGAATGTGAAACGCCGCGTCGACGCGCAGGTTGACTTCGACGCCGACGAATTTTCGGATTACCTGAACCAGCTGCAAGACCATCAGCTTATGGTGCAACGGCACCTGCAAAAGACAGGCCAAACCGGGTTCTTCATTCACTATGACGACCTGACCGAGCTGGAGGTCATAAACGGGCTGGCTGTATGGCTGGGGGTTGAGGGGCGGCTGACCCGACTGGATGATACCCTGAAACCGCAAAACCCGGCGCCGGCATTGTCGAAGGTCACCAATCCTGATGAAATGAAACAAGCCCTGTGCGATCAGGATCGGTTCGGATTGCATCGGTCAACAAGCTTTGAGCCGCAGCGCGGCGCGGCTGTACCGCTTTATGTTGCCGCTGCAAGGTCTCCTTTGATGTATTTGCCCATTCGGGGCGGAATAGAGCCTGTTATCGTGCAATGGCTGGCTGATCTGGACGGATGTCAGACCGACAAGCTGATCACGGATCGAAACCGCAAACAGGTCCGCTCATGGAAACAGGGCCATCCCGGACATCGGCAATTCACTGTTCTGCGTCACCCTCTGGCGCGGGCACATACGGCGTTTTGCAGTCACATTCTGAATACCGGACCAGGCAGCTACAAGATGGTGCGGAATTATCTTCGCAACCGGCTTAAGCTGCCGATCCCGGGGCAAGTGCGGGACAACAATTATTCTGCCGAACAACACCGCGAAGCTTTTTCGGGCTTTCTGGACTTTCTGCGCCTTAACCTCAACGGGCAGACACCGGTCCGTGTGGACGGAACGTGGTGCAGCCAGTCCAGGACGTTGGAGGGAATCGCATCCTTCACGATGCCAGATCTGATTCTGAGAGAAGAGGATCTGATGACGGCCTTGCCGGATCTGGCGCGTAGCATGGGGCATTCAAACCCGCCTCAGCCTGGCTCCTGCGCACCGGATGAACCATACGCTTTGGACCAGATCTACGACAAAAACCTCGAAGCGCTGGCGGTTGACGCCTATCAGCGCGACTATGAAGCATTCGGATTCAGTGACTGGCGCTAAAAACGTCCTAAGGGCGCAGGGTTATCAGCGTACCTTTGTTAACCATCGCATAAATCTCTTCGATTTCGTCATTCTTGACCGCGATGCATCCAGCTGTCCAATCCCGCTTCTTTTTTGCGCGTCTCCGCTCAGAACGCAGATTGGGTTCACCGTGGATGAAAATATCCCCACCCGGATCAACACCCGCAGCCTTGGCTTTGGCGACATCCTGCGAGTTGGGATAAGAAATGCCCAGAGACAGATGATACCGGCTTCTGGGGTTGCGACGGTCAATCAGATAGGTGCCCTCGGGCGTTCTGCCGTCACCGCGCTGGTTCTTTGTTCCATTCGGCGCAAACCCCAAATCGACGTCATATTCCCTGAGGATCTTTTCGTTGTGCAACAAGTAAAGTTTGCGCGTGCCCTTGTTGACCACCAAAGAGGTCACCTCGGGTCCGTTATAAGTCAGAAATCTTGGGCCGCTAGAGGCACAAGCCGAAAGGCTCAGCGTTGCCAACGCGCCTAAACCGAATACTCGACGATCCATGTTTCACTGCCTGCTCTGCTTTTTTTCGATCATTATGCCAAAAATGGGAAAAACTGAAATCAATTTTTGATGTTCGACTGCTCGGCCAGTCGACGTTCGATGCTTTCCAGCCGTTCCAGAACCTCATCGCGATAGGCATCGGTTTTAACCTCATCCTCGGCATGATGGGCATCCTGCATCGAATTGACGATCAGACCCACCAACAGGTTCACCACCGCAAAGGTCGTGACCATGATGAATGGAACAAAGAAGACCCAGGCATAGGGATAGACCTCCATCACCGGGCGCACGATGCCCATCGACCAGCTTTCCAACGTCATGATCTGGAACAGCGTATAAGCAGACAGGCCCAGATCGCCGAACCAATCCGGGAACGATGCTGAAAACAGCTTGGTCGAGATTACCGCACCGATATAGAACAGAATTGCCATCAGCAGAAACACGCTGGCCATGCCGGGAAGGGCCGAGATGAACCCTTCGACCACGCGACGCAGACGAGGCGCCACGGAAATCACGCGCAACACCCGCAGAATTCGCAGGGCGCGCAGCACCGACAGACCTCCGGCGCTGGGAACCAGGGCAATTCCAACGATCAGGAAATCGAATATGTTCCAGCCATTTGTGAAGAACCTACGCCCGGTGGCAATCAGTTTCATGGAAATTTCAGCCACAAAGATCGCCAGGCAAAGCCTGTCCAGCGCCACGATCAAGGGGCCGGCCAGTTCCATCAGGGTCGGCGATGTCTCCATCCCCAAAAGAATGGCATTGAAAATGATCACGGCCGTTATGAACCGCCCGAAAACGGGCGCTTCGACAATATTCAGCAAACGCTGTTTGGACCCCATGTGTCAGTTTCCCCGGTAAGATCAAGATGTTGCGTTCAGAACAAACCGCGCAGCAAGTTCCGTGTGTGTTGACCATCGAAATTGGTCAACGACCTGTACCCATTCAAGGGTGTAACCCGCGTTAACCAGCGTTTTCGCATCACGCGCAAAGGTGACGGGATTGCACGAGACATAGGCGATCACCGGGCGTTGCGCCTGTGCAATCTCATCTACCTGAGCTTCGGCACCGGCACGAGGCGGATCCAGAACAATGGCGTCGAAAGATTTCAGCTCGTCCGGCATCAGCGGGCGGCGGAACAGGTCACGGGCCTCGGTCGTTACGCGTTTCAGCCCTTGTGCCCTGCGCCAGCCCTGATCCAGCGCCTCGATCATGGCGGCCTCGCCTTCAACCGCGTGAACTTCGGCGTTTTTCGCCAACGGCAAAGAGAACGTTCCGCTGCCCGCAAACAGGTCAACGATACGTTTCGCACCCCGTGTAGCCTCGGAAACTGCCTTTGACAGAGCCTTTTCTCCGTCCTTTGTTGCTTGCAAGAAAGCTCCGGGGGGTGGCGTGACTCCGGCTGCTCCAAAGCCCTGAACCGGCGCATGCCGCATGGCAATAACCTCGTCATCCCAGCTGAGCCGGGCCAGCCCATGTTTCTCGGTCGCCTGCGCCAACGCCAGTTCCAAGGGGCCGTCCAGCGGTTTGCCCCCTGTTACGGCCACATCCAGACCAGCTTCGGACAGTGTGAGCGTGACAGCCAGAACGCCCTTGCGGCTTGCGCCCAGGTTGGCCAGCGCCTTGGCCACCGGAATGGCCGCGATCAAGGCCGGGTCAAGCAACCGGCAATCGGGTATCTCGGTGATCGTGTCGGATGCACGACCGTGAAACCCCGCCAACGTGCCCTTTTTCGTGCGCCTTACGGCAATCGTAGCCCGCCGACGTGACCGTTCGGTCGATGTGTGTATCGGGCGCAAGGGTGCTTCGAGATCCTGCGCCATCAGCGCCTTGCGGACGATTTGCATTTTCCAGTCGGCCACAAATGCATCGGATGCGTGCTGCAACTGGCAGCCACCACAAGCTTTGTAATGGCGGCAAGGGGCTTTGACACGGTGTTCGGACGGTGTCTCGACCCGGATATCGGTCACTTGCTGACCGACAAGGGTGCCGCTGACGATCTCGCCGGGAAGGGTACGAGGGGCGTAAACAGGGCCATCGGCAATACCGTCGCCCTGATGTCCAAGCCGTGTGATTGTGAATTGCTGCGTCATGAGAGGCCTGATAGCCGGGCTTTCGCAGCAAAAAAACCCTTATTCCGCAGCTTCCGCCTGAATGAACCCGCCCGACTGGCGATGCCAGAACCGCGCATACAGCCCACCCAGGTCCAGCAGCGCCTCATGCGTTCCGGTTTCGACGATCCGGCCCTCGTCCAAAACAACAATCCGGTCCATTTCGCTGAGTGTCGACAGCCGGTGCGCAATTGCCAACACTGTTTTGCCTTGCATCACCCGATGCAGCGCGGTCTGAATCGAAGCTTCAACCTCGGAATCCAGCGCCGATGTCGCTTCGTCGAGAACCAGAATTGGGGCATCTTTCAGAATGGCGCGCGCCAGAGCGATCCGCTGTCGTTGCCCGCCGCTGAGTTTCACACCCCGTTCACCCAGATGAGCATCATAGCCTTTTCGACCATGAGCATCTTCAAGACTCAGGATGAAATCATGCGCTTCGGCCTTTTTTGCGGCCTCAATCATCTCGGCCTCTGAGGCGTCTGGCCGGCCATACAGAATGTTTTCACGAGCAGACCGGTTGAACATCGCCGTTTCCTGCGTGACCATACCTATCTGTCGGCGCAGGCTGTCCTGCGTTACCTGTGACACGTCCTGGCCATCGATACGAATGGCGCCACTTTCCCTGTCATAGAGCCTGAGCAACAGTGAGACGAGCGTGGATTTCCCCGCCCCGGATGCTCCGACAATGCCCAGCTTTTCGCTCGGGTTGACGGTTAGGCTCAAATCCGTGACGCCACCGATATCGCGACCGTAAGCAAAGCTGGCGCCTTCGAAAGAAATCGACCCTTCGGTCACGTCAAGGTCCTTCGCCCCGCGCATATCTTCGACCCGGTCGCGCTTGGCCAGCGTTTTCATCCCGTTTTCGATTTCACCGACATTGGCATACAGCCCCATCAAGGTGAAACTGACCCAACCGGTCATCTGAGCAATACGGATCGAAACCGCCCCGGCAGCCACGATATCCCCGGCGGTCGCCATGCCGCCCTGCCACAGCCACAAGGTCGCGCCCAGCAGCAAGACAGGAAGGACACCGGCCAGTGTCATGAGGATAAACCGGAAACTTGCCGACAACTTGCCGAAATCCAGCGATTTTTCACGCAGATCCACCATCGATTCACGCGCCGCCTGATCTTCGAATTCCGAGTGGGCGAACAGCTTCACGGTTTTGATGTTGGTGATCGTATCGACCACCTGCCCGGACACCATCGCCCGCGCCCCGGCCCGCGCGGCGGAACGTTTGCGGATGCGCGGCAGGTACCAGCGCACCAGCATGAAATACACAGCCAGCCATGCCGCGAAGGGCAGCATCACCAAAGGATGAATAGACCCTAACAAAAGCAATGACCCCACCAGAGACGCCAGGGCAAACACAATCGCGCTGATCGTTTCCGACACGACCGAAGCCATGGCGTTCGATGTCTGCATCTGCTTTTGCGCGATCCGACCGGCGAAATCATCGTCGAAATAGGTCACCGACTGACCCAAGGTCCAACGGTT
The DNA here is from genome assembly GCF_013033705.1 of Ruegeria sp. HKCCA0370. NCBI lineage: Bacteria > Pseudomonadati > Pseudomonadota > Alphaproteobacteria > Rhodobacterales > Roseobacteraceae > Ruegeria > Ruegeria sp. HKCCA0370. Next base: position 99,270 of record NZ_WQEP01000008.1, read on the forward strand.
CAGCTTGGCCAGAACCAAAGGTGTGATGTTTGGCATGACAATGTAGTTGTTCGACAAGGATGACAGGCCAAACAGGATCGGGCGAAGCAACATGAAGAAGGCGACCGCACCGAGGATCATCCACATATTGGCAGCGGTCAGAAAATTCTCGGGCCCGCTGGCGGTCGCTACATCAATCACGCGGCCCAGTATCCAAGCCGTGACCGCCTCCATCGCGCCTGCAATGGCCGAGAAGAACGCCGCAACAAACAGCATTGGCCACGCCCCGGACAGGCTCCAGCGGATGAACGCCCCCAACGTCTGCGGTGGGGGCGTTTCGATGTTCCTGAACGGATAGATGAGGTCGGCAATCCTCATTCAGCAGCCTCCGGGTTCATGAAACCACCAGATTGCCGCGCCCAGAATTGGGCGTAAAGGCCACCTTGCGCCAGAAGATCGGAATGCGTGCCTTCCTCGACGATACGGCCTGCATCCATCACCAGAATGCGATCCATCTGCGCGATGGTACTGAGCCTGTGGGCAATGGCGATCACGGTTTTTCCTTGCATCATGCCGTAGAGGGTTTCCTGAATTGACGCTTCGACCTCGGAATCTAGGGCGGATGTCGCCTCATCCAACAACAAGATCGGCGCATCCTTCAGGATCACCCGCGCCAGCGTCACACGCTGCCGCTGGCCACCTGACAGCTTCACCCCCCGTTCACCGACATGCGCGTCGTACCCGGTCCGACCCTGCGGATCTTGCAAATCGAGGATGAACTCATGTGCTTCGGCCTGTTTGGCGGCGGCGATCATCTGCGCCTCGGACGCATCTGGCCGGCCATAAAGGATGTTGTCGCGGACCGAGCGATGCAGCAAGGCGCTGTCTTGTTGAACCATACCGATATGGCTGCGCAGGCTGTCCTGGGTGACATGCGCAATGTTCTGACCGTCAATACAAATCGCACCGCGTTCGACGTCGTAGAACCGCAACAGCAGCTTTACCAGGGTCGATTTGCCAGCACCGGAACGACCGATCAAACCAATCTTTTCGCCGGGCTGGACGGTCAGGTTTATATGGTCCAAACCGCCCGCCTCGCGACCATAGTGATGCGAGAGGTCGCGGATCTGGATCTCACCTTTGGTAAGCCGCAAGGGTTTCGCGTCAGGCGCATCAAGCAAGTCGATGGGCTGGGCAATGGTCTCCATCCCCTCGGACACGATACCAAGTTGACGGAAAAAGCTGGTCAGGGCCCACATGATCCATCCGGTCATGGCATTCAGGCGAAGGGTCAAGGCCGTAGCCGCCGCAACAACACCGACCGAAGCGCTGCCTTGCATCCACAAGGCAATCGCCCAGCCCACAACACCCACGATCAGCATACCGTTCAACGTGACCAGAACGGCATCCATAATAGTGAAAATCCGCATTTCGATCTGAAATGTCCGACGGGTTTCCTCGATCGCCTCGCGGGCATAGTCCAGCTCTTGCGGGCCATGGGCAAACATTTTGACCGAATGGATGTTGGTATAGCTGTCCACCACCCGCCCCGTGACCGTCGAACGCGCATCCGAGGCCGCTTTTGACGCCGGACCAACACGCTGAACGGTCCAGCGCACCAGCATGGCGTAGAATCCGAACCAGATCAGCAGCGGGATCAACAAACGCGGATCCGCCGCATACAGCAGGATCGCCGCACCGATCAAATAGGCCAACGAAAAGGAAATCGCGTCAAAAACCTGAAAGACCACTTCACCCGCCGCTGGAGGTGTCTGCATGATCCGGTTTGCAATCCGCCCGGCAAAGTCGTTTTCGAACCAGCCAACCGACTGACGCAACACGTGTTTGTGCGCACGCCAACGGATCAGCGTACCAAAGTTCGGCAAAATCGTATTGTTCAGCAGAAGTACGTCGACCAAATGCAGAAGCGGACGCAACAGCAACACAAAGGCTGCCATCAACAACAATTCCGTTCCGTGATTTTGCCAGACCTCTGCCGGCGTGCCGCCCAACAGATCCACTACGCGACCCATGTAGTAGATCAGCCCGATTTCAACACCCGCGACGATTATGGAAACCAGCGCCGCCCAGAAAAATACCCGGAAAAAGGGCCGCGAATAATCCAGCATGAAGGGCCACAACCGCGTCGGCGGTGCGTCAGCCTCACGGTAGGCAACAAAAGGGTCAACAAGGTTTTCGAAATAGCGAAACATGGAAAGTGCTCCGATTGAGCAGGAAAATAGACGTGCGAAGAAAGATGGCGCCTGAACACCACCCTTTACGGGGCAGGTGTCCCAGCTTTAGCCGAACCAGATCCCGTAATACATTCGCATTCCTCCATCCATGTGACAGGCGCAACTAAGCACAAAGGATCCGAGATGTCATCCCCTTTTGAGACTTCGCGCTAATGTGCCAACAACTCTTCGCGTGACAGCGAAAAACCGGATGCGATCCAGCGTTTTTCCAGCTCGGCCAGCTTCTTGCCCAGCGCCGGGCCGGTGAAGTTGGGGATCAGATCTCTGGCCTGGACAGGGAAACGCGCTGCTGCGCCTGCATGCAGATCGCGCCGCAAATCTTCGGACCAGGGTTGTTCCAGAAAGGCGCAGCGCAAAAGCGTCTCGTGCAATCCCCCTTCATCGCCATAGCGGTATCCCAGTTCAGCAATACTGGTTGTGGACTGTGCTTCTTCACGCATCCTGATCAGGCGTTGCAACTGCGAACGGCTCAACCGCAATGTCGCGGCATCATCGGGCGAGGCAATGGCTGCCAGACGACGCACCGGATCGGCATCGGCACCAGCCGCCTGTTCCAGCGCGATCAAAGGGGCCAAAGACCGATCGTCCGCCCCCGGCAACACCTGGGCCAAAACACCGGTACTGCGCATGGTCGCAACGGCAGGGGCCGGATCAGGCGATGCCAGCAATTTCAGCAGCTCTGCCCCGATCCGCTCGCGCGACAATGACTCCAGCCCGTCAAGATTGGCGCCGATGGCGGCCAGGGCATCGGGGTCGAAACCGCCATCCGGATCCCCGTACCAGGCGTGAAAACGGAAGTAGCGAAGCGAGCGGAGATAGTCTTCGCGAATGCGGTTCTCGGCGGTTCCAATGAACCGCACCAACCGGGCCTCGAGGTCGGGAAGACCACCCAGAGGGTCCAGCACGGTGCCATCGGGTTGGGCATAGAGCGCGTTCATGGTGAAATCCCGTCGCGCCGCGTCTTCTTCGACATGATCGGCAAATGCCACCACCGCGCGACGGCCATCGGTTTCCACGTCACGGCGGAAGGTGGTGACCTCGTGCGGGATGCCCGCGCTGACCACCGTGATCGTACCATGCTCGATGCCGGTCGGAATGGCCCTGAGCCCGGCGGCCTGCGCCAGCTCGACGATCTGCCCGGGCCTTGCATCGGTGGCGATGTCGATATCCGACACTGGAGCACCAAGCAGCGCGTTGCGCACGCATCCACCCACGAAAAGCGCCTGAGCCCCGGATGAGGTCAGGGCCGAACAGACCTTTTGCGTCGCTGGTTCACTGATCCAAGCTTCGTCAATCAGCATCATTCATTCACCCGTGCAGCAAGCCCGCGCAATATGCGGGCGGTCGCGCCCCAAATGTAATAGGGGCCGTACGGAACTGCGTAGTATCTGCGTCTCTGGCCGCGCCATCGGCGCGACTCGACCAGATAATTCTCAGGATTCAAAAGATGGGCAAGGGGGGTCGAGAAAACTTCGTCCACTTCGCCGGGTTCAGGCACGGGTTGGAACCTGTCCCGCAAAACTGCGACAACCGGTGTTACTGTGAACGAGGTCACGGTCTCATGCGTCGGCAGAAATCCCAGGATCTCGGGCATTTCAGGGGGCAGGCCGATCTCTTCCTCAGCTTCCCGCAGAGCCGCAGCCGTAACATCAGCATCGGTTTCGTCCTGTTTGCCACCGGGAAAGGCGATCTGGCCCGGGTGATGCTTCAGCGCGGATGAGCGTTTGGTCAGGATGACCTGCGGTGTGTCATCAGCCAGGGAAATGGCCACCAGAACACCGGCGGGTCGCAACCGTCGTCCGGGCGGCAGAACGGTATCCGGGTTCAGGTCAAAGTCGCTGGACCCGTGACCGGGGCGGCGCAGGGCCGCCCGGATCTTTTCAACCGGGTCATTCACCTTTGGTGTCTTCGGCGTCGAACCCGACAGTGGCCGGGTCCAATACATAGTGAGCCCCGCAGAACTGACAATCTGCGGTGACCTCGCCCTCGGGCGTGGTCATCTTTTCGATATCCTTGGCCGAATAGATCGACAGGCTCTGTCGCACACGATCCTCGGAACAGGTACAGCCAAATTGCACAGATTGCGCATCATAGACACGCGGCTGTTCCTCGTGAAACAGGCGAACCAGAAGGTCGGTCGGCGCAACAGAGGGGCCGATCATCTCCAAATCCTCGACGGTATCCAGCAGGATATTGACGCGACCCCAGTTTTCACCTTCTTCGCCATCGACCAGATCGGCAGCGGTCAGGATGTCACCGGTCCCTTCACCCGACGCGGCAAAGGGCGACGCTTTGGGCATGTGTTGCAGCATGATGCCGCCTGCACGCCAATGCTCGCCCACGCCCGGCTCGGTCGATTTGCCGAAGCTCAGCGAAAACCGCGTCGGCAGCTGTTCGGATTGCGCAAAATACGACTCGGCGCAGGCGCTCAGCGATCCACCGGCCAGCGGAGTGATGCCCTGATACGGCTGCGTGCCCTCTCCCTGATCGATCATGATGGCAAAGTACCCTTCGCCCACCTGATCGAAAGGCGCAGAATTGGAAAGCCGGTCCCGGTCAAAGCTGGCATAAGCCCGTATCTGGGCGGGCTGGCCCTCTTCCTGCGGCGCATAATAGTCGGTTGCGATCATGCGCACCGCCCCTTTGGACTGTACCTGCAACGACAGTTTCCAGCGCAACGCAACCGTTTGGCCGATCAACGCGGTCAGCAAGGCCATCTCGGCCACAAGCGCCTCGACCTGCTCGGGATAGTCATGCTGTTTCAGGATACCATCCAGCACGCCATCCAGACGGGCCACGCGGCCGCGCATGTCGGATGCATCAAGTTGAAAGGGCAGGACGGTATCGTCCCACGCGATTTTTGTTCCAAGAGACATGGGGTTTCCTTACACGCCACGGGTTGGCATACCGGCACCATATAGGTCGTACAGATCGGGTTGAAAGGGGCCATACATGATCAGGCGGTTCGGTGAAACCCCCGAGACGGGGCGGAAATACACCCGAAGGGTTGGCGTATATGCCCTTTTGCCACGTGGCGGTCAATTGCTGTTGACCTGTCAGACCGAACCGGGCCCGGATCTGCAATTGCCGGGTGGAGGCATCGATCCGGGCGAATCACCGATTTCGGCCTTGCATCGCGAAGTCTATGAAGAAACCGGGTGGCACGTTGCCAACCCGCGTCGCATCGGCGCTTTTCGCCGGTTCACCTATATGCCCGAATACGATCTGTGGGCCGAAAAGGTCTGCCTGATCTACCGCGCCCGTCCCGTACGCCGCAAAGGCCCGCCGAGCGAGGCATTCCACGAAGCACTGTGGATGGAAGCCGCCGATGCCGTTGAATTGCTGGGCAATGACGGTGACCGGCACTTTGCGGAAATGCATCTCAGTTCGCTCTAAGGCCCGTTATATTCAAAGAAAACGGCGGATACGTCATCCCCAATGCCATCTTTGGGCGAAATCTCCTGGGTCAATCGCCAGAACATGTCGTCCAGAAACTCCGACCCGCCCTTTTCAGAAATGCACTGCTGGGCCATCTGTCGCAAACCGTCTTCCTCCAGCAAACCGCCTTCGGCAAGCTGACATTCGGTAAATCCGTCCGAATACACCAACAGTTTGTCGCCGGGTTTCATGTGAATCTCGATTTGCTGAAAACTCGAATCTTCGATCAGCCCGATCGGCAACCCGCCATCGCCCAGAAATTCAGTGCTGCCATCCTGCCGCAGCAGAAGCGGATGCGGATGCCCGGCCTGCACCATTTTGAGATGCCCGTTTCGAAGATCCACAATGGCGTAGGCCATCGTGAAATATTCCTCGATCCCTTCATCCGCCATCAATCGGGAATTGAGCATGCTTGCGACGTCTTCCGGAGGCAGCAGTGCATAGAATTTGTTGAACCTCTTTTCCATTGCGACATTTTGATCGAAATGCTTGCTGGAAAGATAACCGCCCAGACGCGCCGTCATCATGGCCGAGGTGATGCCATGCCCTGATACATCTATGCTGTAGAACCCCAGCCGATTAACCCCGGGCGAGAACATGCCAACAAGGTCCCCACCGATATGGCCGCAGGGTTTCAACAACAGGCTGACCCGGGATTTTCCAAAGCTCCGCGTAAATTCCGGGACCAGCGATTCCTGGATTTTTCGGGCCTGAATGAGGTCCTTGTCGATCGCGTCATGCGCCAGCCTGAGTTCTTCCAGCGCGGATTCGATCAGGCGGTTTTTCTGTGAAAGCTCGCGCTGCATGTCCAGAATGCGCGCGCCAGCGGATATGCGCGCCCGCAATTCATCCGCCTCAAGGGGTTTGATCAGAAAATCGTCTGCCCCGGCATCCAGTCCGCGCGCAACCTCCTGCTTTTCACTTTTGGAAGTCAGAAGGATGAAATAACAATATTGATCGGTATCCAGGGCGCGAAACGCATTGCAGAACTCAAGCCCGCTCATCCCCGGCATGACCCAATCGCTGAGAACAAGATCGGGCGGATCGTCCAGACAATGCGCCAGGGCGGCATCGCCCGTATCGGCCTCAACCACCTCAAAGCCCCATTTTCTGAGCGATGCGACCAGGATGCGCCGCTGCAGACGGCTGTCATCAACCACCAGCACCTTACGGATCGCGCCGAAATCCAGATCTGATCTGGTTTCCTCAAGACTCGCCCTTGGTACCATTTACCCTCTGACCTGATGCGTTCATTCACACAGGGCGATCCTAGTAGCGACGGTTTTAACATCCGGTGAAGACCGAAGGCCGCAATCCCGCTGGGCTGTTAACCCGGTTTTTACTGGTGTTGCCTATTCCTGAAAACGCATGTTCAACGGCAGGTGACGCAGTATGATCCACTGGGGCAGAGTCCGACAATTGCGGGACGAGGTTGGCCCGGATGAGTTTGATGAGGTGGTCGACATCTTTCTGGAAGAAGTGCAGGAGGTCATCGCCCGCTTGCATCAGGATACAAGCCGGTCCGAACTGGAACAGAATCTGCATTTCCTGAAGGGCAGCGCGCTCAGTCTTGGATTCGACCAGTTCTCGAAACTCTGTCAGGACGGCGAACGGCAGGCGGCCGCGGGTCAGGGCGAGGATGTCGATCTGCCCGCTATTCTGGCCGTATTTGACAGCTCGAAACAGAAATTCGAGGCTGAGCTGCGCCAGAATCTGGATTAAATCACGAACTGCGCCAGCGTTTCGTCTTCGGTTATATCGGTGTAGGTGAACCCTGCCTCATCCAGATGCGCAAACAGACGCATGAAGTTCTCAGGCTTGCGGGTTTCAATCCCGATCAGGACCGAACCGAAATTGCGGGCCGATTTTTTCATGTATTCAAAGCGGGCGATATCGTCCTCGGGGCCGAGAATACCCAGAAACTCTTTCAACGCGCCGGGGCGCTGCGGCAGGCGCAGGATGAAATACTTCTTCACTCCGGAATAGCGTTGGGCGCGTTCTTTGACCTCGGGCAGGCGTTCGAAATCGAAATTGCCACCGGATGTCACGCAGACCACGGTCTTGCCCCGCACAAAGCTTTGAATATCGCCCACCGCTTCGATCGCCAGCGCGCCCGCGGGTTCCAGAACGATGCCTTCGACATTCAGCATCTCAATCATAGTTGTGCAGATGCGGTCTTCGGACAGAACCAGAACATCCGACAGGTGGCGAGACTTCAGTAATTCAAACGGTTTCTCACCGATCCGTCCAACCGCAGCGCCATCGACGAAGGTATCCACATGATCCAGCGACACAGGATGCCCCGCAGCCAGTGCAGCGCGCAGACAGGCACCTCCGGCCGGTTCGACAAACAGACAATGGCTGCGATCCCCGAACCATGTGGCCACGCCCGAGGACATGCCGCCGCCGCCAACCGGCAAAACGACGTGATCCGGCACACCGCCCATTTGCTCTTCGATCTCGACCGCCAGTGAGGCCTGGCCTTCAATGACATCAGCGTCATCGAAGGGTGACAGGAAATACCCGCCCTGCTGCGCGCACCATGCTTGCGCGGCGGCCAGAGTATCGTCGAAATAGTCGCCAGTCAGGTGGATCTCGATATTGTCGCCGCCGAAAATGCGGGTCTTTTGAATTTTCTGCTGCGGCGTCGTCACCGGCATGAAGATCACTCCGCGCACGTCCAGATGCTTGCACATGAACGCCACGCCCTGCGCGTGGTTGCCAGCACTGGCACAGACGAACAGGTCCTGCCCCTGCTGCTTGCGCATGGCATTGAACGCACCACGGATCTTGTAGGAGCGCACCGGGCTGAGGTCTTCGCGCTTAAGCCAGATATCGGCCCCATAACGGTCTGACAAATGGGCATTCCGCTGCAACGGTGTTGCCGGAAACACGGTGCGCATCGCCTGTTCGGCAGCGCCGGCGCGGGTCATGAAATCAGTCATGTCGATTTCCCTGCCCCATCATCGCGATAAGGGCAAGGAATACATATGTGTACGCCGCTCAGGTCAGTTCACGTTTTTCGATGAAGATTCCGTACATCGTGGTCAGGATACTGACATTGATCATCGGCAGAATGAGCGTGCCAAAGAACACGGTCAGCAATACGCCAAGCACCGGTATTATTGCCAGAAGGGTGAAAGCCAGCTGCACCAGAATCTGGAACAGGAGGGCGACGAGTAGCAGCAACAAGATTGCACCGCTGACCCCGGACGTGTTGTTCCATGCCTCACCGATCGGTATGGGATTTCCTATCGCCGCCGCGGGCAGAATAATTGACAGGCGATAGAAGCACACGACCAGAAAAACGGTGTAAACAATCACCAGAATGGTCGAAAGCACCGCAAGGCTTTCGCCTAGTGCAGCAGCGACCAGACCCATGGGGATATACGCGATCACCATCAAAATCCCCAACATCAGAAAACGACCGAAATAGGCAAGAATCCTGTCGAAGCGGAATGTCGGGAGTATTCCCGTGGGATACTCTTCCATCAGGATGAAGCGGTGCCATGACACCGCAATCCAGAACATCGTGACGGACATTACCGCCAGCAAAACGACCACAAAAACAAAGGCTGAACCTGCAGTTGCACCTGACGGCAACGCGCCTGCGTTGTCTTCAAGCGCCTCAAGCGGAATACCAAGCGCCAAGAACACGCCCACGATGATGATCGTCGCAATAAGAGCAGGGCCAACCGTAATCTGCAGCACCTGCTTGATGTTTCCAAATACCATCCGCACAGAATGCAAGAAAATCTGCCATCCCAACATTTGAAACCGCCCCTTCAACCAATGCTTGTTATTCTCTGCACCCGTTTCACCCCAATTCAGGTACTGCGTCAATCCTCACAACTTGCCCCCGCGCGTAAAACCCGCTAGGGGCCAATCGTCTTACGCATAAGGGGAAGTCAGATGTCCGCGCCCAAGAAAGTTGTTCTGGCCTATTCCGGTGGCCTTGATACCTCGATCATCCTGAAATGGTTGCAGACCGAATATGGTTGTGAAGTTGTAACCTTCACCGCCGATTTGGGTCAGGGTGAAGAGCTGGAGCCCGCCCGCAAAAAGGCCGAGCTGCTGGGGATCAAGCCCGAGAACATCTATATCGAGGATATCCGCGAGGAATTCGTGCGCGATTTCGTCTTCCCGATGTTCCGGGCCAACGCGCAGTACGAAGGTCTGTACCTGCTGGGCACGTCTATCGCACGCCCCCTGATTTCGAAACGTCTGGTCGAAATCGCCGAAGCCACCGGCGCTGACGCCGTGGCGCATGGTGCGACCGGCAAGGGCAACGATCAGGTGCGGTTCGAACTGGCGGCCTATGCGCTGAACCCCGACATCAAAGTGATTGCACCCTGGCGCGAGTGGGATCTGACAAGCCGCACCAAGCTGCTGGAATTCGCCGAACAGAACCAGATTCCGATCGCCAAGGACAAGCGCGGCGAGGCCCCCTTCTCGGTCGATGCCAACCTGCTGCACACCTCGTCCGAGGGCAAGGTTCTGGAAGACCCCGCCGATATGGCGCCCGACTATGTCTATCAGCGCACCGTCCACCCCGAGGACGCGCCGAACGAGCCCGAATTCATCGAGATCGGCTTTGAAAAAGGCGACGCGGTCAGCATCAATGGCGAAGCGATGAGCCCGGCTACAATCCTGACCAAGCTGAACGAATACGGCGGCAAACACGGCATTGGTCGTCTAGACCTGGTCGAAGGTCGTTTCGTTGGCATGAAATCGCGTGGCATCTATGAAACTCCCGGCGGCACCATCCTGCTGGAAGCGCACCGCGGTATCGAATCCATCACCATGGACCGCGGCGCGATGCACCTGAAAGACCAGCTGATGCCGCAGTATGCCGAGCTGATCTATAACGGCTTCTGGTACTCGCCTGAACGTGAAATGCTGCAAGCCGCCATCGACAAGAGCCAGGAACACGTCACCGGCACCGTCCGCGTGAAGCTGTACAAGGGTCTAGCCTCGACCGTGGGCCGCTGGTCGGATCACTCGCTGTATTCCGAAGCGCATGTGACCTTCGAAGAAGACGCGGGTGCCTATGATCAGAAAGACGCCGCGGGCTTCATCCAACTGAACGCGCTGCGGCTGAAACTGCTGGCCGCGCGCGACAAGCGGTTGTCCAAGTGACCGAAGATGACGGTCTGAACGACGAACTGGAAATGTTCATCGAAGCGCAGGACACGGTCTGGGCCGATGTCCTGCGCGAACTGGAACAGGGGCAGAAGACCAGCCACTGGATGTGGTTCGTGTTTCCGCAACTGGCCGAGCTGGGCCAGTCCCATATGGCGCAGCTTTACGGCATCGAAGATCTGGATGAAGCCACGCGCTATCTGAACCACCCGGTACTGCGCCACCGTCTGACGCAAGCGGCCTCGTTGATGTTGCTGCATCAGGGGCGCGCCGCCAGCGACATTCTGGGTGGGGTTGACGCGAAAAAGCTTCGCTCTTCGATGACATTGTTTTCCTTGGTGGCAGATGCTCCGGCCGAGTTTCAGGCAATTCTTGACGCTTTCTACGATGGCGAGCCTTGCGCGCGAACCGTTCAGAGCCTTGGCGCATCGTGATCGGAAGTTCCAGTCGGGTCAGCCTTGCCTGTTCGATACCTGACGTTTTACGCATTCGGAAACTGCGAAAGGAACCCGGATGCTTCAGCATATCGCCGACGAAATTCAAAAAGGCCTGAACGGCAAAACCTTTGACGGCTCATTGAAATTCGATTGTGGCGAGGACGGCGTGATTGTTCTGGCCGACAGTCAGGCATCGACACAGGACCAGGAAACGGATTGCACGATCCGCATCTCGCAGGACAACCTGACCAAGCTTCTGACCGGAAAACTGAACCCGATGACAGGTGTCGCTTTGGGCAAGCTCAAAATCTCGGGCAATATGGGCGTTGCGATGAAACTGGGGCAGCTTCTGGGTTAAGCCGAAGGCAGGTTCACCGCGGAATTCCACCTCGCCGGGGCGCCCTATCCAACCGCCAAGACGGCCCGGCGCAAGGTGTTCCACCGACATCCGCCGCCGATAAACTTGCCTCACCAGCCCGTGACATCAGATGTCAGGCAATTGAATGTCATTCGGGTTCGGGTCACCTTGGTGCCGAAAGGAGACCCGACATGTCACGAACCGCTTTTCTGGAAGCCTTCAAACCGGCCATTCTGTTCACCCTGATCACGTTGGCTGCGATGTTACGCGCTCTGCCCGCCCCCGCGGCAGGGGCCGAAACGCTGACAGTTGCGGGAGGCTGTTTCTGGTGTGTCGAGTCCGATTTTGAATCGGTACCGGGCGTTGTCGGGGCCGTGTCGGGATATACCGGCGGCAAATCGGCCAACCCCGCCTATGATCAGGTCTCCAAAGGTGGCACTGGTCATTATGAAGCGGTTCAGATCACTTTCGATCCGGCCCGGGTGTCACGTGAAAGGCTTCTGAACATGTTCTTCCGCTCGGTTGACCCCACGGATGCCGGTGGTCAGTTCTGCGACCGGGGCGACAGCTATCGAACCGCAATTTTCGTCTCTAACCCGGGCGAAAAGGCGTTAGCGGAAAAGGCGAAGAAAGACGCAGAGCGGGCATTGGGCCAAAAGGTGGTCACCCCGATCCTGAACGCGGGCACGTTTTACCCTGCCGAGGCCTATCATCAGGATTACTACAAAGGGAACAAGCTGATCTTTACCCGCTTTGGGCCCAAACGTCAGCAAAACGCCTATAAAGCATATCGCAAAGCCTGTGGCCGTGACGCGCGTGTCAAACAGCTTTGGGGTTCAGATGCACCTTTTGTCGGTTCTTAATCGAAGGTCGCGTCGCGCACTTCTCTCAGATCGGGAATGACATCCGCAGTCCCGTGCCGCGTGACCATCAGGGCAGCGGCGCGGTTCGCTTGCAGAATGGCCTGTTCCATCGGCATTCCCCGATCCATTCCAGCCAGTACGTAGCCGGTAAAAGTATCACCTGCCCCGGTGGTATCCACGGCCTGCACCTTGTGGGCCGAAAATTCCACCGGGTCATTGCCCTGCTGCAAATACCGTGCCCCTTTTGCGCCCAGCGTGACAATGACATGCCGCACGGGCAGGTCAGCCGCACCCATCCCGGTTTCCTGCCGCAACTGTTCGGCCTCGATCTCGTTCAGGATCAGGAAATCCAGATAGGGCAGAACCGCCTGAACCGCCTGTGCCTGAAACGGCGCGGCGGCATAACACACGGTCAATCCAAGTTTGCGCCCGAATTGCGCGGCTTCGACCTGTGCGTTGGTTTCATTCTGCAAGATCAGCAGATCACCGGTGCTTGCCGATGACAGCGCCTGCCCCAGATGGCTGACATCCAAGGCGTGGTTGGCCCCCGGATAGAGGATGATCAGGTTCTCACCCTCGGCGTCCACCGCAATGATCGCGTGCCCGGTCGGCAGATCCACCTCAGAGATATAGCGTGTGTCCACACCATATTCCGTCAGTCGATCCTTCGCCCAGCGCCCATCATGCCCAACGGCGCCGATATGGCTGACGCGTGATCCGGCCCGCGCAGCCGCCACTGACATATTGGCACCTTTTCCGCCAAGGAACCGGTCCAGCCCGTGGGCGGCCAGAGTTTCCCCTGGCGCAGGCAGATGCGGCAGGTCATAGACCATATCCGCGTTGATCGAGCCGAGGTTCCAGATTGTCATGGCTTATCCGATGTCGCACGAGGCCAGAATGGCCATGTTCAGAATATCGTTCGCGGTTGAGACGGTCGAGCAAATCTGAATCGGCTTGTCGACGCCCGACAGGATCGGCCCGATCACGGTGGCACCGCCCATTTCCTGCATCAGCTTGGTCGAAATCGACGCTGAGTGTCGTGCGGGGACGATCAGGATGTTCGCAGGCCCAGTCAGGCGTGAAAACGGATAAGCCGCTTGCTGATCCACGTTCAGGGCAACATCCACTGTCATTTCGCCCTCATACTCGAAATCGACACCGCGCTGGTCCAGAACCGCCGGCGCTCGGTGCATCTTCTCGGCACGTTCCGAAACCGGGTATCCAAATGTCGAGAAGCTGACAAAAGCAACCCGGGGCTCCAGACCCATATGTCGGGCCACTGCTGCGGAACGCTCGGCAATGTTGGCCAAATCGTTTTCATCCGGCCATTCATGCACCAGTGTATCACCGATCAGAACGATCCGGCCTTTATGCAGAAGTGCCGTCACACCGGCAGCACCATGGGCGGCATCGGCATCGAACACATGATTGATACGATCAATTACGTGTGCCGATTTTCGTGTTGCACCTGTGACCAACCCGTCTCCGTGGCCATGGGCAAGCATCAGGGATGAGAACACATGGCGGTCCCGCGCGGCCAGTCGGTGAATATCCTTGCGGTCAAAGCCTTTACGCTGCAAACGCTCATAGAGGAAATTCGAATACGTCTCGAGATGCGCGGTGTTGGCAGCGTTCACAACCTCGATTTCCCGCACAGCATCGCCAAGACCAGTGGCTTCCAGTTTGTCTTTAACATCATCTGCCCGACCGACCACGAGCGCCTTACCAAAGCCTGAACGTTGGTACATGACGGCGGCACGCAGCACGCGGGGATCATCGCCCTCGGCAAAAATCATGCGGCTTTGCGCCTGTCGCGCCCGGGCGTTCAGCCCGCGCAGGATGCTTGCGGTCGGGTCCATCCGGGACTTCAGGCTCAGCTCATACGCATCCATGTCGATGATCGGACGGCGGGCTGCGCCGGTATTCATCCCCGCCTTGGCAACAGCGGGCGGAATACGGTGGATCAGGCGCGGATCAAACGGCGTGGGAATGATGTAGTCGCGCCCGAAGGTCAGCGATTTGCCATAAGCCATCGCGACCTCATCCGGCACGTCTTCGCGCGCCAGATTGGCCAGTGCATGGGCACAGGCGATCTTCATCTCGTCATTGATGGCACGCGCGTGAATGTCCAGCGCGCCGCGGAACAAATAGGGAAAGCCCAGAACGTTGTTGACCTGGTTGGGATAGTCGCTGCGCCCGGTCGCCACGATGGCGTCCACGCGGACCTCGTGCGCCTCTTCCGGGGTGATTTCCGGATCGGGGTTGGCCATAGCAAAGATCACCGGATTATCGGCCATGCTTGCGACCATCTCCTGCGTGACCGCGCCCTTGACCGAAACACCAAGAAAGACGTCCGCGCCCTTCATGGCCTCTTCCAGAGTACGCAGATCCGTGGTGATCGCATGGGCCGACTTCCACTGGTTCATGCCCTCGGTCCGGCCCTGGTAGATCACGCCCTTGGTGTCGCAGACGATGCAGTTTTCGTGCCGCGCGCCCATCGCCTTGAGCAATTCGATACAGGCGATCCCCGCCGCCCCGGCCCCGTTCAGAACGATCTTCACATCCTCGATCTTCTTGCCCGAGATATGCAGCGCGTTGATCAGCCCGGCCGCACAGATCACGGCCGTGCCGTGCTGGTCGTCGTGAAAGACGGGGATGTCCATCTCATCTTTCAGGCGCTGTTCGATGATGAAACATTCGGGCGCCTTGATGTCTTCCAGGTTGATCCCGCCGAAGGTCGGCCCCATCAGTCGCACCGCGCGGCAGAATTCATCCGGGTCTTCGGTGTCCAGCTCGATATCGATCGAGTTCACGTCGGCGAACCGCTTGAACAGAACGGATTTCCCCTCCATCACCGGTTTCGAGCCCAGCGCACCAAGGTTGCCAAGACCCAGAACCGCCGTTCCGTTCGAGATCACAGCGACCAGATTACCCTTGTTGGTATAGTCATATGCGGTTTCCGGCGCCTCGGCGATGGCTTCACATGGGACAGCCACACCCGGGCTGTAGGCCAATGACAGATCCCGCTGCGTGGTCATCGGGACGGTGGCCTGCACCTCCCACTTGCCGGGGGTCGGGTCGAGGTGAAAGGCCAGCGCCTCTTCTTTGGTGATCTTCGCTTTAGGCATCGGATATGTCGTTTCTTTACATCTGTTGGGCTTTTGCCTCATAGCGCAGGCAAAGGCGCGTCTCAACGACAATACGTTTTCACCTTTCGTCGCAGGGGCCGGGTTTGTAAGGTCGCGCCGGAATACGCCAGAGGGGAGCAGCCTTGTCCAACGTCACGCCGATGATGGCGCAATACCTGGAAATCAAAGAGGCCCACGCGGATGCCCTGCTGTTTTACCGCATGGGCGATTTCTACGAGATGTTCTTTGAAGACGCCGTGAACGCCGCCGAGGCGCTGGACATCGCCCTGACCAAGCGCGGCAAGCACAATGGCGAAGACATCCCCATGTGCGGCGTGCCGGTGCATTCGGCCGAAGGCTATCTGCTGACGTTGATCCGCAAGGGCTTTCGCGTCGCCGTCTGCGAACAGATGGAAAGCCCGGCCGAGGCCAAGAAAAGAGGCTCTAAATCGGTGGTAAAGCGCGATGTGGTGCGCCTTGTCACCCCCGGCACCCTGACCGAGGACGCGCTGTTGGAGGCGCGCCGCCACAACTTTCTGGCCGCCTATGCCGAGGTGCGCGACGAGGCCGCACTGGCCTGGGCGGACATATCGACCGGGGCGTTTCACGTGATGCCGCTGACCTCGGTCCGGCTGAGCCCCGAGCTGGCCCGGCTGGCCCCGTCGGAACTGATCGTGGCAGACAGCGTGCAGGAAAAACTGAATGAGCCGGTCCGCGATTTGGGTATTTCTCTCACCCCTGTCGGACGGGCCAGTTTTGACAGCACGGCGGCTGAAAAACGCATCTGCGGGTTGTTTCACGTGGGCGCGCTGGACGCGTTCGGAAGCTTTGGACGCGCCGAAGTGTCCGCGATGGGCGCGCTGATTGATTATCTGGAGATCACACAGAAGGGCAAATTGCCCCTGTTGCAAACGCCGCTGAAAGAATCCGAAGATCGCGTCGTGCAGATCGACGCGGCCACCCGCCGCAACCTTGAACTGACACGATCTTTGTCGGGCGGGCGGGCCGGATCGCTGCTGTCGGTGGTGGACCGGACCGTAACCCCGGGCGGTGCGCGCCTGCTGGAACAACGCCTGTCCAGCCCCTCGCGCAATCTGGATGTCATCCACGCGCGGCTGGACGCGGTCGATTTTGCCGCCCAGGACAGCCTGATCACCGCCGATCTGCGCGAGGCGCTCCGCAAGACGCCCGATCTGGACCGGGCCTTGTCGCGCCTGTCGCTGGACCGAGGCGGCCCGCGCGACTTGGCCGCCATCCGCAACGGGCTGACCCAAGCCGCAGCGATCGCCGGGATTTGCGAAGGTCAAGACCTGCCGGTGCTGCTGGCGACTGCGGTGCAGAACCTTGTGGGATTCGACGATCTGCTCGACCTGCTGGATCAGGCGCTGGTCGCCGACCCGCCGCTGCTGGCGCGCGATGGCGGCTTCATCGCGCCGGGCTTTGACGCCGAACTGGACGAGGCCCGCACGCTGCGGGACGAAGGCCGCTCGGTCATTGCCGGGTTTCAGCAGAAATACGCCGAACACACCGGCATCGCCTCGCTGAAAATTAAGCACAACAACGTGCTGGGCTATTTCATCGAAACCACGGCCACCCATGCCGAAAAGATGCTGAACCCGCCCTTCAGCGAGACCTATATCCACCGCCAGACCACCGCCAACCAGGTGCGGTTCACCACGGTTGAGCTCAGCGAGATCGAAACCCGCATCCTGAACGCCGGCAACCTGGCTCTTGAGATCGAAAAAAGGCTCTATCAAAGGCTTTCTGATGAGATTTTGAGCTTCGCTGCGCGACTTAATCAAGCCGCCCGAGGGCTGGCCGAACTGGATCAGACCACCGCGCTGGCAGATCTGGCCCGCGGAGAAAACTGGTGCAGACCACAGGTAGACGCCTCCCGGGCGTTCAGTGTTCAGGGCGGTCGGCATCCGGTGGTAGAGCACGCGCTGCGCCAGCAAAACGGTGATGCCTTCATCGCCAATGACTGCGACCTCAGCGCAGAGGACGGCGCTGCCATCTGGTTGCTGACCGGCCCCAACATGGCCGGTAAGTCGACCTTCCTGCGCCAGAATGCGCTGATCGCCCTGTTGGCCCAGATGGGCAGCTACGTCCCGGCCGAGCAAGCTCATATCGGCGTGGTCAGCCAGCTTTTCAGCCGCGTGGGCGCCTCTGACGATCTGGCAAGGGGCCGGTCGACATTCATGGTCGAGATGGTGGAAACCGCGGCCATCCTCAACCAGGCCGATGACCGGGCGCTGGTGATCCTCGACGAAATCGGGCGTGGCACCGCCACCTATGACGGCCTGTCCATCGCCTGGGCCACGCTGGAACATCTGCACGCCGCCAACCGCTGCCGCGCGCTGTTTGCCACGCATTACCACGAGCTGACCGCGCTGGCCGGCAAGCTGGAGGGCGTCGAAAACGCCACCGTCGCGGTCAAGGAATGGGACGGCGAGGTGATCTTCCTGCACGAGGTCCACAAGGGCGCCGCCGACCGGTCCTATGGCGTGCAGGTCGCGCAATTGGCCGGGCTGCCCGCATCCGTGGTCGAACGCGCCCGCGTGGTTCTGGACCAGTTGGAGAAAACGGAACGTGAGGGCGGCAAGCAGAAGGCGCTGATCGACGATCTGCCGCTGTTTTCCGCCGCACCGCCCCCGCCGCCGGTCCCGAAAGCGTCGCCCGTCACCGATATGCTGGACCAGATCCTGCCGGACGAGCTGACCCCGCGCGAAGCCCTCGATCTGATCTACAAACTGAAAGAGGCGGCCAGATCCTGACCGCCCCTTCATCTTTTCCCAAATACTCTCCCCGAAGGCCGTGCCCTTGGGCGCGTATCAGCTGGCCGGGGTTGACGACACGCCCACCTGTGCCGGGCGCAGCAGGCGATCGTGCAACATAAACCCTTCGGCGGACACCTGAATGATGTCTCCTGCCTTGGTTCCTGGAACAGGCGCCTCGAACATGGCCTCATGCACGTTCGGATCAAACCGGTCGCCCACTTCGGGTGTGATCACTTCGATTCCGTGCTTCTGGAACACATCCTTCAAAGCGCGCATGGTCAATTCGACGCCTTCCAGCAAACCAGCAGCCACTTCTTTCTGCTCATCCGTCGCAGCTTCAAGGGCGCGTTTCATGTTGTCATAGACGGGCAGCATATCGCGGGCCAGCTTGGACCCGCCATACTGTTCCGCATCGCGGCGCGCCTTGTCGCTGCGCTTGCGCATGTTTTCGGCATCCGCCAGCGCGCGCATGAACTTGTCTTTATAGTCATCCCGTTCGGCCCGCAGCGCGTCCAGTTCCAGTTCTTCTTCGCTGATATCCATCAGCTCTTCGGCCAGTTCTTCGGCCTCGGCGGTTGCGATATCGTCCAGAAAATCTTCGTTCTTCGGCTCTGCCATCTTTTACCCTCTAGCTCCGGTCGGATATCAGCTTGCCGACCAGTTGCGCCGTATAATCCACGATCGGTACGATCCGCCCATAATTCAGACGTGTGGGTCCGATAACCCCCACCGCACCGATTATCTTTCGATCAGCGTTCATATAAGGAGACACCACCAAAGAGGAACCCGAAAGTGAGAAAAGTTTGTTCTCAGACCCGATAAAAATGCGCACACCCTCGCCTTCTTCGGTCAATTCAAGGAATTCGGCGATGTCTCGCTTGCGCTCAAGGTCATCGAACAGGGTGCGGATGCGGTCAAGTTCCTCGGCCTGACCGGGTTCGTTCAAAAGATTCGCGCGCCCGCGCACGATCAAACGGGCCGAGTCGCTTCCGTCTCCGTCCCAAACGGCCATTCCGCTTTCGACCATCTCACGCGCCAGAGTGTCGATTTCCTGCTTGCGCGCATCGATCTGCGTCTGCATTTGCCGCCGCACTTCGCTGAGTGTCCGCCCCTCGATGAGTGCGTTCAGGAAATTCGCGGCCTCGCGCATGGAACTGGGCGTTTGCCCAGGTGGCGGCGTGAACAGCCGGTTTTCTACATGTCCGTCCGAGAAAACCAAAACCACCAAAGCCCGATCATGGCCCAGAGAAACAAATTCGATATGTTTGATTTCCGATTCATGCTTGGGCGTCAGAACCAGCGAGGCCCCTTGTGTCACGTTTGACAAGGCAGAGCCGACACGGTCCAGCATTCCACCAACATCACCCGTGTTAGAGCCTAATGTCTGCTCCAGTTTCTGCCGGTCATCGGCACCCAGGTCGCCGACCTCAAGCAATCCGTCCACAAACATTCGCAGGCCTTGCTGCGTCGGGATTCGGCCGGCGCTGACATGGGGGCTATCCAGAAGGCCCAGAAACTCCAGATCCTGCATCACATTGCGGACAGTTGCAGCGCTGACTTTTTCTGACAACGTACGCGTCAAAGTACGGCTGCCGACAGGCTCTCCGCTTTCCAGATAGCTCTCGACAATCAGCCGGAACACTTCGCGTGACCGGTCGTTCATCTCGTCCAGAATCTTGCTCGCTTCGCTCATCCGTGTTCCCCTGCTCGTTTGTCATTAAATAGCAGGCAAATGAAAGGTCAATCGGGGTTGCATCGTAACGCTGCGGGGCGTTATCCCCAACCCAGCAAACAAAGGAATTCCGATGCGACCCTCTGGAAGAGATTTAAGTGAAATGCGCGCCGTTTCAATCGAGACGGGAGTCACGAAACATGCCGAAGGTTCCTGCCTGATCAGAATGGGCGACACGCATGTTCTGTGCACCGCTACGATCGAAGATCGCGTGCCGCCGTTTATCAAGGGCTCGGGCCTGGGATGGGTCACAGCCGAATACGGCATGCTGCCCCGTGCCACCAATACGCGGATGCGGCGCGAGGCGGCCGCGGGCAAACAAGGGGGCCGCACGGTCGAAATCCAGCGCCTGATCGGCCGCGCCCTGCGCGCCGGCGTGGATCGGGTTGCTCTGGGCGAGCGTCAGATCACCGTGGACTGTGATGTGATCCAGGCCGATGGCGGCACCCGCTGCGCGTCAATCACCGGCGGCTGGGTCGCGCTGCGTCTGGCGGTGAACAAGCTGATGAAGACCGGCGACGTGATCTCGGACCCGCTGGTTGATCCGGTCGCGGCTGTGTCCTGTGGCATTTATGCAGGTCAGCCGGTGCTGGACCTTGATTACCCCGAAGATAGCGAAGCGGGCGTAGATGGCAACTTCATCATGACCGGATCCGGCAAACTGATCGAAGTGCAGATGAGCGCCGAAGGCTCGGTCTTCAGCCGCGCCCAAATGGATCAACTGATGGATCTGGCGGAAAAAGGCGTGTCCGAACTGGCGGCCGCGCAAAAGGCCGCCACCGCATGACCCGCAAGTTCGACGGCGACAGGTTGCTGGTCGCCACCCACAACAAAGGCAAGCTTGAGGAGATGGCGCATCTGCTCGAGCCCTTTGGCGTGACGGTCGTGGGCGCGGCCGAGATGGACCTGCCCGAGCCGGAAGAGACCGAGGACACATTTGTCGGCAACGCCCGGATAAAGGCTCACGCCGCCGCACAGGCCACCGGACTGCCCGCCCTGTCGGACGATTCCGGGATCACCATCGACGCGCTGAACGGAGCGCCGGGCGTGTACACGGCTGATTGGGCCGAAACCGGAAATGGCCGCGATTTTCTGATGGCCATGACCCGCGCCCAAGATGAGCTCGAAGCAAAAAACGCACCGCACCCCCGCACGGCCCAATTCCGCTGCACATTGGTTCTGGCCTGGCCCGACGGGCACGACGAGGTGTTCGAAGGCGTCGCGCCCGGTCATCTGGTCTGGCCGATCCGCGGCAAGGATGGGTTCGGCTATGACCCGATGTTTGTCCCCGACGGCTACGACATTACCTTTGCCGAGATGGATCGCTGGGAAAAGAACAAGATCAGCCATCGTGGTCGCGCGGTGGAAATGTTCGTGAAAGGCTGCTTTGGCGGATGATTGGCGCAACGGGGGCTTTGGCCTGTACGTGCATTGGCCCTTTTGCGAGGCCAAATGCCCCTATTGCGACTTCAACAGCCATGTTGCCAAAAATATTGATCAGAAACAATGGCTTGACGCCTATTTGTCCGAGCTTCACCGATCCGCTGCCGAAACGCCCGATCGGGTTCTGAACACGATCTTCTTTGGCGGCGGCACCCCATCACTGATGGCGCCCGAAACTGTCGCCGCCGTGATCGACACCGCCCGCGCCCTGTGGCGACCCGCCAATAGCATGGAAATCACCCTCGAGGCCAACCCCGGTTCGGTCGAGGCCGGGCGGTTCGCCGCCTATCGCGATGCAGGCGTGAACCGGGTTTCGATGGGCATTCAGGCGATGAATGACGAAGACCTGAGGCGGCTGGGCCGCATCCACACCGTGGCAGAGGCCCGCGCTGCCTTTGACATCGCCCGCAACTGTTTCAACCGGGTCAGCTTTGACCTGATCTATGCGCGCCAACACCAGACATTGGACGCCTGGCAAGAGGAACTGACCCAAGCGCTATCGATGGCCATCGACCACCTGTCGCTCTATCAATTGACGATCGAAGACGGGACGGCCTTTGGGGATCGATACGCCGTCGGTAAGTTACGCGGCTTGCCCGAAGATGACAGTGCCGCCGACATGTATCTGGCCACGCAGGAAATCTGCGAAGCACATGGCTTGCCGGCCTATGAAGTTTCGAACCATGCCCGACCGGGCGCAGAATCGCAGCACAACCTGATTTACTGGCGATACGGCGATTATGTGGGCATCGGCCCCGGCGCCCATGGGAGGATTACCCTGAATGGTCAGAAATACGCGACCGAAACCTATCTGAACCCCCAGCGTTGGCTTGATGCCGCCAATCAAGGCAATGGTGAAAAGAACCGCAGCACGTTGCCCCTTGAAGATCAGGCAAATGAATACCTTATGATGGGTATGAGAATTACTGAGGGACTAGATATGGACAGGTGGCAAACTTTGTCTGGCCGCTCTCTTCCCTCTGAAACCATAATTCATCTGACCGACATCAACATGGTTCGGCGCAGCAACGGGCGCCTCATCGCCACATTAGACGGGCGCGCCGTATTGAACGCGGTCATCCGGGAGCTGTTGGACTGAGCATGCAGTATCTTTGGGCCGGACTGGGATTGCTTTGTGTTGCCATGGCGGCTGTTGGGGTTGTCCTGCCCCTTCTTCCTACGGTGCCTTTTCTTCTGCTTGCCGCGTTTTTCTTCGCCCGCTCATCCTCGCGGCTGCACAATTGGCTTGTGACCCATAACCTTTTTGGGCCACTGATTCTTGATTGGCAAAGCTCCGGCGCCATTCGACCAGCCGCAAAAAAGGCGGCAACCGTCTCGATCGCCGCCGTTTTCGGACTCTCTGTTTTGTTGTCAGCACCGCTTTTCGTGTTGATCATTCAGGCGGTTGTGCTGGGCGGTGTCATGATCTTTATCTGGTCACGTCCTAACGGCTGAGCTTGGCGCACAAGTCGTCCAGCTGATCCAGATTTTCGTAGGTCAGAACAACTTGTCCCGTTTCCGTTCCGGCCTTGTGATTGATTGACACTTTCATCGCCAGGATCGCGGACAGGTCTTTTTCCAAGGCACGTGTGTCTGCATCCTTTCCAGCATCCAGATTTCTAGAGCGGGGTGCAGAACGCTCGGCGCTGCCTTGCTGCTGTTTTTTGACCAAAGCCTCGGTTGCGCGCACCGACAAGCCATCCTTGACGATCTGTTTCGCAAGTTCCGACGGATTTTCCGCCGTAATCAGTGCCCTGGCGTGCCCCGCAGACAATTTACCTTCAATAACAAGGGTTTGCACATCCAACGGCAAGGACAGAAGCCGCAAAAGATTTGCGATGTGGCTGCGGCTTTTGCCCAGGGCCTCGGCAAGCTTTTCCTGTGTATGACCAAACCGGTCCATCAACTGCTTGTAGCCGGCGGCCTCTTCCACCGCGTTCAGATCCGCGCGTTGGATGTTTTCGATAATCGCAACTTCCAACACTTCCGTATCATCAAAATCACGTACAATAACCGGGATATCATGCAACTGCGCCATCTGCGCCGCACGCCAACGGCGTTCTCCCGCGACGATTTCGTATTCATCGGACCCCGTCGCGCGAACAATCAACGGCTGAATGATACCTTTTTCCTTGACCGACGCTGCCAGCTCGTCCAACTGCTCGGGCATGAATGTCCGGCGCGGCTGGTTGGGGTTGGCTTTCAGCTTTTCAATCGGGACTTTCAGATCCGGTCTGCGTGCATCCGTTGAAATCCGGCCTTCTGATTCAGGATTCACATCCGCCATAAGGGCAGACAACCCCCGCCCCAAACCTCTGGACTTTGCTTTCTTGGCGCTCATGTCGCCCTCCTCGTTCCCGCTCAGGCAGCGGTCTTATTGTTCTTGTGCAAGATCTCACGAGCAAGATGCCGGTAGGCCATGGCCCCAAGCGATCCCGAGTCATATTGCAAAACAGGCAGCGCATATGACGGCGCTTCGCTGACCCGCACATTTCTGGGTATTTTCGTTTTAAAGACCATCTCACCCAGATTGTCACGCGCGTCCTTTTCAACCTGACGGGACAAGTTGTTGCGGTTGTCATACATGGTCAACACAATACCTTCGATTCTCAGATCCGGGTTAGCCGTTTGGCGGACCTCTCGAATCGTGAGCATCAGTTGTGAAAGCCCTTCAAGGGCAAAGAACTCGCTCTGCAGCGGCACCAGCACCGAATGCGAAGCAACCATAGCATTCACGGTCAGCAAGTTTAAGGACGGCGGGCAGTCGATAAGCACAAAATCCAGTTCAAACGCATCTATGGCTGGCTGCCTCAAAGCATCATGCAAAAGATAGCTGCGTTTTTCGTTGGAGATCAGTTCAATATCGGCGGAACTCAGATCAACGGTCGCCGGAACAACGAAAAGACCTTCGATTTCCGTCTCCTGAACGACGGCCTCCAATGGTGCGTCGTCAAGGATCAGATCATAAGTTGTCCAGTCTCGATCTTCGACACCCAAACCCGTAGAAGCGTTCCCCTGCGGGTCAAGGTCAACCACTAGGACCCGACACCCGGATTCAGCCAAACCCGCTGCAAGGTTGATTGCTGTGGTTGTTTTTCCGACCCCGCCCTTCTGATTGGCAACAGCAATTATCCGAGGCCCTGAAGGTCGAGACAAATCAACCACGTGATACTCCATTTATCTTAAGGATAACGGCTTGAGGTTCAGTTAAACTTGTAATCGCCTCAGCTTCGAAATTCCATTCCTCACGTGCGTCGTCCAGCTCTTTTTTCCAATTTGCGCCTTTGGGCAACAACGCTGTCCCGCTGGTGTGTAAATGCCTGTCACAAAAGGACAACAGGGTGCGCAAGTCAGCCAGCGCTCGAGCGGAAATAATGCTTGCAGCCAAAGGATCAACCGATTCAATCCTTTTTGAAATCACCGTACAATTTATGCCGCATTCCCGCGCAACGCTACGTAAGAAAGCCGATTTCCGCTGGTCGCTCTCGATCATATTGAATGCGGCGCCTGGGTTTTCTTCCGCAGCGATGATGGCGCAGACCATACCAGGGAATCCGCCTCCGCTTCCAAGGTCCACCCAAGTATCAAACCTGTCAGCGCACCGATAGACTTGCACGGAATCAAGAATATGCCGGTCCCAGATATGCTCCAAACTGTTCTTAGACACGAGGTTGATCTTAGAATTCCAACGCTTCACCAGATCAACATAGGTCACGAGGCGCTCGAATGTTTCACGTGAAACATTCAGGTCTTCAAACTTCGAAAAATCAACCTTCATGCCTGACGAGCTCTTTGATCCCGGCGTAGTTTTGCCAGAACAAGCGTCAGCGCTGCCGGAGTAACGCCCTCGACACGGCTTGCCTGAGCGATATTGGCTGGCTTCGCTTGCGACAGCTTCTGTTTCATCTCCGACGACAGGCCGTCCAAGGCAAAATAGTCGAACTCAAGCGGGATGACATAGGATTCATCCCGCTTCATTGCTTCGACATCCCGCTTTTGTCTGGCAATGTAGTTGGCATACAAGGCGTCCCGCTCGATCTGGAGCCTGATTTTTGGGTCGACGTCCTGCAAATCAGGAACGAGAGGCAACAAATCTTCAAACGAGGTATCAGGGAATGCCAGAATTGCCATCCCATCTCTACGGTTTCCGTCCTGATTAACGTTTATACCGGCAGCGAGAACTTCCTTGGGTGTGTAAGTGCGTTCCGTCAGCTTTAACTTCACACTCTCAAGTTGGTTCATTTTATCTTCGAACTGAATCTTGCGCCCTTCTCCGACGCACCCCAACTCCAAACCAAGCGGTGTCAACCGTTGATCAGCATTGTCGGCACGCAGAGATAGCCGGAACTCCGCGCGCGACGTGAACATGCGGTAAGGTTCGGCAACCCCTCGAGTTGTCAAATCGTCGATCATTACGCCAACATAACTGTCGGATCGTGTAAAATGGATGGGCTCCCGCCCTTGGGTCTCCAACGCCGCGTTGAGGCCCGCCACCATGCCCTGAGCCGCGGCTTCCTCATATCCTGTGGTCCCATTTATCTGTCCCGCTAGATATAGTCCGGGAACAGCCGGCAAGGATAAAGAAGCGCTCAGGACACGCGGATCAACATAGTCGTATTCGATTGCATATCCCGGTTGCAGAATTTCTGCATTTTCCAAGCCTTTGATTGACCGCACATAGTCCAGCTGAACATCCTGGGGCAGAGATGTCGATATGCCGTTCGGATAGATTGTGTGGTCGTTGATCCCTTCGGGTTCAAGGAAGATTTGATGCGATTCCTTGTCGGCGAAGCGTACGATCTTGTCTTCGATCGAAGGGCAATAACGCGGGCCTACCCCATCGATGTGACCGCCATACATGGCAGATTTCGAAAGATTTTCCGCAATGATCTCATGCGTTCGCGCATTTGTATGTGTAATTCCGCAAGAAATCTGGGGCGCGACAACGGATTTCGACATGAAAGAAAACAGGGTTGGCTCATCGTCGCCGTCCTGCCTTTCAAGATCGGACCAATCAATGCTCCGCCCGTCCAGACGCGGCGGTGTGCCGGTTTTCAATCGCCCCATAGGAAGATCGTATCCATCCAACCGCTCAGCCAATTTGATGGAGGGCCGATCCCCCATTCTCCCGCCTGGGCGAGACACGTCACCGATATGGATGACGCCCCTTAGAAACGTACCGGACGTCAGAATAACGGCGCGGGCGGAAAGTTCTGATCCATCAGAAAGAACAACACCTGCAACCTTTTCGCCGTTCATCAGGAAATCGACAACCTCGCCAACAACGACGGACAGGTTATCCTGCTTCTCCGTTACCTGTTGCATAGCAAGACGATAAAGGGCGCGATCCGCCTGCGCTCTCGGCCCCTGAACGGCGGGCCCCTTTCGACGGTTCAATAATCGAAACTGAATGCCGGCCTGATCCGCCACGCAACCCATGACGCCATCCAAGGCGTCGATCTCACGCACAAGATGGCCTTTCCCCAAACCGCCAATCGCTGGATTGCAGGACATGACGCCAATGTCCGTTGCAGACAGCGTCACCAACGCCGTTGTAGCGCCCATTCTGGCTGATGCATGAGCGGCCTCGGTTCCGGCATGACCTGCGCCGATGACGATGACATCAAACTTCGAATGTTTCACGTGAAACACTCCTTATTTTCCCAAACAGAAGCTGGAGAAGATTTCATCCAACAGAGTTTCCACGTCTATTCTGCCCACCAGGGATTCAAGGGCGCGAATGGCGGTTCTCAGCTCCTCTGCTGCGATATCATACAGGTCTGGGCCTGATTCCAGAACCGAGATTGCAGATGTGAGTGAGTCCAATGCTCTGGTGATTGCAATGCGGTGACGTTCCCGAGTTGCAATACCATGGGTAGTGGTTCGCTGACGCAGAACACACGATATATCGTCTACTAATGCGTCTATTCCCTGGCCTGTTTTCCCTGACACACCCTTTCCCCCGATCCCCCGAAGGTCTGCTTTGGGCAAAACATGTATATCATCTTCCCGCATCTCCACCCCCAGGTCCTTCGGTGTTTCAGACAGGAAAACGCGAAGATCGGCGGCCTCTGCTCTGCTGCGCGCAAGCTCGATACCCAGGTTTTCGACATGATTTTCGGTCTCTCGCAGCCCTGCCGTATCCAACAAGGTCACCGGTAAACCAGCCAGATCCATTCGAACTTCGATCACATCGCGCGTGGTCCCGGCAAATTCCGAAGTGATGGCCGCCTCACGGCCTGCCAAGGCATTTAAAAGGGTGGATTTTCCCGCATTTGGAAGGCCGACGATCGCAACCTCGAACCCTGAACGAATTCGCTCGGCAATCTTGACTCCATCTGCCTCGCGATGAAGGTCGGACATGACGCCCTGGATCAGCTCGCGCACTTCCGGCGTGACATCGGTTGGAACTTCTTCATCAGCAAAATCGATGACAGCCTCCAACAGGGACGCAGCCCGTATCAAATCCCGACGCCACCGTTCAGCCAATGTGCCCAGCTCACCCGCCAGAATGGTCTGAGCCTGCTTCCGTTGTGCTTCCGTTTCTGCATCGATTAGATCGGCCAGGCCTTCAACCTGAGTCAGGTCCATCTTGCCGTTTTCCAGCGCTCGGCGTGTGAACTCACCCGGTTCAGCGATGCGCAACCCTTCTGTATCCGACAGGCAGCGCAGAACGGCGTTGACAGAGGCGGTGCTTCCATGAATCTGAAGCTCGGCCACGTCCTCACCGGTAAAACTGGCCGGAGCCTGGAAGGTCAAGACCAATCCGTCGTCCAAACGTGCTCCGCCATGATCGGTCAGAGTGCGCAGGACCATGCCACGCTTTGGCAGCGCTCCACCCGTCAGGCGCGCCGCTGCTGAATGGGAGTCCGGACCCGAGAGGCGGATGACCGCCACCCCGGCTTTGCCCTGCGCGCTGGCCAAGGCGAATATCGTATCCATTCGAAGGCCTCGCTAGAGTTAAAGACCAATGTCAGGTGTTCATGGAATCGAAGAATTCGCTGTTTGTCTTTGTCTGCTTCAACTTGGACAACAAGAACTCGATTGCGTCGGTCGTGCCCATCGGGTTGAGGATACGCCGCAGAACGAAGGTCTTGGCCAGATCACCCTTGTCGACCAGAAGATCCTCTTTCCGCGTGCCGGATTTGAGGATGTCGATGGCCGGGAACACTCGCTTGTCCGCGATCTTGCGATCCAGAACGATTTCCGAGTTGCCTGTACCTTTGAATTCTTCAAAGATGACCTCGTCCATCCGGCTGCCGGTATCAATCAGTGCGGTTGCGATGATGGTCAGCGATCCGCCTTCCTCGATGTTCCGCGCCGCACCAAAGAACCGCTTGGGCCGTTGCAGGGCGTTTGCGTCCACACCACCGGTCAGAACTTTACCCGAGGATGGGACCACGGTGTTAAAAGCCCTACCAAGTCTTGTGATCGAGTCGAGAAGGATAACAACATCTCGTTTGTGTTCGACCAGACGCTTGGCTTTTTCGATCACCATTTCCGACACGGCAACGTGACGCGACGCCGGTTCATCAAAGGTCGAAGATACCACCTCGCCCTTCACTGAACGCTGCATGTCGGTGACTTCTTCCGGGCGTTCGTCGATCAGCAGGACGATCAGGTAGCATTCCGGGTGGTTGCGCTCGATCGAATGCGCGATGTTTTGCAGGATCACCGTCTTACCGGTGCGCGGCGGCGCCACGATCAACGACCGCTGGCCCTTGCCGATCGGCGCGACCAGGTCGATCACCCGTGCGGACTTGTCCTTGATGGTCGGATCCTCGATTTCCATCTTCAGCCGCTCATCCGGATAAAGCGGCGTCAGGTTGTCGAACAGGATCTTGTGCTTGGCCTTTTCCGGGTCTTCGAAGTTGATCTTGGTCACCTTCGTCAGCGCGAAATAGCGCTCATTCTCATCCGGGGCTTTGATCTCGCCTTCCACGGTATCCCCTGTCCGCAATGAGTGCTGGCGGATCATCTCGGGTGAGACATAGATGTCATCCGGGCCGGGCAGATAGTTCGCCTCGGGCGAGCGCAGGAAGCCGAAACCGTCCTGAAGCACTTCAAGCACGCCATCGCCACCAACGGTCCAGCCTTCATCTGCGCGTTCACGCAAGATCTGGAACATCATCTCGCCCTTGCGCATGGTCGAGGCGTTTTCGATCTCCAGCTCTTCGGCCATCGCCAGAAGGTCTTTGGGGCTTTTGGCTTTCAGATCAGCAAGATTCAGGGATTCGGTTGTCATGATATATACCTTCACCGCTGACAGCGCGGCACGAAGTGGAATTTCAGTATGGAAGATACGCCGCCCGGACGGGCGTGTTGATCCCTACATAAGCGCAGTGCGGGGCGGAGTCAAACAGGCCCTCAGAACTTCAGAACGACCGCCAGAACGATGGCAACCATCAAAACGGTCGGGACCTCGTTCATCATGCGAAACTGCCGCCCACTGAGCGTGTTTCGCCCTTCCAGGAAATCCTTGCGTCGCGCCATCAACCAGTGATGAAACCATGTCATGCCGATCACGGCGGCGCCCTTGACCCAGGGCCAGCTCCAGTCCCATCCCACGATGCCCGGCGTAAACACCATGATCAAACCACAAACCCAGGCAACGATCATCGCCGGTCTCATGATCACACGCAGCAGCTTTTCTTCCATTTCAAAGAAAATGTCCTGTGCGCCTTCTACGGCCTGTGCCTTTTCGACGTGATAGACAAACAACCTGGGCAGATAGAACAGGCCCGCCATCCACGAAATCACCGCCATGATATGGAGCGATTTCACCCATGGGTACAAAGTGAACAGAAGATCGGTCATTTCGGCTCCGGGCGTTGTTCGGGACCCTCCCTAATAAAAAAATAAGAAAAGAAAAAGGATGATGGTTTTGTAGGGTGAGTAAAATCCGTGGATTACTTTTTTACACAAGTGTTTTCCCCAGGTGGACAGAACACGGATTTTTTCATGTGATTCTGTTGGTGGATATTTTTATCATTTAAAATCAATTATTTATTATCAGTATTCCTTGTTCCACTTGGGGATAACTGGTAGGAGAATTTGGGATATCGGGCTTTTCCAGAGAAACTGACTTATCCTTGTCCGGACGGGATGGGATTTGAGCGACTCGGGGATCTCTGGCGCGAAATCCCCGGGGTTGCGTGTCAACTGGAAAACCATACAAAGCACCCCTGAACTCTCAATGATTTGCGCACGGGGTTTTCCACATGTCTGTCCCCATTCTTCTTGCTTCCGGGTCTGCCATTCGCGCGCAGCTGCTTGAAAATGCAGGCGTACCGTTTGTGGTTCAAACCGCGCGCGTGGATGAAGAGACGGCCAAACGCGCTCTGCTGGCTGAAAACGCATCTCCACGGGACATTGCCGACACACTCGCAGAAATGAAGGCCCGGAAGGTCAGTGACAAAAACCCCGGTGCCATAGTCCTAGGATGCGATCAGGTTCTGGATTTTGACGGTCAGCTGATGTCAAAGCCGGAAACCCCCGAACAGGCGTTGGCTCAGCTGAAAGCCATGCGTGGCAAGCGTCACATGCTTTTGTCCGCAGCGGTGATCTATCAGAATGCTCAGCCGGTCTGGCGGCATGTGGGGCAGGTACGATTGCGGATGCGGGCCAGTTCCGACGCCTATCTGAAGGATTACGTGGCGCGAAACTGGGACAGTATCCGCCACGCCGTCGGAGGCTACAAGCTGGAGGAAGAAGGTGTCCGCCTGTTCGCCACCATTGACGGCGACTATTTTAACGTTTTGGGTATGCCCCTGTTGGAGCTGCTCAACTTTCTGGCTGTCAAAGGGGTAATCGATCAATGACGGACTATCGGGTTCCTTTGGCCGGTGTGATTGGACATCCCATTGGTCACTCACGATCCCCCAAACTGCATGGTCATTGGCTGAAGACATACGGTCTTGCCGGTCATTACATCCCGATGGATGTCGCCACCGCCGACCTGGAAATTGTGTTGCGCACCCTGCCCAAGGCGGGTTTTGTCGGCGCCAATGTGACCGTTCCCCACAAGGTAGCCGCCCTGAAGATCGCGGATCATGCGTCTGACCGTGCGACGGTGATAGGTGCGGCGAACACTCTGGTGTTTCGTGAAGATGGCTCGATCCACGCGGATAACACTGACGGGTACGGGTTCATGGAGAATCTTCGCACCGGTGCGCCGGACTGGAATGCAAAGGACGGACCGGCTGTTGTCTTCGGGGCCGGAGGGGCCGCGCGCGCCGTGTTGCAGGCATTGTCTGACGCGGGTGTTCCGGAAATCCTGCTGACCAACCGAACCCGCGCCCGTGCGGATCATCTGAAAGAGGAATTCGGTCAACGTATCCGCGTGGTGGATTGGGTTCAGGCCGGAAATGTCATCGAAAACGCAGAACTCGTGGTGAACACCACCTCGTTGGGCATGCAGGGCCAACCGGAATTGCGGGTTCCGCTTGATGGGTTGCAGCCCGGTGCCGTGGTGACGGATCTGGTTTATGCGCCATTGAAAACCCGCCTGTTGCAAACCGCTGAACAGGCTGGATGCACCGCAGTCGATGGGCTGGGCATGTTGTTGCATCAGGCAGTGCCCGGTTTTGAACGCTGGTTCGGCGTGCGCCCCGAAGTTGATGCTGATGCACGTGCGGCGGCCTTGTCATGAGTTTTGCGCTTGGCCTGACCGGTTCCATCGGCATGGGGAAAAGCACAACGGCGCAGATGTTCGTCGAAGAAGGTTGTGCCTTGTGGGATGCGGACGCGGCGGTGCATCGCCTGTATTCCAGGGGGGGCGCGGCCGTTGGCCCCATGGAACGATTGTTTCCGTCGGCCATTCAGGACGGTGCGGTCAACCGGGAGGCGCTGAAACAGATAATTGCGGCCGATCCTGCTGCGCTGAAGGCCATCGAAGCCATCGTCCACCCTCTGGTCGCTGCTGACCGCGCAGCATTTCGTGAAGCCGCGACAAACGACATCCTGGTCTTCGACATTCCGCTTTTGTTTGAAACGGGCGGTGACGTGGCGATGGACGCGGTGGCTTGTGTTTCGATCCCGGCCGACGAGCAAAAGCGGCGTGTCATGGAACGGGGCACAATGACCGAGGCGCAGTTCGAGCAAATCCGAGCCAAGCAGATGCCGAATGAAGAAAAATGCGCGCGGTCGGATTACGTCATCGTGACCGACACTCTGGACCACGCCCGCGCGCAGGTGCAGGATGTGGTCAGGCAGATACGGGCGGGGATGGCAGATGCGTGAAATTGTACTCGACACCGAAACCACGGGTTTCGATCCTGAAAGCGGTGATCGGATCGTGGAAATCGGCGCCGTTGAACTGTGGAACCACGTCGCAACGGGTGAGACGTATCACGTCTACATCAACCCCGAACGCTCGATGCCGGAAGAGGCATTTGGCGTGCATGGCATCGGCCCGGACCTGTTGGAAAACCCACGTCCGCCGGAAAAGGGTGAAGTGACGCTGAAAGACAAACCGGTTTTTGCCAAGATCGGTCACGCTTTTCGCGAATTCGTCGGCGATGCGCGGCTGGTGATCCACAATGCATCTTTCGACATGAAGTTCCTGAATGCCGAACTGAAATGGATGGGTGCCCCGCTCATCCCGATGGAACAGGCGCTGGATACGCTGGCGATTGCGCGCAAACGGTTTCCCGGTTCGCCGGCCTCACTGGATGCGCTTTGCCGTCGCTTCAATATCGACAACTCTAACCGTGTGCTGCACGGCGCGTTGCTCGACTCTGAAATCCTGGCCGAGGTTTATCTTGAGCTGATCGGAGGACGACAGCCCGATTTTGGACTGTCAACATCTGCATCATCCGTGGCAGGCGGCGGTGATGATTGGCGACCGGCACCACGAGCAACGCCACTGCCGTCTCGTATTACCGAGGATGAACGCGCGGCACATGATGCATTCATAGAAAAACTGGGCGACAATGCCCTATGGACCCGCACCTGACCCTGTCAGGCACGGGCCAAACCCTCAGGCATCTGTCTTCTGGGACTGTTCGGCCTGACGACGCATCAGTTCGTTGCGGTACAGGGCGACGAAATCGATATTGTCCAGATTCACCGGTGGGAAACCGCCGTCGCGGGTGATGTCGCTGACGATGCGGCGCAGGAACGGGAACAGCATCCGCGGGCATTCGATCATCAGGAACGGGTGCAATTGGTCTTCCGGCACACCTTCCACGTGGAACAGGCCGCAATAGTCCAGCTCACACAGGAACAGAACGTCTTCCAAACCTTTGGCTTTGGATGTCAGGTTCAGCTTGATCGACACTTCGAACTGGTGGTCAGCCGGGCGCTTCTTGGCATCCAGATTCACCTGAACCGCGATTTCGGGCTGTACGTCACCGGAAACACCCTTCTGGGCCATCACGTTCTCAAAGGACATGTCGCGGATGAACTGCCCCAGAACACGCATCTGAACTTGCGGGGCGGCTTTGGCCGCAGTGTTTTCTGCAGCTTTTTCTTCGGCCATGGATCTACTCCAAAAATGAAATTCGCCACTGCTTATCAAGTTGGGCGCGGCACCTCAATGCCGGTGGGGGCCTTCCACCCATTTAGACGGCTTTGACGGATCATTTTTTGGGCGGACCTCGGTAAAGTCACCATCTATGATGTCACCCTGATCGAACGGATTTCCCCGAGACTGAAAACCGGGGCCTTGGCCCATCTGAAACTGGGTAATGGTGACTTTCGATCTGAGATACCTGAAAACCGCAACCCGCACGCCGGGAACAAGCAACGCAAATCCAATGGCATCAGTAAAGAATCCCGGTGTAAGCAACAAAGCGCCCGACAACAGGATCATCGCACCATGAGCCAGCGGCTCGGTCGGGTCGTCCAGTTCGGCAAACGACCGTTGCAGGTTTCCCAACGCCATGCGACCTTGTGTCCGCACCAAAACAGTGCCCAAAACCGCCGTCAGCACTACGATGGCAAGGGTTGGCCACAAGCCGATCAACCCGCCAACCTGAATAAACAGCGCAATCTCGATGATGGGCACCAACAAAAATGCCAAGAACAGATACATTTGCGTTATCCTTTCCCTTAGGCCGGGCTGTGGACTTGCCACCTACGGTCACCTACATAGTGGCATGAGGCCGCGTATACAAAGCCGCGGTTCTGAAAAGAGGATGAAATGAACGAACCCATGATCCAGTTGCTGGTCCTGGCCGGAATTGCCGTTTTCCTGATCCTGCGCCTCAAGAGCGTATTGGGCACACGTGAAGGTTTTGAAAAACCGCCTGTGCAGCAGCAGCCCGAAGCGCATAAGTCGCGCCGCGATTTCGAAGTGATCGAAGGCGGCCCGGATCATGACATCACAGACCATGTCCCGGAAGACAGCGAGCTGGCACAGACGCTGGCGGCGATGAAACGCGTTGAACCCAGTTTTTCCGTCACCGAGTTTGTTCAGGGTGCGCGCGGTGCCTATGAAATGATCCTGATGGGGTATGAAAAGGGAAACCTGGACGAGATCCAACCGTTCCTGTCGGAAGAAGTTTTTGAATCCTTCGTTGCGGGCGTCGCCGCACGAGAAGATCAGGGCCTGACGATCGAGGCCGAGTTTATCGGTGTCCGAGAGACGACCCTGACGGATGTGAAGTTCGACAAGGATACCAATCAGGCCGAAATCACCATGAAATTCGTGGGTGAACTGACATCGGTCGTGCGGGATCGCGGTGGCGATATCGTCGAAGGCAGCCCCAATACCGTGAAACGCCAAAAGGACAGCTGGACCTTTGCCCGTGTGATGGGCAAGGACGATCCGAACTGGCTGCTTGTTGCCACGGACGCATGATTGCCACGCTCCGGTCGCTTTTACTGGTGGGTGCAATGACCGCTGCCAGCGCTGCCGGGGCCGAGGCAACGCGATCCATTCTGTCGTTCGATGATCTGCGTGGCTGGGCCGAGGATGACCACGGTGCAGCCCTGTCAGTTTTTCTGAACACCTGCGGGGATCTGAAGGATCCCGATTGGCGGGCCCTGTGCGGTGTGGCAAGAACCTATGATGCCGAAGCGGCACGGTCGTTCTTTGAGCTCTTTTTTCGCCCTGTTCTGGTCGAGGATGGTGAGGATGCCCTGTTCACGGGGTATTTCGAACCCGAACTTGATGGTGCGCGTACCCGGACGGATCGTTTCAAGTATCCCATCTACAAAATGCCGCCCGAGGCCCGCGCTGAGGGGCCCTGGCTGAGCCGGCGAGAAATCCTGACCAGTGATGTCATGCAGGGCCGCGGGCTTGAGATTGCCTGGGTCGATGACCCCGTAGAGTTGTTTTTTCTGCAAATCCAGGGTTCGGGCCGCGTTCGATTGCCGGATGGCGGCGCTTTGCGCGTCGGGTATGGCGGTGCGAACGGGCATCCCTACAGGTCAATTGGCGTGGAACTGGTGCGGCGCGGCATTCTTGGCGCGCATGAGGTCAGCGCGCAGATGATCCGCGCCTGGGTGCGCAAGAACCCCGAGGCTGGCGCGGAATTGCTGTTCCACAACCCATCATACGTGTTTTTCCGCGAAGTTTCACGTGTCGCGCCCGAGCTTGGGCCGCTGGGCGCCATGAACCGATCTGTCACGACGATGCGCAGCATTGCGGCTGATCCCGCCTATACCCCATTGGGTGCGCCGGTGTGGGTGGAAAAGGACGGCAAGGAACCAATCCGCCGCCTGATGATCGCGCAGGATACAGGTGCGGCCATCAAAGGCGCGCAGCGGGCCGATATCTTTTTCGGAACGGGGGACGAAGCCGGTCAGGCCGCGGGCAAGCTGAAGGATCCCGGTCGGATGGTGCTGTTGCTGCCCATCCAGCGTGCCTATGCCCTGCTGCCGGATGAATTCTGATGAACCGGCGCAAACTGACAAGCGAAGAGATCGAGCTGTGGCGCAAGGTCGCCAAACAGGCCGAGAGGCTGCACCCGGAAATCCCGCAGACGATCCATCCGACCTCTTTGCCGAAACCCAAGCCCAAGAAAACTCCGAAACCCCGTTTTCAGGCATTCGAACTTGGACAGACCCATCAGTCGAAACCGAAACCGAACGACCTGAAGCCCAAGGTGACGGATGCGTTGCGCAATGCACCGGTTCAGATGGACAACAAGGCCTTTGGTCGGATGAAGCGCGGCAAGCTGAAACCCGAAGGCAAGCTGGATCTGCACGGTATGCGGGTGGCTTCGGCCCATCCGGCGCTGATCCGATTCATCCTGAGCGCGCAAGCACAGGGTAAGCGTCTGGTTTTGGTCGTGACCGGCAAAGGCAAGGATCGGGACGAGCCCGGTCCGATTCCGACGCCGCGCGGTGTTCTGCGAAATCAGGTTCCTCACTGGTTGTCGATCCCACCGCTGGCCCAGGCGGTGTTGCAGGTCACGCCGGCTCATATAAGCCACGGCGGAGACGGGGCGTATTACGTGTATCTCAGGCGGGTGCGTTAAAGGTCGCGACGCGCGCGGGAAATACCGACCCAAACAAGGCTGCATACCAGCACGAAGAGCAGGCCAATCCAGAAAAACTGAATGCTCAGCGGGATACCAAGGTCAATCAGAACGCCGGTCAGACCTGGGCCGATGGCTGACCCCAGTACCATGACAGCCGCAGCCAGCGCCTTGATGGCCCCGATATGCCGGGTCCCATAGAATTCTGCCCAGAACGCGCTGGGCAACGTGCTGTTCGCTCCGACCGTCAGGCCAAGAAACACCAACCCAATCGTCGCGCCGCTGATTGATTCAGTCATGCCCAAAACCACAAACCCAACCGCCATCGGAAGCTGATAGAATGGCATGATGCGCGCAGTGCCCCATTTGTCCAATGCCCAGCCCGCAGCAAACATCGACAGCAGTGATACTCCGGTAAAGATCGGGAACAGAGCGACCAGTTGGATATGCTGCCAGCCTTTGACCTCGGCGAAATAGACCTGATGGAAGAAAAACGCGGTTATGAATGCCGATGGCGCAAGCACGGCGGGCACCATGAACCAGAACAAGGGGTCAAACAGCGCGTCGCGACGGCTCCAGTGGCGACCCTGCATCCCAATGGCAGAGGATTCGCTGGCAAGGCTTTGCGGTGTTCGTTCTTCGCGCAACAGCCGCATCAACACGGGTATTCCCAAGGCAGTCATCCCTGCCGCGACGACCCACAGCCAACGCCAGTCCAGGTAAACCATGGCTGCAACGAAGATCAGGGGCAGCAGGGCCTCACCGATGGCATAGCCGATGGATGCAATGGAAAGCGCCTTGCCCCGCGTGACCGTAAACCACCGCGCCATGGCGACCGCGGCCAGATGTGTGCTCATCCCCTGACCCAGCAGGCGCAACAGAAAAATCACCACTGGCAACAGGAGCAGCCAGGTATTCAGCGCCATGGCAAGGGCGGCCAGGGCCAACCCGGTCAGAACCGCCGGACCCAGCACCCGGACGCGAAAGATATCCGTCAGCCCTCCGGCCCAAATCATCACGATGGCCGACAGGGTTGTGCCCAATGTGTATAGCCCACCCCACGCTCCGTGGCCGAGGCCGAATTCCGCGCGGATTTCACCGGCAAAGATCGAGATGAAGAATGTCTGCCCGAAGCTGGATAAAAATGTCAGAAGAACGCCGGCGCCAAGCCAGGTGGCATTGTCCAGAAGATACCGACGCAGCTTGAACCGCATCACGGAGTGGTAACCTGTGCCTGCCCAGTTTCCGTCAGAACAATTTCAGTGGCCCCGTCTGGATTGCGCTCGCTGGGTGGCACCAGAATATCAATGGCCGGTCGGTCTTCCCGCCCGAAGGTATTGTTGACACGCCGCAACGAGTTGAGGATCGACAACAAAGCCGGAGAGGTCGCGGCAACGAAATGCGAGGATGCCGCGTCACTGTTGAAAGCAGTCGTGTCGATCACGCTGATCGGGAATTCCTCGAGCGAGTCAACCGAACTGATGTTCCCCAACCGCTGGCCCTCATCCGTGCCACGCAAGCGGCCCGAGATGTTCAGGATCTTGTCCTTTTGCGACACCATTACGATGAACGGATCGGGGGGGTTGTCGATACGTTTCATCTGCGAGCGAAACAGATCAAGATCAAGATCAGGCGAGATCAGAACGACCCCTTCGATGTTTCGCTTGGCCCAGCCGGGTTCCTGCAATTCGGTTTGCCGCATCATCTCCATCGTCAACGCACCGCCCATGGAATGCGCGACCAGAATAACGCGTTTGACACCCATGGCTTTCAGTTCGCGGATGGTCTGTTCCAACCCGTCGCGGGCGAACAGCATACTGTCCAGATCATAGGCGTATCCATAGCCCGTCGCGCGGCTGGGCCAGGAATACACCAGCGTTGATCCGGGGAGGCCGATGTCATGTGTCAGCTGCGCCGCGCGGAAGATCGTTTCGGTCTGGGTCGAATTGTAGCCGTGCACAAAGATAGTGACGTCATCCTGTCCTCGCAGGTGTTTGCGCAGCCCCTGCGGTCCATCCAACTCGGTCACGTCTGCCAGAACGAATTCTTTCCGCGGATTCGGGTTCGCGTAGGAGAAGCGGAGCGTACCCGGAGTGTGCGTGGGTGGAATAGAAACCGTCGTTTCCAGGAACCTGAGCGTTTCACCGCGTCGGAATCCATAGGATCCATCGACCTCACGCGCGCGGGTCGTGCTTGCGAAGATGGTTTCAGGTGTTCCGATGTTCACGGCATCGGGCACGACCTCGGACACCGTCCGGTCGACACAGGCGCTGAGCGAAAAGGATATGAACAGAATGACGAAGTATCGCAGCACGGGCCAGACCTCGGGGTGACTTGTGCACACGCTAGCCTATTCCTGCGCGACGTCCAGCATGGCAAGACCAAAACAACGGCAAAAAACGGCTGGCCGTGTTACAAAACGTAACGGCTCAGATCAGAGGACTTGGTCAATTCACCAAGATTGTCGCTGACGAACTGTGCATCAACGGTGAT
This sequence comes from Ruegeria sp. HKCCA0370, assembly GCF_013033705.1. NCBI lineage: Bacteria > Pseudomonadati > Pseudomonadota > Alphaproteobacteria > Rhodobacterales > Roseobacteraceae > Ruegeria > Ruegeria sp. HKCCA0370. The sequence continues at coordinate 138,743 of NZ_WQEP01000008.1, forward strand.
CTCTGAACCGGCTTTGTCCGGTGCAGCGAAGGACAGTTCTTCGAAAACCCGCTCCATGACGGTATAGAGCCGCCGCGCGCCGATGTTTTCGATGCTCTGGTTCACGTCAGCCGCAATCTTCGCCAACGCCGCGATGCCGTCCTCGGTAAAGCTGACGGTCACGTCTTCGGTGCCCATCAACGCCGTGTATTGCAAGGTCAGGGCATTGTCGGTTTCGGTCAGGATGCGCACGAAGTCTTCTTCGGTCAGGGCGCGCAGTTCGACGCGGATCGGCAGGCGCCCTTGCAATTCCGGCAACAGATCCGACGGTTTGGCGATGTGAAACGCACCCGAGGCGATGAACAGGATATGATCCGTTTTGACCGGGCCGTGCTTGGTGCTGACGGTGGTTCCCTCGATCAAGGGCAGAAGGTCGCGCTGCACGCCTTCGCGGCTGACATCGCCGCCACGTGCGTCAGAGCGGGCGCAAACCTTGTCGATCTCATCCAGAAATACGATGCCGTTCTGTTCGACGGATTCCAGCGCGGTGCGGGTGACGGTTTCATCATCCAGCAGCTTGTCGGCCTCTTCCCCGATAAGCGCATCATAGCTTTCGGCGACGGTCATGCGTTTCTTGACGGTCCGCCCGCCAAAGGCCTTGCCGAAAATGTCGCCCAGATTCATCATGCCCATCTGACCGCCCGGCTGCCCCGGAATGTCGAACATCGGCATCGGGTTCGAGGTATCGGACAGTTCCAGCTCGATCACCGTGTCGTCCAGTTCGCCGGCTTTCAGCTTTTTGCGGAACATCTCGCGCGTGCCTTCGCGCGCATCTGCGCCTGCAATGGCTTCGATCACCCGATCTTCGGCGGCCTGATGGGCCTTGGCCTTGACGTCTTCGCGCATGAACTCGCGGGTTTGCAGGATGGCCGCATCTGCCAGATCGCGCACGATCTGTTCCACGTCACGACCGACATATCCGACTTCGGTGAACTTGGTGGCCTCGACCTTGACAAACGGCGCGCGGGCCAGTTTGGCCAGACGGCGGCTGATTTCGGTCTTGCCAACGCCGGTGGGGCCGATCATCAGGATGTTCTTGGGATAGACTTCTTCCCGGATGTCGTCCGGCAATTGCTTGCGGCGCCAGCGGTTGCGCAGGGCGACGGCCACGGCACGCTTGGCGTCCTTCTGCCCGATGATGAAGCGATCCAGTTCCGAGACAATCTCGCGCGGGGTCAGGTCGGTCAAAGGGCAGTCCTTTCGGTCGGCATTTGTGTCATGCGGCTTAGGTAATCACCGCGCGGGCGAAAACAACCAAGCCTGTATTCATGGCCGCGTTGGTTAGCAATGCCGGCTCAGGTTTGCAAATGCTTTGCTTGGGGAATGCGCGAACCCTCTGCTACAGTGATTTCAAGGGTTTGAGGGTCAGGAGCGTATGACATGACAAATATTGCCAAGATTACCCTTCTGTTTGTGGTGTTTGTGGATCTGATCGGACAGGGGCTGGTCTTTCCCATCATCAACTCGCTGATCATGGAAACGAAATCCGGGTTTCTGCCCGAAAACACGCCCCAGGGGCGCAGGCATTTCTATTACGGCCTCGTGATCGGGTGCTTTTTCCTGTCTTGGTTTCTGGGCGTTGTCTATGTTTCGAAAGTATCGGATTCGATCGGGCGCAAGAACGCTTTGCTGGTGTGCCTGGGCGGTGCTCTGGCCGGGTATGCCCTGACCATTGCCGCGCTTTATCTCAACAGCCTCCTTCTGCTGATTGTCGGGCGTTCGATCACCGGATTTACTGCGGGCAACCAACCCATTGCGCAAGCGGCGATGATCGACGGTAGCACCGACGCGACAGACCGGGACCGGAACATGGGCTATATCGTGACAGGCGTCAGCTTTGGCCTTGTGGGCGGGCCGATCATCGGCGCGGTCTTGTCTGACGCCGCCCTGCTGGGCGGTTTCGCCACGCTGAGAACGCCTTTTTACGGCGCATTTGTCCTTGTGCTGATTGCAATCTTTCTGGTCCTGTTTTTCTTCCAGGATACCCGAACGGATCGCGCGCCTTTTGTCTTCCGTCCCCGTGACATAACAGACAGCCTGATGGCGGTGCGTGGTCATCCGATGGTGTTGAAGATCCTGCCGGTCTATTCGTTCTTCATGATCGCCAATGTCACCTTCTACGTCTTTGTCGACAATTTCCTGACCAGCGCCTTCGGATACGGAGTCATCGGCGGCAGTATGGCGATGGTCGTCATCGGTGTGGCGCTGGCCTTCTCCAGCACGTTCCTGGTGAAACCCGCGCAAGAGAAATTCAGCAAACATGCGATAATCCACACGTCACTCATCGTCATGGTGATCTGCGGTTTCGCGTTCGCCTTCAGCCCAAGCGGCGTGTTCAGTTATGTGCCGGTCTTTTTCTTCTATTTCCTGTTCGGAATCGCCTACCCCACCATGCTTGGGCTGTTCTCTTCCAGCGTCAGCGAAGCGGATCAGGGCTGGGTCATGGGTGTGACCACTGCCGTGTTCTGCCTTGCGGGCGGGATCATGTCGCTGATCGGGGGCGGATTGATGAGCATCGATATCCGCGTGCCCTACTACATCGTGATCATCGCAGCGATCATTGGCCTGATCGGCATGCATCGCCGCTGGAAAGGCAAGGAGATCTCGGCGCTGTTAGCCTGAGATCGTCTCAACCGTCAGATTACCATTGGTATAGACACAGATATCGGCCGCGATGGCCATTGCCTGACGCACGACCTCTTCCGCCGACTTGTCACTGTCCATCATCGCGCGGGCAGCGGCCAGGGCAAAATTGCCCCCGGACCCGATGGCAGCCACGTTGTGTTCAGGTTCCAGCACGTCACCCGCCCCGGTGATCACGAACATGTCCTTGCCGTCCGTGACGATCAGCATCGCCTCGAGCTTTTGCAGGTATTTGTCGGTACGCCAGTCTTTGGCCAATTCCACAGAAGCACGGGCAAGTTGGCCCGGTGTCGCCTCGAGCTTGGCCTCCAGCCGTTCCAGCAAGGTGAAGGCGTCGGCCGTCGACCCGGCAAAGCCGGCGACAACTTCGGACCCTCCGGGGGACAGGCGACGCACCTTGCGAGCCGTGCCCTTGATCACGGTTTGACCCAGGCTGACCTGCCCATCACCGGCTATGACGATCTGACCGTCCTTCTTGACGCCAATGATCGTCGTGCCGTGCCAACCGGGAAAGTCGTTGTCTGCCATGATCGTCTCCGTTTTCGCTGGCGGTATATATGGGCTGGGTCGCAGGTTGGCGCAACCCGTTCTTCAATTGCCTAAAAGATATGCAAAAAACGCATTCCGGGGTTACCAGACCAGCAATTGTGAGTCCGGGCATGCAGAACTACATGAGGCTTACAACCGACAACGGGTCGGCTGTTTCTTCACAAAGGACCGCGCACATGGCAACCACAGCTAACATTCATGCGCCGCTCGGAGCAGCTACCATCCTGCACGTAGTGGACGCGTTCACCAATGTCGTCAACACCGTTGTCGAATGGAAAGAATCCCGCAAAACCCGCAAACTCCTGTCGGAACTCAGCGACGCCCAGCTTGACGATATCGGCCTGAGCCGCGCAGACATCGCCGATCTCTGATGTTCCCGCAGATCAGCAACTCGAGACAGCCGCACGGATTTCCGAGCGGCTTTTTCTTTTTTCAGCCCTGAACGTATTTTCCAGAAAGATCAGGCAGAAACGCCTCGATCGCCGCAGTTGCAACCACGTGCCGCGCTCCCGCTTCTTCGTCGACAACGTCAAGCCCACCTTTGACTGCGCGAACCTCGGCCCTGCCCCGCGGCAGATCCGAGGCAACCAGATCGCAATCCACCTGTTCAGGATCCTGCACGCCGATCGTGACGCTGACGCGCATTTCGGAATGGTCGATCCCCAGCTTTGAAAACAACGTGATGGATGAATGGTGCAAAGCATCCTGCACCGCGCGGCGGGCTGCCTTGGTATAGTCCTGGCCGTAAAGATCGTTACCTGTTCCCATCTCCAGAATGATGCGTTTTTCACTCATTGTGCAGGCTCCATGTCGAAGGAAACGATCAGGGCGGCGTTGGCAATGACCGTGTGTCCGTCACTGTGGGGCTTTGCGATGTCCAGCCCGCCTTTGGTGACAGTAATGTTGGGGTGACCATAGGGAAAGACAGCTTTCAACGCTTCGGTGTCCACCTGATCCGGCTGCTGAACCCCTATTTCGGCATCAATGATCATCGCCTCTTTCGGAAACCCGAACAGTTCCGCCATGTTGACCGAGTTGTGCCAAAGCGCATCCTTGATCGCCCGCAGTGACGCCTGAGTATAGTCCATCCGGCGCAGGGATGTGCCCATCCCGAATTCCACAAGGACCCGCGTTTTTGCCATTGGTGTCTCCGATGTCTTCAATAGAAAAGGCGCCCCGATCTGAGGCGCCTTCGAGATAATCTGTTAGGACCAGATCAGATGGATTCGTCGATCCAGCTTTGCAGGGCGGCTTTGGGCGCCGCGCCCGCGCGGTTGGAAACGACCTGACCGTCCTTGAAGATGAACAGCGCGGGGATGCCACGTACACCCATGGCGGCGGCTGAGTTCGGGTTGCTGTCCACATCGACCTTGGCGATTTTGACTTTGTCGCCATACTCGGCCGCCAGCTCTTCCAGCGCAGGGCCGATTTGCTTGCAGGGGCCGCACCATTCGGCCCAGAAATCCACGACCACGGGAACGGTCGAATTCTTGACTTCGGCGTCAAAGGTGTCGTCGGTAACGGCTACGGTCGACATATTCTGTCTCCTGAATGGGGTAAACTTGGGAACAGAACGTATGTGCCGCTTCGGGTAAGGTCAAGATATCTGGGTGCGGGCCAAAGCATCTGTCACAAGATCGTGTGGCAACCACATCAGCCGCGCCGTGCGGGTCCACAGAATGGCGGTACGAATGCTGCGATCCGGATAGATCTGCGCCAGCGCCTGCGCGTATGCCCCCATCTGTCGCAGCAGGCCGTCGGGGCAGTCTTCCGCGCGGTCTGGAACGGTGGCATTTGATTTGAAATCAATCACATGCACTTCCGATTCCGACAAGATCAGACGATCGACAACCCCAAGCATCCGCTGCCCGTTCAGAGCGGCAGTAATGGGCACCTCGGCCAACGTGTCAGGTGCAAAGACGGGCTGCAAACCTTCCGCTGTCAGCACAGTTACGGCTTCGTTCAAAATCTCGTGCCGGTCCGTTTCGTGCATATCGGGCAGCAACCGCGCGCAAAGCTCTGGCCAAAGGTCTTTCTCGGCCGCGGGAAGGTGTTCCAGCAACAGGTGCAGGCGGGTTCCGCGCAGTTTGGCCGCATCTTCATCCAGGCCGGCATCGCCGGGCAACGCCTTAGGGCCACCCAGGTCCGAAGGGCTGAGCGTGCCGGCAGGCGCAACCGGATCCGGTGCCGGATGTTGGAACATATCCGGCAATTCGACTTGCTGAACGACAGTGTTCGGTTGATCGATCAAGAGCGGCGCGTTCCAATCCCCGTGGGACAGGCGGCGGATATCGGTACCCGGCACCTGCGCGGCCCCGGCCCGATCCATCGCCGCCTCGACCATCTGATACCAGCTGTTGCCGTCTTTCCCCAAATCACCTGCCGCCGCCACGATCAACCACTTTTCCGCCCGTGTCAGAGCCACATACAGCAGCCGAAGCCGTTCGTTTTCCTCGCGGTTGCGCGCCTCTTCCCGCGCCTGCGAGATCAGGTTTGGTGACGCGTCCGCCGACACTTTCCACAAGGGTGTTCCGCCGGCCAACATGATCTCGGGGTCACGCGGGGGCTGGCGTTTGCCGGTATCCGGCAGGATGACGATCGGCGCCTCCAACCCTTTTGAGCCATGAACGGTCATCACCCGGATCCTGTTGCCGACGCCGGTCATCTGTCGTTTGATTTCCAGATCGTCAGTCTGCATCCAGACCAGAAATCCCGTCAGGCTGGGGATATCCGTTCGCTCATAGGCCAGAGCCTGGGACAACAGCGCGTTGATGCCGTCTTCGGCTTCTGCCCCCAACCGCCCCAACAGCTTGCGCCGTCCGTCATGGCGGGTCAGGATACGTTCGATCAGATCATAGGGACGCAGAAAGTCGATCTGGCTGCGCAGATCATTCAGCACGGACAGGGTTTCGGGAAACTCTTCGGCGCGGTTGCGCAGTGCGGCCCAAAGGAACTGTTCCTTCCGACGGTGCGCCAGATCGAAAAGCTGCTGTTCGGACCAACCGAACAAGGGGGACTTGAGAACCGCCGCCAGGGACAGGCTGTCTTCGGGCGTGGCCAGAAAGCTGAGCAAGGCCGCAAGATCCTTGACCGCCAGTTCAGCGCCCACTTTCAGCCGATCTGCTCCGGCGATGGGCAGGTGCAGCGCCTTGCAGGCACGGATGATCTCGGCAAACAGGTCCGAGCGGCGTTGCACGAGGATCAGAAAATCCCCCGGCTGCACTTTTTGACGAACGAATTGGCCGGATTTGCCATCTTCCGGGATCGTCTCGCCCCGTTCGATCATGTCTTTGATCGACTGTGCGACCTTCTCGGCCAGAATGACGGTGTGATGCCGTGCGCCCGGACGATCGACCGGGTCGGTCCAATCCCCGACTTCGGCATCCGCTACTTTTTCGACGACGGGCCAAAGATCAACACGACCCGGCAGATCGGCCTTGAAAGCACGGTGCTGACTGTCCTTGTGAAACCCCGCATCAGAGCGGTTTTCAAACAGGATATCGACCAGATTCAGGATCACGCTAGAGGATCGGAACGAGTACTCCAACGTCGAATCCCACAGTTTAGAGCCTGATTCAGCCAATTTCCGGCCAAACTCTTCCTGCATTCTGTCAAAGGCCTGTGGATCGGCGCCCTGAAAGGAATAGATCGATTGTTTCTTGTCGCCGACGACGAATATCGTGCGCTCGACCCCGGATCGGGCCCCTTCCCCGCTGGTGAATTCCTGTGCCAGTTTCTCGATCACGTCCCATTGATCGGGGCTGGTGTCTTGCGCTTCGTCCACAAGAATATGATCGATGCCACCGTCCAGTCGGTACAGCACCCATTCGGCCACTGCCGGATCGTTCAACACCTGCCGTGCGCGCAGGATCAGGTCGTCGAAATCCAGCCAGCCGCGCAACTGCTTGCGCCGTTCATATTCCGGCAGGAAGGCTGCGGCAAAGCGGTGCAGAACCGCGGTTTTCTGCGCTGCGACCAGCGCCAGGCGTTGTTCACGCGCGGTTTCGATCCGCTGCATGAAGGCCTCGATCTGCGGCATCCGGTCGGCCAGCGCACCTTCGCGCAGGGGTTTGGTGGGAAAAGCGTTGAGTTTGGCCGTGAAGGGTTCCTTTGCGCCCTTCCCGGTCAGAAACACGCTTTCCAACATGGGTAGATGTATCAATCTGGCTTCGTTGAACGCGGCCAGTTTTGCGGCGGCCTTGGCATTGTTGCCTCCGCTTTCGGTCAAAGCGGGCAGTATGGACTGGATGAGTTCGACTTCGCCGCCAAGAAAAACCCGCGCAAGCAGCGCTGTTTCGTCAAAGCCGGCGGGCAGATCGAAGCGTTGCAGCAGATCGGACCATTCGAGCGGCTGCGCAAAAAGACTGCGTTTTTGCGTGATCGCAGCGGTCAGTTTATCAAACCCCGTGTCCGTGACGAACCGGGCCACATCTTCAATCAACCCGGCCTGCGGGCCTGCGGCGAAATCTTCGACAATTTCCTCTCGCAACAAGGCTGCTGCGCGGTCTTCCATTTCGGTAAACTGCGGGCTAACGCCAGCCTCCAGCGGAAAGCGTCGCAACAATGACGCGCAGAACGAGTGGATGGTCTGGATTTTCAGACCACCCGGCGTTTCGATGGCGCGGGCAAACAGGGTGCGTGCTTGCGCCAACCGGTCCAAACCGATTTCGCCGGGTACACCCAGATCGGTCAGCTCCTCCAACAAGGGGGTATCATCCAGCATGGCCCATTCGCCAAGGCGCTTGAACAACCTGTTCTGCATCTCGCTGGCGGCGGCCTTGGTGTAGGTCAGGCACAGAATATGCTGAGGCTGGACCCCGCCCAGCAGCAGACGCGCCACACGGTCGGTCAGAACCCGGGTTTTGCCGGACCCGGCATTGGCCGCCAGCCAGGTCGAGGCATCGGGGCGCGCGGCCTGTACCTGCCGTTCAGTTGCGTCGTTGCGCGGGCTCATGTCAGATCCTCGGGGTAGGTTTCCGCTGTCCGGTCCCATTCGCCGAACCGCGCCAGGTGATCATAATCACCCATATCCGTATCCTTGTGCAGCATACGACGGGACGAAAACCCCTGATCAGGCTCTAAATAAGCGGAAATCAACTCTTTCAGCTCGGCAAGAACCTTGTCGGTCGGTTCTTTGTCCAAAGGCGCCGCAACCTCCTTATAGCTGCCACCCATACCGATGAAGATGGCTTGGGCCACGCTTGTCGGGTCAAGGCCCTCAATCCCGCCCTGCTCGGCCATTGCCGCCTCGATCAGCAACTGCTTGTCAAATTTGGATTGCTGGCTTTCCGTCGGTGGTGCGCCGGTTTTATAGTCGATGATGCGCAACGCGCCCCGGCTGTTGCAATCGATTCTGTCCGCGCGCCCGACAATGGTGAAATCCAGGGGGCGCAGCGCCAGTTTCATCGCCGCCTCAAATGCCACGGGGCCACCATCCTTCCGGCGCGCGAGCTCTGCCCCGAGGAAATCATCCGCGATCCGCTCAAGCCGGGCCAGCCACAGTTTGCGGGCTGTCGGCCAGGCGACGTGTTGATCCAACAGAGCATGCGCCCGTTTCAGGAAATTGTCCCGCGTCAGCAAAGCACTGTCGAGGACGCTGTCCTTGATGAAATGCTCGAGGATTTCGTGAATCACAATTCCTCTCAGCAAGGCATCGGGGGCCTGTACAAGCGGATCTAGCGGTTTCAGCCGAAGCACATGTTTGGCGTAAATCGCGTATGGATCGCGGATCAGCCTCTTTATCTCGGTCACAGACAGACGGCGCGGACGCGCGGCGGCCGGTGGGCGCGGAGAAGGACGCGGTGCGGGGTCGATCGGCGGCGCATCTTCCAGTGCCTCGGACCAGTTCAACCATTTTTCGCCCTGAGCGCGCATTTTGGTCAGAGCTTCGGGGCCACCCTGACCCGACAAACCCTGCAACAGGTTGGTCAGTCGGTTCAGCCAGCGCGACGGAACCGTCTCGGCATCATCCGAGCGGGTCGCGCGGGTCAACCACACTTCGGGTGCGCCGATGGCCTGCTGGAAGTCATGCGCAGACAGGCCGATCCGGCGTTCGGGCAGCAACAAGCCGGCTTTGTCACGCATCTGCCGGTTCAACCAGGGATCGGGTGTTGGCGCCTCTGGCCAACTTCCTTCATTCAACCCGCCAAGGATCAGCAGGTCGGCGCCCTGCACCCGTGCCTCGAGCGTGCCCCAGATCATGATGTGCGGATGCGGCGCATCCCGGTCACGAACCTCTTCACCCGCAAGCAGAGCGCCCAGCAGATCGGCAAAGTCATGGGCTGTCATTAGGCCGCCATGCTGCGCCTCTGCGCTGAGAGAATTCAGCACCCCCAGCGCCTTTTGGCCTGCGTTTTTGTCCCACAGAGTGCCCGTTTCACCCGTGCTGCCGGCCGAGATCGCCTCGGCCAGTTTCATCAAACGCTCCACCCAGTCCGCGAGGTGCAGTTCACTGGTGACCTGCTGGTCGCAGAAATGCTGCACGACCCATTTCACCCAGCTTTCCTGGGCCTCTTTGCGCACTGCAAAAGCCGCAAGGCTTGCACTGTCAGGAAAGGGCGGGCCGTGACGGCGCAGGTCAAGTTCCAGGTCACGCGTGTGCAGCAAATGAATTCCGCGGTCACCGCCATCATGACATAGCGGGTGCTTCAAAAGGGTCAGCAGCGCCTCGCCTTCCAGACGGCGTGTGAACAGGTTGGCCACATGGCGCAGAAAACGTCCCGGCGGGGAAAGTTGCAGCGGCAGGCCCGCACTGTCGTCCGGCACGATGTTCCACCGATCCAGCGCGGCGCTGACCTGGCGGGTCAACATGCGATCCGGCGTGATCAGAGCGGCGGTCTGTCCTGTTTCCGCCGCCTGCCGCAGGCGCAGTGCGATGGCCAATGCCTCGGCGCGCGGCGATTGAGCCTCGACCAGCGTCAGGCCGTCGGTTGCGCCTTTAATATCGGACAGTCTGGGGCCTTCGGTCATCCAGGCGTCAGTGACGGGTGCCGGACGTAAAGCTAGGGATATCAAGCGGTTACGCGAGGGTAAGGGGGCCGATAAATCCGTCCATGGGGTGATCTGACCCGGTGTAAGTTCCAGCGCGCGCATCAACTTGCGGAAACGGTATTGTGGGTGATCTTCAGACGTCAACGCATCATCCAACCCCTGCCAAACGTGGTCCGGCTGGTCGAAATCAAATCCGGGCAGCACCAATGCCCCTTGCGGCAGGCGCGCGATGGCTTCCATCAACATCAGGGTGGTGCCACGGGACCCGGTAGAGCCCGCCAGAATGACCGGGTGTTGCGGGGGGGCAATCTGCCATCGCGCGATCAGGTTTTCGACCACGCGGCGCTGGCGGGCCTGTGCATCCATCGTCTGTCCGCCGGTGTCGATGAATTGATCCGCGATGCCGATAAAGGCTTGTGCCCGCGACCAGTGTCCGGACATGTCGCTGACGTCCAGCTGCCGGATCGCTTCGGGCGATACGCCTTCGCCCTGCATTTCGTCAATCAGCGCGGCCAGACTGTCGGACAGGTCAAAGATCGATGACCGGGCGGCAAGGTCCGGCTGTTGTTCCAGCAGTTTGGATACAAGCTGAGTCAACTCAAGACGCCGCCGCAGAGGCGGGATAGCAGGCGGGATCCGCGCCAGATCAACCCCTTCACCCAAGTCCGTCACCAACGAGAGACGGGGCAGAAGGCAAGGTGGCCCTTGATTGAACAGATCGCGGACGCGCCGTTCCATGCGTCGTGTGTTCAGGATCAACTCTACCCGCGCCAAAGCTTCGGGTGGGCCCGAACAGCGCTGCCGCAGGCCATCGACCAATGCCGTGGGGAAATCCGTACCGGGAGGCACGGCAAATACACGGGGCAGGGTGCCGGATTCAAACATCAGCCAGCAAACCCTCGGCCAGCGCGATGCCTTCCGGACGACCTACATCGCACCAGCGTCCCGGGTATTCGACCGCAAAAAGCCGACCCTGATCAAGCATCTGGTTCCAGAGCAGGTTGAGTGAAAACGCTGTTTGCGAGAACGAATGCAAACCCTGGGCCCTGAGGATCTGGGCCCCGCCGTAAACCAGACCAGGACCGCGCGTGATCCGTCCATCTTTTCCAGCGGTGAAATCACCCGATCCAATATGACCAACGGTTCGCGCAACCGGAACACACATCAACAGCGCATCCATACGACCCGGGTCCCAGGCTTGCTGCAACAGGGTCAACGGGTTTGGCCCTGACCAGATCGCGTCCGTGTTCAACGTGAATACGGGGTCGGTGCCCAGCATCGGCAAAGCCGCCCGCAATCCGCCACCTGTTTCCAGGATTTCAGCGTCTTCCCGAGACAGCAGAACGCCTTTGGGGCCGAGATGCGCCGCGAGCTGATCAGCGTGATAATGCAGGTTGGCAACGGTACGGACGGGATCAAGATCTTCGACAAGATCCAGCGCATGATCAATCAGTGGTCGCCCCGCCACTTCGATCAATGGCTTGGGCCGGTCTTTGGTCAACGCTCCCATACGGGTGCCGAACCCGGCTGCGAACAGCATTGCGGCAAATGGCGATCCGGTCATTGCGTTCTCAACTTGGCAAGGTTTTCCGGTGTGGGTCTGGGCAAAGCCTCGTGCAGCAGGGACGCCACCGAAACCAGGGCAGGGTGATCCAGATCGCGCATCAGATGTGCCCAGACGGCCGGGATCATGTCCACATAGTGAGGCTTGCCATATTCCGTCGCCAGACGTGCGAAGACGCCAAGGATACGCAGGTTTCTCTGGGCCCCCAAAACACTGTAGGCCGTGCGGAAATCATGGTCGTCCATACCTGACGCAGAGATGTAGTGGTTGATCATCTGCATTTCGATCCCGGCCGAGACATCTCGGCGTACATCCTGTAGCAGAGACACCAGATCGTAGGCCGGGTGCCCCAGCATGGCCAACTGAAAGTCCAGCAACCCGACGCGCTTCACGCCTTCGCGCTGCGGCAGCCACAACAGATTTTCCGCGTGATAATCCCTGAGAATGACGACTTTCGAACCGGATGTTTCACGATGCAGGATGTCCGCGAACCGGTGCTCGAACCGGGACAGGGCGTCTTCATCACATGTTCCCAGGATACCGGCCGCATACTTTGTGAAAGCCAATGAAGCCAGTTCCGTCATCAGGGACGGATCATAAGACTGCAAGGCAAGAGAAGGCGCCCGATGCAGGTGGAGCAGCACGTCGGTGGCGGCCCGGTACAATTCACGCTCTTTGCCCGGGTCTTTTTTCAGGACGCGCGCAAAAAGATCATCACCCAGATCTTCCAGCAACAGAAAACCGTACCGGGTATCTTCGGCATAGATTTCCGGCGCGCTCAGACCAACCGATCGGAGGTATTCTGCAACCCGAACGAAGGGTTCAACATCGTCACTTTTTTCAGGTGGCGCGTCCATCAAAACCGCAGTGCGCCCGTTGGTTGGATCAATCAGTCGTTCGTATCGCCGGTTCGAGGCATCGCCTGCCAGTGGCGTACGTGTTGCTCCGGCCCAGGGTGTTTGCGCAATCAGGGCTTCGGCCAGGACCGTCCTGTTGGTCATGCGGTTCTCTCCAGTTTTTCCGCCCATTTCGGAGCAGTCCAAGACAGGGTCACACGGCGGAAATCGATATTGTTAGGGTCTGTTTCAAAGGCCAACGTCAACGCGCCTTGGGGCGCCAACGGGCCCATCTTGTCCGGCCATTCCACAAGGCAGATTGCCGTATCGAAAGCGTCCGTCAGACCCAGTTCGTCAACTTCTTCGGCCGCGCTCAGACGATACAGGTCGCAATGCCATATTTCCCCTGATGGCGTGTCGTAAGCCTGGACCAAAGTGAATGTTGGCGAGGGCACATCTTCGGGTTCATCCATCAATGACTGAATGAGGTTGCGCGCGAAATGCGTCTTGCCGCTGCCGATCGGGCCCTCCAGCAGAACGACATCGCCCGGGCGCAGTGATTTTCCCAATTGCCGTGCGAAAACTGCGGTTTCTTCGGGCGATTTGAAAGTCAGAGATCGGGCGGTCTGTGTCATGCCGCCACAATGGCCTTGCGCCTGACCGGCTGCAACCCGGTTCAGGCGCTGATCTGTTCTATCGCGGTGGATTTTGAGGGTAATTCGGATTGCGTAAACCGCACGATTGTCGCGCCGTTATGAACCGGTGTGACGGTGCAATCCACGGTTATGCCGGTTCTCATCTGGATTTCAGCTGTCCATTCGGCGCGGTTTTCCCGCATTTCGATAAAATCCCGCACCTCACCCAAAACCGGCGTCGCAATACAGAGGTCTTGCCAGCGTCGCGTGACGTCGGTGACCGTTTCGCTTTGGAACCCGACTTCGTGCGCGTCTCCCCACAGCTTCTGATACGCATAGTTGGTGAAGGCCAGCGTACCGTCATCCGCAAAGACGGCAATCGCGTCCGCCAGTTTGTCCAGGATGGACTGCATCAGATCCATTTCTGATCGAAAGCGCCGCGTCAGGGTGATTTCGGCGGTGATATCCTCGAATAGAAACGCCACTGCGCCGTCCGGGTGAGGGCGGCCGCTGACGGAATAGACCGATCCGGATGGCAGCGACCACGTCTCGTGATAGTTTCCATCTTCAGCCGCTTCGAGAAGGTCGTTCATCTGACGCCGCCAGCTGCGGTAATTCTTCGGTTCGGGCATCATGTGTTGATCCCGCAAGCGGTCGAAGAAACTGCTCAGGCTGGGGCGGCAACTGAGGAAATCGGGCGGCAACGTGGTCAGGTCGATCAGGGCCGGGTTGAACAGGGCCAGTTGCCGATTGCGGTCAAAAATGGCGAGACCAATGGACAATTGGGCAAAGGTCTTGGTCATGGTCTGCACGAATTTGCGCTGGGCGGTTTCCGCTTCGACAATCGCGTTGACGTCAACGGCATAGCATAGATGACCGTTCTCGTGTTCAATCCGAGTCAAATCGAACCAAAGCTTGCGATCAGTATCTGCCACATCCACCGACACGCGGGTTTTTCCGGTAGGTCTTGTGGCATCCTCCGGGCTTTCAAAAAGCGGCGCAGTCAGATCGGCGTCCTGATCACGTGCCTTTTGAACAAGTGCGACATAGGCGGCATTGCACCATTGCACCCGATTGTCGTTATCCGCCAACCATACCGGGTAAGGGGCCAGATCCATTGCCAGACGAGTCGGTTCGCCTGGGGTAACCGATCCGGCCGAGGTGGTCCTGGCGGATTCGCAAAGTCGAACGCGGACGATACCGTCGATCCACTCACACACGACTTCTCGTTCGATCGTGCAGTCAATGGCCGATACCAGGATTTTGCCCTGATCGCGCACTTTGTCGGGAGTTTCGGGAAAGGTGGGGAAATCCCTTTGCAACAAGCGCCGCAGGTCCAGCCAGTTTTCAATATGCTCAAACCCGGCCAGTGCGAAATCAGAATGGCTGATCAGTTGGTCGCCATCGAACAGGAATACGGCGTCAAACAGCGAGGTGTTCGAAAACAGACCAAAAGCCTTGTCGCGCTGAGCCCGGCGTGGCAACAGCCACAGAACGGCGAAACAGCACGAAACAAGACTGATCGCGGCCAGAATAATCCAATCGGCCATCAAATTCCCCAAGCCTGAACGATACAAGCACAGACTATGCGTGGGATTGGTTAATGGTGTCTTAATTCACACCTGGATGCGCGTGTTGGATCCCGACGGGACCGGGGTGTCACCTTTCTGCGCATCAATCAGTTTGCGTGGCCAGGTCACTTTGACGATTGCCCCGCGCCGTTCAGGATTGTCGGTCAGATGCTGGTAGGGGTCCGAGCCATTGGCGAATTCCAGTTCGGCGCCGCTGCGTTCCAGCAGGGTTTTGGCGATGAACAATCCCAGGCCCATCCCTTCGTACTCCGGGCGTGCTTTCTGATCGGATTCCGCCCGTCTGCGGCGCATAAAGGGATCGCCGATGCGTCCGATCATGTGGGGCGGATATCCCCGCCCGTCATCCATGATGCTGACGGTGATCCTGCTGTCGGTCCATTCGGCCTCGACCCAGACATTTGCGCGGGCGAAATCCACGGCATTCTGAATCAGGTTGCGCAAACCGTGAATGATCTCGGGTTTGCGCAGGATCGAGGGCTGCTGAACATCCCCGTCCTGCGCGGGGCCTTCAGAGAAATGAACCTCTTTGCCGCGACCGACATGTGGTTCGGCCGCTTCGTTCACCACTGTCGAAAGCGGCGCCTGCCGCAGGTGCAGATCATCTTTGCCCGCCCGTCCCATGTCGCGCAGAATGTCACGGCAACGGTCTGCCTGCTCGCGGATCAAAGCAGCGTCTTCTTTCAGGTCCGGGCGGTCGTCCAGTTCTTCGATCAGTTCTGCGCTGGTCAGTTTTATCGTCGCCAGAGGCGTGCCCAGTTCATGCGCGGCAGCGGCAACGACGCCCCCAAGATCGGTCAGTTTCTGTTCGCGCGCCAGCGCCATATGCGTGGCGGCCAGCGCTTCGGACATGGATTGGACTTCGGAACTGACGCGGTGGGAATAGGCGCCGATGAAGACAATGGCGATGATGATCGCGGCCCAGTTTCCAAACAGAAGGATATCGGGGATATCCAGAACAAGCCCGAGACTTGTCCGCAACGGAAGGTGAAATTCCGCCAGCACAGTTGTCAGAACGATTGCGACGGCGCCGACAATCAGGGTCGATCGTGTGCTCATGACATTGGCTGAAATCGTGACCGGGCCCAGCAGAAGCAGCGCAAACGGATTGTTCAGCCCGCCGGTCAAATAGAGCAGAATTGACAATTGCAGCAGGTCGAACAGAACCATCAGGAAGTTTTCAAACTCGGTCAGGCGCTTGTTTTGCGGAAACAGCAATATGGCAGTCAGGTTGCCCATGACCGAGATTCCGATGGCCAGGTAACACAGGCCCAGTTCCAGCTGCACGTCATAGTATCGCTGGGCCACCGTGATTGCGGTGAGCTGGCCGATGATGGCCACCCATCGCAAAAGAATCAGGGTTCGCAGACGAATCCAGCTGCTGCGTTCCTGGCCGCGCCAAAAAGTCTGATTGGATTCTGCCATCGGTCGCTTATGTCCTGTTGCATCGGCTGGTCATCTTGATAGGTGTCCCGGCCGGAACGATCAACAACCCCTTGAGACCGGATAATCGAAATGACCCGCCTTCTCGCAATTCTCGCAACTGTTGTTCTGGCTATCGGACTTGGGGCCATGTGGGTTCTGACGCGGGGCGGCGGGTCCGATGACAAATTCGCGCAATGCCGGTCCAGCCAGATTGCTGGGGGTGCCGCCGCAATTGGTGGACCATTTGAACTGGTGAACGGCAAAGGCGAGACGGTTACGGACAAAGATGTGATTACCGAACCGACGCTGGTTTACTTCGGATATACGTTCTGCCCGGATGTTTGCCCGTTCGACATGTCCCGCAACGCCGACGCTGTCGATATTCTGGCCGAACGCGGGCTGTCGGTGACACCTTTGTTCATCTCGATTGACCCGGATCGCGATACGCCCGAAGTCATGGCCGACTATGCTTTCAATCTCGGGGACAAGACGATCGCCCTGACCGGCTCGCCCGAACAGGTCAAGGCGGCCAGCAAGGCCTACAAGACCTATTACAAGGCGCATGACAAGGGCGATGAATTCTATCTGGTTGACCATTCCACCTTTACCTATCTGGTTACACCCGAAGATGGATTTCTGGAGTTCTTCAAGCGCGAAGACACGGCCGAACAGATGGCGGACAAGGTTGAATGCTTCCTGAAGCAGGCCGCGTCGTAACAAGGTTGTTTGACCTTTGTTCCCGCGCTGCTATTACTCATGTTCGAGCCAAAGGCATGAAATAGCGAAAGACCTAACATATGGCAGACACTTCTCAGCTTGACATCGGCCCTGACAAATCCCTGCTTTTGGTTGATGATGACGAGCCGTTTCTGAGACGTTTGGCCAAGGCCATGGAAAAGCGTGGCTTCGAGGTTGAGACCGCAGGATCCGTCGCGGCAGGGCGCGCGATATCCACCGCCCGACCCCCGGCTTATGCCGTCGTCGATCTGCGGCTGGAGGATGGCAACGGATTGGACGTTGTCGAGGTATTGCGGGAAAAACGCCCTGACAGCCGTGTCGTTGTTCTGACCGGATATGGTGCGATCGCGACCGCCGTCGCGGCTGTCAAGATCGGCGCGACCGACTATCTGTCAAAGCCAGCCGATGCCACCGACATCACGAACGCATTGCTGGCAAAGGGTGACGAGATGCCCCCGCCGCCGGAAAACCCCATGAGCGCGGACCGTGTGCGCTGGGAACATATCCAGCGCGTTTATGAGCTGTGTGACCGGAATGTTTCGGAAACCGCGCGACGGTTGAATATGCATCGGCGGACGTTGCAGCGGATACTGGCGAAACGCAGCCCTCGTTAGGTCGGTCGGCCGCTCGATGACGGTTTAGTGACTTGTAACCTTGGACCCTGTCGAGGACTGTTCGCCGCATCTGGAATCTTTTGTCAGAACAGGACCACTTTATGATCGGATATGTAACCGTTGGCGTTTCGGACATGGAGCGCGCCAAGGACTTCTATACCAAACTTTTCGCGGACAAGGGCGCAAAAGTGGTTATAGACGCAGGCCGGATCGCGTTCATCGGCAACAAACCCGACGCGCCGATGCTGGCTGTGTGCGAGCCCTACGACGGTGATGTCTGTGCCGCCGGAAATGGTAACATGGTCGCCTTTGCAGCCGACTCTAAGGATGAGGTAAAGGAACTTTATGACAAGGCAATCAGCCTGGGTGCAGTGGACGAAGGCGAACCTGGTCAACGCGTCCCCGACAGGTTCTATGGTGCCTATGTGCGTGACCCGGATGGCAACAAACTGTGCTTCTACGTCTTTGGCTGAAACTGCGTGAACACAAACCCTGCCCAAGTTTCAGACAGGTCTGCGGGCAGCGGTGCTGACCGTGCCCATTCAGTGTCTTTAGGGTAAGCAGGAAATTTCTGCGCAGAGCTGCCGCGCCAGCTGACGATATCCGATTGCGTTGGGATGCAACCCGTCCGATGTCCAGTCGGCGGTGTTCTCGGCGAACCCGTCCGGCGGGGTCAGAAACGTGCAGTTCGCCATATCCTGACAGGCCTGTTGTGCAGCCGAATTGAAGGCCGTTCGAAACGCCTCTTGTTCCGCGGTCCAGTTTGCACCGGTGACGGGCAACACAGCACGCCAGATCAACCTGTCAGCAGGCATGAACAGGGCCTTCAACTGTGCGACATACTCTGCAATCTTCTCTGGCGGTGTGACCGTCAGAGCGTCATTGACCCCGATTCCCAGATACCATGTCGGAACATGGGCAATCAGTTCCGGTTTTGCCCGTGCGATCAGGCCCGGGGTGGTGTCGCGGCTGATCCCAAGATTCAGCGAGTTGGGCAGGATGTTGCTGGTCAACCACCCTTCGATAATGGAATCGCCGATGAAAGCGATCTGAATATCCGGTGAGGCGAGCGCCTGAGAAGTCGGCCGCTCGTGCAGCCAGACCATGAGCTTGTAGTGATCGGTTTCCGTGACCGGGACATGTGTGCCCGAGATTTTTCTGAGCGCCTTCGAGACATACCCGGTTTCGACCAACGCTGCCGCAAGACCAACAGTCAGCACGACATTGACGACAAGCAAAACTCGGGTTCCGGTCTTTTTTTTCATCTTTCTTCCACCCGTTCCCCCGTACCACTCACCGCATTCGGAAAGCGCCTCTCAGACCTGTGCAATCAACTCTGCGTGCCGCGCCGTAAAGGCGTGCCGCACCTCGACCGGGGGGCGCAGCCTGATCTGTAAACCCGCCACGATCCCCCTGTCCGGGCGGCCAAAGAATTTCGTGGCTTCGGCCTCGGAAAACCCGGCAATCTGTGTCGCCTCCATCCAGGCGCTGATCTTGTCGGCCTTCTTGATCTGGCGCTTCACCGTTTTTGGGACCTCAGCCGGTAGTCCAAACCGTATATGGATTGCTGCCGCCAGCCGGTCGTCCAACGCGCCGTAGTCTGGGCCGACGGCGGACTTCACGGGCGAGATCATATCGCCGATCACATATTCGGGCGCGTCATGTAACAGGGCCGCCAAACGCCATTTCATGGGTGCTTTGGGGGCAATACGGCCAAAAATCTCTTCAACCAGCAGGGAATGTTCGGCCACGGAATAAGCGAAATCGCCGTTTGTCTGACCGTTCCAACGAGCGACAAAGGCAAGGCCGTGTGCGATGTCTTCAATCTCGATATCCACCGGTGTCGGGTCCAACAGGTCCAGCCTGCGACCCGACAGCATCCTTTGCCACGCTCTGGGTTGTGTTGCCATTCTGCCATGCCTTGTGAAGTTGGACACGTTCAATTCGCGTTTTTATGGTATGATGTACCTGTCTGGATCACACGCTGCCAACATTTTCTTGAGCGTTCGTGCTTTGAAACGGCGCGGTAAGATCCCGACATTGAAGACTGAGGGGGGTGCATTCTCCTCCCAGTGTGCCCCTCTCGAACTGAAACACGTATCGAAAGGAGCACTCTATGTTCAAACGTTTATTCGCAATCGCACTGACCTTCGGAATGGCCGCCACCGCGCCACCTGCCTTTGCCCAGAATTGTGCGGCACGGGATCACATCATATCCAAATTGCAGGAGAACTATGCCGAAGAATTGGCCTTTGGCGGCCTGCAAAAAACACGCGGCGCGCAATCGGTGATGGAGGTTTGGACCTCGAAAGAAACGGGAAGTTATACCGTTTTGGTAACCAATGCGAACGGTATCAGCTGTATTGTTGCCGTTGGCACCGATTTTTTTGAAGCGATTCCAAAGATCGAAATTGAAGGCACACCAAGCTGATATTGGCCATATCGTTTCCGACCACAGTCTTCAAAGTTGCCACCTGCCCCAAGGAATGCTAGGGGCAGCGAGGACTGTGAATTACCGGAAAATGGAGCACCTGATGGCCGGGGACTATATCGTTAAAGACATTTCATTGGCTGGCTTTGGCCGCAAAGAGCTGGACATAGCCGAAACCGAGATGCCGGGCCTGATGTCCCTGCGCGCGGAATACGGCGACAGCAAGCCGTTGAAAGGGGCGCGCATCGTCGGGTCGTTGCACATGACCATCCAGACGGGCGTTCTGATCGAAACGCTGGTGGCGCTAGGCGCGGATGTGCGCTGGGCGTCGTGCAACATCTTCTCGACCCAGGACCACGCCGCCGCCGCGATTGCCGAGGCGGGTATTCCCGTCTTCGCCGTCAAGGGCCAGACACTGGAAGAGCACTGGGATTATCTGGACAAATCCTTCCTGTTCGAGGAAGGCCCGAACATGATCCTGGATGATGGCGGCGACGCAACGCTGTACATCCTGCTGGGCGCCCGTGCCGAAGCGGGTGAGGACATCATCCCTGTTCCGGGTTCGGAAGAGGAAGAGGTGATCAAGAAGCAGATCGCCAAGCGCATGGCGGCAAGCCCGGGCTGGTTCACCAAGATGCGGGATCAGATCAAGGGTGTTTCCGAGGAAACCACCACCGGTGTGAACCGCCTGTATCAGCTGGTCAAAGACGGCCACCTGCCGTTCCCGGCAATCAACGTGAATGACAGCGTCACCAAGTCGAAATTCGACAACAAATACGGTTGCAAGGAATCGCTGGTTGACGGTATCCGCCGCGCCACCGACACGATGATGGCCGGCAAGGTTGCCGTGGTCTGCGGTTACGGTGATGTGGGCAAAGGCTCGGCCGCGTCGTTGCGCGGTGCTGGTGCCCGTGTGAAAGTCACCGAAGTTGACCCGATCTGCGCGCTGCAAGCCGCGATGGACGGGTTCGAAGTGACCCTGCTGGAAGACGAAGTCGCCACCGCGGATATCTTCATCACGACCACCGGCAACAAGGACGTGATCCGCATCGAGCATATGCGCGAGATGAAGGACATGGCCATCGTCGGCAACATCGGCCACTTCGACAACGAAATTCAGGTGGCCAGCCTGAAGAACCACAAATGGACCAACATCAAGGAACAGGTGGACATGATCGAGATGCCTTCGGGCAACCGCATCATCCTGCTGTCCGAAGGCCGTCTGCTGAACCTGGGCAACGCCACCGGGCACCCGTCCTTCGTGATGTCGGCCTCGTTCACCAACCAGGTTCTGGCCCAGATCGAGCTGTTCACCAAGGGTGGCCAGTACGAGAACAAGGTCTACATCCTGCCCAAGCATCTGGATGAGAAAGTGGCCCGCCTGCATCTGGATCGCATCGGCGTGAAGCTGACCCAGATGGATGCGGATCAGGCTGCTTACATCGGTGTCAAACCGGAAGGTCCGTACAAGCCGGAACACTACCGCTACTGATCGCCGTCTGGGTATGACGCAGAAATCTGGGCGCCGCCGGTATTTGTACCTGGCGGCGTCTTTCTTTTTCAGGCTGGCGGTTGTTGTGATCCTTTTGGGCGGTGGTGTCTGGTGGGTGTTGGCGCATCCCGAAACGCCGATACCGTCACACTGGAACCCGTTGCGTGATCTGAAGGTAACCGCCCCGATCACACCCGTCACCAAGCTCCAACTGAACCGCGCACTGGCCAGCGAAGCACAGTGCAGGGCCGCTCTGGAAGGCGCGGGTGTTAGGTTTGAGGCGATGGCGGACCTGGTTGTCGATCAGAACTGCGGCATCGCTGGTCGGGGTCGTCTGACCAAATTGGTGACATCAGGGATCGAGGATGTTGAAACCAGTTGTGCCACGGCGTTGCGCCTGACCATGTGGGAACATCACGTCGTACAGCCCGCCGCACGCGATCTGCTTGGGGCCAACGTTTCCCGATTGCGCCACATCGGCAGTTACAATTGCCGCCCCATGCGCACCGCGCAGGGTGAAAACGGTGGGTGGAGCAGCCATGCCCGCGCGGATTCGATAGATATCGTCGGTGTGGATACCGTTGACGGTCGGACGCTGACCTTGTTGTCAAACTGGCAAGGCTCGGGACCGGAAGGCGCCTTTTTTCGACGGATCTGGCGCGGGGCCTGCGGTTGGTTTCGCGTGGTTCTTGGGCCCGATTTCAATCGTTTGCACGCGGATCATTTCCACTTGCAAGGCCCGGGGTGGGGCTATTGCGGCTAGGCTTTTCAGCAAGAAACGTGCAGGCTACGACCAAGGGGGAGAAATCGCAAATTTTTTTCCTTTTGGAAAAGCCTGCGACGCGGCTAGTCTTTCGATCATCGGTAAAAGGTGCCGGGTAAACGGATCAAGGAGACTAGGATATGGGCAAGCGCGACGAGCTGATCGCCAAATACGCAGAAGACCTGAAAACCAAATGCGGGATGGACCCCGATATGGACCTGCTGACCAAGGTCACCATCGGTTGTGGTCCGGCGATCTATGACGCAGATGCGGCAACTGTCGCGGCCAGCCAGGACTCGGAACTAGAAACCGTCAAGAACAACTTCCTGATCAAAAAACTGGGTCTGGCAGATGGCCCCGAGCTGATGGAAGGGATCAACAAAGCCATGGAAACCTATGGCATGTCCGAGCGCAACAAGTACCGTGCCGTTGTCTATTATATTTTGACCAAGCATTTCGGAAAAGAATCCGTTTACAGCTGACCCGGTCGAAATTTACCAAGCGCCCGCCGAGATTCTGGCGGGCGTACTTAATTTGAGTTTCAATTTAAAGACTTGGCATTTGAAACCAAGGGTGCGGCTGGGCTAAGTTCAACCTGTGACCAGGACGGTCAGAACCAGATATTTCCATACGCGTGTGGTGAGTAGGGAGCACGCGGGGGTAGGGAAGGTTCTGTATCGTCAGAGCCTTCCCTCGTTTCTTATCTGAGTTCGCCAAGAATACGCGCAATGAAATTGTCGAATTCCGTGGGCCTCGGGTCCGAATTCCTGGATGACGCGCCACCGCTGCCTGCCAGATAGACTTCTATCCGCCCCGGACGGGTCTTGCTGCCCGAATTCGTGAAATCCCTCAATATTCCGTCAAGAGCATCAGCTGCCAGCGCCGCGTTTTCAGCGTCGCTTGGATGGTAGAAACGAACCTGTGTTTCTCTGACCCGAAAACCCACGCGGTCTGTTGATACAACAGTCGCGCGGCCCTGTGTAAGCAGTTCCAAAGCCCGGCTGCTGGCGTCTTGCGACACTCTCAACGGAACAAAAAGCGAGACTTCCAGATCAATGGGGGATTGTGCGGGCGAAAGCGGTTTAACCTCTGCATAAGACGGGGCTGCAGAAAAAGTGATCTCTTGCAGAACAGGGTCCAAAACCATCAAGGACGTCTGCGAAAAGCTGTCTTTGTTCGACCGGTTGGTGTGGCGCCACGGAGGTTCGGCAGAAGCTGGAAACAGGGTTTGAATATCCGCAGAAGAAGCGGTGGCCAAGATGGGTTCAAGCTGTGGCGGAATGAATATGGCTGGCGGGGACAAAGACACGGCCGGTTCCGCTTCTGGGGTTGGGGGTCGTGGTTCCACCCTGTCTTGGTCATCCGCAGCCGAAATGTCTTCGGCAGGAACGGGTGGCGTCACGAGCGCTTCAACCGAGACGCTCTGGTCGAGAGGTGCGCCTGTGATCGCATCCTCGACCTCTTCGATGATTGCCGGGTTGGAAACGGGTGCGACTTCGGAAGACGCTGAATCGGCGGGGTCCTCGGCTGCTTGTGTGTCTCGTGGGGCCGGTGACTCAGCGATTCTGACGGTGGGGGCTCTGTCTGAAAGCAGCTCCTCGATTTCAGGAAGAGTTTCCGTCGCCGCATCCAGGCTGGCTGGGGGCGTTCCACCGGTAGAGCGCCAAGTTCCGGCAATATGTGTGACCGCCCATTGCAGGAACGCGCCGCAAACCAAGGCGGCCAGAACAATACCTGCTCTAACCAAAGGTTTTTTCTTGGTTTTTGTTTCTTCCAAATGCAAAGAACGGACCCGGTCTGATACGATCTCTTCGATTTTGGTTTCGTCTGGCCGGGGCAGGTGCTCTGTCTCGGAAGGTTTCAGGGTGGGTTTTTCCTGCGCTTCACCCTGCGCTCCGCTGAGCACTCTGGCACGCTTTTCACGCGCCTCCTTCAGGCGCGCTTCCCAGTTTTTTGAATTTTTCGCAGCAACGGCGTCTTCGAATATCCCATTGCCGCCTTCGTCGTCAGACATGGGTTTTTGCTTTCAAGAAAGACCGATCTTTATTCGAACACCACCAAGCAATTTCAATCGCGGAAAAACGCGACCGACATGTTCTCACCCGGCAAAGCCCAAGGAAAGATAGCATCTTGCCAGGGGTTTGAGAAGTTCTGCGCCCGGTGCCACTGTCCCGTTCAGTCAGGCTGGGTTTCACCCAGCATGCAAATCACCCGCCATTCATCCTCGGTCACGGGTTGCACCGACAAACGAGAGTTCTTCACCAGCACCATGTTGGCCAGACGTTCGTCCGCCTTGATCTGGTCCAGCGTTACGGGTTTGGAAAAGGGCCGCACGGCCTTGATGTCCACACACTCCCATCGTTCGTCATCGGTTGTGCTGTCGGGATGGGCCTCGGCACAGACCTCGACAATGCCAACAACGGACTTGTCCTTTTGCGAATGGTAGAAGAACCCCCGGTCCCCAACCTTCATCTGACGCATGAAATTGCGCGCCTGATAATTGCGCACACCGTCCCATTCCTCGCCCGCGTCGCCCTTTGCGACTTGCTGATCCCAACTCCAGGTCGACGGTTCCGACTTGAACAACCAATAGGCCATCAACCGATCACCTTTTTCCACGGGATCAGCTCAACCGATTGGAACAATCCTGCCTTTGCGTAAGGGTCGCCATCGGCCCACGATTGTGCGGCGGCCAGGTCCTCCACATCGAGAATTATCAATGAGCCGATCATGGCGTCACCGTTCAGCAACGGTCCGGCCTGTGACACGACGCCGGTTTCTTCGATATAGGCAAGGTGGGCCGAGCGGTTGTCCAATCGGGTTTGCAACGCGTCTGGTTTGTCACGAGCGATGAGGGCGATCAGCATGTTATTCCTCCTTGAGGGGTCGATTTAGCAGGTTTTGAATGGCCTCGGTGACACTGTAGGCGCCATGGCTCAGGTCCGCCACCGTGGCGCTGATGGGCATATCCAGCCCTTCCTTGGCGGCAATGTCCGACATGGCACGAGCGGTGGCGACGCCTTCGACCGTTGTTTGGCTGTCAAAGGGCTGATTCAGACCCAAACTCAGGCCAAAACGATAGTTTCGGGACAGTTCGGAAGAGCAGGTCAGCACAAGATCCCCCAACCCGGACAAGCCCATCAGGGTGTCGGGGCGCGCGCCGCGCATCGCGGCAAAGCGCTGCATCTCGGCAAACCCGCGGGTCATCAAGGCCGCCCGGGCGCTGTCTCCCAGACCTGCGCCGATGGCGGCACCGCAGCCAATGGCCATGACATTCTTCAGCGCGCCGCCAAGTTCGGCGCCGATCGTGTCTGTGGTGCGGTAAAGGCGCAGGTTCGCCGTCGTCAGTTCGGCCTGAAGCGCCTTGCCAAGTTCCGTATCCTCGCAAGCCAGCGTCAGAGCGGTGGGCAGGCCATGTGCAATGTCATCTGCAAAACTGGGCCCGGTCAGCAGCGCGACGCGGGCATCCGGGATGCTCTCTTTGATGACCGCGACAGGTCCAAGCCCCGAGGTCAGTTCAATTCCCTTGCAGCAGGCCACCAGAGTCTTGCCGCGCAGGGCCGGTGCGTGATCTTGCAAAGCGCTGCGCAATTTCTGCATTGGCACGGCCAACAAAAGCGTGGCAGCCCTGAGCGCCTTGGCGATATCCCCAGTCACATTGATGTCCCCGGGCAAGGTTATGTTGGGCAGTCGGGTTGCATTTTCGCGCGTCTCGCGCATCTGCTGCGCCCGATCGGCGTTTCTTGACCACAGTGTCACTGGCCCGTTGCCTGCCAGCGAGATAGCCAGAGCAGTGCCAAACGCACCGGAACCCAGGACGGATACGCTCATGCCTTGGCCCCTTTCTTGCCACCGCCCAGCATGGCCGGGCTGTGCTGATCCAGAGGCCAGCGAGGGCGGGCGGTCAGGTCCAGCCCATCCCGCGCGCCGGCACGAAAGCGTTCCAGGCCAGCATAGGCAATCATCGCCGCATTGTCCGTGCACAACGCCAACGGGGGGGCGGTAAATTGGGTATTTTTTTCAGCACAAACAGACTCTAATGCGGACCGAATGGCCGAGTTCGCGGCAACCCCTCCGGCAACGGCAATCACGGGTTCAGACGGAGAGGTTTCCAGATACAAATCAATCGCACGCCGGGTCTTTTCGGCCAATGTGTCCACAATAGCCTGCTGGAATCCGGCGCACAGATCTGCGCGGTCCTGGCGCGTCAAGCCACCCTTTTCATTCACGATCTGGTCGCGCATCCGCATCAAGGCCGTTTTCAATCCCGAAAAGGACAGATCGCAACCGGGCCGGTCCAGAAGCGGCCTGGGAAATCGAAAGCGTTTGGGATCACCGGTGCGCGCCTCAACTTCGACGGAAGGGCCACCAGGTTGCGGCAGGCCCAGAAGGCGGGCGGTTTTGTCGAAGGCCTCGCCCGGCGCATCGTCGATGGTGCCGCCAAGGCGGGTAAAATGTTCGGGCCCGTGGGCGATCAGGAACTGGCAGTGGCCGCCAGACACCAGAAGCATCAGGTAGGGGAAGGTAATGTTGTCCGTCAGTCGTGGTGTCAACGCGTGACCGGCAAGGTGATTGACACCCACCAGCGGCAGACCGGTTGCCGCGCTGATCCCCTTGGCGCACATGACGCCCGACATGACCCCTCCGATCAGACCCGGCCCCGCGGTGACCGCAACGGCGTCCACGTCTTTCAGTGAAAGACCAGCGGTGTCCAGCGCTTGCAGAACGCAGACATCCAGCTTTTCCGCATGCGCCCGGGCCGCGATCTCGGGCACGACGCCACCAAAAGGGCTGTGCAGTTCGGTTTGGCCATGTACCACGGATGACAGGATTTCGGCCTTGGCGCCCGTCATTTGACGCACGATGGCCGCGGCGGTATCGTCGCAGCTGCTTTCCAATCCCAGTACGGTAAGTGTTTGCACCATCACCCTGATCCGTTGCATCATGATCTAACGGCGGGGTATCACCCTGCGCGGATGCAAACAATCCTGAAGGGCCAAGGGGCCGCACGTTGTATTTGTTGATGACCCGCCCGCGCGCTGCCTCTGAACGGTTCGTCGCGCAGCTGCCGACCCGCACCAAATCTCGGGTTCAGGTCATCTATTCTCCGATCATGGAAATCCGGCCGTTGCCGGTAGAGGTTGAGACCGAGGGTGTGCAGGGACTGATTTTCACGTCGGCCAATGCGGTGAATGCGGCAGCCCTGAAAGGTGTGGACCGCAACCTGCCCGCTTTCTGCGTCGGACCGACTACGACCAGCACAGCGAAGGGTTGCGGCTGGCAGGCCGAAATGGTCGGGGCCACGGCGGAAGAACTGGTGGGACATCTGCTTAAGCGGAGGCCCAAAAGCCCGTTGTTGCATTTGAGGGGTGAGAACACGCGCGGCAATGTTGCCGGTCGACTGACCGAATCCGGCCTGACCGTGGGGGAACTGCCAGTCTACCAGCAATTGCTGTTGCCGCTAACATCCGAAGTGACCCGGGTGGCAGATCTGGATTCGCCGGTAATCGCACCGATTTTTTCGCCAAGAACGGCGCGACATTTTGCCGATATTTGGACCGGATCCGCGCCTTTGTGGTTGGCCGCAATCAGCCAGGCCACGGCGGATCCCCTTTATTCATTGGACTATGCACGCCTGAAGATCGCAAAGAAGCCGACACCAAAGAAAATGCGTAAGGCTGTCAAAAAGCTTGTGAAACATGCGTTGCGGGTTGAGGGCGGCGCGGTCCCCGATTAACTTGAGTGGGGCTGTTATTCATCTGAATTTGGATTCGATAAGGGGAATATTGCGGTGGCTGGTAAGAAAAAGTCCGAAGAAAAGCCGGTGGAAACCCCCAAGGCAGATGACGTCGTCGAACCCGAACTGCAACAGGAAGATACACCTGTTGACCCGACTGAGACCGTAGAAGAAGAACTTTCCGAAGCCGAAGCCGAAGCCGAAGCCGAAGCCGAAGCCGAAGCCGAAGCCGAAGCCGAAGCCGAAGCCGAAGCCGAAGCCGAAGCGTCGATTGAAGATATTGCACCGGCCGAAGAAAGAGTGGTCGAGCGTGTCGTTGAGAAGCGTGGCGGATTTGTTCCCGCTTTGCTGGGCGGTGCCATCGCTGCCGCCGTCGGGTTTGCGCTGGGCAATGGCGGGCTGTTGTCAACTGGCTCGGACAGCTCGGATACCTTGGCGGCGTTGGAATCCAAACTGGCAGACCAGTCCGACCAGATTGCCAAGCTGTCTCAGGCGCTTGCAAACAGTCCGGATGATGCTGGTCTGACGGATCAGGTCAAAGCGCTGTCCGACAAATTGACACCCGTGGAAAGTGACCTGAGTGCGATCAAATCCACTGTGGATACGCTGTCAGGCCAGATCGGACCATTGTCAGACCGCATTGCGACGCTTGAGAAAACCCCGATCGAATCCAGCGTGTCGCCCGAATCCATGGCCGCGTTCGAAGCTGAGCTGAAGAAGCTTCAGGACTCGCTGGCCTCGCAACGGGCCGAGGTTGAAAAAATGGTTTCCGACGCTCAGGCGCTGGAGGCGAAAGCATCAGCCGATGCGCAGGCTGCGGCCAATGCCGCCGTTCTGTCGCGTTTGCATGGGCAATTGGATGCGGGTCAGCCCTATTCCGATCTGGTTGCAGAACTGAAAGCAGGCGGTGTGGATGTGCCGGATGCCCTGTCCGGGCCGGCTGAGAAGGGTGTTGAAACACTCTCTTCTCTGCGCGACAGTTTCGCGCCTGCGGCCCGAACCGCGCTGGCCCAAGCCCGTGAAGCCGACAAGGGCACCGGCCTGATCGCGTTCCTGCAACGTCAAACGGGCGCGCGCTCGGTCACGCCCCAGGAAGGGGATGGGCCAGATGCCATCCTGTCGCGGGCACAGGCTGCGCTGGCGGACGGAGACCTGGCCAAAACCTTGAGCGAACTGAAATCACTTCCCGAAGCGGCACAGGCTGCAATGTCCGATTGGGAACAGGCGGCCCAAACACGGGTCGCCGCCGT
Source organism: Ruegeria sp. HKCCA0370 (assembly GCF_013033705.1). Lineage (NCBI taxonomy): Bacteria > Pseudomonadati > Pseudomonadota > Alphaproteobacteria > Rhodobacterales > Roseobacteraceae > Ruegeria > Ruegeria sp. HKCCA0370. Next base: position 168,038 of record NZ_WQEP01000008.1, read on the forward strand.
CGATGCGGCGAATACACTGGCTTCCAGCCTGAACTCGAACTGAAGGACCTGCCATGCTGTGGTCACTGTTTAAGATCCTCGTTTTTGTTGCGATTATCGGCCTGCTGGCGTTGGGCGGTCACTTCCTGATGCAAACCAGTGGCGGGGTTCAGATCACCGTCGCGGGCACGGAATTCACGCTGGGGCCGCTTCAGTCAGTGATCGCGCTGGCTGTATTGGTTTTTGCGGTCTGGCTGTTTTTCAAGTTGCTCAGCCTGCTGATCGCAACGCTGAAATTCCTGAACGGTGACGAAACGGCCCTGTCTCGGTATTTTGACCGCAATCGCCAGCAAAAGGGATACCAGGCGCTGGCTGATGGTCTGTTGGCGCTGGCCTCGGGCGAAGGGCGCGTGGCAATGACCAAAGCCAGCAAGGCCGAGAAACTACTGAACAAGCCCGAGCTTACAGACCTGCTGGTGGCACAGGCCGCCGAGATGACCGGGGATACGAAAAAGGCATCGGACACTTATAAAAAACTGGTGACCAACAGCGCCACCCGTTTCGTTGGCGTGCGCGGGATCATGAAGCAGAAGCTGGCCGAAGGTGATGATGAAACGGCCCGCAAACTGGCCGAGAAGGCCCTGGCGATCAAACCACGTCATGAAGAAACGCAGGACGTGCTGTTGAACCTTCAAACCAAGGCGCAGGATTGGGCCGGTGCACGTTCGACCCTGACGGCCAAGTTGAAGGCCGGGTATTTGCCGCGCGATGTCTTCAAACGGCGTGACGCGGTTTTGGCCTTGTCCGAAGCCAAGGGAATTCTGGACGAAGGTGCGACGGTCGAACAGCAGGAGCACGCGATTGAAGCCAATCGCCTGTCGCCTGATTTGGTGCCTGCCGCTGCCATGGCGGCCCGCGCGTATATCGCCAAAGGCAAACCCCGGGCCGCAACCAAGATTCTGAAAAAAGCATGGGAGGCGCAGCCCCATCCGGATCTGGCCCATGCCTTTGCCGACATCGTGCCGGATGAAACCCCTGACCAACGGATCAAGCGGTTCACCGCGCTGACCCGGATTCACCCCGAGAACATGGAAACGCGTCTGATACTGGCCGAACTGAACATCGTGGCCGAGGACTTCCCCGAAGCCCGCCGTGCGCTGGGTGATGTGGTCGAAACGCAGGGTGATGCGCGCGCCCATACGTTGATGGCCGCTATCGAACGGGGCGAAGGGGCCTCGGACGCCATTGTGCAAGGCTGGTTGGCCAAGGCGCTGAATGCGCCGCGTGGTCCGCAATGGGTGTGCACCAATTGCCATGATATCCAACCTGAATGGGGACCGGTCTGCCAGAACTGCGGCAGCTTCGACACGCTCAGCTGGCAGACACCACAAACACCCGAAATCGCAAGCGCGACCGGCGTACATATGTTGCCTTTGATCGTTGGTGCGCTCGAAGATCAATCCGAAGAGCCTGAAGTCATGGAGCCCGCGGACGAGGATGATGTGGTCGAAGTGACACCAGAGTCGGCAGAGGTGGCAGACGAAGCCGTGGTTCAAAAGCAGGCCTGAGCCCTGCAACGTCTGTTTTTGCCTGCTTACACTCATCGAGATTGATGCGACGCCGCGCTTTTTTTTGGTGAAGCCAAACCGGACGCCAGCGGTCCGAAGGGTCGTGCTTTTTCGTCTCTCTCAGCGGCTTGTCGACGCGTTGGCGGCCTGTTGCATTTACAGGCTGTGTTGGCCGCTTCCTCCGCAAAGCAGCCGTTCAAAAAAAGGCGCAGTTAACGTCCGAGATGCGGTCAAAACGGCCGTTCGCGTTCTTCGTCGCGAAGTACACAGTCAATGCAAAGCGGACGTTTAACTGGTGTCTATTTTCCAGCAGTTTTGGGATGAAGTCGGCATCTGAATTCTGTCTCAGTTTTTTGGTAAGTACCGATCCAACAGAGCATCGACCAACCCTTCCTGAAGTTGGTAACCGGTTGCTTCGTCCACTCGCAAAATGTCTTCCAGAATAATAAGTTGTTCCATGCCCGTCGTCATGGACAATCGCTTTGCCAGGTCGTCGATTTCCTTCGGCTTCATCAATGGCTGAACTGGTGCAAGTGCTTCCGAAAAAGCCGCCACTCTTCTGGCGCCACGCATTTTGACAGTTCCATCTTCAAGTGATGCCTTGAGTGATTCAGCCAGAAACTGCCGGAAGTGCGCCTCATGAACCCGAGAAAAATCCAGATAGTAGCGCGCAACGGCGTGTACGCGGCTCCTGACGTTATTCAGCCCCTCGAGAAGTTCTGAAGTTGGAGTAACTTCAAGATCGAGCGTCGCATCCAAAGCCAAGACACTTGGATCAGAAAAGTAACGATAGACCGTCGCACGACTGGTTTTGGCACGCTCAGCGACTTTTGCCAGCGTGACTTCTTTGCCTTCCGACATCAAGTCACGTGCAGCTGAAAGAAGTGCTTCTCGTGTTCGATTAATTTGATTTGTACGCGACACCAATACCAAGCCTTTTATGATACACTTGTCTCATTAATAGATATATGTATCATAAGGGCAGTGTGTTTCAAGTAAAGGGAGTTGAAGTAATGGCTGAACCTCGTCCGCGAATTTATCATCTTCTAGGAAACCTTCTAACCTTTCACGCCTTTCCCAGTGAGACCGGAGATCGTTGCACAATCGTTGAGATAAAGACGGCGCCGGGTGCCGGTGCGCCACCCAATCATCATGCTGGCGAAGACGAAAGCTTCTATGTGCTTGATGGTGATTTCGAGTTCTTTGTGAATGGTGAGACAATCAGCGCAAAAAGTGGTGACTTCGTCAAAGTTCCGGACGGCGCAGTGCACGCCTTTACGTGTACTGGGGAACGGCCTGGCCGGCTACTTTGCATAAACGCCCCTGGCGCGATGCATGACACTTTCTTTACTGAAGCTGGTGAAGCAATGCCTGATGGTACGACAGAAATTCCGGCGCCAGATGGACCGCCAGACATTCCGGCAATCATGGCCGTAGCAGACCGAGCGGGAATGACGATCTTGGTGCCTGCAGAAGTTCCCAGCTAACAAACGCGCCTATATAATTCCAGGTTGAGAAACGGAAGTATTGGACTGAAAACTCTGCTATAGACCCTATCTGGTAACACTAGCTCAATCCCAAGCCGGCATTCACGACGAGACCTTGCGATTGTGGATAGCGGACATTCGCTGCGCTGTCCAAAAATGTCTTCTATGTGAACCAGAGCAATCGTTTACGCGTAGGCGTGATAGCGGCTTAGATTGTCTGCTATCTGCGCTTGGTCAAGTTCGTTTTGGCGTGAGAACGCTCAATTCAGCATTCTTTCCGAAACGTCCTCAAGAAGGGTATGAAGATCGAAATCTTCGCCTTTCTCAGCAAGCCCTTTGTCATGCAGAATGAAGGACAGCCCGTGCACGAAACTCCACAACAAAAAACCACGGCGGCGAACTTCGTCTGTGATTCCCGGTTCACCGAGACACTTTGCTACCTCAGTCAAGAGAATCCCGAAACTTTGCTGGCCACCTTCCTCCAACCGGGGATCCGCGATGCGATCTGTGAAGCCGCCAAATTTCAGTCTGAAGATCCCAGGCTCATTTAACGCGAAGGCAACATACTCCATCCCGATGGCAGTAATGCGCTCGGGAGATCCTTCGGGAACGCCTTCCAGTGCGGCAAGCATTTTGTCTCGGTGCCGATCCATTCCTTCAAGGACAGTGGCGACCAACATTTCTGTCTTGTCTTTGAAGTGCTTGTAAGGTGCCGCGGTTGATACGCCCGCGCGTCTGCACGCCTCGGATACAGAAAAACTGTCCGGACCTTTTTCTTCAACCAACTGTCGGGTTGCTTCGATCAGTGCAGCGCGGAGATCGCCGTGATGATAGGCTTTCTTGCTCACCGATTGACCTGTCGCCTGGCTGATTGTTGAGTGACTTTTTTCTATGCTGGTCATGATCCAACATGTGCCAGATCACGTATCCCTTGTCAAAGTGAGAACTTCTAACATATGTTAGAGATGCTAACTTGATGAGGTCCGCAAATGCCAAGTCCCGCGAAATACTTTACTGAAGAGACCAAGCCGAGCCTCTTTTTGCGTGTTTTACGCGGTACCGTGCGTGTCGGGGTGACCGTTAGCTTCATAGGTGTTGCAGCGGCCGCAGTTTACTTCGGTGCATCGGAGCTGACGCGCAGAGCAGATGCTGTACCGGCGCCAGATGCCGCTGCTGTAACCCCGGTCTCCGCCACACCAATCACGTCCGAAAGCGCCTACACAGTCGACCGTGTGTTCATCGGTCAGGTCGAGCCTCAGCGTTCGGCAGATATCTCTTTCGAATTGAATGGGACGCTTGATCAAATTCTGGTGGATGAGGGTGACGAGGTTGCTAAGGGCCAACTTCTCGCAACGTTGGACGTGGCTCTGTTGGAAGTTGAACGCGACCGACTGACGGCATCTCGTGATGCCATTGCAGCCCAGCTTTCATTTGCCGAGAAAACGGTCGAGCGAAACGCGAAACTCATCGAACAAGGCTTTACCAGTCAAGCTCGCTTAGATGAGGCAGTTTCCCGACAAGATGAATTGTTGTCTAGAATTGGGGAACTGGATGCAGCGCTGCGGGACGTAACCGTTCGGATCGAGAAATCCAGCATTGAGGCTCCGTTTTCTGGTCAAATAACCGCGCGACACGTGGACGGCGGTGAAACTCTGCGCTCGGGCGAACTGGTTCTGGGTATGGTCGAGGTCGTGGCGCCGCAGGTTCGAATTGGTATCCCACTCGACGTTGACCCGGCGCTTCTGACAGATGTTGAAATCGAGATCGCTGGTCAAGGCTATCGGGCTAACCTTGCAACCTTGCGGCCCGACATTGATCCGGTAACCCGCACCAGAACCGCACTTTTCGATCTGAGGAACGCGCCGGACGTTGCCTTCGGGCAGACCGCTCGTGTGCATATAATTGATCCCGTACAGAGTGCGGGAACCTGGGTGCCCACGACATCCTTGAAAGAAGGTACGCGTGGGCAATGGACACTGCTGGTTGCTGACGCGCAGAAGATTGTGCGCCTCGCAACGGTCGAAGTTCTGCATGCTGAAGATGACCGTGTCTTTGTGCGTGGCACGTTTCCGGAAGGCACCGTCCTGATCGATCAGGGGCCGCAACGCGTAACCGTTGGTCAGCGCGTCGCCTTCGACACTGGCGAGTAACGGAGCGATCTGATGGAAACCCTTACCTTTCGCCACCCCCGGCTGGTTGCCCTCATCATTTTGGTGCTTGTATCTGCAGGTCTGTCTTCGTTCCTGTCGCTGGGACGGCAGGAAGACCCAACGATTACCAACCTCTTCGCAACTGTGACGACGCAGTTCCCGGGTGCAGACCCTGAACGGGTCGAAGCGTTGGTTACCGCAGAAATCGAAGAAGAGCTTCGGAAAATTGCCGAGGTGGATGAAATCAGCTCTGTATCCCGGTCGGGCGTATCGGTCGTTTCGGTAGAGTTGCTGGAGACGCTGGATGAAGCAACCATTGAGCAGGTTTGGGCCGAAGCTCGGGATGCCGTTGAAGATGCTCGACAGAACTTTCCGAGTGGAGTGTTGCCGCCGGAATTCGATGCCGAGGGTATTTCTGCCTATTCTGCTGTCATTGCCGTTGCGGCCGAGGATCCGGACTTCCCGTTAACTTTGCTGTCGCGGCATGCCGAAGCTCTGGGTGACAGGCTGCGCGCGATACCCTCTACGCGAGCCGTGGACTATTTCGGTCAGCCGGAAGAAGAAGTGCTCGTCAATGTCGATATGGACAAGGCCGCTGCGCTTGGGCTCAGCGCTGCCGAGATCTCCCAGCGGATTGCAGAAGCAGATGGGAAGGTTCAATCCGGGCGGTTGCAGTCCGATGTCGACCTGACAATAGGCATAAGCGGAGAAATTGAGACTTTGGACCGCATTCGAAGCATCGTCCTGCGAGAAAATGCAGACGGTGCCGTGGTGCAGCTCGGAGATATTGCCAGCGTAGACCGGGGCGCGCGCAAACCGCAGCCCTCAATCGCGTTTGCCAACGGAAAGCCCTCGGTTTTGATAGGAGTTCTGGCGCAGGACGGGGTACAGATCGACCGTTGGACGGGCTTTCTTCGGGATGAGCTTGAGGCCGGCGCCGCATCGGTACCTTTGGGCATGCAGGAAATACTGCTGTTTGATCAAAGCGAGTACACGACGGATCGTTTGTCAGAGGTTGGGATCAACATGGCCATTGGCGTGGCACTGGTCGTGGCAGTTTTGTTTGTTACGTTGGGGGTTCGGGCAGCTGGGATTGTGGCTTTGGTATTGCCGGTTGTCTCATTGGCAACTCTGGCGACGATGAACATGATTGGATTGCCAATTCATCAGATGTCCGTGACGGGCCTGATTGTTGCCCTTGGTCTGCTCGTTGACGCAGCCATCGTCATGACCGATGAAATTCGACGTCGTCTGCAGGATGGGATGGATCGGCTAGCAGCCGTACGGGATGCTGTTCGCAGGTTGGCCGCGCCACTGCTGGCATCGACCGTGACAACGGCGCTTGCCTTCACGCCGATGATCTTGCTGCCGGGACCTGCAGGCGACTTTGTCGGTGCCATCGCTATCGCCGTGGTGCTTATGCTTGTCTGGTCCCTTGTTGTGGCCTTGACGGTGACCCCGGCGATTGCGGGCTGGCTACTGTCGGACCGCCCCGACGCAGGAATGCTGAGCCGCGGCATCAGCATCCCGCCGCTTGCCCGAATGTTCGAGGCCTCAATTCGATTGTCAGTCGCTAATCCGGTGCGATCCATCGTGTTGGCATTGATCTTGCCCGTGCTTGGCTTTGCGGCCTTTCCAACGCTGACCGCGCAATTCTTCCCGGGCGTCGACCGCAACCAATTCTATATCGAAGCCGATATGCCGGGTGGAACGTCAATTGCCACCACCGAAGCAACCGCCCGCCAGATCGATGAAATGCTGCTGGCTGACGACGGCGTCAAAAGTGTCTACTGGACCGTCGGAGAGTCCGGCCCGGCATTCTACTACAACATCGTTGGCAACCGTTCGCGCGAGCCCGGTTTTGCACAGGCCATGATCACGACCAACACGGCCGACGATGCGGCCCGCCTTGTCGGAGCGTTGCAGAGCCGTCTGGATATCGACTTTCCTGACGCGCAGATCATCGTGCGCAATCTTGTTCAGGGTCCTCCGGTCGCCGCACCGGTTGAAGTCAAAATTCAGGGGCAGGACATCTCGGTATTACGTAATCTGGGCGACGAGGTGCGTTCAGTAATGGCCAATCTCGATCTGGTGACGCAGGCGCGTGCCAGTGTGAACGGCGGCAACCCTCAAATTCGGTTCGAGATTGATGAGGTCAAAGCCCGTTTGCTGGGGCTGGACGTGGCGGATATAGCGGGTCAGCTGGACACGGCGCTTGTTGGCATAACCGGTGGATCACTGATCGAAGGGACTGAGCAGTTGCCGGTGCGCGTTCGTTTGGGTGACGAGGTGCGATCAGATCTAAGCGCGATTGTCAGTATGCCCATTCTACTACCGAACGCTGCCGAAATATCCGCGACAGGAATTTTCCCTGCTGTGCCGTTGTCAGAACTAGCCAGACCCATAATCGAACCTGCAGAAAGCGTCATAACTCGAACGGATGGCGTGCGAGAAAACACCATACAGGCGTTTATCGTACCTGGTGTTTTACCCGAAGAGGCTTTGCAGGACATATTGGAAGCGCTTGATGCGTCCGGGTTTGTGTTGCCGCAAGGCTATTCGATGTCCTTAGGCGGCGACAGTGATGCCCGATCCAATACCGTGGGAAATTTGCTCGCCTCTGTCGGGTTGATCGTCACACTCTCCATCGCGACGATCGTTCTGACCTTCAACTCGTTCCGGCTGACCCTTGTGACCTTGGTCGTGTGCGTGTTGTCTGCAGGCCTTTCACTGCTGTCGCTGGCAGTCATGCAGTTCCCGTTCGGAATAACGGCAATCATCGGGGTCATCGGCTCAATAGGGGTTTCGATCAACGCGGCGATCATTATTTTGACCGGGTTACAACAAGACCGAGAGGCCAGCCAGGGAGATCACTCAGCCATGGCTCGCGTTGTGACTGGCTCCAGCCGTCACATTATTTCGACAACGGTCACGACCTTTGGTGGCTTCCTACCCCTGATCTTGGGTGGAGGTGCATTTTGGCCACCATTCGCCGTAGCAATCGCGGGCGGCGTTTTGTTGTCAACCGTTGTATCTTTCTACTTCACCTCTCCCGTGTTCGCTTTGGTGTATCGTAGAACATTCAACAAACAACGTCCGGCCAATAACCGCCATTCCGAACCACGTGAAGCCGTCGTCGCGCTTGTGGCAGAATGAGAATTGAGCCCAATTCTCCTTGTGAGTTGGTGTGGTTCAAAGCCGTCTTTGTTCGAAGTAAGAATCAAGTTCTGCTGTGGATCGCACGCCGGGTTTTGCAATGTCTGGCTTCTGCGCGTTGACGTCGTTAGCGCGGACTGCAGCACCTGATTACTTTGAGCACGGATCGGAAATTTGCTCGAATGAGATGCACGACTGCTTTGCGATATTTTTTTCGTCAATGACCCGCGTGCGCCGGTTGTGCGGAGGATACGACTCATAATCGATTTGGGCTATCCGTCTCGTTGTAGATTGCGCAGCCTTGGCTTTGATCATTAGGACCATAGGAACGGGCGGAACAACCATAACAAAACCTAACAACTCAGCTGCAGTCAGCGGACGAATCTGTCGAAGCTTGGAAGCTGCGCGATACCAACCAATACCTACAGGTCTATCAGCGAGAAATCGGGAGATAAATCAGGGGATATTTTGATGCCCGCAAAGAAAACTTTTGTGTTTCAACATCTTGCGGGGAGATATGGTGCCCAGGAGAGGACTCGAACCTCCACGTCCATACGGACACTAGCACCTGAAGCTAGCGCGTCTACCAATTCCGCCACCTGGGCAGGTGTCGTGGAGGGGCGTTTAAGCCTAGTCGCGGGGGGCGTCAACCAGATTCGGTGAGATTTTTTTAAGTTTTTTGAATTCGGTTCCCGGCCGGTGTTTTCCACGCATGGTTTTCAACGCCGTCGCGGCGAATTAGCGCCTTGTTTGACTGGCCTGCGGGCGCTAGTTCTAGGGCGCAATTTCTCAGCAGGAGCCCTCTCATGTCGAAACTGGTGACGATTTTTGGCGGATCGGGATTTGTCGGTCGCTACATCGCGCGGCGCATGGCGAAAGAGGGGTGGCGTGTCCGGGTGGCTGTACGTCGCCCGAACGAGGCCATGTTCGTCAAACCCTATGGTGCCGTGGGTCAGGTCGAACCGGTGCTGTGCAATATCCGGGATGATGCCTCGGTGGCGCTGGCGATGCAGAGCGCCGATGCGGTTGTGAACTGCGTGGGTGTGCTGAACGAGCTTGGCAAGAACGGGTTTGATACCGTGCAGGCCGAAGGAGCTGAACGCATCGCGCGTTTGGCGGCCGAGCAGGGCATCAAGCGGATGGTTCATATCTCGGCCATCGGTGCGGATGCGAATTCAGCCAGCGCGTATTCCCGGACCAAAGCACATGGTGAAGCGGGCGTGTTGAAACATATGCCAGATGCCGTGATCCTGCGTCCTTCGGTGATCTTTGGCACCGAAGACCAGTTCTTCAACCGTTTCGCCGGAATGACCCGCATGGGACCGTTCCTGCCTCTGGTCGGGGCCGAGACAAAATTCCAGCCGGTTTACGTAAACGATGTGGCGCAGGCTGCCGTCAAAGGCGTTCTGGGGCAGGCAGAGCCGGGTGTTTACGAGCTTGGCGGCCCCGAGGTTAAGACCTTTCGTGCCTTGATGCAGCAGATGCTTGAAGTGATTCACCGTCGCCGCGTCATCATCGGCCTGCCGTTCTTTGCCGCGCGGATTATGGCGGGTGTGCTGGATATCGTTAAATTTGTCAGCTTCCAGCTGTTCCCCAACAACATTCTGACGCGCGATCAGCTTAAGAACCTGCGTCACGACAATGTTGTCGCCGAGGGCGCAAAGTCTTTTACAGACCTTGGTATCGTGCCGACCACGCTGGAATCGGTACTGCCGGAATACCTGTGGAAATTCCGCCCCTCGGGTCAGTATGACGACATTCAGAACTCGGCCAAAAACCTGCGTATCTGATCAGCTGTAGGCCATGATCAAAAGTATCACGCCTAGAATGACGCGGTAGATGACGTAGGGTGTGAAGCTGACGCTGCGCAGAAGCCGCATCATCAGGCTGAGCGCCAGCAGGGCCGAAAGAAAGGCAAACAGCGCCGCAATGGCCCCATCCCGGGCCAGTTGCATATCGGCCCCGCGCACGGCATCCAATGCCAGCAGTGTGCCCGACGCCAGGATTGTCGGGATCGACATCAACATCGCGATCCGCGCGCCGTCTTCACGGGTATATCCCAATTGCCGCGCGCCGGTTATGGTTATCCCGGAACGGGACGTGCCTGGGATCAGGGCAAGAACCTGCCACAGACCCATGATGAGCGCGTCGCGTATTCCCCAATTTTCGGCCTCTTTGGTTTCAGGAGCCTTCTGATCCACCCAATACAACAGCAGACCGAATCCCAGCATTGTCCATCCGATGACCGTGATCGAACGCATGGCCTGACTCAACCCGGTGACATGCAGAATGAGGCCCGCGATCACGGTAGGAACAGTTGCAACGATCAGGCCCAGAGCAAGCCGGGCCTGCGGTGTATCCGCCCGTCCGGTCAATGCGCGCGGTAATCCGGCAAGGGCCTGTTTTACATCTGACCGGAAATACAGCACCACGGCGCCCAGGGTTCCCACATGCACCGCGACATCAATGGCTTGACCCTGGTCCTGCAACCCCGACAGGTTGGGCAGCAGGATCAGGTGACCAGATGAGGATATGGGCAAAAACTCAGTGATTCCCTGAATGATTGCTACGAGAATCAGGTGAAACAAACTCATCTGCCCTGCCGTGCTGCTGCCACGTGTTCTTTGTGGGTTATGGGTATAAGGGCGATGGAAAAAAGGAAAGCGCGCATATAGGTCCGAATCGGATCTAAAATTTCCAATTATTTTCTACTTTTCTTAAAGGCGCGCTGCATTTTTTCAATTTAGGTCAGCATAATTGACTTTTCATCCAAAAGCGCATCCCGTAAAGAAACGGAACCTAGCCAATTCATGGAGTCTGACCCGTGGCCAAGCAACCGATGCTGAAATTTGTGCAGATCGACCGCGTCATGCCGGAAAAGCGTGCTGCCAATGACCGCAAGGACGACTTTGACGAGATCTATTCCGAGTTCGCCGCTGAAAAAGCAGCCGAGCAGGCGAGTCGGTGCAGCCAATGTGGTGTTCCGTACTGCCAGTCGCATTGCCCGTTGCACAACAATATTCCCGACTGGTTGCGCCTGACTGCGACCGGGCGCCTGGAAGAAGCCTATCGGGTAAGTCAGGCCACCAATACCTTCCCTGAGATCTGCGGGCGCATCTGTCCGCAGGACCGCCTGTGCGAGGGCAACTGCGTGATCGAACAGTCGGGCCATGGAACGGTCACGATTGGTTCGATCGAGAAATACATAACGGATACCGCATGGGAAAAAGGCTGGGTCCAGCCGGTTGCTCCATCGGCCGAACGCGCTGAAAGCGTGGGTATCATTGGTGCTGGCCCCGGTGGATTGGCCGCTGCGGATATGCTGCGCCAGGCTGGTATCCAGGTCACGGTATACGACCGCTATGACCGGGCCGGTGGCCTGCTGATGTATGGCATTCCGGGGTTCAAACTGGAAAAAGACGTTGTTCAGCGCCGCAATGACCTGTTGGCTGATGGTGGGGTCGAGTTTGTTCTGAATTGCGACGTGGATGCGGCCAAGTTCGAAGAAATCCGGGCCAGGCATGATGCCGTTATCATTGCGACCGGTGTCTACAAGTCGCGCGACCTGGCAATGCCGGGCAGCGGTCTGGCCGGGATCGAAAAGGCGATCGACTTCCTGACAGCCTCGAACCGGAAAAGCTTTGGCGACCAGGTCGAAGAATTCGACAACGGTCGCTTGAACGCCGACGGCAAGAAAGTCGTCGTGATTGGCGGCGGTGACACTGCGATGGATTGCGTGCGCACTTCGATCCGTCAGGGCGCGACTTCTGTCAAATGTCTGTATCGCCGGGACCGGGCCAACATGCCGGGATCACAGCGCGAAACACAGAACGCCGAAGAAGAAGGTGTGATCTTCGAATGGCTCAGCGCACCCAAAGGGTTCACGGGTGAAGACACGGTCAAGGGTGTTATCGTTCAGAAGATGCGCCTGGGACAGCCAGACGCGTCCGGTCGTCAGGCCCCCGAAGTCATCGAAGGCGCGGACTATGTCGAAGAAGCCGATCTTGTGATCAAGGCGCTTGGATTCGAACCTGAAGACCTGCCCACGCTGTTCGGACAACCTGATCTGCCGGTCACCCGCTGGGGTACGATCAAGGCGGCGTTCCAAACCGGCGAGACCGAAATGGACGGAGTCTATGCAATCGGTGACATCGTGCGCGGTGCCTCGCTGGTGGTCTGGGCGATCCGGGACGGTCGTGACTGCGCTGATGCGATCATCGAACGCTTCAATGCAAAATCTGCCGTTGCGGCTGAATAATCCCGGCGACCAGGAGGGTTTGAAATGCCTGAATTGCAAGGCCAATGCATGTGTGGCGCGGTAACGGTGACGGCAACTCCGGCGCGGGATGCGCTGGGGGCCTGCCATTGCGACCAGTGCCGGCGCTGGACCAGTTCCATGCTGGTGACGTTTCAGGCCGAAGAAGGCTATGCCGCGCTTGGCCCGGTCAAAACCTTCACTTCCTCTGACTGGGCCGAGCGCGCCTTTTGCGCCGATTGCGGCTCGGCGCTTTGGTATCGGATCACGCTCCCGGGCGAGATGCACGGCCAGACGCAAATGGCGGCAGGTCTGTTTGACAACGCCGCAGGCAACCCGCTGAAACTTGAACTTTACATCGACAAAAAGCCCCAGGGCTACGCGTTCGCAGGCGAACGCCGGCAGATGACCAAAGCCGAGGTCGAAGCCATGTACGCCCCCTCTGACGAAGGAGACAGCCAATGACCAAATATGATGCCGATTGGGTGCGGGCCGAAGAAGCCAAGCGCAAATGGATGGCTGAAAATGGTCTCTATTCCGAGGAAGAAGAGCATTCTTCCTGCGGTGTGGGTCTCGTTGTGTCCGTGGATGGGAAAGCGTCGCGCAAGGTTGTGGACGCCGGTATCGACGCGCTCAAGGCGATCTGGCACCGCGGCGCGGTTGATGCTGACGGCAAGACCGGTGATGGCGCGGGCATTCACGTGCAGATTCCGGTCTCGTTTTTCTACGATCAGATCAGGCGCACAGGCCACGAGCCCAAATTGGACGAACTGATCGCCGTCGGTCAGGTTTTCCTGCCGCGCACCGACTTTGGCGCACAGGAACTGTGCCGGACCATCGTGGAAAGCGAAGTTCTGCGCATGGGCTATTACATCTATGGCTGGCGTCATGTGCCGGTCGATGTCACCTGTTTGGGTGAAAAAGCCAACGCCACCCGACCCGAGATCGAGCAGATCCTGATCTCGAATTCCAAAGGAGTGGACGAAGAGACCTTCGAGCGCGAGCTCTATGTCATTCGTCGCCGTATTGAAAAGGCCGCCTCAGCCGCCGGTATTTCCGGGCTGTACCTGGCGTCGCTGTCCTGCCGTTCGATCATCTACAAGGGCATGATGCTGGCCGAGCAGGTTGCCGTCTTCTATCCCGACCTGATGGACGAACGGTTTGAATCCGCCTTCGCAATCTACCACCAGCGCTATTCCACCAACACTTTCCCGCAATGGTGGCTGGCGCAGCCCTTCCGCATGTTGGCGCATAATGGCGAGATCAACACGCTGAAAGGCAATATCAACTGGATGAAAAGCCACGAGATCCGCATGGCGTCCTCGACATTTGGGGATTATGCCGAGGATATCAAGCCGATTATCGCCGGAGGATCGTCGGATTCGGCCGCATTAGACTCTGTTTTTGAGGTTCTGGTGCGCGCGGGTCGCTCGGCCCCGATGGCGAAAACCATGCTGGTTCCGGAAAGCTGGTCCAAGCAGGCGGTGGAACTGCCGCAGGCGTGGCGCGACATGTATTCTTACTGCAACTCAGTGATGGAGCCGTGGGACGGCCCCGCCGCGCTGGCCATGACGGATGGCCGCTGGGTCTGTGCTGGGCTGGACCGCAACGGCCTGCGTCCGATGCGTTACGTCGTGACTGGCGATGGTCTGGTCATTGCAGGATCTGAGGCCGGCATGGTGCCGATTGATGAGTCCACAGTGACCGAAAAAGGCGCGCTGGGCCCCGGTCAGATGCTGGCTGTCGACATGAAAAAAGGCAAGCTGTATCGCGACACCCAGATCAAGAACAAGCTGGCGAGCGCATTGCCGTTTGGCGAGTGGGTCGGCAAGATCAACGATCTGGACGAGGCGCTGGCAGGTGTGACCGAAAAGCCGATATTCTCGGGCGAAGATCTGCGCAAACGCCAGATCGCGGCAGGCTATTCAGTCGAAGAGCTGGAGCAGATTCTTGCGCCTATGGCTGAAGATGGCAAAGAAGCGCTGGCGTCCATGGGTGACGATACGCCCTCGGCGGTTCTGTCCAAGCAATACCGCCCGCTCAGCCATTTCTTCCGGCAGAATTTCAGCCAGGTCACCAACCCGCCGATCGACAGTTTGCGCGAATACCGCGTCATGTCCTTGAAAACCCGGTTCGGGAACCTGAAGAACGTGCTGGATGAGGACAGCAGCCAGACCGAGATCATCGTTCTGGAAAGCCCCTTTGTCGGAAACGCACAATGGGATGAACTGGTTGGGAACCTCAATGCTCCGCTGGCCGAGATCGATTGCAGCTTTGAGCCTGGTCAAGGCGCGCTGAGCGCTGCTTTGGCCCGTGTTAGAGCCGAAGCTGAAGAGGCTGTCCGGTCTGGCGCAGGGCATCTGGTGCTGACCGACATGAACTCGGGTGAAGATCGTGTGGCGATGCCGATGATCCTTGCCACCAGCGCAGTGCACTCACACTTGACCCGTCAGGGCCTGCGGACGTTCTGTTCCTTGAACGTACGCTCGGCTGAATGTGTCGATCCGCATTACTTTGCGGTTCTGATCGGCTGTGGCGCGACCGTTGTGAACGCCTATCTGGCCGAAGACTCGCTGGCCGATCGCATCGATCGTGGGCTGCAGGACGGCACCCTGACCGAAAATGTTGCGCGCTACCGCGAAGCCATCGACCAGGGCCTGTTGAAAATCATGGCCAAGATGGGAATTTCGGTGATCTCGTCTTATCGTGGAGGTCTGAATTTCGAGGCTGTAGGCCTGAGCCGCGCGATGGTCGCCGAGTACTTCCCGGGTATGACCAGCCGTATTTCCGGCATCGGCGTCACCGGTATTCAGGCAAAGGCCGAAGAAATCCACGCCAAGGGCTGGAACAGTGGTCTGGACGTCTTGCCGATCGGTGGTTTCTACAAGGCGCGGCAATCAGGTGAAACCCACGCGTGGGAAGCGACCTCGATGCATATGATGCAGATGGCGTGCAACAAGGCGTCCTATGAGCTGTGGAAACAGTATTCTGCCAAGATGCAATCGAACCCGCCGATCCATCTGCGCGACCTGATGGATTTCAAACCATTGGGCAAACCGGTACCGATCGAAGAGGTGGAGTCGATCACCTCGATCCGCAAGCGGTTCGTCACGCCGGGCATGTCGCTGGGCGCGCTCAGCCCCGAGGCGCACAAGACGCTGAACGTGGCGATGAACCGGATCGGTGCGAAGTCCGACAGCGGCGAGGGCGGCGAGGACCCGGCGCATTTCGTGCCCGAACCCAATGGCGACAACCCCTCAGCCAAGATCAAGCAGGTGGCCTCGGGCCGGTTCGGTGTGACCGCTGAATACCTGAACCAGTGCGAAGAGCTGGAAATCAAGGTAGCCCAAGGTGCGAAACCGGGCGAGGGCGGCCAGCTGCCGGGCATGAAGGTCACCGACCTGATCGCGCGCCTGCGGCACTCGACCAAGGGCGTTACGCTGATTTCTCCGCCGCCGCATCACGACATCTACTCGATCGAGGATCTGGCGCAGCTGATCTATGACCTGAAACAGATCAACCCGCGCTGCAAGGTGACGGTGAAACTGGTGGCGTCTTCGGGCGTTGGCACGATTGCTGCCGGTGTGGCCAAGGCGAAAGCGGATATTATCCTGATTTCGGGTCACAATGGCGGTACGGGTGCCTCACCCGCGACCAGCATCAAATATGCCGGTCTGCCATGGGAGATGGGCCTGACCGAGGCGCATCAGGTTCTGGCGATGAACAACCTGCGCGACCGGGTGACTCTGCGCACCGATGGCGGCCTGCGCACCGGGCGCGACATCGTCATGGCGGCGATGATGGGGGCCGAGGAATACGGCATCGGCACCGCCGCCCTGATCGCGATGGGCTGTATCATGGTGCGTCAATGCCAGTCGAACACCTGCCCCGTCGGCGTTTGCACGCAGGATGAATCGCTGCGCGCCAAGTTCACCGGAAACGCGGACAAGGTGGTGAACCTGATCACCTTCTACGCTCAGGAAGTGCGCGAGCTTCTGGCCAGCCTTGGTGCCCGCTCGATGGATGAGATCATCGGCCGTGCCGACCTGCTGGCTCAGGTCAGCCGTGGCTCGGCGCATCTGGACGATCTGGATCTCAACCCGCTGCTGATCACCGTCGATGGTGCGCATAACATCGTGTACAATCGCGACAAGGACCGCAACGCCGTGCCCGACACGCTGGATGCCGAGATCGTGCGCGATGCGGCACGGTTCCTGAAGGACGGCGAGAAGATGCAGTTGTCATATGCCATCCAGAACACGCACCGCACTGTCGGAACCCGTATTTCCAGCCACATTGTGCAGAACTTCGGCATGCGGAACACGTTCCAGGATGACCACCTGCACGTGAAACTCCAGGGTTCGGCCGGTCAGTCTCTGGGGGCTTTCGCTGCCCCGGGTCTGAAGCTGGAAGTTTCGGGGGATGCCAATGACTATGTTGGCAAGGGCCTGTCTGGCGGCACGATCGTTGTGCGCCCGCCGCAGGTCAGCCCGCTGAAGGCAGACGACAACACAATCATCGGCAACACGGTTCTCTACGGTGCAACTGACGGCCATCTGTTTGCGGCCGGCCGCGCGGGTGAACGGTTTGCCGTGCGCAACTCGGGCGCCAAAGTTGTGGTTGAAGGATGTGGCTCGAACGGGTGTGAGTACATGACCGGCGGTGTGGCCGTGATTCTTGGTGATATCGGGGCCAATTTCGGTGCCGGGATGACCGGTGGCATGGCATATCTGTATGATCCTGAAGGCAAGGCCGAAGCGTTGATGAACAAGGAAACGCTTGTGACCTGCCCGGTCACCGTGGACCATTGGGTGGATCAATTGAAAGCCCTGATCACGCGTCACGCCGAGGAGACTTACAGCCGCAAGGCTGCGGATATTCTCCAGCATTGGGATGTGGAAAAGGGCAACTTCTTACAGGTTTGTCCCAAAGAAATGCTCAACAAACTCAGCCACCCGCTGAGCGAAGAAGCCACGGCAGTTCCGGCGGAGTAAGCCAAAATTCCACCAAAAAACCGGCCCCGCGTGCCATTTGCAGCACGCGGGGCCACAGTTTTTGTGAGGTTTCGGTGGGATTCTTGCCTGTTCTTCCGAATTTCGCCATGCTTTTTTCACCTTGTAGTGATAGCCATTGCCTGTTTCGGTTTCTAATGGTGACAGAGTAGGGGCAACAGGATGCCAACGACATATCGCGATCAGTTCTTCACCTTTGATCCCGCAAGCCCGCCACCAGCGGGAACGGCCGTCGCGGTCAGCAATTTCACCCTGACTGATGCGAATGATGACAATCTTATTGACGCGCCCAGTGGTGACACGGTCAACGGTCAAGACGTTACAAATTCCTGGCCAGGCGATACTGTAACGATCAACGTGTCAGGCGTTGGGAACGTGACCTATACAGGAACCACGTTCTACCTGGCCGATGGGTCTCGGGCTTTCACCCCCACAGACGGCCAGGTTCTGCAGCCCGGAACGCTGGTGTCGACCACTTTTGTTAACACGTCAGGCCCGCTGAATGTCGGTAACCTTGGGCCGCCGTGCTTTACGGCCGGGACCATGATCGCCACACCGGAAGGTGAGCGCGCGGTTGAGGATTTGAAGGCTGGTGATCTGGTCATCACGGTGGATCACGGGCCACAACCCTTGATCTGGGTCGGGTGTACAACCGTCGCAGCCGAAGGCAAATTGGCCCCAATCCGTTTCGATGCCGGGGTGTTTGGTCTGGATCGCCCCTTGCTGGTTTCACCGCAGCACCGGATGCTGATCGAAGACTGGCAGGCGTCCTATCTGTTCGGCCATACCGAAGCGCTGGTTCCGGCGCATACTCTGGTCAACGATGACACCGTGAAACGGGTCGAGGGCGGTGAGGTTGAATATTTCCACCTGTTGTTCAAACAGCATGAGATCGTTTTCGCCAACGGAGCGAAAAGCGAAAGCTATTATCCCGGGCACGCTTTGTCGGCTTCGGATCGGGAAACGCGAAGCGAAGTGCTGCACTTGTTTCCCGAGTTGACCGGGCTTGATCCGATGTCGCTGAAAACCGCGCG
Source organism: Ruegeria sp. HKCCA0370 (assembly GCF_013033705.1). Taxonomy (NCBI): domain Bacteria; kingdom Pseudomonadati; phylum Pseudomonadota; class Alphaproteobacteria; order Rhodobacterales; family Roseobacteraceae; genus Ruegeria; species Ruegeria sp. HKCCA0370. The sequence continues at coordinate 186,679 of NZ_WQEP01000008.1, forward strand.
CCCGATCGTTCATCCACGCGAGGCGCGCGCTTTCGCGATTTAGGTCGTTTCAAACCGGAACCTTGCGTCGTATAGCTGAGACATGGCGAAGAAAGCAGCCCGCAAATCCGGCGGAAAAAAACGCAAAGCATCCAGAAAGAAGGAACCAGTGGCGCGGCAGATTCGCCGCTGGGTAACACGAGCGGTCATGGCGGTTCTGGGCCTCGTGGTTGCTCTGGTCCTGATTTATTCGGTGGTGAACCCTCCTGTCACCCACACCATCTGGTCGGAATGGCGCCGGCTGGGAAAGGTTGAACGCGAATGGGTTCCGATCGAAGACATGGCACCGATCATGGCAAGATCAGTTGTTGCAGCCGAGGACGCAAATTTCTGCCTGCATTGGGGCTTTGACGTCGAAGCCATCCGCGACGCGCTTGAGGATGGCGGCAATCGTGGTGCCTCGACCATCACGCAACAGGTGGTGAAGAATGTGTTCCTCTGGCAGGGCCGCAGCTGGGTGCGCAAGGCTTTGGAAACCTCGATCACGCCGTTGGTTGAGATATTCTGGAGCAAGCAGCGTATTCTTGAGGTGTATCTGAATGTCGCCGAAACCGGAAATGGCGTGTTTGGGGTCGAAGCTGCGGCGCAACGCTATTTCAACACCAGCGCGGCAAAGCTGACTTCGGTTCAGGCGGCACGGATTGCCGCAATCCTGCCGTCCCCGCGCAACCGGTCGGTCACGGACCCGACTGCGCACACCCGCAGACGGGCGGCTTCAATCCTCGATGGGGCGGCCACCATCCGCGCAGATGGTCGCGCGGATTGTTTCGAGGATTGAAACCCGCTATCTGCCAAGGGTAAATCTGTCGGGTATTCACTGGTTCGAATGGAAGTCCATGGCGCGTCTGTTTCACGTTCCCCTCTCTCCGTATTGCCGCAAGGTCCGTCTGTCGCTGGCGGAGAAGAAGATCGAGGTTGAGCTGGTAGAAGAGCGATACTGGGAACAGGATCCCGACTTTCTGCGGCGCAACCCGGCGGGAAAAGTACCCGTTTTGCGTCTGGACGGCCAGATCATGTCGGAAAGCGCGGCCATCTGCGAATACATCGAAGAAACCCGGCCTGAGCCAGCTTTGATGCCGAAAAACCCCGAAGCCAGGTTCGAAGTGCGACGGCTGGTCGGATGGTTTGACGACAAGTTTCACCACGAGGTGACATCGAAGCTGTTGTATGAGCGAGTGAACAAAAAGGTGACAGGGCAGGGGTATCCGGACAGCAAGAATGTCAAACAAGGTGCCAAGGCGATCAAGTACCATCTGGATTACATGGCATGGCTGCTGGATCACCGCCGTTGGTTGGCCGGGGATCAGATGACATTGGCGGATTTCGCGGCCGCCGCGCATCTGTCTTCGCTGGATTACATCTCGGACGTGGACTGGAACCGCAGTCAGGTGGTCAAGGACTGGTATGCCAAGATCAAGTCTCGACCGGCATTTCGGTCAATTCTGGCGGATCAGGTGCCAGGGTTCCGACCGCCGCCCCATTACGCTGATCTGGATTTCTGATAGGGTGCGCAAGGGGGGCTGTCTGCCCCCCATCGCGCCGTGGGCGCGATTCCCCCCGAGGATATTTTTGGCCAGATGAAGAGCGGATCGGATCTTAAGGAAAAGCTGGTGCAACAAGCCTTGGCAGAGGGGTTTGTTGCCTGTCGCGTGTGCCGCCCTTGGGATGTTCCACAGGTGCCGAAACGCTTGCGGGCATATCTGGACGCCGGATACCACGGGCAAATGGGATGGATGGCCGAACGCACACATTGGCGTGGCGATCCTGCCGCCCTTTGGCCCGAGGCGCAATCGGTGGTCATGTTGGCCGAAAGCTATACGCCGGAACATGACCCGACGGAGATTCTGAAACACCCGGATCGTGGTGCAATTTCGGTCTATGCGCAGAACAAGGACTATCATGATCTTGTCAAGAAGCGGCTGAAGCGGTTGGCGCGATGGCTGATTGCCGAAGCCGGAGGTGAGGTAAAGGTATTTGTCGATACCGCGCCGGTTCCCGAAAAGGCGCTGGGATATGCCGCCGGACTGGGTTGGCAGGGCAAGCACACCAATCTTGTAAGCCGCGAATGGGGAAACTGGGCCTTTATAGGGTCTGTTTTCACTACTCTGGACCTACCGGCGGACAATTCAGAGATCGATCATTGCGGATCGTGCCGCGCCTGTCTGGACAGTTGCCCGACCGATGCGTTTCCGGCCCCCTATCAACTGGATGCACGGCGGTGCATTTCATACCTGACCATTGAGCATAAGGGCCCGGTGGGCCATGAGTTGCGCGGAAAGTTGGGCAATCGGATCTATGGCTGCGACGATTGTCTGGCGGCCTGTCCATGGAACAAGTTTGCCGTCGCAGCGAGCGATATGCGCTATGCCGCCCGGGACGATCTGAAAGCGCCCGGTTTGGAAGAATTGGCGGCGCTGGACGATGCCGCTTTTCGTGCAAAGTTTTCCGGCTCGCCGATCAAACGAATCGGCCGGGACCGGTTCGTGCGCAATGTTCTGTATGCCATTGGAAACTCGGGACAGCCGAAACTGAAAACAGTGGCTCAGCGTCTGTTGGAAGACCCGGATGAGACCGTGGCAGAGGCGGCGCGCTGGGCGGTGGAACAACTGTCATAATTGCCGCAAACAGGCTGGACGTGTCGTACATAACCGCTACACCCATCCCCAGCGAACAGACAGGAGGACCCGATGACGTTGTCTTTGGGGGTAGATACGGGCGGGACCTATACCGACGCGGTGCTGATCAGGGATGAGAAAGAGGTCATCGCCTCGGCCAAGTCGCTGACCACCCGGGCGGATCTGGCGATTGGTGTGGGCAAGGCGATCTCGTCTGTGCTGGCAGAGGCGCAGGTTACGCCGGATCAGATCTCGATGGCGTCATTGTCGACGACGCTGGCCACGAATGCTCTGGTCGAGGGGCAGGGTGGTCGTGTCGCGTTGATCTATATCGGGTTCAAGGACAGTGATCTTGAAAAACACGGGCTGAAAGAGGCGCTGAAGGGCGATCCGGCCTTGGTGATTGCCGGTGGGCATACCCATTCCGGCGGGCAGGCTGCCGCCTTGGATGTCGCAGCGCTTGAGGCCTTTTTGGATTCGCATAACGGAATTTCCGGCTTTGCGGTTGCTGCTCAGTTCGCCACCCGCAACCCGGCGCACGAGTTGGAAGCGGCGCGCATAATCTCGGAAAGAACCGGGGCGCCGGTGACCTGTTCGCATCACTTGTCCGCCAAGCTCAATGGTCCGAAACGCGCGGTGACGGCTGTGCTGAATGCGCGGCTGATCGGGATGATCGACCGATTGATCGGGCGTGCACAGGATCAACTGCATGCGCTGGGAATTTCGGCGCCGATGATGGTGGTGCGCGGCGATGGCGCCCTGATGAGCGCGGAACAGGCCCGGGAACGGCCGATCGAGACTATTCTGAGCGGGCCTGCGGCTTCTATCGTCGGGGCGCGATGGCTTACCGGAGCGGACAATGCGCTGGTCTCGGACATCGGGGGAACGACCACTGATGTCGCACTTATCCGGGACGGAAAGCCCGCGATCGACCCGGCCGGGGCGCAGGTGGGTGGGTTTCGCACCATGGTCGAGGCCGTGGCGATGCGAACCCACGGTCTGGGCGGCGACAGTCAGGTTCATGTTGCGACCGAAGGGTTGCGGGGCGGTGTTTTCCTGGGCCCGCGTCGCGTGTTGCCCGTTTCGCTGATCGCATCAGAAGCGCCCGACGTTGTGCATTCTGTACTGGATGAACAATTGCGGGCCACGACCGTGGGCGAGCATGATACGCGTTTTGCCCGCCGCGTGCCCGGCATCCATGCTGAAGGAGTCGGCGCGCGGGAAGAATGCCTGCTGGAGAGGCTGGGAGATCGCGTTCTGCCCCTGAGCGCCTTGCTGCGGTCTCGGATGGAGAACGGGGCGCTGATGCGCCTGGTCGATCGCGGAATCATCCAGGTGTCTGGGGTTACGCCATCTGATGCCAGTCACGTGTTGGGGCGGGTTCGTGCCTGGGATGTCGATGCGGCGCGCAAGGCATTGGAACTGATGGCACGCAAACGGATCGGGTCAGGGGATATGTTGGCAAAATCTCCCGAAGCGCTGGCCCAGATGATCGTGGATCAATTGACGGAACAGACCAGTTTGACTTTGTTAGAGGCTGCTTTTGACGAAGAACAGGTTGGTTTTGGTCTGCCTTCGCAAGACTTGGCGCGTCATGTGCTGACACAGCGCGGGTTGGCACAACACCGTGGGTTGCTGTCGCTGAGCGCTGCTTTGAATGTGGATGTGGTTGGCCTTGGGGCGTCGGCCCCCAGCTATTACCCTGCGGTGGGTGAACGGCTGCATTGCCGAATGATCCTGCCGGAACATGCGGGCGTGGCAAATGCGATTGGTGCTGTCGTGGGGCGGCTGACCCTGCGTCGCTCGGGCACCGTCACATCCCCGGCGGAAGGGCGATATCGTGTGCATCTGGAGGATGGCCCGAAGGACTTCGCCGCGTCAGAGGACGCTCTGGCCCTGTTGGAAAAGGTTTTGATGTCCGAAGCAGAGGGCGCAGTACGAGAAGCCGGCGCAGAAGACATTCGCGTGATCGTGGATCGTGACATCAAAACCGCGCGAGTCGAGGCAAAGGACGTTTTTGTCGAGGCCCTGATCACGGTCGAGGCAAGCGGACGTCCACGGGTGGCCGCGGGCTAGCCCCCCTGAAAACTTCAGAGGGGCCGGGCAGGTGGTGCTTTATTCTGCTGCGCTTGAGCGTTTGGGCAGGACCCAATCCTGACGCGGGAAGTGGCAGGTATAGCCGTTCGGAATCCGCTCCAGATAATCCTGATGCTCTGGTTCGGCTTCCCAGAACTCTCCGACAGGTTCGACCTCGGTCACGACTTTTCCGGGCCACAAGCCGCTGGCATTCACGTCGGCGATGGTATCCAGGGCCACCTGTTTCTGCGAGTCATCCACGTAGTAGATCGCAGATCGATAGCTCATGCCGATATCGTTGCCCTGACGGTTGACCGTGGTCGGGTCATGGATCTGAAAGAAGAATTCCAGCAGGTCGCGATAGCTGATCCGAGACTGATCGAACCAGATCTCGATCCCTTCCGCGTGGGTGCCGTGATTGCGATAGGTCGCGTTGGGCACGTCACCGCCGGTATAGCCGACACGCGTACGTGACACGCCCGGCAGTTTGCGGATCAGGTCCTGCATCCCCCAGAAGCAGCCCCCGGCCAGTACAGCGCGTTGCTCGGTCATCAAATATCCTCCACATGAATCAGGTATTCGCCATAACCTTCGGCTTCCATCTCATCCCGATGAATGAACCGAAGCGAGGCAGAGTTGATGCAGTACCGCAAACCGCCATGTTCACGCGGACCGTCCGGGAAGACATGCCCCAGATGGCTGTCGCCGTGTTTCGAACGAACCTCGGTCCGGATCATGCCATGCGTGGTATCGCGGAACTCTTCGACATGTTCGTGCACGATCGGCTTGGTGAAACTGGGCCAGCCGCACCCGGATTCGTATTTGTGGGTCGAGGCAAACAGCGGTTCACCCGATACGATATCCACATAAATACCGGGTTCCTTGTTGTTCAGGTATTTCCCGGTGCCCGGACGTTCTGTACCACTGCGCTGGGTGACGTGAAACTCTTCGGGCGAAAGCGCAGCAATGGCCGTGGGGTCTTTGGTATAGCGAGTCATGGATCCTCCGGCTGAAATAGTGTTTGCGCCATTATCTGGGGGCTGCGGGGTGGAAAGCAAAGCGATATTTCAAACCGCTCTCGCAGTCGTGCAAGTGATCTGAACAACAGAGTCACGCGTATCTGAATTAAAGGGAGGACAAGACATGATGAGATTGCTGCTTTTGACTGCCCTGATCTTGCTGGGCCGCGCCGTTCAGGCGGCACCGCTGACCGGTGAGTTCGACTCGATCGACGGAGGCACATTGGCCATCGAAGAGTGGCGCGGCCAACCCATCCTGGTGGTCAACACCGCGTCACAATGTGGGTTTACCGGGCAATACAAGGCTCTGCAAAAGGTGCATGAGGCCTATTCCGGCAAGGGGCTGGTCGTTCTTGCGGTTCCGTCGGATTCGTTCAATCAGGAACTTGGGTCCGCGGAAGAGGTGAAACAGTTCTGCGAGATGAACTATGGGCTGACCCTGCCGATGACGGATATCACTCCGGTCAAAGGGGCTGACGCTCACCCGTTCTACAAGGCCGTTGCCGCGCAGACCGGGTTCACGCCCAAGTGGAACTTCAACAAAATCCTGATCGATCCTGAGGGTGAAGTCGCGGCGACTTTCGGGTCAAATGTAAAACCCGATTCCCGCAAACTGCTGTCTCAGGTCGAAGCCCTGCTGCCCTGAGCGGGCTGGCGTGAAAGCTGAACCGCAAGAATGCCAAGGGTTGTAACCGTGACGCCAACCGCATCCATGGCGCCTAGCTTCTCGCCCAGCAGGATCGCCGCGATGGTGACCCCGAACACGGGGTTCAAAAAGTGGAAGGTGGCGGCCCGAACGGCTCCGATCCGGTCCAACAGCAGGAACCAGATCAGTGTCGCCAGCAAACCGGGGAAAAGAGTCGTGTAGGTAAAGGCCAGCGCCAGTGGCAGCGTCGGGTGGATGTAGATGGTTTCAAAGACCGGAGCAGCCGCAAACAGCGCGGCTGAACCAACCAACATCTGCAAGCCAACGACCATCATGAAGTTCCCGCCGGATGTTGCACCGCGAACGGCCAAGGTTGCAAAGGTCAAGGCAAGAGCACCCAAACCGCAAAGCGCGACCCCGAACATATCAACGCCCGCGCTGATCCGGCTGCTCATGATAAGGGCGACTCCGGCGAAACCGGCGAACAGACCCAAAACACCCAGTGGCCGCAGCTTTTCGCCGAAAATCAACCTCCCCGCCAGCGCCACCAACAAGGGCATGGTGGATGCGATTATGGCCGCGACCGAAGCCTCGACCGTTTGCATCGCATAGAAGTTCAGACCCAAATAAAGGGCATTTTGGCAGATTCCGAACAATATCGTTGCGCGCCATTGGTTTCGGGTCAGGTGCCAGCTTTGCCCCATCGCGCGAGCTATCATGACCCCCAGAACACCGGAGATCAGAAACCTCAAGGCCAGCGAAAACAGAGGGGACGCATCCGCCACGATAATACGCGCCGAGGTAAAGGCAGATGACCAGATCAGGGCAAATGTCAGCCCCATGGCTATTGCGCGCAGATCCATGGAGACCCCCTGTCACTTTGCGCGGACTGTTCCTGATTTTGGGATCGGTCGCAAGCGGTGCGCGTCAAAAAAGACACATGCGTGATGCAAGAAAAGTCTTGCGCATGATTTTATTGATTGACTGGCCAATTAAAGATATCGGCGGCAGGACCTGACATATCAAGGGAGGTTTGTCGGTGCTTCTGGAGTACATTCTATCGTTCGGCGTCCTGCTGGCATTGGGGCTGGTCGCTTTCTTCGTCGTGAAATGGTGGAACCTGCGCTGTGTCGGCGTGACACCGGTTCATCTGTTCACGTTCATCGCGATTCTGTTCACATCCGGCCTGGATGTCGGCCTGATCATGTTTCCACTGACCGAATTCGGAGGATACGCCGAGGACCCGGCCTATGCCTTTGCCAACCCGCTGGCGATCGAATTCGGATTCTGGGGTTTTCTGATCTGGGCCTTCTATTTCCTGACGGCCTTCTACTTCTGCGTGATAGAACCCCGCGTGAAGTTCTTTGAGATCCCGGTGGTCAAGCTGATCAACAACGTGGTGATCATCGGCACATGCGCCTTCACCGCCAGCCTGTTCCTGATCTACCTGCCCGGCTATCTGCCCGAGGTCGGAGATGGTGAATCCGTCGTTACCACCTTCTACATCATCGTGTTTGTCGTCATTCTGGCGGCGGCCTATTCCTCGACCGATCTGAAATACGTTCGCATCCTGTCCGTCGGTTCGACCTTTCTGTTCCTTGCCCTGATTCTGGGCATGTGGGCAGCCGCAGGTATGGGCGTGACCGGGTTCGTGGAAACCGGCAGCAATATCGGCGCCTATTTCGCCAACCTGCACAAGTTCGTCCTGCCATTGACCGACTATCACGCGTTCTACCTGTTCTGGTGGTTTGCATGGTCGATCATGATCGGACAGTTTACGTCGCGCTTTGTGGGTGGTCTGACCACGTGGCAGTTGCTGGCGGCGCTGTTGATCTTCCCGTCGATCCCGCTGGGGATCTGGTTCACCGTACTTTATTATTACCACCTGAACGGCATCAGTACCGCTGGCATCACCAACATTGCGATGGTGATCGTAGGTGTAACGTTCGTGATCAACTCTCTGGACTCGCTGATCCGTCTGTACACCGACAACCTGAACCTGACCGTCGAGCGGTTCGGAAAGGCGATCTATGTGGCGGGCAACGTCGCGCTGCTGTTTGTCCTGACCCTGCTGTTCCAAAGCCAGTGGCTGCAAATCCAGTGGATCGGAGCGGTCGTAGTTGGACTGTATCTGGCTTGTGTCGTCTATATCCTGATCACCAAACGCCAGGAGGTATTGAGCATCGACTCGATGCCAGAAGATCGTGATCTGGACTTCCACAAGGTTGAAACGGTCCACTGACCGGACCAGAGACACAAAACAGAAACGGGCACCTCTGGTGCCCGTTTCTATTTTTACCGACAATATTGCAGCTTTGGACAATCTGCGGGCTTTTCAACCACGCGACATCCCAACCCGGACGGCGGCTGCCTTTACGGCACGATCAAAAGGAATGTTGCCCGCGTTGCAATCAACCCGCCCGTGAAATGAAGTTGGGCAAGGCTATTCGTCAACCGCCGGATAGATGAACCCGTTTACCGGGTAGGGATTGCCGTAGCGGCCCGGTTGGCTTTCAACCCGAACCAACGTCCAGTCATTGTTTTTTGAGACATCTTTGACGCCCATCTTCAACGACACCTTGTTTCGGTGCCAGTTGGCATGATTCACGATGACTTCCCGGTTGGTGAGGATATCGGATACGACAGCCACATGGCCCAGGGGCATTCCGCGGGTCGCCCGAAACGACATAACCGCACCAACAACCGGTTCCTTGCCGCGCTCAAACACTTGCTGCGCCCTTCCCCACCAGTCCTTCGCGTTGCCGCGAATTTCAATACCGCTGAGGTCTCGGGCGTAGGGCACGCACCATACTCTTTGCCCTCTGGCCCGCTTTTTCGAGACCTCTTGCAGCGCCATCAACTGACGTTCAGGGTCGAGATTTTCATTGGTGGTGCTTTGCGCGCAGGCAGAGACAAGAGTGATAAGACCCACCGCAATCGCGGAACGGGTGCTGCCAGACAAGCGCGGCCAAGTCGTTTTCTTTCTACAGACGCTGTTTTGCAAGATACTTCATTGCCGGTTCGAAGATTGACGAAGTTGTAAGGTGATCGGACAAGCCTTGAAAAGAGGCCCGCCAACGCCACGGCAAGATTTTGCCAGTTCTCTGACCCTGAAGGCGCATTTTCACTTGGGTGGTGAATTCCGGGCCGAAACGTGCTGTGTGAAACGGGTTCAAACCCGACAGGCACAACATATTCAAGACGATAGAAAAAGGGCCCCCCACAGGCGGCCCTTTATCGTTGTTCCGAAAAGCTGAAATCAGCCGTTCACGCTGTCTTTCAGCGCTTTGGCGATGGTCATTTTCACAACCTTGTCGGCCTCTTTGGTGAAGGTTTCACCAGTGGCCGGGTTACGGACCTGACGCTCGGGCCGCTCGCGGCAGTAGATTTTGCCGACGCCGGGCAGGGTCACTGCGCCACCGGCCGAAACTTCGCGGGTAATCAGGCCGGTGATGGCCTCCAGCGCGGAGTTTGCGGATTTCTTGTCGGTTCCCATTTCCTCAGCGAGAGCAGCAACCAGCTGAGTCTTTGTCATAGGCTTTGCCATTTCTTGGTCTCCTTAACGTGCCCGATCTATAGGGCCTCACCGCGTAACTGTAACGGGATATTGTGGCCAAACACAACGAATAGTAGCGCTGAAACCCCTAAAAATATGGGGAAAACGTTGCTTTTTTGCGTCAGAGGAAGGCCGTTTCGTCGAAGGAGCGCAGTTTCCGGCTGTGCAAACGCTCCAACGGCATGCCGCGCAGATGCTCCATCGCCTTGATGCCGATGGCCAGATGTCGGCTGACCTGAGTGGTATAAAACGAAGACGCCATGCCTGGCAGCTTCAATTCTCCGTGCAGGGGTTTGTCCGACACGCACAGCAAAGTGCCGTACGGAACGCGGAACCGATAGCCGTTTGCGGCAATGGTGGCACTTTCCATATCCAGCGCGATTGCCCGGGATTGGCTGAGTCGCTGGACCGGGCCGGACTGATCGCGCAATTCCCAGTTTCGGTTGTCGACCGAAGCCACGGTGCCGGTCCGCATGATCCGCTTCAGCTCATACCCTTCCAGTTTCGTCACCTCGGCCACGGCGTGTTCCAGCGCCACCTGAACTTCGGCCAGAGGCGGGATCGGCACCCAGACGGGCAGATCGTCATCCAGAACCTTGTCTTCGCGCAGATAGGCGTGGGCCAGAACGAAATCGCCCAATGCCTGCGTATTGCGCAACCCGGCGCAATGGCCAACCATCAGCCACGCGTGCGGGCGCAGAACGGCAATATGGTCGGTGGCGGTTTTTGCATTGGATGGGCCAACACCGATGTTCACCAAAGTAATTCCCGAACCATCTTTGCGCTTCAGGTGATAGGTCGGCATTTGCGGCAGTTTCAGCGGTTGTTCGATAGGTGCCTTTGGGTCCGTGATCTCGGCATTGCCGGTTGAAACAAAGCTGGTATAGCCGCTGGCAGGGTCCGCCAATTGTTCTCGGGCGTAGTTCTCGAATTCCGAGACATAGAACTGGTAGTTCGTAAACAGCACGTGATTCTGAAAGTGACCAGCGTCGGTGGCGGTGTAGTGTGCCAATCTTGCAAGCGAATAATCCACGCGCTGGGCGGTGAAAAGGGACAAGGGTCCAACGGCATCTTCATGGTCATGCACGCCATTGACGATGTCATCATTGGTGGTTGTCAGGTCCGGAACATCAAACACATCGCGTAAGGTGAAGTCGGCTGCGCCCTGATGAGGCACGACCAGATCGGGATTGTTTGCCACGGCAAAATGCACCGGAATCGGCGTGTCCGACGCCGCAATTGTTACAGGCTGACCATGGTTCTTGATCAACAGGGCGATCTGTTGGGTCAGGTAGGATCTGAACAGATCTGGGCGCGTCACCGTCGTGGCATGAACGCCAGGTTCAGACACATGACCAAAGCTCAGGCGGCTGTCGACTTGGGCATAGGTCGAGGTTTTGATGCGAATTTCCGGATAATAGGCTCTGAATCGTGCGGCAGGTGCCCCATTTTCCATGGCGTCCGCAAAGCTGTCGCACAGGAAATCGGTGGCCTGCACATACAGCTCTTCCAACCGTGCAACAGCGGCGGCGGGATCGGTAAACTGTTCTGGCGCGGGTGCTTGCGGTGTCAGGAGTGTGGTCATGCCAATGGTTCCAGAAGTTCTATTTTTTCGAATGTGCGTACGTCGACCAACCCGAGATCCGATATTCGAAGCTCGGGAATCACGACCAGCGCCAGCAATGAATGCTGCATGTACGCGTTGTTCAGATGACAGCCGCAGTCCTGCATCGCCTGCACCATCCTGTCGGCCTTGGCCGCGACTTCGGCGGCGGGGCTGTCGGACATCAGGCCAGCGATGGGCAGTTCGACCAGCGCCAGTTCCTGCCCGTCCCGGAACAAGGTGATGCCACCGCCCACTTCGGCCAGACGGTTGGCGGCCAGCGCCATCTGATCCCCGTCCGTTCCGACGACGATCATGTGATGACTGTCATGCGCCACGGTCGAGGCCATGGCCATTTTTCCCTGATAGCCAAAGCCCGAAACAAAAGCGTTGGTGACGCCCCCGGTGGCCCGGTGCCGCTCGACAAGCGCGATCTGGCACACTTCGCCTTCGCCCTCGACCAGCCCGCCAATGATCGGCAATTCGGCCTTCAATGCCTTGGTCGGGGCCTGGTTTTCCACCACGCCGATGACGTTGGCCTGAACTTTGTTGGCCCCTTCCGGTGCCTTGATCTCAAAATCGGCCGACGTCAGCGCATGCCCCAGATGAACGGTATTGCGCGATTTTTCGGGCCAGTTCAGATGTGGACAATCCACTTTGATTGCACCGTTTTCCGCGACAACCTGCCCGCGGGCTATCACGATCTCAACCGGCAGTTCGGTCAGATCCGAGCTGAGGATGATATCCGCTCGCCGCCCCGGAGTAACGGAACCGATCTCGCGTTCCAGCCCGAAATGCGTTGCCGTGTTGATCGTCGCCATTTGCAGCGCGACCAGGGGGTCACATCCGCAAGCAATGGCATGGCGCACGACGCGGTTAATATGCCCGTCATTCACCAATGTGCCGGAATGACAGTCATCCGTGCACAGAATGAAGTTGCGCGGATCCAGCCCTTTTTTTGTCACGGCCGTAATCTGGCTTTCCACATCATACCAGGCCGACCCCAGACGCATCATCGAGCGCATCCCCTGCCGAACCCGTGCAATGGCGTCGGCCTCGCATGTGCCTTCGTGATCATCCGCCGGGCCACCCGCGACGTAAGCCGCAAAATCAGGCCCTAAATCAGGCGAAGCATAGTGCCCTCCGACCGTTTTCCCGGCCCGTTGAGTGGCTGCAATCTCGGCCAGCATCTTGGGGTCGCAGTGGATCACGCCCGGGAAATTCATCATCTCGCCCAGCCCGATGATACCCGGCCAGTTCATTGCCTCGGCCACGTCTTCGGGTGTGATTTCATAGCCCGTCGTTTCCAACCCCGGTGCGGATGGCGCGCAGGATGGCATCTGGGTGAAAATATTGACCGGTTGCATCATGGCTTCGTCATGCATCATCCGCACGCCGTCCAGACCCAGCACATTGGCGATCTCATGCGGATCGGTGAACATGCTGGTGGTTCCATGCGGGATGACGGCACGGGCGAATTCGGCTGGGGTGAGCATTCCGGATTCGATATGCATATGCGCATCACACAAGCCGGGCAAAATGTAGCGCCCTTGTGCTTCGATGATTTCCGTATCCAGACCCACGCAATGCGAGGCATCCGGTCCGACGAATGCTATGCGCCCGGCAGCAATCGCCACAGAATGATCGGGCAACAATTCGCGGCTGTGTACGTTCACCCAGATTCCGCCCTGAATGACCATGTCCGCCGCCTCGCGTCCGGCTGCAACTGCGATCAATTTGGGGGCGACATCGGGCCAGCTTGGGAAAGGTGTGTATTCCATGGCTCAACTTTCACGAATGCGCCAGCGGGTGCAACCCCGGTTCTTCGGTCTTGGGGATTCCTCATACATGTTGGGCACGTCTTTTGGTTCTGGCGCGCGCGTTTCCCTTTACGCAACAGATCCGATCTCACGCCGCACCCAGTTGGCAAAGGCCACGGCGCCGGGTGTGTCCTCGGCCTGCGGCGACAGCAGCAGATAGTAGGACTCGGGCATTCGCGCACGGTGCTTGAACGGCGCGACCAGCTGACCGCGCTTGATCAGATGACTGGCGATCGTGTCATGTGCCAGGCAAAGACCACCGCCAGCCATGACCGCTGACAGGCAAACCAGATAGGTCGTCGCGTAGGTTATCGGCGGATTTTCCCAATTCAGACCCTGATCTTCCGCCCAGCTTGGCCAGTTGGACAGCAGGTTGGAGCAGTCGAAAAGTGGCTGTTCCTGAAGGTTTTCCAAGCAAACCGGATAATCTGGTGCACAGACCGGATAATAGTGTTCGGTGCGCAGAATTTCGGTTCGGACCGTGTCGGACGGACGAAGCGAGAACCGAATCTCGACCGCCGCGCCTTCGGCCATTTCGCGCGGTTCCCAAAGCTCGGTGAAGACGTTCAATTGAACATGTGGATGTTCCGCTCGAAACGCCGGCAGGCGCGGGGCCAGCCAGTTGACGGCAAAGCTGATGTTGCATTGCACTTGAACCGCGTTTGGTTGCGCACCGGTAACCGCCCGGGTTCCGCGCATCAGTGTCCGGAATGCCTCTCGCACAACTGGCAAATAGGTGATTCCGGCCTCGGTCAGTTCCAGAGCTTTGGGGCGGCGCAGAAACAGTGGCTGCCCCAGATGCCCTTCCAGAGATTTAATCTGCTGGCTGACGGCGCTTTGCGTCATGTTCAGGTCTCGTGCCGCGCCGGTAAACGAGAGATGGCGCGCGGCGGCTTCGAAAGTGCGCAACCAGCCCAGCGGAGGAAGCGAGTTCTGCATCTACATAACCCCGGCATAAGTTCAGCTAATGGGATAGTTGCGTTTTTTTCGTTGGTCAAACTGCCGGGCCCCATGCAGGTTTGGCCACGACCAGCCGCGAAAGGAGCCAAGCATGAGCCTCACCAGTCTTCGTCCCAATATCGACCATTGGTCCGAGCGCGTGGATATGGCCGCCACCTTCCGCTGGACGGCCCGGCTGAACATGCATGAGGCGGTTGCCAACCATTTCAGCCTGGCGGTGAATGATGACGGCACGCAGTTTCTGATGAACCCCAATCAGGTGCACTTTGCGCGCATTCGTGCCTCGGATCTATTGTTGCTGGATGCCAATGACCCGAATGTGATGGAACAACCTAGCGCGCCGGACCCGACGGCCTGGGGGCTGCACGGTTCAATCCACCGCCAGTGCCCGCATGCGCGTTGCGTCATGCATGTGCATTCGATCTTTGCGACTGTTCTGGCCTCTTTGGCCGACAGTTCATTGCCGCCGATCGATCAGAACACGGCGACCTTTTACAACCGCTACGTGGTAGATGAAGAATTCGGAGGTCTGGCCTTTGAAAGCGAGGGTGAGCGCTGCGCAGGGATGCTGTCCGATCCCAGGAAGAAGGTCATGATCATGGGCAATCACGGTGTTCTGGTCATCGGCAGCGACCCTGCGGATACCTTCAACAGGCTGTATTATTTCGAACGCGCGGCCGAAACCTACATTCGTGCCTTGCAGACCGGGCTGCCCCTGCGTGTCTTGTCCGATGATGTTGCCGAAAAAACAGCGCAAGAGCTGGATGACTATCCCGATCAGGCCGAAGCGCATCTGCGTGAGATCAAAGCGATCCTTGATTGCGAAAGTTCGGACTACGCGACCTGAGGCAAAGCGAAAGGTCGAGGCGGGTGGCTTGATTGCGTCCGAATAACCGGACTCAAACCCGTTCAAACAAAGCAATCAAAGCGGTGTCATCCTTGTTGGGGCCAGCCGCGAGATCTCCGTATATGCGGACTTCGGGCAGGGTCAGGTTGCGAATCTGATCCTGCTCCAGTTCGCGGAAAGCGTCAGCAAAACCCAGTTCCTTGAAATGGCGCGCATTGATCGAAAGGGCAAACTGCGCCCCGTGCCGCGCCACGCGTAACAGCGCGGGCAACACCTCGGGGCCCAAGTGACCATGCGTGAACGTGCCGGATGAAACTATGCCGGAAAAGCTGTGGCGCGGAACGGGGATGCCCTGTGTCAGATCAGCCTCGATCGCGTCCCGGTAAATGTCCTTGCTCATCGCCTGATCCAGCATCTCTGCGCTGATGTCGGTTGCATCAATGGGTCCGACGCCAAGCGCCGACAGCACCGCGCCGCACAGGCCGGTTCCTGCTCCGACATCCAGAACGGGCCCCTGACCGCCCGCGCCGACAAATGCCCGTGCCGTGTGGGTGTGAAGCTGATAATCTTCGCGCGCGGCGAAACTGTCATCATAATCTCCTGCCCATTCCGCATAGAGCTGTCTGTTCTCGTCCGGAGAACTCAGCGCATAGGCCGAATGCAGGTCAGGTGTTTTTTTGCTCATGGCCAACAGAAAGGCGCAATCGAAGATTCGATTCAAGTGCGTCCATGCGGCGCTTGCATCCCGGTACGACGCAGATCATCAAAGGGGCATGACCAAGACGCTCTTTTCATTCGGCCATGGCTATTCTGCCCAGGCCCTGTCCCGAAAACTTGCCCTTAAGGGCTGGAAAATTTTTGGCACGACGCGAGACCTTGAAGGGACGGGTGCAATCCGGGCCTCTGGCGCCGAGCCGCTGATTTGGCCGGGTGATGCACTGAACCTTGATGGGGTGACCCATTTGCTGATCTCGACGGCGCCAGATGAAGCGGGTGATCCTGTGCTGGCGGCGCTGGGCGATGAAATTGCCAAGCGGTCCAGTCAGTTCGATTGGGTGGGCTACTTGTCGACAACGGCCGTCTATGGCGACCATCAGGGTGGTTGGGTGGATGAGGACACGCCGCCCACACCGACCGCCAAGCGCGGAAGATGGCGTATGCTGGCCGAGGAGCAATGGTCGGCCATTCCGGGCCTGCCTGTTCACATCTTCCGTCTAGCGGGTATCTATGGGCCGGGGCGCGGTCCGTTTTCCAAGCTCAAGCGTGGTGGATTGCGGCGCATTATCAAACCGGGGCAGGTGTTTTCGCGCATTCATGTGGAAGACATCGCGCAGATCTTGAAGGCCTCGATGACGAAGCCGAATCCGGGAAGCATCTACAATGTATGTGACGACGAACCGGTCCCGCCGCAGGATGTCATAGGATACGCAGCCGAGTTGCAGGGTTTGCCCCTGCCTCCTGCGGTCCGGTTCGACGACGCCGATCTGACGCCGATGGCGCGCAGTTTCTACAACGAAAACAAGCGGGTTCGAAACGACCGGATCAAGGAAGAACTGGGTATTGATCTGATCTATCCCAATTACCGTGTCGGGCTGGAAGCTCTGATGAAAGGCAAGTAGCGTCCTTACATCGCCGCCGCTTTGATCATGTCCGCCGCTTTTTCGGCTATCATGATCGTGGGCGCGTTTGTATTGCCCGACACCAATGTCGGCATCACCGAGGCATCGACGACTCGCAGGCCTTCAAGCCCGCGCACGCGAAGCTGGGGGTCGACGACCGCCATTTCGTCCACGCCCATTTTGCAGGTGCCCACGGGGTGATAGATCGTGTCGGCGCGGGCGCGGATGTGCTTCTCCCAATCCTGATCGGTCTGGGCGGTATCGGTGCCGAACAGTTCTTTGTGCCGGTACTTGGCCAAAGCTGGCGCGTTGAGGATATCCCGCGCCATTCGCGCGCCTTTGATCATGGTTTCCAGATCGCGTTTGTCTGACAGAAACGCCGGATCGATGGCGGGCGCCGCCGTGGGATCTGCGCTGTTCAGGCCTACGGTCCCCCGACTTTCCGGCCGCAGCTTGCAAACATGGCAACTGTACCCGTACCCGTAATGCAGCTTGCGGGCATGATCATCGACCATTGCAATGGTGAAATGCAGCTGAATGTCGGGACGTTCCAGATCGGGGGTGGTTTTCAGAAACGCTGCGCCTTCGGCAAATGGCGTAGCCGCCATCGAGACACCCGTCTTGTTCCACCGTTGAATATGTCGCAACAACCGCGCTGCCCCTGTCGGGCCGATACCAAAATTGTCGGTGTCTTTGGTTTTGAAGATCAGCGCGAAATCCAGATGATCCTGCAAGTTCCGTCCCACGCCAGGCAGTTCGTGGTGAATCGCGATTCCGTGCGGTTCAAGGTCGCTTTTTGCGCCAACACCTGAAACCTGAAGCAGCTGCGGCGTTTTCAAGGCCCCTGCGCACAGCAGGACTTCGCGCTTCGCCTGAACGGTGATGTCTGCGCCCTTGCCTCTCACCCGGTATACAACGCCCGTCGCGCGCTTGCCCTCAAAGCGCAGCCTGCTGGCATGTGCATGCGTGATGACAGTTAGGTTCGGTCGGCCGGAAACTGGGAAAAGATAACCAGCTGCCGCGGAACACCGTTCCCCATTCTTTGCCGGGTCGTGAAACTGGGTAACCTGATACAGACCGACGCCTTCGTTATCACCCCGGTTGAAGTCTTCGGTATGGCGGTGTTGCAGCTGCTGTGCGGCTTGAATGAACGCATGGGTGATTGGACGAGGCTCTTTTTGCCGTGAAACCTGCAACGGCCCGCTGTCACCATGCACACTGTCTGCGCCAAGCTCATTGTTCTCGGCCCGTTTGAAATACGGCAATACGCTGTCCCAGTCCCAGCCGTCGCAGCCCAGATCGGCCCAGCCATCATAGTCCTGCCGCTGACCTCTTACATACAACATGGCGTTGATCGCGCTCGAGCCGCCCAGTGCCTTGCCGCGCGGTTGATATCCTCTGCGCCCGTTCAGACCAGGCTGCGGGACCGTTTCAAAGGCCCAGTTGTTGATCCTTGGACGCCCGGGAAGTGCGGTCACAACAGCGGCAGGCATTCTAACGAAAAGGCTTTTCCCACTGCCACCTGCTTCAAGCAGGCAGACACGTGTGGATGGATCTTCGCTCAGGCGATTGGCCAGAACAGAACCGGCCGAACCGCCGCCGACGATGATATAGTCGAAATCCATGCTGTCTTGCGCACCTCTTGCGACGATTTCGTTTTCTTGACTGGTCGGGCAGAGTTACCACCTTCCCGGTGAGAGTGCGTTAACGGAGCAAAAAAACAACTGTGACCCAAAGTCAGTTTCTTGCGTGACCCAGCCTTTTCTTGATGGGCGGGTCCGGGCTACACGAAAGGTGCAGATAGGTTTTGCAGGTCGTTTCTGTCTGCCGAACCGCTCGATTCCCCCGCAAGGGCAAGTTTTGTGGTTCCTTCTTGGGATATCCGCACGTTCCAGGCGGCATGGAGTTCTTGATTTGTTAAGTTAACTTATTGTTTTGGTTAACAAACACAAGAAAACGACGCGAAATGCAAAGTTTTTTGAAAATGGGGGTTGCAGGTCTCAGACCTAATCCGTAAATACCCCTTCACCGGCGCTGCTGAGGCGGTGCTGACGGGTCGGAGAGGCGGCCTGACGGACTGGAAAGACGGTTGAGACGCTCGGGAGAGACCGGGGGCATCTGAGGTTAGGATTTAGGCGGGCGCGCTGAGGGATTGGCGCAACGGTCTGGTTTTTGGCTCTGGGTGTTTTGCTCTTTGACATTGATGGATAACTGAAGAGATATGTGGGCGGTTTGGTTCGTTTCGACGGATTGAATGTCTGTATATCGCGCTCTTAGGTGATGATTGCCTGCGCTTTAGTAGCGTAAGCGGTAGCGCCGATTATAGAGTGTCAGCTTCACTGTTTGTACGGCTTTCGGTTTCTTAGGAGACCTGAAGCACAGACAAACAGATGACTTTTAGTTGTACTCTCGGCTAGCCGGCTGAGGGTGTCGCCTGTTCGTGCTCAAGTAGCCGAATAGGCGGTAGCACAACTAAAGATGTGCAGAGGTTCGAACGTCAAGGATAGGTTAGCAATAGCCTTTCAACTTGAGAGTTTGATCCTGGCTCAGAAC
>NZ_WQEP01000009.1:0-186677 GCF_013033705.1 Ruegeria sp. HKCCA0370
CTCTCACCCTGACGTTTAAGGGTGGAAAGGTGCAGTTCGTCATATACGTCCAAAACGTCTTGAAGGGTTTGGGCCGTCGCGGCGGCGCGCTCCTGATCCCTGCGGGCCTGCTGGGCTTCAAGTACTCGATCAAACCCACGTGCGGCCTCAGCCTCTATCTCAAGAGCCAATACACGGGCCTCAGCCAGCCCAATCGCGCCATCTTCGCGCTTTCCGGTCGCGGACCATGTGCAATAGGTTCCAAAGGTATGCTTCCGCTTCGCACCGCCCTTAACCCTCTTTTCGTACATCCACACCGCGCGGGCAGGGTAGACACGCAACCGCAATCCGACCCGCTTTGTATCCGATATCTCGTCCCGCCCTTCTGCCGGTCTCTTAAGGCTCTTTAGGTATCGGTCGTTCAGTTCTCTTTTCATCAAATCGCCTCTGGGGGACTCATGGGGGACAAAATGGGTTGGATTTTGATAGACGATTATGGATGATTGTAGACGCTATTTGTCTGGGGGACAATATATAAACAGTTAAAAACCATTTAAATCAATAGGTATTTTGGATTGATGTAGACGGATGCGGACGACAGTTGAAAAAGGTGGTGAGAAATGGATCTCTGATTTGTAATCAGTAGGTCCGCGGTTCGAGTCCGTGTGGGGGCACCATCTCCTCAGCTAACACATTGGTATCGCTTCAGATTTTAGCCACTGCTAGGAGCCGTAGACCATGTCGGAGACCATTTCGCGCCCATTCACCTTCATCAAAGATGGTGTTTTCTACTTCAGCCGCCGTATCCCGAAAGAGTTGAGAAACCACTACACGTCGCCTCGGATCACGTATTCGCTACGGACAAAATCGCCCAAGATCGCTGAAGCAAGAGCCAGAAGAGCAGCCGATCAGCTGGACGAGTACTGGTATCACCTGCGTTGTCGTGATGCAAAGCTACCAGAAAGCTCATTTACCGAAGTGGGGATGAACAATGGTCTACCGGAAGCCGAGTTACCCGAGACTTTTGATGGCGATCAGTTCCGGGTCTTGCTAGCCGCTGAGAGTATCAGACAGGTTTCGACCAGCCCCTGCTGCAAACCATGTATGTCGTGAAACGGTTGGCAGGAGTTCAGGCTGTTCAGACCCTCTCCAGGCTAAACCGCATGGCACCGGGTAAGTCACGAACCTTTGTCCTCGATTTCGCCAATGAAGAGGAAGACATCTTCAACGCGTTCAAGCCCTACTATGAGGACACACCGGTCGGGGATAACGCGGACCCACAGAGGCTCAACGAGTTGCAGCACCGTCTGTTGGAATGGGCGGTCTTCACACGTGAGGATGTGAGTGCTTTTTCATCTGTTTGGTACGGGAAGCCGCGCACGACACTCAGACCGAACTGGATATCCATTGGCATCCATTCGAGTTGAATCCGCAGATGGCCGAGGGTGGTGAGAACCTGCGCGACAACTTGGCATCGAAATACGGGACGACGCTGGAAGGGTCGATCAAGGCACGAGCCCGCCTGACAGAGATGGGCGCGGCACTGGGGTTCACGTTCAATTACGCCGATGACATGCGGATGTATAACACCTTCCGCGCGCATCAATTGATTGACTGGGCCGCCGAGCAAGGCAAAGGCCATGAAATGAAGCAGGCCCTTTTTTCGGCGTTCATTACACGCCGTGAAAACGTCTCGGACATACAGGTTCTGGCAAATGCGGCTGCTGGCATCGGGCTGAACCGCGCGGATGCGTTGGACATGTTGCAAAGCCAAGATCGGGCCAATCACGTGCGCCAGAAAGAGCAATTCTGGATCAGCCGAGGAGTTCGGGGTGTGCCCGCAATGGTGTTCGGCAAACGTCACCTTGTGACCGGCGCGCAGGGCGAGGAAAACTACGCCCGCATCCTGCTGCATCTACGAGACGACAGGGCCGCGTGACATCCGTGAATACCGGGCACTGCCAGCGCAATAAACCCACGATCGGGCGGGTGTTGCCCGGCATGCCCTCGCTTAACAACAATTGTGGGGGTTGCATGACGAAAGTCTCCGCGACAACCTTCATCTTATAGTGAAACTCAATCTAGGTGGCCGCTTGTCGGCCACAACAGCCTTCCAACCTTGAAGAGTTCCCAATTTATGGCATTGCATGACCACCCCATGTGGCGAAAGCCCCAACATCACCAGGACCTTGACCATGCACATGATCATGTCCACTGGGCCGAGCTGTTCTACGACCTGATCCATGTCGTGACGATCTTTCTGCTGGGCAATTACTTGTCGCATCATCTCGATCTGCATGGGTTTCTTGTGTTCGCCGGGGTCTTCATCACGCTCTGGTACGCGTGGGGCGAACTCAGCATATTCAACTCGATCTTCGTCAGCACCGATTTCTGGCACCGGCTGATTATGGCCGTGATGATCTGCACGGTGATGTTCATGGCAGCGGCGATCCCGGCTATTGACGGCAAGGGTTGGGTTTTCTTCGCGTTAGGATTTGCAGCGAACAGGGCCATGCTCGCGGCGTTGTACTATCGCGCCCGGCGGGCCAATTCATCTGGCGAGTCCATGTCGACGGCCCAGATCCGGAATTTTTCGGTTTTTGCGGTGATCTTTGCCATCACGGCATTTCTGCCAACACCCTTGGCCTATTGGGTGTTTGCTGCCGCAATGGTGGCCACGCAGGCGATGTACATGATCCCAGGCCTCACTGTATTGCGCTTCGAACGTTTCGTCCCGCGCCTTGGCCATATGGCGGAACGGTTTGCTCTGCTGACACTGATCGTTCTGGGCGAAGGGTTCTTCAAACTCGTCGTAACTTTGTCCGAGAAAGGCATCTACAAAGTCTCACTTGATGTGCTTGTTAATTTCGTCATCGGTGGCGTTTCGATGTTCGTCATGTGCTGGATTTATTTTGACTTTGTCGGCAACGCCAAGCCCAACGACAAGAAGGTGTCGACATTGGTCATCTGGTGGCTTGCGCATCTGATCTTGATGTTATGCGGCGTCATGGTAGGCGTGGCCTTAGCTGCCGAGGTCAAAGTCGGTTTTTGGGAGCCATACCCGACCGAATATGCCGCCATTGGCTGTTTCGGCCTTGCAGGATATATCGCCATGCTTTGGGTGCTCCAGAACGTTATTGAACACCGTCTTGCATCGGACTTTGGGCGCTGGGATGTGCGGGTATTTGGGATCGTTCTGGCTATTGCCTGTTTCTTTATCGTCCCCCATGTTCCCTCGTTGGTTGGCAATCTGATCTGGGGCACAGCCTTGCTATCGCAAATCGCGATCCCCCTGACGCGCGCCTGGACGCAGTTTCGACATGAGTGAGGCAGTTACAAATTCGGGCTATCTAAAAAGGAAAGTCTATTGGTGGCTCGAGCGCCCGGACAGGGCGGCCACCGGTCCATGGTTGCTTGAAATAGCTCTAATTGCCCTCATCACACTGAACGTGGCCGCCGTTATCCTGGAGACGGTCGACTCCATATATACCCGTTGGGGCCTGGCGCTGAACCTCTTTGAGGGTTTTTCTCTGTTCGTATTCGTAGTCGAATACGCGTCAAGGCTGTGGGTCGCCACCGAAAATCCAAGTTACAAAACGCGTGCTGCCTGGGCCGTCTCCCCGATCGCCATCATCGATTTACTAGCGATTTTACCTGCGCTGCTCTATTTGATCTTCCCGGTTGATCTGCGTCTGTTGCGGACCTTCCGTATGTTGCGGCTCCTCAAACTCACTCGGTACTCGCCCGCACTTGGCATGCTGCTCGCTGTGTTTGAGGAAGAGGCCGGCGCCTTTTTTGCAGGTTTTTTTATCCTGATGGTGATGCTGATCTTTGCTGCCAGCGGTGCATGGCTGGCAGAGCACGAAGCGCAACCGGAGGCATTCGGATCGATCCCAGCGGCGATGTGGTGGGCGATGGCAACGCTTACGACCGTTGGTTATGGCGACGTGACGCCCGTGACAGTTGCCGGTAAGATCTTCGGCGCTGCGATCACGGTGATTGGCATTGGGATGGCCGCATTGCCCGCAGGGATCATTGCCAGCGGTCTGAACGACCAGTTGCACCGCCGACGAGCCAGCCTGGAACGTGAATTTCGAAAGGCCTTGGAAGACGGCGATATCTGCGACGCGGACGAGGCCGTTATTGAAGCCGTTCGCAAGCAATTGGGTCTCTCGCGTCGCGCTGCCGATCATATCCGAAACCGCGTACACGCTGAGACCATGTCCCAGGCCGATCACTGCCCTACCTGCGGGCAAACTGTGCAAAAGGCCAAGCCCCAAGCGTGAGCAATTGGCCTGCCACTGATCAGGTGCCGAGCTCCCAACTGGATCACAGCAGATCTGTGAAAATAGGGGGTTTCGAATAGAGTATTTCGCGTGCTTGGATGTTTCGCTGCTGTCCTACGCGATCTGTGTTGTCGACGGCATCCACGCAACTTGCTGTCGATAGCACGATGTAACAGAGCAAGCTTTCTCAGGTTTTTGCGAGTTCAAGCCGGGGGTGAATGGCCCTAGCCTGCTTTGGCTGCAACGGCCGCTTCTTTACCAAAAGCCGTCCCTTGTTCCAGGGGCGCAACGTGTTGCGAAAACGGGGACTTGGTTTTCGAACACTGTGATGCCTACATCCATTCCTGTCCTTCCCAAAATCGGCAAGTTGCCAATGGCTGTGGTCTGGTTGCTGCTCGCGTGCCTTCCATTCGCACAAAGTCGCCCAAGCTCGCTGAAATGAAAGCCAGAAGAGCTGCCGATCAGCTCGATAAATACTGGTACCACCTGAGGTGTCGTGACGCAGAACTTGTGGGGAAGCACATGCTGAGGCTTCAAAATGCAGCGGGAGCCGACCACTCCGATCTGCCGCTTGTTGCCTCCTCGTCATCTGTTCTTTTGTCTGAGGTCGTGGGGATTTACCTGCGGTTGAAGGGTATAGGCCGCCCTGTGACTTAAGAAAAACCGCAGAACCCAACCCATAAATCTGCGCGGTATTCGGTCACAGTTTTGTACAGCTATACCACAGATTTGCATGCCACAGAGAACCCCAGGAACAAACAGGGTCCTCTGGTACAGTTGCTAAACACAAAAACAGTTTACTCCCAGCTTCCAGCAGACGAGCGCCAAGTCTTGGCTTCGGCATCCCACACACTGGCGCTGACGCATGGCGTCGGATTTATTCCCTCGCAATCGGATCCATGCACGTCCGCGATGACAATGCGTTGGCTCCCAAAATCAACGACCGTCCAGCCTTGGTTGAGCAAGGAATGCACCTCTTCGCTAATCCAAAAGTGCGACATGCATCCGCCGGTACCACAGTAAAGGGATGCGGCGCTCGAACACGCAAAACCAGACTCATTCAGAACCCAGTCGCGTTGTAGATCTCCGTCGAGATCGACCCTTTCAACCGCGCCCCAGGCTATGTCAAACTGACCGTCGTTGAACTCCGCGCAGGCTCGTGCCGCCAGATCAACCTTCGCCTGCAAACCGGGCGGAAGTTGCGATACATCAGCCGCGACAGCTGGTGAGGTCCAAACTAGTCCCGAAACAAGTACGATCCCGGAAACCAAATACTTCAGCTGGTGCTCTATTGGGGAAACTGATTGGAAGGCGGCGTCAATTGCATTGATCATATCTGAAGTCCCCGTATTCCAGCCAGTTTTCCGCGCCTTCGTTAAAAATCAGAAACTCGGACCTGTCTTCCCCAAGCAGGGCGACGACAAATCCGGCCGGCGGCTTAGAGTTTCCAAAATAACTATAGGCGGTCATGGCTCTGATCAACTCGCCATTGACCGATACTCGCGCGTCCCACTCCCCGTCCGGAGTGTCCAAAATTACCGGTTCGATCACGCGCTCTACCGCTCCGCCACCACAATAGGCGATGCCTTCGGGCGCTTCGTAGGAGGCCCCCTGGCGAGCACCTGAATCGCAGGCGGAACGAAGGGACTGAATTGCCGCGCTGGAACCTTTCAAGTCAAAGATTCCATAGCTGATATCTTGATCAATCATGGACAGATTAACCGATGCATTGGCCGCAAGCTGGTCCAGTACAAAACCATAGTCCTCTTGACTATTGAAACTGACTTCGACGGGATAGTTGTCGACGATCTGCACGGCAGCGTTTTCTGCGCCAACCTGAAATGCCCCAACTTCGGTGGTGCCGTTCTTCAAAAATCGAATGGAAAGCCCCTGCTTCTGCACAATGTCCTGGCTGTCCTCATATCCAGCCGGAGCAAAGCGGATACGGTTACACTGAAGTTCCAGCGTCATGTTTCCGGTCTGAATAAATGCATTGGGACTAGGCCCGGAACTGAACGACCACTCCGCCGATGCCGTGGTTGCCATTGCCATCATCAGCGCTCCAACGGAAATCGGCTTGAAATTCATTCTTTCTCTCTCCACGGCGTTGCATTTGGCTCTTTCTTGCAGCAGAGCGTCGGGCCCACCGCGCCGACAGCCAGATCAGGAAACAGGTTCGCCGTATTCGTTTGCGCCTTCTTGGGAAGGTCGTGTCAGCCACCAGATCATCAGGATGGACAGAACCAATTGAAGAATTGAGAAAACAACAATGCCGGTTGCGCCCAAAACTGCCGCGGGTCCACGTAATGTATCGGGGTTTTCCGTTCCTTGCTCCAATACCGAAAAGAACGCCACCCCGCCCAGCATAACAAAAAGCGTTGTAATGCTAAGCGCCATCGGCAGCAGCAAATACCAGCCAGGTCGTCCTGTATCATGCAGCCTCCGCCAACCGGCGGCCAGCATGGGTATGAGAACAGCCAGTTGGAAAACAGAGGACAAAACCCGAGATCCCTGCCCCGTTTCGGGATTGGTCCCGAATATGATCGTATCCAGCACAGCTAATACGGCACTCACGAGAACCACGAACAAGAAGAACCACCAGTATTCTGATCGTAAAGCCCGACCAGAGAACTGGAAGTATTTCGAAAAACACGTTTTTACTGCTTCAACGAATCCCATGTTTTTGTCCCTTCGTCGTTTCTTGGCGGCGTCAAAAACGCTTGGCCGCGTAGGGAACACTCGCTTTTGCGAAAATCCCCACATTCTTTTTGTTTGAAAGCAAAAGCCTTTCGCACGAAAGCCTAGAGAAATTTACGCGCGGAAAAAATATTGATTTATGAAAAATTAGATTCAAATATGAGAATTCGACGCAACTTTATTTTACCTCCGTTGTTGTCGCTGTCGCCCGATTTACCGGGCCCTTCCGACTGTCGGAGTGAGTGCTGGCAGTCGGAAGGCGTTTTCAATGATTGAGCGTTGGGAGAACGCGATGCCAAGACTCAAAATACTAGCTCTTCTTCCAACATTCGCTCCAGCTTTTTCCAGTGCGGTCACGCGTTGTTGGCAGTGCATGCGATCAACGCAATATTGTTCTGCCGGCCAAACCTTAAGCGGCAAGTCTTTTGGGAACGGCAGTCACCAGTTCGAGGTATGCACTATTGGCCGCTTAGGCGCTGGAGCTTCAAAACGTCGCCTCTAATTCAATTGAGATCAAAGAACCCAGAGGGAGAAGAAAATGACCAACAAGATGGTGATGGTTGCAGGCACGACATGTTTCGCACTGCTTGCGGCCTGCGACGATGCGGGTACATCAAGCGCGTCTGCCGAGCTCACGCCCGCTCAGCAAGCGTGTTTGCGAGACGTGGCCAACACAACGAACAATTCGCAAGTCGTTGTTCTGTCGTCTGCGTTCAGCGAGGCGGGAACCCAGGTCACCGTCGGCGTTGGCGAGGATCGTGCCCCATGGAACTGTATTGCTTACAGTGATGGCGCCACAGCCGGTATCGAGTTCCTGGGCGACGAAGGCGCATTGTGACCTGTTTGGTGCGTGGCTGAACACGGCCGCGCAGCACTGGCTCGCTCATCGGAATGCTCGACTTGGTTTGTAGAATAGCCACTATCATATTCGCGATCCTTTACCTGTTGGCGTTGGTTGCGTTCTTGACGGGTACATTTGGCTGGTTGGGGCAAGAAAAAGACCCTTTGTCCGGGGTGTTCCTTTTGCCGTTGGGGTTGCCCTGGATACTTCTAGCGGACTTGCTCTCGGAGTCGACCAAACCGTGGTTCGCGGCGCTCGCACCGGTTTTCAATCTTCTAGCGCTGGTCTTGATTTGCAAATGGGTACGCAGTTTGCGGCAGTAGTGAACGCCGAACGCATTCTCACCAAAAGGGAGGAAAACATGGGAAAAGCGATCTTGGGTATCGTGATCGGGCTCGTCCTCGGCGTGGTTGGGGCGATGACCTTGGGTGGAGGTGCCGCGATGGGTGTCGGCGTTGCGACAGGCTTGTCCGCCGGTGTCTGCTCTACATTGAAAGGCGCACAAGCCGAGAATCTGATCACCGCCGAGCAAGCGGATCAGATCCTCAATCGCGTGAATTCCGAGATGGCATCCCTGCAAGGAATTGAAACGACGGACGAGATCGTCGGAAGCGCACAGGCATGCGATGAGTTTCTGTCCAAGTTGCGGGAAGCGAAGTGATGTTCCGCTTTGTACAGAAGAACACTGTAAGGATTAGCCAACAGGGGACAATCTGATGAAACTCCGTTTACTGAACCTCCTCACACCCATGTTTGCAATTTCGGGCACAGCTGCTCTTGCAATGTCGGAAGCCGATGACGCGTGTATCGATCATTTACGGCAAGTTGGTGGGCCAGACGGTCAATCCGGTACGATTGAAAGCTCAGAGTTTTCCGAAGCTGGCACGTTGGTCATGCTACGTGACGCAGGTGGGACACTCTGGCGATGCATCGCGTACAAGGATGGAAGCATCGGAGAGATGTCGGTTGTCGAGGCGATGGATGATGGTGGTGGAGCTATGGCCGGTGCCGAAGGATCTACCGGTAGCCAACGTGTCAAATTCGATGCTGGTTCAACTGGCGCCGAACTCGTTGGCCAACTCGCGCCCGGAGCGTCCCAGCAATACGTCCTTGGCGCCAAAAACGAACAGTTCCTTTACGTTCGCGTTGCTCCGCGAAATGGCACCTTGGACTACGTTATTCGAAACCCCGATGGTTCTGAACTGTTGGGATTGATGTCGGCGGACAAGGAGTATCGAGGGCAGCTGTGGCAATCCGGTGATCATGTTGTCGAGGTCATCAACCGCGGCAACTCTTCCGTCGGCTACAACGTAATTTTCGGAATTGAATAGGTGATCGACGGAAAACCCTGGAACGGCAACTCAAATCAGCTAGGAAAAAACAGATGAAATCCAAAGTCTTTTTGGTGATCGGTACAGTGTGTATTTCTGTACTCTCAGCATGCGACGAGAGTGGCGGGTCAGTGGATGCGAGTGCACCAACTGTGGGCAGCTCTAGCGATCTTTCGTCATTTGAAGGGGCCAGAGCGGGTCAGGCTGAAATGGGCATCCAAAGTCTTGGGTTTGAACTTATCCGAAGCGAAGGGCTGACCTCTTACTGGTTTAACAAAGATACCGGCGCATGTGCGCGGATCACGACATCTGAAGGAAGGTATTCAGATGTAACTATGCTGCCATCAGGCGACTGCTGACAATTTTCAACAATCCCAAATCTGAAAAAAGGAGCTCTAGTTTGCATTTCGATCTGGCACATGCGGCGGTCATCGTTGTCGCTTTGATTATCACAAACCTGGCATTGAAATCGGCCGGCGTGATCAACGAAGAAAACAAACACCAGTGGAATTGGAAAGTTGTTCTGGCCTACTTCGTGGTCGTCGTTATCATCAATCTGGTGTGGCCAATTTGAAGCTTCGCGGCGGGACGCTAACCGCCACCAAAGATGTTTACGGTGAATGTGTCTCTCCGAGAGATTACCGGCTGGAAAAGTGTGAGCATCACGGGCTGAACACAGAAAGGAACACGCATGCGGTTTTTGACGTCACTTATATTCATTGGTGTTCTGGCAACCGCTGCGACTTCTGACGTCACCAGCCGAAACGGTGGCCCTAGCAACAGCCAAATGCTTTCAAAAAGTGGCGACGGAGGGGTCGATGGCGTCGCTTTCTTCCGCCCAGTCTTAAGCGGTGTGTTGTATCGATCCGGTTTCAAGGGCGGCGACAAGGATCGAACGGGTCTGAGTGACGTTCAACGCGAAACCTTGTGCGAAAAAGGGTTTTCAACTGGGTTTTATGCCGACTTCGGCAAAGACACTCAGTACGGCCGCACCAGTTGTGGGAACGGATCCTTTGACTATCAGAGCGCCAGATCCTCCCGTCCCGGTGTCGTCATGGCATCCATACACGAAGTAATTGAAAACCCGGGTAAGGGCCCTGTTCTGGTGCACTGCATGTGGGGCGTTCATTCCTCTGGCGCACTGTCGGCAATGGCGCTTGTTCAGTTTTGCGGTTGGACGGAAGAAAGGGCCAAGGATTATTGGAATGATGCCCGAAACGGGGCGCCTTGTTCAGGCGGGTGTGACCAGTGGATTGACTCAAAATTTTCCAACTTCAGTGTCGACCCCAATCTGAAGATTTCCGCCGAAAAACGGGCTGCGATTTGCCCTAGATGATATCCGGAGGACTATTCAAATGAAGTTCCATCTTCTGGGGTCTCTTGCTTTCATTGCACCCACCATCTTGTGGGCGAGCGACGATGTTCTGGGTGAAGCCACGACTTTTGATAGCCCTAACGGATTTACTGAGCGCTGTATTCGGATCGAGAAAATACCAACGGGCGCGTATAAGAAAAGCGATCTTGAGGAAGAAACAACCTATTGCGAGATTGATTTCTATGCCTCCGAAATTGCTGTTTGCCCAAAAACCTGGAGCACCAGCCCAGGAATGGCCGTCTACGATATTTCGGAAGGACCCTACGCCGGGAACCGTTCCGAATTCGAGAGAAACGCTTGCAAAGAGGGGAAGGCGGCAAAAGATCTGGCAAAGGACAGGGTGGCTAAATTCAAATCCACCATGAACCAGAAGGGTACAAGCGGAACGTTTTCAACCTCTTCGCTGCTCTACTACCATTTCTCCAGGTATTTCGACGCGACGGTGAACGTTCCGGTGGCGGTCTGGCGTAGCATGGACGCTCAGGCGCATCTCACCGAGGTCGCAGAGCCCGGCCTTGCGATTTCTGGTGGCTCTCATGGCGGGCGCATGAACCACGAAGGTTGGCGGGTATTCGTGGCTGCGGATGCCGGTCCGAACTCGTACCAGCCAACCGATGATCTGTTCACCGCGGATCGAACGCAGATATACGGTGTCCTGCTTGACAGCCCCGGTCATCGCTACGGCTCGGAAATCAACGGCACCCGTAAATCCGGTTGGGGCAAAGGCCAAAACCGCGATTTTCAGGAAACACCCGCCTTCTTGGCCTTGCGGTCTTCAAAACCCTTGCCCGAGGCCATTGTAGAGGGTGTCAGGGAAGGTCGAAAGGATCGGCAGATCAACAAGGATCTCGGCCCCGATGTCAGCGACCAACAGATGGCATTTTGGATGCAAGAACTTACCGAGATTGTTCTGCTCGACTTCATCTTTAGCCAGCAGGACCGCGTAGGAAACATAGACTTCACACCCTATTGGTATTGGGTCGAAGACGGAGACCTGAAGCACAAGAAGGCCAAGCACCATAAGCCAAACGATGGAGATGTTCCAGCCGACGCATTATTGATCCGTCGCAGCAATCTAAACGACAACGATGCTGGTGGGCGTGTCGAATATGCCAACTTTGCGAAATCCACTCAGATGTTGGAGAAAATGCGACATTTTTCTCCAAGCACTTACCAACGCTTGTTTGCTTTGAATAACGACCTTCAAACGCAAGGCCCGATTTATGACTGGTTGTCGCAAAGCTTTGGCCTGTCAGATAGGCAGATTGCGCAAGCCGTTAAAAATACAGCGCTGGCAACGTCCATTCTCCAGAGCAATTGTTCAAAAGGTGTTTTGATGTTCGACTTGGACCCCGTCGCATTCTTTTTGAAAAACGACACCGAGGTAAAGGCTGTGGACTGTAATGACCCGTAAGCGCTCCGTCACCGCGGCGGTGTTGATTTGGTCCGCTCTGCTTGCCTGCAAAGCGGCGGCTTTGGATGTAATCGTCATATCGGATCTGAACGGAAGCTATGGCTCGATAAAATACGATGCCCGTGTCGACAAAGCAATTGAACGGATAATCGAGATTGATCCAGATCTGGTGATTTCGACCGGAGATATGGTTGCGGGTCAGCGCATTCCCAACTTGTCAGACAAACAGGTCAGAGAGATGTGGAAGGCGTTTCACAAGGCAGTGTCAGACCCGCTGGAGGCTGCCGGAATTCCATTTGCGGTCACGCCGGGAAACCATGATGCCTCTGCCTATCGCGGGTTCGAACGTGAAAGAAAAATATACGCCGAGGAATGGGCACCGAGAAAACCAGACGTCGATTTCCTGGTTTCGGATGACTATCCGTTCTTCTACGCGTTTGAGATGAAAGGCGTCACGTTTGCGTCTTTGGATGCCACGACCCTTGGGCCGCTATCCGGCGATCAGAAGGACCAAATTGAGGAACTGGCGGCGAATGGAAACCCGATTGTCACTTTCAGTCACCTGCCGCTTTGGCCCTTCGCGATCCAGCGCGAACGCGAAATCATCGGTGACCCGGCACTTGAGAAAATCTACCTGCAAAGCGGGGTCGTTCTGCATCTGTCCGGCCACCATCATGCCTTTTACCCAGGCTGGAAAGACGGTGTGGCTTATGTTTCGCAAGCTTGTTTGGGCGGTGGTCCACGACGGCTGATTGGTGATAATGCCAGATCACCTCACAGCTTCACTCATGTTACGTTCCAGCCGAACGGAGAGTTTGGGATAGCAGTATATCGAGGGCCCGATTTCGAAAGGTCGGTAAACTTCAAGTCGCTCCCGAAAGAGATCAGATCCCCGAATGCGGTGTTAAAACGATTGGACCTTGTGAAATAACTAGAGGTTGAGTTTCAACTCAACTTTTTCGGGGACCAGATCGTTTATCATCTCTTCGATCCGGGCTTCTGAAAGTCCACCCGAAGTAATGAAAAGCAATGAAACGCGAGACTTGCCAGGGACGTGGTGTTTTCTGACCAGCTTCCAGCCAGCGTCTGCGGCCATGGCTTCAATGGCGCCGCTGACGTTCAATGAGTGCTCTTCGTCCGAAGCTTTGAGAGAAATCTCAACACCCTTGTTTCGCCCTCCAAGCCAAATGAAACACCAACAAACAACTGCCACCAGCGTGGCCATCAGCGGCAAGCCCAAACCGACCGCAAGACCAAGAACAGTTACGACTATCATTTCGACGGTGTCTACCGGATCATCCAGATTGGAGCGAAACCTGAGCAAAGCTCCGATGCCAAATATGACAAAACCAATCATTGATCCGTGCTGAACCACCAGGAATCCAACAGCCATGCCAATAAGAGCATAAAGGAAGAACAGCCTCGGCATGACCAAGTCGCCGATGCTTCTACGGGCTTTGCGTCTCACCGGATGATAGACGATCAAGCCAGCCAGAATGATCGTGACCACCACATCGAGAGTAAAGAAATACAGTTCCTGTTTGCCGCGAAACTGAGTCCATTGGCGTTCGATCAGAATTTCTGATTCCGAAGCTCCGGCCAGCATCGTTGCAGGATCGATTTGCGACACCGCAGCGCCTGGCAACAGCAGCATCAACAACACGGTTTTAAACGGGAATGTCGTATTCAGCTTTTCTTCCTTCCTGCTCAGGCCAAGGGCTTAGGCTTCACCACAGGCACATCGTGCCCCATTCAATTCAATCGCAACAAGCGGGATCAGGTAAAGAGTTCAATGAGCATTCTTCCGACATCGCATCTGAGTTGTGATAAGAACGCGATAAAGGGATGTGTTCCACGGGCGAGAAAACTGAATGGCAGAAAACAAAGTGTTTCCGTCAAAACCTGAAATTTCAGGGAGCTTCTTTATGCTTAGACGGCTCGCTTTTGCGCCCGGGTTAGTGGCGGCAGCCTTCCTGCTGTGGGCTGATCCTGCATGCGCCGAAAGTGCTGATCTGGTTCTGGTCGATAGGTTCAAGGTCGCAGACAAATCAGAAGGGTTTTCAGAGCCTTCAGGTCTGTCGCTTTCCAGCGCTGAAGGCTTCTTGTGGTCTGTCAGCGATGCCGAACCTAAACTGCGTCTCCTTGGAATCGACGGGGCATTGGGAAACTCTTTCAAGTTGCCATCACTGAAGGGATCAGACCTTGAGGGTGTCGCTTCGCGAAAAGATGGATCTGTATTGGTGCTTCAGGAAACTGACCGGTCAATTCTAGTCGTTCACCCAACCGACCCCATTCAACTGACAACGGTTCCACTTGCTACTCTCAAGGGTTATTCGGATGCAGCTGAAATGCTCGTCGGTAATCCATTGAACAAAGGGCCTGAGGGCATCACAGTCGATCCGGACACTGGGCGAGTATTCGTGGTCATCGAAGGGAAACCGCGGTTGTTGCTGGTATTGTCACCAGAGCTGACGGAGATCGAGGAAATCACCCCCTTGGATCGCGAATCTGGTTTTAAGTCTGATCGCGTAAATGACGATGAGCTGGATGTAAGCGGATTGGCTTGGTCTGCGTCCTCAGGTGTACTGTGGATTCTGAGCGACAAAGGGCGCCAGATCTTTTTGTACAATCCCGAGACGAGAACGGCAGAGACAATAGAACTAACTTATATGAAAGACGGCGACCGTAAGGTTGTAAAGCATCCAGAAGGGATCGCCCTGGATGAGCCCAATGGACTTCTCTACATCCTGACAGATGATGCCGAGAAATCGCGACTGTATGTTTTTGATATTCCCGAATTTTGATAGCTAGAAAACGAAGCTCACACCGCCACAATGGCTTCCGCAAGTTGTTGCAGCTTGCTTTGTACGCTTCTACCTTTGTCCGCCTCGATCAGAACCTCCGTTGGAGTGTGGCTGGGACTAGGCGACCTTGATCCAGCGCAGGACATTGCGCGGGTAAATTTCATGCTCACGTCATACGTCGCAAAAAGGCTTCAGCCGTCGTGACATGCTTGTTTTTGACCTCTGGCGACATGCGCCCAGCCGTACGGCACATCATCGCCCAACGGGGATTGCCAGCAAGTCTATCGGTGTGTTTCAGGATAAAGCGCCAATAAAGCCCGTCCCAGATATCTGCCCAGGGCCCTTTGCCCCAATGGCTCATTTTTCGAATGTAGTTTGAGCCGGAAAAATACGGTTTGGTGGTGATCAACCCGCCATCGGCATGCTGGCTCATCGCATAGGCATTAGGAACCATCACCCAATCATAGCTGTCGACGAACATTTCCATGAACCAGCGATAGACATGGTCTGGATCAATCTCACACAGAAACATAAATCCTCCCAGTACCATAAGGCGTTCAATGTGGTGGCAATACCCGGTTTCGAGCACCCTTTTGATCGTGTCGTCCAGCGGATCAATACCAGTGGTTCCGTTGTAGAATGAGCGAGGCATAGGGCGGTGATGGCCCCAATGGTTTGTAGTGCGCATCTGCACACCAAGGTTCTCATAGGTAGCACGCATAAACTCGCGCCAACCAATGATCTGGCGGATGAATCCTTCTACCGAGTTAAGGGGAATGCCCTTGCGATCAGCATGCGCCAGGGCAGCGTCCAAAACTTGCTTCGGCGTCAACAAGCCGATGTTCAAAGCAGGCGTAAGAACGGCATGCCACAGCCAGTTTTCCCCCTCGACAATAGCATCTTCATAGTCGCCAAAGTGTTCGAACCGCCGTTCCAGAAACTGCGCCAGCCAGTCGGATGCAGCTTTGTGTGACGTCGGATAAAACAACTTTTCCAGGCTGCCCAATGCATCTGGAAAGTCAGCGATAACGCTCGCTTTTGCCGCTTCATCAACTGCGTCATGGGCAGGCCAGTCGATCCAAGGCAGGCTGCCCAACAGCGCCTTGGGCAATTTTTTGCGGTTTTCCTCGTCAAAACTCCATTGTCCCCCGGCCGGTTGGCCGCTGTCCATCAACACGTTCAAACGGCGGCGTTGGCCCTTGTAGAACTCCGCCATGAACCAGCGTTTTCGACCGGCAGACCATTCCAGATTGTCGGCCCGCGTATTCAAAAAGCCGGGCGATGGCTGGATATCGAGCGTGATGTCGGTATTGCCAGCCGCTGCCCGAAAACGTCTTTCTGCAATGAAGTCTACTGGATCAGCCATGATCACTCGGCTGACACCACGATCACGCAGGTTCTGAAAAAGCCGCAGACATGCACCCGGCTGCCGCTCAAAGGGCCAGATCGCAGCATCAAAGCCCTTGGCGACCAAGCCATCGCGATAGCGCGCCATTGAGGCGCGGTGCAGCCAAAGCTTTTGCTTGTGCATCGTGGCGGGATAGTACGTGTCGCCAAAGAAAAGCGGGTCTTCGAAAAGTGCAACAGTATCGGGCCGGGCGGCCAGGCCCGGGTGTTGGGCAAACAATTGGTTGGGAAGTAAAAGGGCGGCAGTGGACATGGGCTATGGTCTTTTTTGGGTGGCCAAGTTCAGTTGGCGTAGAAGCGACGGGATCTTCTTTCGAAGGCCGAAGAACCCGGCCTTCGCATTAGGCCATGTTAAAGCGTCGTACGGCCGCATTATCCTGTTCAAAGAAAGGCCTGCGTCTCTCAATACAGGTTCCGCACGATCCAGCCGTGACTGAGTGGGACCGACAGGCGCATAGGCTGTTGCAATGGTCGCAACACCTGCATTCCGTGCTGCCTCGATCAACGTACCACACCAGTCCTCGGTCGATTGCCCGAGTTTTCCGTGGGGTTCCAAAGCGTTGCTCATCGCGCCCTTGGCAAAATCCTGTACAACGTCTCCCAACGGGTTTGGGGATCGACCATGCGTCGCCAAAAGTCCGATCTTGGCAACAGGCGATGTCGGCATCAATTGATGAGCTGACAGATCATCCTCTGTCAACAGCAACAGATAAGGGCTGTCTGAGTGCATGTGCGGACTTGAAAGGGGAACGAGCGGGTGATCTACCGGCTCGGTCAGCGGTTCTGCAAATTTGGCCAGGCCTTTAGGTTGAAACCGTCCTTCAGTGTATTTGGCGATGTTGTCAGGGCGCGCGAGGTAAGTTTTGCCTTTCGTGTGCAATCCGCCAACCCAGCGCCAGCTCAGCGTGTTCGATGCGGGATCGCCATCCAGCAAATGTCGCAAAAAGAAATCTGCACCAAGCTGCCAAGGTATGCGGAGTGTAAAAATCCAGATTGATGCAAACCACATGCGCGCATGGTTATGAAGGTAGCCTGTCGCCACCAGTTCCCGCGCCCAATGGTCGAAACAGTCGGTGCCGGTATTGCCGTTCACTGCATCATTGAAACGGGTCTTTAAGCCCTCATCATCTCTTAATCGCTCGCAAGCGCTCAGCAAATCCCGCTGATACAGTGACCAGACGCTGGGCCTTTGTTCCAGCCAACCCTTGAAGTAAGTGCGCCAAAAAACTTCTTGCACGAATTTCTCCGCCGCGTCGAAATTATGCGACGCTAAAACCGTTGCCAGTACTTCTTTCTCCGTTATCAAACGGTGGCGCAGCCAAGGTGACAAACCCGAAACATTGCTGCGACGCTCAGTCCCAAAATCGTAGTTTCGCGCACTTGCGTAATGGCGCCCGGTGCGTCCCACGAACTGCTTCAGCCTTATAAGACCGTTGGTCCTTGTGGGTTTGAAATCAAACGTCTCTTTCGCTTCATCAAGTTCTGAAAACATCTCGATCATGCAGCCGATCTGCATTTTTTCGAGCAGTATTTCACCTCATCCCAAACGTTTTCCCATTTCTTGCGCCACGTGAACGGGCGCTGGCAGACCGGGCAGACCTTCTGGGGTAAGTCGGCTTTCTTGCGCATCTTCATCACTGATCCTCCAGAGGCAGGCTGAGTTGCTTTTGATTTTGAGACGCCCGCGCGACTTTGCGAGGATTCCGCCGATTCTTTCGGCTGGCGTGTTTTGTCACGATGGCGTGTGCTTCGGAACGAAACTCCGCACTTCGGCGGACTCCCCAAACCCGCTCGCGCGCGGCCTTGGCTGCCGCTAGATGGTCAAAAACACGCTCTGGATAAAGCGTTCCAAGGATGTCTTTCGCGTTGTGAGCTTTCCAGGGTTCATGGATATGCTGATCCGCAATTTGGGACAATTCCGGCAACCATGTCCGAATGAACAACCCTTCTGGATCCTGATCATAGCCCTGCTTAACCGGATTATAGATGCGCACGGTATTGATGCCAGTGGTGCCTGATTGCATCTGCACCTGACTCCAGTGAATGCCCGGCTCATAGTCGGTAAACATGCGCGCCAAATGCTCACCCGGGGCCCGCCAATCCAGCCAAAGATGATAACTCGCAGTGGCCATCACCATTGCGCGCATCCGAAAGTTAAGCCAGCCCGTTGCCCGCAATGACCGCATGCATGCGTCCAGAAATGGATATCCCGTTTCGCCGTTGGACCATGCGGTCAAGAGCTGGGCATCTGGCGCTTTCGGTCGAAGACCATCGTAGAGCCGATGCAGATTTTCAAATTCAATCCGGGGTTCATCCTCAAGTTTCTGAATAAAATGGCAATGCCAATGCAAACGGCCCGAAAACGAGCGAAGCGACTTACGCCAATCTTTTGCCTGCGGCGGCAACCGGCGTCTCTGATTTTCAGTATCTTGGGACACCTCGCGCATCGAAAGCGCACCCCAAGCCAGATAGGGCGAGAGCCGCGAACACGCAACGGCCCCCTCCAAGGGGCTGGACATTTCGCGTAGGTATCTTTTGCCACGGTGGGTCAGAAAACTGCTCAGACGTTCCAAACCCGCAGCTCGTCCACCGGCTTGACGACCAACACATGTATCATCCCGCAAGCCAAGGTCGCGCCCCGTGGGAATATAGCCCGGTTCTACGTCGATATGCTTAAGCGCAACTGGTGAAGCAACGGGCAAAGCCATAAACCGATCCCAACGTTCCGCCCAGCCATCGCGAGACTTGAGCCTGCGAAGAACGCCATGGTTTTGTACTTCGTGCCACCGCACGCCGTGGTCCCTGCACCATGCAGCTACCTGACGGTCCCGCTGATAAGTCCAATTGTTTCCTGTTTCTTCATGTGACCAAAGTACGTCTATCAGACCACGATCTTTTAACTTGGAAAGGACCGCCAAAATTTGTCCCGTGCGCACAATGAGTGGTTGTCCCAGTTTCCCAAGGTCATCACGCAACTCAGCGATTGTCTCAGCAACAAAGTTCCACTGCCGTGTTGACGCGTCAGGTTGCTGCCAAAGCTCAGGTTCAACCACATAGAGTGGCAGAACTGGCCCGACCTCAGACGCTTGCGCCAGTGCCTGATGATCATTTACCCGTAAATCCCGTTTGAACCAGACGACCTGCACGATACCTCCGTTTTCAAGGTTTGTACGCATGGCCACTAGAAATGGATCTATGTTCCAGTCTTCCTCGCATTCCGCTAGGACGTGGTTTTTTGCAGAGAAGCCATTGGCCTTCGGTACATGAATGTCGGAAGCGTTCGCGAACCCACCGAAAGCACGTGGCCAAAAGAAAAAGACCCCGACAAAGGTGACATTGGTAAGTGATCGCTCTGGGCCCTAAACCACCAAAAAAGGAGCGGGTTAGCCCATCTCTGTCTTATTTGAATGTCTGATTTCTGAGTAAAGGATAAAGAGACCAGCCCGTCGATTTGAACGCTACCAGGCACGGTTTGCAACGGACCTCAGAGCATCCACCCCGAAAGCTCTGTAAACGCAAGAGGGAGGTATTCAAACGGGACCATCCTGTTTGCGCATCGAAAGCAGAAGCTTGACTTATGCGGTATCAAGCCCCGTGGATCATGAGCTGCGCCAACCGCTGAGCTTGTGAGGCTGAGCTTGTGAGATTGCAGTAGTCATCTTCTGGTAGGGCAACTTTTCAGTGCCTTTGGAAAAACAGCGAGGTGCCTACAAACCCCTCACCTTATTCAACAAAATTGCCCGCACGCCTGCTATTCAGGCGATGCAATCGCTAAAATTTGGCTAGCATCATCACAAGTTGCGGCCTCATAACGCATCTTTATGTCACTGCTGAACCCTCGTTTCTTCGGTATCTGCGCTAAGTCTTGCAACGGGACGGATGAAGCCCACAAGACGAGGTCAAACAAAATGGACAAAACGGACAAAGCTGAGGTTGCTCTCACATCTGATGACGCCGCAACCCATCATTCGTTTGCTACGGTTTATTACGACGGATCTTGCCCGCTTTGCTCCGTTGAGATCGAACACTATGCCTCCTGCGAGGGCGCTGAACGCCTGAGGTTTGTCGACGTTTCCAAATCCAATGTTCGAATTGATGAAGATCTAACGCGGCAAGAAGCTATGGATCGTTTCACTGTACGTCGACCAGATGGAGTGCTTGTATCCGGTGCACGCGCGTTTACGGAACTCTGGGGCACTTTACCCAAATGGCGTTGGCTGGCACGGGTGGCAAGCTTGCCGGGGGTAACGCCTTTGCTAGAGCTTGCATACCGGGGCTTCCTGCCCCTAAGACCGATGCTTTCGAGGATCGCGTCTTGGGTCGGAGCGAAGTCGGCTAACGAGACAGGTTCGTCGACATGATCAATCTGGACGATGGTCATTTCAATGGCTGGTTTGGCTCGTAAAACGGGGGCTCGAACCCGCACTTGGCAACACTCGCATTATACTCGCGCTTTGTTTTGGGTTGGTCACGCATATCGGTGCCGCGGGTTCTGCTATTGCTCGGTTTGCTGGGTTAGGAAGGATGGAGGTCGTTCAGATGACATACTTTGCAAGAAGCGCCTTTACAGGCAGCGAGGCACTCAATCGCGTGACCAACAAGAATATCCCCCCAATCTTTCGCTGAAGGTAAAGAATATCCATTGGCATTGGGGTCGGGACATACCCGGCCCGGGCCAAGGCCATGACTTCCTTGTTCAGGTGGTTAGAGAGCGTTCGGTCAGAAAAATCAAATTCATTCGCGGATAGGATTGCGTCGAAAACAATGCGGATCATTCCGAGGATCCGGTCGTCGAACGGGCCATCACCTTCAACAAGCTTCAATTGGATGGCAGCGTTACGAAGCTCTTCGTCATCTTCCCGCAGGCCTGCACGCAGCAGATGCATATACCCATCAATTGCCGATGGTTGCAGTGCTCGGGCCGCACCAAAATCCAAGAGGCTGATCTTCTCATTTGCCGGGTTGTATCGGTAATTGGCAAAATTTGGATCACTTTGCATGATACCGAACTCGAAAACCTCGCGCAGCGTGAGATCGACCAAGGCTTCTGAGACTCGATTGCGTTCCTCTCTGGTCGCATCACTCACGGTCTCGATAGGGCGACCTTCCAGAAAGGACATCGTTAGAACTTCGGGAGTGCTCCAATCCGGAAAGAACTCCGGAATTTCGAAGGCTTCATCACCCTGCAAGAGGTCAGCAAAGTGGCGCATGTGCCGCCCCTCGCGTTCATAATCCGTTTCTTCACGTAATTGACTGCGCGCCTCTTGGATATACGGCCCCAGATCAAAGCTTTTGGGAAGTAGACCGGACATTCGAACCAACCCGGCCACATTGGCAATATCGCTGTCAATACTGCGAGCGATACCGGGATATTGCACTTTGATCGCCACATCGCGCCCGTCTTTCAAAGTTGCACGATGTACTTGCCCGATACTCGCCGCCGCAATGGGCCTTACATTGAAAGTTTTGAAGGATTTGCGCCAATCTGTACCCCAGGTTCGGTTCAGGACGTCACGCAATTGCTTCGGTGGCATGAAATGCGCCTGATCCCGCAAACTTGCCATGATGTCAGCCAGCTCAGGTGGCAAGACCTCGCCTGCATCCATCGAAATCAGCTGACCCACCTTCATCGCTGCCCCTCGCATGCGCGAAAGCTGATCCGCGATCCGTGTCACGTTACCTGGGGACATCAACAAACCACGCATATCGGGTCGCGCACCGCGACCGATCTCTCGAAGGGCGCGTACTGCCACGTTTCCTGCAATGCCTGCCGTCATGCTGCTCAAACCGGCAACACGGACCAAACGGCTTGTCGGAACTGCCAAAGAGGTTGGTGAGGGTTTAGGGTCAGTCATACATTCTCACCAAAATTCCGTGCCCGGAGAGCCTTTGATGCGACCTTTCAAATTTTCGGTGACCCAACCTCCATAAAAGTCCCCGGGTTGCGGGATCACGCGATGCTTGCCAACGAAACAACCGTCCATAAGCCCGGCGTAAAAGGCGACATA
Organism: Ruegeria sp. HKCCA0370; assembly: GCF_013033705.1. Lineage (NCBI taxonomy): Bacteria > Pseudomonadati > Pseudomonadota > Alphaproteobacteria > Rhodobacterales > Roseobacteraceae > Ruegeria > Ruegeria sp. HKCCA0370. The sequence continues at coordinate 22,143 of NZ_WQEP01000009.1, forward strand.
GCCCTTTATCTGTTCAAACCTGGTGGTTGGTTCCTCGTAACTCCATGCGGCTTTTGTGGCCTTGGCCGCCCCGCTCTGAACGTCCCAGTAACTCGCAACGCCCTTCCATTCGCAGTATGACCTGACCGAGGTTTTTGTCAGAACGGCATCAATGTTATGCGGTGGGATGTAGTAAGTTGGGGCGTGGTGGGTTTCGAGAACCTGAAACGCCTGATCGGTTTCTACGATTGTTCGGCCGCCAAACTCTATCCGTACGTTATGGGGCACCTCTTGCAGCGCAGGTGGCCGTGGATAGTCTTGCACGTCTTCAATTGTCAAAGCTGTCATTGTCGGACCGGATTGTGTATTCGGCTGTTCCTTCTGCGAGATAGCGCGCCGACAGCGTTATTCTAGCGAAAGAGCTTTCAACACAAGGTAGGCGAACTTGAACCACAATTGGGCTTAGTATCAGCTTTGATCGGGCTGTTCTGTTAGACCGACTTTGCAGCCAGAACCGTTAAAATGAGTGTCTTAAGTCTGCCAGTTCGCCAACAGTTCGCCCATGCGCTCTAGGCCAAGGTCGAGATTGGCAGCAGCACCTCCTCCGACGCCTAGTCGGACGTGGTTCTGCATCCCGTATGACGAGCCCGGTAAAAGAAATGTCCGATACGGATCGGCGAGCAAGCGTTTGGCGAAAACATCGCCATCAATCCCGTCAAGCCGTGCCAAACCAATCAACCCAGCCTGAGGTTTGACCCAATCGAGGCGGGGTTGTTCGGCAACAAACCGATCAAGGCGTTCCAGTGTTTTCATCCCATCTGCGCGCGCAGTTTTCATTGACTGATTGTATCGGTCAGGCCTTAAAGCGATTTCGGCAATGACTTCGCCGAGTATATTCATTATCTCGCTGGAGTTTTCCCGCAGAATTATGGCATCCCAAATCAGATCGGGATCACGGCAAATCATCCAGCCGGTTCGCAGCCCCTGGAGCCCCAATGCTTTGGAAACGCTGCCCGTCGTGATACCCCTAGGATACAAACCGGCAATCGAAGGGGCACGAGACCCGTTCCATTCCAATCCTGCGTAAACTTCATCAACAACCAGCCATGCGCCGACACGGTCTGCAATTTGTACAAGCCTTTCCAGCTCTGCCCGGGTCATCAGGCGGCCGGTTGGGTTATTGGGGTTGGTGACAAAGATGAGCCGCGTGCGTTCCGTTACTGCGGCTTCAACTTCGTCCAGCGGCAATAACCAACCAGCGCTCACTTCTCGGTCGACAACTTTGAGAGTCGCGCCAACAGCCTCTGCCAATACGCCCGCTTGCGGCCAGCCCGGGCGTTCTGTTACGATTTCGTCACCCGGTTGGACCAATTGCATGAATGCAAGATAATTGGCTTCCGCAGCGCCTGCGGTGATCAGAACATCGTCTGGTTTGCAAACATCAGACAAGCCTGCGCGGTCCAAGACATGTCGTCGTAAGGCAGGCAGGCCCCGAAAGCTTTTTTGGTTCCAATCCAGCGGCAGTGCTGGGTCCAGCGCATCCATAAACTCACCCAAACACGGCGACTCTGACAAGGAAAACCCAACGAAAGCTTCTGGATCCGCTTCGGTGGTATCCAGCAGGTACTGAAAAAGTGTGTGTATCTTGACTTTCATGCTCAACTCAAAATCCTTGTAGTCAATCAGGGAGAGAGTCTGTGCAAGCAGAAGGATTTGTCAAAGGGCGACCGAGTGACTTGGCAGTTTTGAACTACGGGCTGTTCAAGGTCCATTCCACCGGCCGCATTATTGGGATCTGCGGGTTTCTGATCCGGACGGACTTAGGAGAAGCAATACTCATCGACACTGGGTTTCCTGAAAAATACGCGACCGATACCGACGCCGCAGTCAAAGAAGATCGATTGGACGAGTTCGGCGAGGTCCTGAAGTGTGAACCAGACAATCTGCCACGCGCACAACTGGCAAAACTCGGACTGACTCCGTCAGACATCACATTGCAGATTTGTACGCACACTCATATCGACCATATCGGCGCATTGGGCGACTTTCCAAGCAGTCCAATTCTTATCTCTTCCGCGGAGCGAGCCTTGCCTCGCCCATTGTATTGGGGCGATATACGGCCTTTGGAATGGCCCGACCAGGATTATCTCTTGGTTGATGGCGACGCAGAAATTGGACCGGGCATCTTCGTTTTGGCTTCACCCGGTCATGCGCCAGGTCAGATCGCCGTGATGGTAGATCTTCCTTCGGGTGCAATTTTATTAACGAGTGATGCAATATCCCGGCCGGCAGAAATCGACGAGAAGTTTGCAGGTTCGTGGGACGAAGATGCCGCAATTGCCAGCGCAGACAGGTTGATGCGTCTAGCATCCGAGCGAGATGCCTTTGTAATCTATGGGCATTGCCCAAAGCAGTGGCCCGTTCTGAAGAAAGCACCAGAAGTCTACCGTTGATCCCAACCTGTGGCTCACTTTTCCCGAAAAGTGATGTCGCGCCTGCCAGTTATCTGACGTCGCGCCCTTGATTCAGAATAATCACGTTCCCGCTGGAAACATCGCCGGCCGGCGAAATGAGAAAACTGACCCAAGAGGCGATTTGCTCGGGTAGCATCGCGCGACCATGCGGCATGGCACTAACGGCTTTCTCCAAGACTTCCTCGGTCAAGACATTGAACAAGGGTGTCTCGGTCATGGCAGGTGCCAGCGAATTCACACAGATTTTTTCGTTTGCGTATCGACGGGCAAGGTCTTTCGTAAGGGTATCCATAGCAGCCTTTGACGCCCGGTAGTGCGGAGGGTCGAAAACATCGAAATTGTAAGCTCCGTTCGAAGAGATATTTACAATCTTTTTGATGCCTTCGCGTTCCAACATCAACTGAACCGCCTGCTGGCAACAATGGAACGCAGAGTTAAAGTTGATTGCCATCTGTTTTTCGAGTTCCTCGGGCGGAATGTGCGGGAAGTCGGACATGAAGCAGGTGCCCGCGTTGTTTACCAAAGCATCCAGACCACCGTGCGCTGACTTAATGCCATCAAACGTCTGAGCGATAGCCATGGAATCCGTTAGGTCGACGGAGATCGGCGTGAAATCTGGGCCTAATTCTGTTGCCAGTTCGTCCAGACCCTCTTCATTAAGGTCCAGTCCAACGACGTGGAACCCATCTGCCCGAAATTGGCGGCAGATGGCCTTACCCATTCCTCCCGCGGCGCCAGTCACAACCGCTGTTTTCATAGCAACTCCTCCCACCTTGGCATGAATTGGGGTACTTCGAATTAAAGAAGGAAACTCACAACCCTTTTATCTGAAAGCTGCGAAAGTCAATTCTGCTTGAATTCAGTGCCCGCCCGTTTTGGGCTTTATGCGATCATTCCCTGCTGTCTGCTTTCATCATCTGCTTGCCGTCTTTTTTTAACTTGAAGGCAAGCCCGGCACTCAAGTACTTCTCGATAACACTGCGGATGGCCCACGCACTTCTCCCCCGCAGAACGGGACTACGCGCGTAAGGGAAGTTTAACTAAGCCCTCGCATTGCAGTTTCGATTTGACCACAAAACTTATCAATATCGCGCTCCAGCATGTCGCTTTCTCGGGTCTCATCTCTGACTGCGGTTAGTTCATCTACAACAGCCCACGCTTCCTTTTCTGGAGCCGCTTCAGCAATGCGCACCAAAGCTCGAATAAGGGCGGCCGTCACGAGGCCATTGCCCCGAGCGGCGCGTCTTAGAGCTGGCATCGAGTCGTGAAACAACGACTCTGCCGTGATGGATGGGTAAACCACCCGCACGGCTCCGTCGTCATCTCGATACACACCCGTGCAGAGCTTGGACGACCACGCACGGGCCAGAGAGGCCGATAGACGGTCGATGCAGACAATTGCGGTGAACGTGTCGTTGACACCCGGCGATAATGCCCGAAGTGCGATTTCAACGAGAAGATGGACAGAAAAACGGATATCTCCGTTAGGGTCTCGCGCGGGGATCAACGGAGCTGCCGTCTGCACCAGATCATTGAGGCTCTCATTACAATCACCATGAACATTGGCCAAAATGTCCGATGGAACCATAAAGTCACCAGGCTGCACATCAAAAACGACGACTGCTCCTGCTTGTTTGGCCGCACGCACCAGTTCTTCGGTGTTGATCGAGTTCACATAACCAGTTCCCGAAGCCGGGACCGGGCGCTTGTCTCCCTTCTCGGGGATTGCCTCTGAGGATGGAATATCTGCACTGTTTTCGATCGCGGTGCTCACTTGGCGATCCAAGGCTTCAGAAATCCGCGCCGCCTCCTGATCAATGGTTACGCGCGTCGATACTGTATGGACGAAGAGCAGCAGCAATAGAACTGAGACGATCGAATAGATTATGCCAACCACCACGGCTAGGTTCACTGATGTGTCATCGCGTACCAACCACAAGATCATCAAGCTGTACAAAAACGTTGCTCCAAGTGAACCAACTGCAACCTGGTTTACCCTGTCTTCGCCAAAGCGTTGCAAGAGCCTGGGGCCAATAGATCCAGCTGCCAAGGTGTAGACCAGAAGAACAATGGAATAGACCATGACCAATGCGGACATGGATGCTGCCGAGATTGCGCTCAGTACATCGCTCGCAGTGCGATTCGAAACGCTGAGCCAATCGGAAGCGGACCAACCCCACTTCACAAGCGCTTGCTCGGTCTTGAAGACAATCCCAGCCACCACAAGACCTGAAAGACTTATGGCGGCAGGGATGGTTAGGAACCCGCGAAAGTATCTCACTAATTCTCTGGGTGTTTGCATTCCAGTCCCCATTCCCAACACGCGCTTTCTTAACGAACTCTGCTTTACGCGAACCGGTCGGCCGCTTTTTTCAAAGCACTCTGCATGTTATTCCATGCAGCCTCGTAGCCCTCTTTGACGTCTTCCCAGGCCTCGTCGCTGGTCGACTTCAACTCTTTCAGCTGAGCTTCTGCGTCTGACCTTACCTTGTAGAGCTTGCTGAGTTGTTCCTCGAGCTCGATCTTGGCATCCGCTTCCGCCACTTTCAGCTTGGCTTCAAGAACATCAATCTGGGCATTCCAACTATCCAGTTGCAGCTGTGCCTTCTTCTCGTACCCAACACGTGTCATGTTTTTTCCTTTCTTCTCAAACGGTGGTTCAGATCGACGGGAGCCGCCCACTAGGCCGCAACAATCGCCTTGAGCATCCAGACTGCTTCTTCATGCTTGGCCATCCTGGCGTTCATCAGATCCTCTGTAGCCCCATCGCCATAACGGGCGGCGGTCGCGGCAGTCTCACGCAGGTTTCGGGCGATCGCTTCATGGTCTGCAACCAACTGCTTGATCATACCTTCTGCGTCTTTGACCGTTTCTTCTTCGGTCAACTTTGCCTGGCTAACCATGTCAGTGAACGAAATCGGTGCCACCTGACCCAACGCGCGCACGCGCTCGGCCAATTCATCAGCGGCCTCAAACAGGTCACGATACTGACGCTCTGTAAGCTCATGGATCGGCAGGAATAGTGGGCCGACGACGTTCCAATGTGTGCCTTGCGTTTTCACCATCAGGATCATTGTATCGGCCAGTATTTCCGTCACCGCGTTGGCGATCCACGCATTTTTGTCGATGCCTGTATCGTTCGTTTCTTCCTGAACTTCAGACTTCAAAACTTGCTGTATCATTTTCACTCCATTTCTTTTCTTACAGAGTAGAAACTAGGGAGAAAATTGTAAATTTCAAATAAAATCATATACTTATTATAGGTATGCCACGCATAATGGGGCGCTTCATGATCATGGGTATCCAGCCCAACATGCCAACATTGATCTAGACACACAGGCCCATTGCCATACATGCTTGGAGTAACTGACGTAAGCTACTGAGGTCATGCCAGTGTCTGATCAAAATCGACCACCAAAGCGCACTGAAAAACTGCAACTAATGCTCGACCTCGAAGAGCTTAAGGCCATCGATGATTGGCGGTTCGAGAACAGACTGCCATCCAGAGCGGCCGCCATTCGAGAACTCATCCGTCGCGGTCTGATTTCCAATGAGTTCGAAGAACCACCTACTGACGCGCCATCCGGCGAGTTTCGTGTTGTGGACGAGTGACAGAAGCATCCACAGCGCATTTCGTCTTTGGAAGGACGTGACACTGAACCAACCGAACGATCCGGCGCGCGAGAAATTGTATGCTGATCTTGTTGCGTACTGCACACGTGACAGTAGGGCGATAGCCGCAATCCACCGGAGTATTTTGGCGATTTTCTGTACTGTGCAACACAGTGCTTTGTACCCAACTGATCCGCGAGGGCACTATTCGACTTGTCGGGTTAAGTTAAAGTCAACGCTCAGTTATTCCACTGGAGCCGATATAGAACGTGGTGTCCACGGAGACCTTTGAGCAGTCTGGGTTCTAGGCCGGAAAACGAAAAACCGGTCTGTCCGGCAACCATGGCGCGGGTCACATCTGAAACGAGTATTTCACCTGCCACACCAGCCGTTGTAATGCGTGACGCCTTGTTGACCACGGTACCGAAAAAATCTCCACGTGATTGCACGACATCGCCAGTGTGAATTCCAATACGAATTCCGAAAAACGGCTCTTCGGACACCGACGCAATGGCCTTCTGAATTTTGACGGCAGCCGCTAATGCTTCTTTCGCAGACGGAAAGACAGACAACGTTCCATCTCCAAGGGATTTTACGAACTGGCCATGATGCTTTTCAATGATCGCCGACAAGACCCGGAAATGGTTTTCGATCAGCACCGACCAACGCTGATCACCCAACGCCTCTGCCAATGCCGTACTGCCCTCCACATCAGTGAAAAGTACCGAAGCTAAACCTTCGGTTTGGGTCAGCTCGGGCCCTTCATCGCGTGCGGCATCAATCAGTTTTTGGATGGCCAGCTGTTCCTTACCCACAAGTTCAATATTCGGAGTGGGCACTGAAGCGTGGCGATTGATGATCTTCCAGGCAGCTCCCTCCAGGACAAAAATCAGGACGGTGCGATAGAAGACGGCTTCGTCAAAGCCGACAAACTGAATCTTATGGACAAAGGATGACCATCCCGTTTCTCCGTTTTCGAAGGCTTCCGCTTCAATTTCCTCGAAAACGACCGGTGCCGGGATTTCCGCAAAAAAGCCGCTAACCCCATCACGAACGGCTTGCCCGCTCCAATACTCGCCTTCGCCGGTTCCAACGAACCGAAGTTCTTCTGCTTTCGACAGAAAGTTCCGCAATTCCTCAGTATTCTTCTTGGTTCTGAGAATCTCATACCAACGCCTGGAAACTGCCAGCAGTTCAGGTGAGGAACGTATCATCGCAAGCAACCCGAGACGCTACATGGGAAGAAACTAAGAAGGCCTTGCAAACGGTATCCCCATTTTTCGAACAACGCAGGTCAATGCTGCCGCCGGGATTTGGTCAGATCAAGACTTTTGTGTTTCTTCAGGACATGACCTGAGCCCGTAAATCTCCTCCAGTTTTGCGTAGAGTCTGGTCAACTAAAGGACGGACAAGTGCACGTGGGATTCATCGGCGAACAGATCATTCAGATGATCAACGAACAAGAAGCCTGCGAGAAGACGGGGATGTTTACAAGCACTTTGGGATCAGCCAGAGCACCTTCCACAAATACAAATCGAAGTATGGCGGCATGGAACTGTCTGACGAGAAGCTGCGTACTTTGGATTCCGAGAACCGGCGGCTGAAGAAGCAGCTAGGCCGCAAGTTCCGCCCACAGTTCATCAAAAAAACCCCTGTATTTGAACCGCACGCTCCGCCGAAATCTATTATCTGTCATCTAAACTGAAGTTCCGGTCACCCGTGAGAAATGAGACATTGAGAACATAAGCGTTAGTCGGAGTCCGGTGCAGTATTTGCATTCGGCCAGCAAAGAACGCCCGCAATTGATAAGCCACACCGGGCTTAGGTGCCTCACAACCCGGCTTTCTTGCCATAGATTCCGTTCATTAAACTCAAGTTTAACGCCCATAGCCCTGCACGATTTGCCCAAAAGTCTGCAAAGTCAGTATTTTGCGTTGGATTAAATCCCTCCGAATGTCTCTTTGAGTTCTGCGACTTGTTCTGCATCCAACGTTCGGGTTGGCATACCCCGCAGTGCCACGAGCAACTTGGCCGTTTCTTCCAACTCTTCTGCTGCACAGACCGCTGAGAAAAGATCCTTTCCCGAGACTACGGGTCCGTGGTTGGCCAACAGTACAGCACTGTATTTACCGCTCAATTCGCGGATCAGGTCACCAGATTTCGGATCACCCGGCTTGACGTATGGAACAAGTTTGACCGTGCCGACGCGCATCACCACGTACGGCGTCAACGGAGGAATACAATCATCTGGGTTGATGTCTTCCAGACACGACAGGGCGGTGGCCCAGGTCGAATGCAGATGAACCACGGCGCCCGTTTCTGGCCGCGTTTCATAGAAGGCTTGATGCAGGAAAACCTCTTTGGTCGGGTTGTCGCCAGAGACGTGGTTTCCATCCAAATCAATCTTGGCAATGCGCTCGGGATTTATAACTCCTAAAGTTGAGTTGGTTGGAGTCATCAGGATACCGTCGTGTAGACGAGCGGAGACATTGCCCGCAGTGCCGACGGAAAATCCACGCTCAAACAGCGAGGCACATAAATCCGACATCTGCTGCCGCAATACCAATTCTTCAGATTTCATGTGCCTGCCTCCATCATTCTGAGAGCCTTCAAAAAGAAGTTCGGAGCGCCAAAGTTTCCAGACTTCAACGCCAGCGCGATGGGTTCGGTTTTTCCAACGCTCAGGACCGGCACGCCCGGGTCAATCTCTGGCCCAACCGACATGGCAGGAGACCCCAGTGCCGCAGACACGGCTTTGGCGACAGCGCCCGACGTCTCCCCTCCTGCCACCACCAATCGCTTATACCCCGTCAGGACAAGTTCTCGCGCGGTGTCTGCAAAGAGATTGTCCAGCTTTTCCGCTACTTCTTCCTGACCAAATTGGTTTTGGATCGCGCGCACATCTTCCGGGTTTCCCGACGAATATGCGAGCGGCGCCTGACCCAAGTGCGTTTCAAAGAATTCCAAAAGCGTTTGCGTGGTCACATCTCCGCAAATGACGCCCGGAACATCAATTGCGAAGGTCGGATGGGAACTCGCATGAACATCGATCTGCTCACGAGTAGCGCCTGAGCAAGACCCTGCAAGGATCGCCTCGGGCCCCGTGATACCGGGGAACACACTGCCAGCACTATTGGGTGAAGTCCCTCTCAAGAAGTTTCTTGGTAACCCCAGTGTTATACCCGATCCCCCAGTAATGAGCTTGGCACCCTTTAGAGTTTCGCCCCAGGCCAACAAATCTTCATCCGAAATCGCATCGCCAATCACAAATCGTTCGTCGGCGTTTTTCAAAGCAGCAGCAATCGCCTCGGATCCTTGCTTCACGGCGTCAATGGGCACCAACCCGACCGCTTCTTTGGTCTGACGCTGCAACCATCGCCGGATGTTGGCATCCGTCATCGGAGTAAGAGGATGATTTTCCATCCCAGACTCGTGCAACAGCTTGCCGTGCACAAAAAGATGTCCCTGATAGACGGTACGCCCCGTGGTGGGAAAGGCCGGACAGAAAACCACCTTTTGCGCACTCAGTTCATTGGCCAACGCTTCCGCAACGGGGCCGATGTTTCCCGCCAACGTGGAATCGAAGGTCGAGCAATACTTGAAAATGAACTGACCGCATCCTTGATCCGCGAGCCAGCGCAGGGCGCGCACGCTATCTGCAATGGCTTCATCGACGGGTGCAGTGCGGCTTTTGAGAGAGATCACACCCGCTTCGATCGCCTCGTCCGCCGGGGTAGTTGGAATGCCTGTAAACTGAGCCGTTCGTAACCCACCTTCCGGCTCAACGCCCTTTGCCAAGGTGTTCGCAATATCACTCGCACCAGTGAAGTCGTCCGCTATGACGCCGATCTTCATAATTTGATGTCCCTCGTCGGCCCTGGATCCAACCTATGGATATGCGGCGCTGCTCCGACGGGATAAATCTCGCGCACAAGTGGATCGTGGCCGGGCACTATGAGTCGAGGATGCGAAGCCAACCTCTCGAGCGTCTCGAAACCGTCCATCATGTCCTGCAGGTCGACGACGATGGGAAAGGCTTTGCGCGCCATGAAATTCTCGTAGTAATGCGAGGCATCTGAGGCGAGTACCATCCATCCGCCTGACGTCCTTACCCGAACGCATTGCAACCCGCGCGAATGCCCCCCGATGCAGTGCACCGTGACCCCATCAGCTATCTCGGCTTCTCCGTCGTAGAATATGACGTGGCCTGAATAGAGACGCTTTACGACCTCGCAAATATGGCCCGCCGAGAAAGGCGCACGCAGATGATCGTGGCACATACAGGGGCCCGTGGCGAAGGCCATTTCCGCCGATTGCATATGCAACTTCGCGTTAGGGAACATATGCAGCCCCCCCGCGTGGTCATAATGAAGATGGGTCACGATGACATCGGTCACCGCTTCGGGCGAAATACCTAAGGGCCGCAAAGCCTCGCGAGGGTCCATCGCGATGGGACGACCCCGGGCAGTGGCCTCGCCGCTATCGTAACCAGTATCTACCAGAATGACTTTGTCGCCGCGTTTGAGCACCCAAACGAAATAATCCATCGCATGAGGCGCGTCGTGATTGTCATCCAAGATGAAGCTATCGCGCCGAGTGCGGGCATTGCGATCTGCATATTTGACGGCGTGGATTTCCCAATTGTTCATCGGATGACCTCGGAGTACTGGTGAACAGCTTTGGCTTCTATCATATCAGCCACCGCAGCATCGAAGGACTTGAAATGCGGGCTTTCGAGGTGAACGCCGAACGCGGCAGCGTCCTCATAAACCTCGTAGAGGAACACCGTCTCGGGATCGTCACCGAGGCAAACGTCAAACTGATGGCATCCGGGTTCTTCACGCAGAGAGGTTGAAGCGTTTTCGACCATCAGCGGTAAAAAGGTGTCTGTCGTACCGGGCTTGAGAGTGAAGGTGACAGTAACCGCAAACATCAGACAGAAATTCCTTTTAGGCGTGAGAAAGCGCGCTTCGCGACAGGCAGTTGGCTGAGGATCAGACCAATGTTGAGCACCAGCAGAATGGCCGCACCGGGTCGTGAAAAGAAGACCGAAAGATCCCCGTCCGACAAGAACAGCGACCGGCGGAAGGTTTCGTCAAACAGGCTGCCCAGAATAACCCCGATCACCAATGGCGCGATTGGGTACTTCATCAGGTTCATGAAATAGGCAACGGCGCCGACGCCAAGCATCAGGTAAAGATCATTGATGCCACCACCAACACTGAAAGACCCAATTGTTGTCAGAACCATTACAACGGGCAAGAAGATGGTCTGCGGGATGGCGAGTATTTTGATAAAGACCCGAGCGGTGAAAAGCCCCATCAAGAACATTGTCAGGGAGGCCAGCACCAAGATTGCAACCACACGCAGAATAATCTCGGGGTCTATCGTCGGACCTGGGATCACGTTGTTGATCTTGAAAGCCCCCATCAAAGCCGCGGCGGGTGGTGAACCGGGAATACCCAAAACCAAGAGTGGGATTAGCGCGCCCCCAATGCAGGCGTTGTTTGCTGTTTCAGAGCACAGCAGACCTTCCAATGACCCTTTTCCAAACTTGTCGCCCTCGGCAGATACGGTCTTACCGACACCGTAACTGACCCAACCGGCGACATCTTCGCCCACGCCAGGAAGCGCTCCTACCCCGGTCCCAATCACTCCTGACCGGCCTATGGTGGGCAGGTAGCGCCGGATGGAGCGAAGGTTCGGAAGAATGCGGCCTTTCAGGGCCAGAACTTTCCCGGCCTCAACGTGCCTCAAACCATCAATGATTTGGGGGATCGCAAAGGCACCCATTAAAACTGGCACGACCTGAAATCCGCTCATCAGGTAAGACCAGCCGAAAGTATAGCGCGGTTCAGACAACAGAGGGTCAAGCCCCACCATGGACATCGCAAGCCCGATCAGACCGGCGATCCATCCCTTAATCACCAAGTCTTCGCTCATTAAAGTGCCAGAAAGCAGAATGCCGAACAGGGCCAGCAAAGCTTTCTCCGGGCTTGCGATGTTCTTTGAAACCAAAAGCAGCGCCCAGACGAAAATCAAAAGCGTGATGGTCCCGATTACTGTGCCAATGAAACTGGCCGTCGTGGTGAGCCCTAGTGCTTCGCCCCCTCGACCCGCTTTGGCCAGAGGGTAGCCATCCATTGCCGTCGCCGCGCTGGCTGCTGTGCCCGGAATGTTCAGCAGAATAGACGGGTAAGAGCCGCCATAAATCGCGCCAACATAGGCGCCGAGCAATGCGATGAGTGAATAGTCCAATGGGATCTTGTTGCCGAAGAATCCCGTCAGGATCGTCACGGCCAGGGTTGCCGTAAGTCCCGGCAATGCTCCAAATGCGATGCCCAGGAATACGGATGCGACCAAGTACAGATAGGTCAGCGGGTCCACTGCCAGGCCCACGAAAGCGGCCCCAAATCCAGCCAGTTGCGAAAGGATAAAGTCCATCCGATCAATCTTTCCATAGCGGGCGAAGCGTCACGTAGTAGTGGTATTCGATTTGCTTGAAGATCAGCCCGCCGCGCGCGGGCACGTTCTGCCGGAAAACAAAGGCCATCGCGCTTACAAGGATGAGCGGGGCAAGTATCGCCACCACTGGAACGAACCGCAAAACGCGTTCATTAACCGCTTTGGTCAACACCAAAAGTGTAAGCGTGACCCAAACGGCCAAGGTAAACCAATCATCACCGTGTTCATTCCAATCCGCCTGAGCAGGAAACACGGCGAACGCAAACAAACCGGCAGCGACAACTGCGACACATGCCACCAAAGCACGCCGCGCATGACCCCCGTAGTAGCCGTAAGTCAAAGCCGTGATCAGCAACCCAGAGCACAAAATGAAGTCCACTCGGGGAACCAGCCCGACGACATATGCAAGAAGGATCAGGCCTATTGTTGAAGCACGGTAGGCTTCGCACTTATCCCATCCAATCCCCAAGGCACTGAACGCGTTTTGAGCTCCGCCCGAACGGACCGAAATAGCCAGCAAAACGAAGGAAAGAACAAGTATCCCGCCGAAGATGAATAACGGTACAATTGCAGCCGAGTTGTACCAGTCCGATCCACTTACACCGGCGCGGTTTTCACCCCAAAGTGGAATGTCCAATGTCTTCCAAAGGAAAAAGACGGACACTGTGATAAGAGCAATCGCTGCCCAAAAATCGCGCGTCCGCAGGATCAGTGTTTCGTCAGGTTTGTCCATGGCCTGCCTCCTTCAGGAAAAGGCGCGATCGAACGCGCCCTTTCAAAATTGATCGGATTAGGGCTTCTCGATACCCAGCGAGGCCGGATCGACAGTGGCAGCACCAAGGTCCTGCAAGGTATAGGCAAAGGTAGCCTCAAGGTTCGCAAACAATTCTTGAGCTTCTTCGCCGTGCTGACCGCCGACATCGTATTTGTTTGCCGCAGCCCATTCAGCGACGGTGTCGGACGCAATCGCCTGCTCGAACGCAGCGCCAAGCGCAGCCTTTACGTCATCTCCGGCTGAACTGTGAACTGCAAACCCGATGGCCTGTTTGAGCGGCAGATACTGGTCGAGCCCGTCATAGATGCCAAAGGCAGATGGCACTGTTGTGCCTGCAATCTGCGCATCTTCGGGCGTCAACATTGCGAGCGGTTTAAGTTGACCGCCCTCAATCAACGGAGCCTGTTCAGCCAGTGAAGTCACAACCAACGCAACTTCACCCGCTATCGCCGCTTCCTGCCCGGGTGCTGAGCCTTTGTATGGAACAAATTTGAATTCTGCACCGGACCCTTTTTCGATGGCCAGAAGGTTCAAGTGGTGGATCGAACCCGCACCGGAAGCCGCCGCTGGAATAGTGCCAGGGGCAGCTTTGGCAGCGTCGACCAGTTCTTCCAGCGTATTGTAAGGGCTGTCCGCTGGAACCGAGATCAGATCAGGTGATCCGCCAACAATGAACGGGTACCAAAAATCAAATTTCTTGTCCCACCCACCCTGCACAGCAGCGGTGACGTTCGACTCTGACAGCCCGACCAATGTATAACCATCGTCTGGTTGGTTCATGACATAGACCATGCCGTTGGAGCCTGCGACCCCACCTGTTTGATTGATAACATTGATCGAGACCGGAAGGTGTTTTTCCATCTCGGCCATGATCATTCGGTTAATCGTGTCCGTGCCGCCACCGGCCCCCCAGACCACAGCTGTGGTGATATCAAGATAGGGATAATCCTGCGCGGCAGTTGCCCCTGCGATCCCGGTCGCCATCACGGCTGCGGCCGCTAACCGCCCTAGCTTTAGTTTCATTTCCAAGTCCTCCCAAAACAACTTCGCGTTTATTGTTGCATTTATTTGCGTATACATTAAAGAATGCATTGTCAACGGACTGTAGTGGAAGCTGCTATCGCGCTATGAATGCAAAACGGGAAGGAAGCGGGCCAAAATGAAAAAGACTTACGATATCGCGGTTTTCCACGGGGACGGGATCGGCCCGGAAATTATGGCGCCTACGCTTGAAATTTTGCGCCATCTCTCTCGCGGCAATCCCACCTACGAGCTGGCGTTTACAGACGCACCAGCAGGCGCAGGCCACTACGCCAAAACTGGAGAATCTTTCCCAACAGGATCACTCGAAACTGCACGCAAGGCCGACGCGATTCTGCTGTCAGCAATGGGTTTACCGGATGTTCGATATCCTGACGGAACCGAGATTTCTCCTCAGATAGACCTGCGAAAGCAGCTTGGCCTTTTTGCTGGCGTGCGTCCGGTAAAGGTAAGCAGCGGACAAATGACCCCCTTGGCGCTGCCTCCCGGAAAAGAGATCGATTTTGTTTTGATTCGTGAAAGCACTGAAGGGTTGTTCTTCACCCAAGGAACGGGCGAAGTCACGGAAGATGAGGCGCGTGAAACCCTGCTGATCACCCGAGAGGTATCCGAAAAGCTATTCTGCTTTGCGTTTGATCTCGCCAACAACCGCAAGGCGTCCGGTCGCGGCCCGGGACGAGTAACCTGTGTCGACAAAGCCAATGTATTCCGCGCCTTTGCATTCTTCAGATCAATCTTTGACGCCGAGGCCGCACGCCATCCCGATTTACAAGCAGACCATGCTTATGTTGATGCGACCGCCCTCTGGATGGTCCAGAAGCCTTGGGAATTCGATGTTTTGGTAACTGAGAATATGTTCGGAGATATCCTCTCTGACCTTGGTGCAGGTCTTATGGGCGGTCTTGGACTGGCTCCTTCAGCAGATATCGGATTGAACCACGCCGTGTTCCAACCCTGCCACGGCTCCGCTCCGGACATTGCGGGACAGGGTGTTGCCAACCCTTTTGCAATGTTCCTGTCCGCGGCAATGATGCTTGAATGGTTGGGTTTGACCCATGATCACCCGGAACTGTCCAGCGACGGCGCTCGATTGCGCGAGGCCGTAGAAAAGGTGGTGGCGAACGGTCAAAACCTGACGCGAGACTTGGGCGGCAAAGCTGGAACTCAGGAAGCAGCCTCAGCGGTATTGGAAGCATTGCCGGCATGAGTACTAAAGAAGCCATTCGGGTCGCGTGTGTAGGTGCGGGATACTTCAGCAAGTTCCACTACGAAAGCTGGTCAAGAATGCCTGGCGCTGTTCCAGTTGCATCCTGCAACCGTGATATCAAAAAAGCGAGGGAAACAGGGCTGGCGGCTTATGATGATCTGTCGAAAATGTTGGAGGCAGAAGAACCAGATCTCGTGGACATCATCCTTCCTCCTGTGGCGCAGGCCGAGGCCATCCGCACGGCACTGCGGTTTGGTATCAAGTGGCTGATCTGCCAAAAGCCATTTTGCTTGTCTCTGGGTGAAGCGGAGGAGGTTGTTTCCGAAGCAGATGAGGTTGGCGCAACTATTGTCGTACACGAGAACTTTCGTTTCCAGCCTTGGTACCGCGCAATCAAGGAAGCGATGGCTGAAGGTCGAATTGGAACGCCTCTACAAGCGACTTTCCGGCTTCGGCCCGGCGACGGACAGGGACCACGCGCCTATCTTGACCGGCAGCCCTACTTTCAGGACATGCCGCGTTTCCTCGTTCATGAAACAGCGGTTCACTGGGTAGACACGTTCCGTTTTTTGTTCGGGGCGCCCAGCGCGGTTTATGCCGACCTGCGTCGAGTGAACCCCGTTATCGCAGGCGAGGATGCAGGTTACATCTTGTTTGATCACCCCAACGGCTTGAAAGCTCTGTTCGACGGGAACAGGTGCCTTGATCACAGTGCCGAAAACCTGCGCCAAACCATGGGCGAAGCGCTTATTGAAGGAACGAAAGGATCGCTGGTTCTTAACGGCGACGGTTCAGTTGAACTGCGCGCTTTTGGAAAACAGGAGCGACAGCAGATTCTACCTCCGAGCGATCACGAAGGATTTGGAGGAGACTGTGTCCACGCCTTGCAAAGTCACGTCATTTCGGGCCTTCTACGGGGCACGCTGTTGGAAAACACGGCCCGAGAATATTTGGATGTGATCCGCATAGAAGAGAAAATCTATCTCTCGGCTGCGGAGGGACGAAAGATCAACCTGGAGACGCCGTGAAGGATCAGGACGCAAAAACTCTTTCCAATACACAACGTGCAGTAAGGGATTTGCGGCGGATGATCCTATCCGGCGAACTTGCGGCCGGAACTGACCATCTGGAATCGGAACTCGCCGAGACCCTTGGCATGTCCCGCACCCCGATACGGGAAGCTGCGCTGATGTTGGAAAGTAAGGGTTTGCTGGAAATGCGGCCCCGGAAGGGCGTGCGGATACTGCCTGTTTCATCCGATGATATGCGTGAAATTTACGACATATTGACGGAACTCGAGAGTCTCGCAGCACAGCGCGCAGCCGAAGCAGGTTATTCAGATGATGAACTGTCGGTACTTGCTGGATCGATTGCAAAGATGGACCAAGCCATCGACGCCGAAGACCTTGAAGCCTGGGCAGAGGCCGATGAGCTGTTTCATCAGGAACTCGTGCGTTTAGGTGGCAACAAACGGGTCGAAGCGATTGTGGCCATGATGAGCGACCAGGTTCGTCGCGCACGCGCAACGACACTGTTTATCAGGCCGCTACCAGTCAAATCCAATGAGGATCATCGTGTTGTTTTCCAAGCGATAAGTGAAGGTCGGCCGGATGTGGCGCGTGAACGCCATCGAGAACACAGGCTCCAAGCCAAGACTATGCTTTGTGGGATACTCGAGAAGCATCGGCTCAACAGCCTTTGAACCACTTGGACGGCTCTTCGAAAGTTCATTAAACCGCTAGGACCACGGGATAATTTGCTGCGCCCGGCTCGTTGCAGCCATTTGGTGAAGTTCACCGAGGGTCTACTCCTCAAGTGCAGAAGACATTTATTCTCGGCCGGAAATACTCCGTACCGGAGTTGTGTTATGATGCCTCCAATTATGGAGGAAAAGTTGTTTCGCTATGTTTTACCCCTCGCTCTCATTTTGGGGAACCCAATCCTTGCTCAGGAAGCAATAAACCCGTCTGGGCTTTCTGGACCTTCTGGTCGCCCTTATTCACCTTACGCTGAGCGTGCGTATCCAACTCAAGTCTATTTTGGAGACACCCACGTTCATACCGGTCTTTCCGGGGACGCTGGCGGCGGCGGGACACGCCTCATGCCGCGAGATGCTTATCGGTTTGCGCGTGGCGAAGAGGTAATCTCTAATACGGGTCAACCAGTAAAACTTTCGATACCTCTCGATTTCTTCATGATTACAGACCATTCGGATGCGATGGGAGCAATCACCGACATAATTGGGGGTGCACCCAACATCCTGGCGGATGAGCAAGGCAGATATTTCCACGAGGAATTCAACAAAGGTGGGGAAGCCGCCTTGGCAGCTGCGCTTGAGCTTACCGCGGCATTTGCTCAAGGACAGGTTTCCCCTGCGCTGAACTATCAACCCGGCAATCCCGCTTACGCCCGTGTTTGGGACGACATTATTGATGCCGCGGAGGAGTACAATGACCCCGGCGTGTTCAGCACCTTCATAGCCTATGAATGGACATCTCTGGTTGCAGGGAACAATTTGCACCGAAACGTGATATTTCGCGACGGCCCTGAGCTCACAAGGCAGATACTGCCTTATTCAACGACGCCCCCGGTAGGCTCACCAAACCCTCGTGATCTTTGGAAGTGGCTGGAAAACTATGAGCAAACAACCGGCGGGCGTGTGCTTGCTATTCCGCACAATGGAAACTTATCGAACGGCTGGATGTTCCCGCTCGTTGACGATTTTGCAGACGGGGTGCCGTTAGATCCCGCATACGCAGAAGCGCGAAACAAGTGGGAAAGGCTATATGAACCAACCCAGATAAAGGGGGACGGTGAGGCCCACCCGTTCCTTTCACCTGATGATGAATTTGCTGACTTCGAAACGTGGGACTTCGGTAACCTTGATGCTTCGGTTCGAAAAGAGGCGGATATGCTGCCCGGCGAATATGCACGATCCGGGTTGCTTCGCGGCCTGTCACTTCAAAAAATTTTTGGGGTGAACCCTTTCAAGTTTGGTTTGGGTGGGGCCAGTGACACGCACACAGGTTTGACCGCCCCTGACAACGACAATTTCTTCGGAAAATTTACCGGCTACGAGCCCAGCGAAGAACGGAGCCAACATGTCAGCAAAACGTATGCTGACGGGACTGTTGCGCTGCGGTCGTCGCAATATATTACCGGCGGTCTGACAGCAGTATGGGCCGAGGAGAATTCCCGCACAGCCATCTGGGATGCGATGCATCGGCGTGAAACTTACGCAACAACAGGTCCCCGAATGCGCGTCCGTATGTTCGGTGGATATACTTTTACCGAAGAGGATGCCTTGCGGCGGGACTTGGCGCTTGTAGGATACACCAAAGGTGTGCCGATGGGTGGCGATCTTGGCCCTGGGGAAGGCTCTCCTACTTTTCTGGTATACGCGCTTCGTGATCCGATGGGAGCAAACTTGGATCGAATCCAGATCATAAAGGGTTGGTTAGATGCAGATGGAGAGCAACGGGAAAAAGTCTACGACGTGGCCTGGTCCGGTTCCCGCGAACCAGATGCCGCTGGTAAGCTGCCATCCGTAGGCACCACAGTTAATCTTTCAATCCCCTCGTGGACCAACACGATAGGTGCTTCTGAGTTGGGAACCGTGTGGCAAGATCCCGACTTTGATCCGTCAGAAAGCGCGTTTTACTACGCCCGAGTGATCGAAATTCCGACACCCCGCTGGACGGCGTATGATGCCGTTAAGTTTGGAATACAAATGCCAGACAATGTCCCATTGACAGCGCAGGAACGCGCATACACTTCGCCAATTTGGTACGCACCTGACCAATAGTCCGAACTTGCTGACTGTTCTGCTTTTCGCTCTTGGCCCTCATACACTGCGTCGAATACTTCAAGTATTTCAGCCTTTTTTGAGGTCGCTCGATTGGTCATAGTGCATGGATGCCGAATGGATCGGAGAAACCCTTGATCATGGTTCCACCAAATGTGTCCAACACATAGGCCGCCACCGACAGATCGAAGACTTCTTGATCAATCAATTAAAGGCTTCCGGTTTTCTGCGTCTCTGTCCCAAGGTAAGCAGCAAGGTTTACGGTCGATCCGATACAAGTATACGTCGCCCAATTATCCGTACCGGCATAGCCCGCGACGACTTCGCCAGTCGCTATTCCGATGCTGATTTTCAGGTCACTTTTCCCTTCTGAGCGCCGCTCGTGAACTTACATCTCAATCATGTTATGCATTTGATGTCCTTCCTACACTGAGCTTTGCGCAAAGTTCGGCGGTGGCTGCGGAACTCCGAAACCGTCGCCCAGCATCAGACTGACAATTCCGCCATTGCTGGTATGCGAAATCAACACTTACAAACGAAACAACCTCAGGCGTCATAGAACAAACTTGCCATCGCATGGTCCGGCGTAGTCACTTAGGGCATACGGTTGGAGGAAACCTATGGCGCAATGGAAGTTCGTGATTGGGGTTTGTTGCGCGCTGTTTCTTGTCGCTTGCGCTCCAAAATCCCGTACATATGAAAAGACAGCATCGGCTGCGCTGCCGGCGAATTCGGGCACGGCTCTGGGCCAGGCGGCCAATCGCCTTGGGGACCCCAAAGACGGTCGGTCAGGCATCAAGCTGATCAGTGATGGAGAAGAAGCGCTTGTTTCACGGCTGCTGTTGGCGGCTGCTGCCGAGCGAACGATAGACGCGCAATACTACCTTCTGCACAACGACCCGACAGGTCACCTTTTTGCAGCCAGTCTTTTGCAGGCAGCAGATCGGGGTGTTCGTGTCCGATTGTTGCTGGATGACATGGACACGTCCAGCTATGACGCGATGACGGCCGCGTTGGACAATCACAAAAATATTGAGATCAGGCTATTCAATCCATTTTGGCGAGATCAGAGCCTTTTGATTGCAGGTATCACAGATTTCAAACGCATCAATCGAAGAATGCACAACAAGTCCATGACGGCAGACAATGTGTTCACGATTGTGGGTGGAAGAAACATCGGTGCCGAGTACTTTCTGGCACGGCAAGAAATGAACTACGCTGATCTGGATGTGCTGGCCGCAGGCCCCGTTGTGCGCGAGGTGTCGCGTAGCTTTGACTCTTACTGGAACAGCGAGTTCGCAGTTCCGGCGCGTGCGGTCGTTGGGGAACCCGAAGAATTTGACCTTAGCGATGCGCGAGGCAGGTTGAAGGAACTGGTCGAAGAAGCGAAGCAAACGCAGTACGGCGCCGCCCTCAGAAAGTCAGCACAAGAGAACTTCGCAGATGGAGCCCTGTCACTGGATTGGCTGCCTGCGAAACTATATTCTGATCCACCTTCAAAAGCGGCGGGTCTGGATAGTTCAGACCCCGTTCTGGCATCTCAATTGCTTCCGTATTTTGAAAATGCCCGCAGTGAGGTGAATATCGTGTCCGCCTATTTTGTGCCGCGCAACAACGGTGTGAAATGGTTGACCGAACTCGAGAGGCGCGGGGTCGACGTAAAGGTCGTAACCAATTCACTTGCATCTAACGACGTCGCACCCGTTTACGCACACTACGCTAAAAAACGCCGAGCACTTTTACGCGGTGGAGTAGAACTCTACGAACTGCGACCCGACGCCTATCAAGTTCAACGCCGCGGGATTAACTGGGCTCAATCGCGATCAGGCCTACACTCCAAGGCATTTGCGGTTGATGACCGATACTTGTTCGTAGGGTCGTTCAACTGGGACCCCCGGTCTGTCAACATCAACACCGAGATGGGAATTCTGATTGACTCGCCAGCATTGACTGCACAGACGATGGGTGCCTTAGACGACGCGCTGCCCGCATACACATATCACGTCACACTCGAGCAAGCTGGCCAGCTTAGATGGACGACAAGAGATGATGATGGCAACGTCCTTGAATATGAATCCGAGCCGACAGGATCAGCCTGGGATCACATAGTTTCCGGTTTCCTGAGTATTTTGCCAATTGGGTCGCAGCTTTAGGTCTTTTTGACAAATAATCTGATGGCATGTCGCCCTTTTTGGGGGCGCGGCTACACCGAAAGGGGGACGCCCAGACGTATTTCTGGCCATCGCCCGGGCGACCTTCAGTAAAACCCAATCTCGCTGACATCCACACGGGCCTCGTGATCGCGCCCATAGGCTACAACTCCAACCGAGGTGATTTCGTCAGCGACGGGAATAGCGCGCAACATGGCACCTGAAGCCTTGAAGGCTGACAAAGGCAAAGAGACTTCGGTCCAGTCTTCTGAAGTTGGAAACTCGGCCTGGTAGTATTGCCAAGGAAGCACGGTGCCACGTGTCCTGAGGTGAACAAAGTATTGCTCGCCGTTACCCCGGACCAACAGCCTTACGCCCGATACGCCCGCATCGGGCCGATCAGGCAACTTGTGTCGAAACTGGATGAAGCCGCCGTTGTTTTTTGTACTAACGGTTCCGGTCAGATGCGCGAATGCGACATCACCTTCCTTACGAAACTGCACTTTCCCTGAAGAGACGCCTCCCATGACTGTGTCCGCAACATAGTCCCAACGCGTCTCCGGAGACTTGGAAAAGTCCTCAGCAAGGTTTTCATCAGCCTGTGCCATTGTAGATCCGAGCATAACAAGCCCCGAAAAAAGCCCAAAGAAGTTGGCACGCATGTTGTTCCTTCTCAGTTCAGTATCGCAATAGAAAGATTAAGCGCCGTGGCAAATGCGACCCATGCACAATACGGCAGGAAGGCCAGCGCGGAGACTGGATCCGAGTTCCTCACCCGAGCGATGAACACGAAGATGACAGCCAGCAACGCAACAATGACCACAAAGGCAACCCACGGCATTTGCAGTACGAAAAAGGTTGGTGACCACAAAAAGTTCAGCCCCATCTGCGCCCACCACAACTTCATGGCGGCCGAGCTCCGGTCTGCTTCGAACTGGCGCCAGCCCGCCATCGCGATCAAAACATAAAGCGCCGTCCAAACCGGGCCAAAAATCCAATTTGGTGGATTGAAAGCAGGTTTAGAAAGTTGCGCATACCAATCACCGGGTGCGGTTAGTATCCCGATCAGGATGCCGCCTCCGAGCATGAGAGCAAGAAATGCTATGCGGATCAACCAGTTCGACATTGCCGGGCAGCTCTCAGCAATCCTTGGTCATCACGTTGACGAACGCTTCGGAAGAGAAGGTCGCAGTATTGGTCTCATCCGAGGCAGTATATGACACCATGGCGCCCTCGATCTCCGACCCAGAAACAGTGATTTCGCGTTGCCCAATGGTGTCATCTACATCGATGGTAAAAGCGAGTTGTTCCCCTGCCGCGAGGGAGGTGATCTCAAGTTCAATTGTATTTTACCCGTCGACGACCGAAGGAAACTGACGCAGTGCATCAGCACCTTCAACGAATTCGAGAGGTTGAAAAACCTCTACGCCCGCGCCTTTTTCGGTAACGTCGAAAATCAAGCGTCCTGCAGATTGCGACAAGTCAATTTTGACGGTCGAGGCTACGACGTCGCAAGTTCCGACATTTGTCAGAACAAAACGATCCTTTGGTGCGCCCTCTACGAAGCGAATTTGAACACCAGCTTGAAGCGAAGTGGCTGCGAAAAACCCAAGGGTCGCAGCGATAATGCTGGGTGGAAGCATTCTTTTCTCCTTGTTAAGAGGTACTTGATAAATACGCCTCGGCGGGTGTCTTGGATCAGATTAATGCCTTTTGCCTATCGTGGTTCAGCCAATAATTGCTTTCGAAGTTACGGCTACAATCGCGCCTCGGAGATCAAGTGCGGCCTCGATGAAATGCAGGTGGCCAATAACTTCGACTGCCACGGGTGGATCGTCGGAATCGCTCCCAAAGTCCCTGATGAGAAGCGCCGCACGCAATTCACCGGGAACATTGGCGTGCAACACTGACGCGCAGTGCTTTGTTCCGACCTCGCCTGACTTTGTTAAAACACTGACGTCACCCGCTGCATGGCTTCCAGATTTTCCTCGGTTGAAAAATATAGGCATCCTGTCTTTGCCCCTAGAACCCCAGAAAAGGAGATTTGCGACCCGAGGTAACGCCTCGGGCCCGTGGAAAGCAGAAAACAACTCGGCATCTTGTCCTCCGGCTGTACTCGGCAATCCGGGTTCCGGGGCTGCATCGTCAAGTTCTGGACCTGAGACGTCCTGCGCGCATGCAACCGTGCCCGATAATACAAACGCAGTGGCAGGTGTGGGCCATGTGATCGCTTGAACGAATTCCCTAATCTGTATCTGCAATCAGGTGTTTCTTCTTATTTGGTCCTCGGCGCTGCATTTGATCCTCGGCGCTGCGGGCTTACGAGCAGTTACGAGTTGGACTTTAAGAAGCACACGCAAGCAAGTTTGGTTGAACTTGCCGCTATACGGTCGCCAACAACGCATCGGAAAGCTCGTATTCCGAAAGGGCTCCCGGTGCACCTATTGCAACAAGCCTTGTTTCGCGTTTTCGGTGGCCCCATGCCGCATCCCTTGCGATGTCCATACGTTTTCCAACGACCTGAACGAGAATGCGATGATCCGGGTCTTCCTCGCTAAAAACAAAACCCTTGAGGCGATAGACATCGCCCGGAAGCTTCCGAATTGCGTTCCGGAGAGAAGATAGGCTTATCGGGCGTTCAGCTTTCATCATGGTTGTTGAGAAACTGTCCGAGTGATCAGAGTGGCGGCAACCACAATCTGGTCCGTGTTCGTGATGATCGGGTATCGCTGTTTCGAGCTGTTCGGCGGCAAAGCGACCAACGGAAAGAAGTATATCCAGTGGGACGTCGGCATTGACAGCTTCGACCAGGCGATATCGACGGAAGCGAGACCCAAGCCAATCGTGCACCCTTTGAACAGCCGCCCTGTCGACGAGGTCGACCTTGTTCAAAATAACCATGTCCGAGAACGCGATTTGACGGAGCTTCAGTTCCATTTGCTCCGGCGCAGAAAATAGCTGTTCCGCATCGACCAGGCACATGAGGCTGTCCAAGCGGATCATGTCCCGAAACTTCTGATCGGTGAATGTCATCGCAATTGATGACGGGTCCGACACTCCGCTTGCTTCAAGGACGATGTATTCCGGTTTCTCAGGCCGGGCGAGAACGGCTTCCACCGTTTCGATCAGATCATCTCGGATCGAGCAGCAAACGCAGCCATTTGCCAGACTCATCACATCATCTTCGAGACCGACTACTAAGTCAGCGTCAACGTTTATTGATCCAAAGTCATTCACCAGAACCGCAACCCGCAACCCGTGATTGCCTGTCAGGATGCGGTTCAAAAGTGTTGTCTTACCGGCTCCTAGAAAGCCGGTAAGGATCGTGACGGGGATCGCAGAAGTCGAACCAAATTCAATCATCGTTCGATCTCCTTTCAGTCTTCATCACGCGTGCCGATTACATCCGAAACTTTGATGGTAAAGTCCTGCGGCCAGTCCCCGCCGGGTGCTCGGAAAACGTCAGTTGGGTAGTACTCGCGTGGATCAATCTCCATATCTCTGTACTTCTGATCTTGCTGATCTGCTCGGGTGAGCCTCGGGTTCGGTAGTGTGATTTCATCCGGAAGCTCAATACGTCCGGCCTCAGCTGCCGCAGCCAGTTCGCGGAATGGCGGAACGGTACCGGATTTTCCGGGCAGTGCAGCTTTCCTGTACCAGATTGCATCCTTGGTCACGTTTACAACGGCTACATCGAGACCCCATTGGAACAGACCGTCATAGTGGGCGCGAATTCCAGCCAGCATTTCAGCGTCGATGTCTTCGTCCTGAGTATAGTGCGTCACCATTCCCAAACGCGGCCTTGCGTCAGCAAAGAGCTTACCCACGGCATAGTGAGAGGTATGGTGCGTATCGATGGTGTAGTTAAAGAGATCCTGTGGGATACCATATTTGTAGGTCATCAGCTGACCAATATCCTGTCCCGACATTTCGGTTACAAAGACATCAACACCTTCGCCGTATTTACGTGAAAGCTCATCCGGGCGACCATCGCCGGTCCATACAAAGCTCAGCCCGTTCCAATCGAGCCGATAGCCAACCGCACCGTCCTTGGCGTGGCTTCGTGGCCAGGACCGAACAGTCACGCCATCTTCGTCATAAACGATGCCGCCTTCCTGACGGAAATCGAATTCGTTGACCTCGATCTCGTAGCCGTCCCCAATCGGGAACACATCAAAGGCCTCCAGATGCCATTTGAGCATCTGTTGCATGCCTTTGACCATTCCGGCTGTGCCAAGCTCGGGTGTCCGACCAGAGGGACCGTGAATGCGCAGCGGTGTGTAACCACCCGACCAGGCACGGAATGGGTAAATATAGGGAATATCGGCGTAGTGGTCGACATGCAGGTGAGAGATGAAGATGTCGTTGATCAGTTGCCCAGGTACTTGCATGGCAATGATGTTGCGGACACAACCGGATCCAAAATCGAAAAAGAACCGCTTTCCATTCCCCAACTCCACCATGATACAAGTACCCGCCTGATCTTCGCGCGGTGGATACGGTGTTGAACCACAGAATGAGATGCGCATCTCATCTGGCCCCAACTCCTCACTCAGTGGAAAATAGTTCGCGTTTGAACCGGTCATGTACTTCGTCGGGCGGAAGTACTCTGGCAATGATATGCCGCCTGCGGGTCGACCGCCATATGGGTTCTTGAGTGTTTCTCCCAGGGGGCCGTCTCCTTCGTGGGCCTCGGCACTTCCTGCCGCAAACCCAGCTGCCCCTGTCGCGGCCGCTCCAGTGGCCAAGCCCTTTAGAACACTCCGCCGCGACGGGTCTTCGATTTGCTCTGTTGGTTGCCCCTGTTTGTTGTCCAGGTCTTTCCCTGTGTCTTCCTTAGTCATGGACCAGTCCTCAGTTAGAAGTGTTGCGAAGGCTTCGCTTCACCATCCGGCGAAGCTCGTTGATCAGCTCAGATTTGATGTGGGTCCATTCCGCGCGCTCTGGGGCTGGTATCGATGTGTCATCCAACAGTGCCGATACTTTCTTCAGGTCTTCGATTGCCTCGCTGAGCAACGCATCCGTTTCGTTAAACCCTG
This sequence comes from Ruegeria sp. HKCCA0370, assembly GCF_013033705.1. Classification (NCBI taxonomy): domain Bacteria; kingdom Pseudomonadati; phylum Pseudomonadota; class Alphaproteobacteria; order Rhodobacterales; family Roseobacteraceae; genus Ruegeria; species Ruegeria sp. HKCCA0370. Next base: position 48,690 of record NZ_WQEP01000009.1, read on the forward strand.
AGAGCGCATCGGAAAGCTCTGGAAGCTCGTCACTCAGTTCCCAAGTCACTGGATTATCCATGGTTCCCACTATCTATTCTCAGATCAAGATGAGTGCGGTTGACGATGCAGGCCAAGTGAGTCACCGTGAGTTGGGGGTGAGTTTGCTTTGAACCAAGCTAATGAATTGCCGATAGATCAAGATATTGCACCGCCATCGCCGGAGCTTGTCCGACAGGCACTTCAGAGCGTTGTTTCAAGCGTCGCGTTCCAGGCTTCGCCGCGACTCCAGCAATTTATTACTTACGTGGTCGAAGAAACTCTCGCTGGTCGCGGCGCCCAAATCCGTGGCAAAGCAATCGCAGTCGAAGTTTACGGTCGAAGTATTGATGGCACCGGTGGCCGAAATCTCGTTCGCGTTGAAGCCAGACGGCTGCGTCGACTGCTTCATGAGTTTTACGAAGATCAATGGAACGGCAAAGGGGTTCGCATTTTTGTTGATCCGGGTGGATACAAGCCACGGTTTTCGCAAAAAAATACGACAGCATACGACGCCTCAGAGGTACCGAATAGCGATGTGCTAGCAGAACATCCGCGTTTGAAAAAAATGCTGCCGCTTGGACTGGGTTGTCTTGTATTGATTGCTGGACTTGGCTTTTGGCTGGCTCAAGATAGCAATGTGGTTTTGCCCCCAACCCAATCCCTAGGACAGGCTGAAAGAGCAGCCCTTGGTGAGCAGTCTTTGACGAGACTTCAGGCGGCCAACCTTGCGGATCAGGCCAGAGGAATGTTTTTTCCTGTTTTCGATGTCAAACGACAGCAAATAGCATTGGGAATGTTCCAACATGCCACAGAGTTGGACCCGGCACTTTCCGATGGCTACGCCGGATCGGCACAAGTTCTGGCGACTTTGGCTATTTTGTCCCCGGACACAGCGCAAAGAGATGACCTCATCAGCAAGGCTTCGGAGATGTCGGGAAGGGCGCTTGATCTGTCTCCGACAGATGCCTGGGCAAACGGCGCAAATGGTTGGGTATTGGCTGCCCAAAATAATCCAGTCGAGGCCAAAAAATATGCAAGAATGTCCGTCGAACTTGCTCCGAATGATGGTCATATCCTGGATCTTGTCGGCATCACAGCCATCCTGGCTAACGCACCGGAACTTGCTGCCGAGGTTAGCAATCCCGAAAGACTAAGGTCCGGATCGGGCCGCTTTGGCGCACGTAATATTTGGGGTGTATCGCAGCTTATGCTCGGGAATTACGAAAAGGTTGTCGAAGCATTTCAAGGCGCGCCCGCTGCCGGTTCGCCCGTAAGTGCTCCGTCGCTCCTATTCCAGGCCGTTGCGCAGGATCAGCTGGGACATTCGCAAGAAGCACAACGACTGGTCACTGAAATGCGCAAAACGTGGCCTGAGTTTCCATCGGAGTTTCTCGCCGGCAGGATCTTCCACAATGATGACGCAACGCGGCAAGCGATACTTGATACTCTGACTAGATACTGATCAAGCACGTCGTATCGCAGCCGATGCAAAGTGTTCTAGGGTCAATCCTTGATGTCACATTCAGAGGTACAATGCGACGTTGAACTCGAATGATTGGTCTTGGTCCGAAGGCTTTACAGCGTTGAAAGCCATTGAAGATTGCAAGATTTGACGGATCCGGACGGCTTTGCACAGCCCGCTTTCTGCGCATCGGAGACATTTGCGAAAGTCCAAGCAAGAAAGGCTGCATAGAACCCAAGGTTCCTAAGGAGGACCTTTGCGGGATTCAGCAACGCAAGGGGCCGTAACCGCAAAGACTACGCCAAAAGACTGAACTATTTTGCACGATTTACTTGCGACAATGCGCGGCTCGAGAAATGCGCTCAATTGATTGTAGTCACCGCACTTCTTCCTCAACTAAAACCGGGCGCCCCTCAATCAAGGATGCATCCTGATTGGATACATTCAACCCTGATCATATGGCAGCAGTTCATTTGCAGGTTTGTGACAGGCCCTCGCCTTAAGAATAGAGATCTCCGTAGTTGCTGGGTGAGCGCGTCCAACCCGGCGCGCTCACTTTGCTTGGTATAGCCCGTCGCTAAGGGGTTAAGAGCGATGTATCACTCTGCAGCGACCGCTTCCTCTTCCAGTGCCGGATAATCGGTATACCCTTTTTCATTGCCGCCGTAGAGAGTGGTTGGATCGAGCTCATTCAGTGCGGCGTCTTTCTCCAGCCGGTTGACAAGATCCGGGTTGGAAATAAACGGCCGACCAAAGGCCACCAGGTCGACGGCGCCGGTCTCAACTGCTTCAATCGCCATGTCTCGGTCATAAGCGTTGTTGCCCATTTTCACTCCGTCAAACAGTTCATAGAGCGCCTTTAGGTCACCACCTTCAGGAATATCGCGCGGGCCGCCGGTCTGCCCTTCTACGAGATGGAGATAGGCCAACCCATAGCTATTCAACAATTTGATCGCATGCGAGAACGTCGCCTGTGGGTCGCTGTCGGAAATGTTGTTAGCGTCCGAGAACGGGCTGAGGCGGACACCGACGCGGTCGGCACCCCACACGCCGACAACAGCGTCCATCACCTCTTTCAAGAATCGCGCTCTATTCTCAACAGGACCACCGTATTCGTCTTCACGCTTGTTCGACCCGTCGCGCAGGAACTGATCGATAAGGTATCCGTTGGCTGCATGGACCTCTACACCGTCGAAACCAGCCACTTTGGCGTTTTCCGCGGCCCTCCGGTAGTCCGCAACGATGTCAGCAATTTCTTCGATGGCCAGAGCCCGCGGTTCAGAAGTTTCAACAAACTGCTCACCATCAAACGTCTTGGCCTTAGCGCCAATTGCGGATGGCGCAACAGGGGCTTCACCACCCTCCTGCAAGCTGTAGTGCGAAATCCGTCCGACATGCCAAAGCTGGATCACGATCTTCCCGTCTTTGGCATGGACGGCCTCAGTCACTTTTTTCCAGCCGTCGATTTGCGATTTGGAATAAATGCCGGGCGTCCAGGCATAGCCTTTGCCTTGGGGCGAGATTTGCGATGCTTCCGTGATGATCAGACCAGCAGCTGCCCTCTGTGCGTAGTACTCGGCCTGCAATTCATGGACACTGTCATCCTCAGCTCTTGCCCGGTTACGGGTCAGTGGCGCCATTACAATTCGGTTCTTCAGCTCGATTGCACCAGCTTTGATGCCCGAGAACAGTTTTTCATCAGCCATTGCTGCTTCCTTCTTTGGTAAACTTCGTTCAGATATTATTGGACCAACTAGTCCAATATTGCGCTCACTCTCTCTTGTTTGAGTTTGTGTTAGGTTTCATTTCGTTATGGTGGCGGGAGACCTTATGGCGAAATCACCAACCGGGCTTGTTTCAGGGTTTGCGATATCTGCTCAGCGGGAACGCCCGCCTTACGCAAGGCTAGCGTGCCAATGGCAAGGGAGGCATAGGCGCGCGCCCTGTCGAGCGCCAGACCCGGATCTGAAGGCTCAAGCGCTTCCGCAATAATTTTGTCAATGCTCTCCAAATGGTGGCGTCCGAGATCGGCCACTTCATCATCATGCGGGGCAAGCTCGGTAAGGCAGTTGATCAGCATGCAGCCGTCACGACCTCCTTGCGGATTCGCCAAGGCTTCCATTATCGCGCCGACGGGGTCATTTCCACCCGCGTCCGCGACGTCGCGCAAAGCTTTCAAACCACGTCTTGAATAGTGGCTGAGGGCTTTGCGAAACAATGCCTGCTTGTTTCCGAAGGTTCCATAGAAGCTGGAACGGCTCAAACCCATGGCCTTGGTCAGATCGTCCACCGACGCGGCCTCGTAGCCCTTGTGCCAAAATACGCACAAGGCTTTTTCCAAAGCATCGGCTTCGTCAAAGGCACGAGGCCTACCCGGGCCTGCGGGCGACTTGATGTCGGCAATTGGAAGGATTTCTTTGTTCATGGCATAGATGTGGAATGATCAGTCCAGAATTTCAAGGGACCAGTCAGATAAAGCTGTTCATCCGACTTCATTCGCAGGTCTGTTCGGCAAAGGAACTTGCTACACCATGATCAGAAATCCAGATTCTCAACACTCAAGGCGTTTTTCTGGATGAACTCCCGACGAGGTTCCACGACGTCACCCATCAACTTGGTGAACAAATCATCCGCCTCGACCATGTCATCCACGCGCACTTGGAGCAGAGTCCGCGCATCCGGATCCAGTGTCGTTTCCCACAGCTGGTCAGGGTTCATCTCACCCAGGCCTTTATAGCGCTGCAAGGACAAGCCCTTTTCACCCTCTTCCAGAATGGCGCGCAACAAGTCCAGCGGACCGTGGATCATCTGGCTGCGATCACGACGGTTCAAAGTGGCCGGAGAGTTGTAGATCTCTTGCAGGCTCTGCGTAAAGCTGCCGGTCTTGCGCGCCTCGCCAGAACGCAGCATCGGGCCGTCCAGCGTGCGAACCTCTTCGACACCGCGCAGGATACGGGCCAGCCGGATGCCGTGATCCTGTGTGATCCGACCCTGCCAACCGCGTTCGTATTCCAACGCGATCAGATCCAGCCGTGCGGCGACTTTGTCAGCCACACCTTGCAGATCGGCGTCCACCGCACCCGGCACGAAAGCCCCAGCCACGGCGGCCTGCTCCAAAATATGACGCGGGTAATGCGTTGGAAACGCGTCCAGCACACGTTTCAGCTGACGCGCCTCATCCACCACGCGGGTCAGGTCCTGGCCGATGATTTCCTCACCCGAGCCCAGTTTCAGCACCGCTCCTTCGACGCCCTGATTGATCAGATAGTCATCCAGAGCGGCCTGATCCTTCAGGTAAACCTCTGACTTCCCGCGGGAAACCTTGTACAGCGGTGGTTGCGCGATATAGAGGTACCCGCCCTCGATCAGTTCCGGCATCTGCCGATAGAAGAAGGTCAGCAACAGGGTCCGGATATGCGCGCCGTCCACATCCGCGTCGGTCATGATGACGATCTTGTGGTAGCGCAGCTTTTCGATGTTGAACTCATCGCGGCCAATGCCCGTGCCCAGCGCCATGACGAGGTTGCCGATTTCCTGAGACGACAGCATCCGGTCGAACCGGGCGCGCTCGACGTTCAGGATTTTCCCCCGCAAGGGCAGAACCGCCTGCGTCAGACGATCCCGTCCGGTCTGTGCCGATCCACCTGCCGAGTCACCCTCGACGAGGAAAACTTCGGTTTTCGACGGATCTTTCTCGGAACAATCCTTCAGCTTGCCCGCCAGATAGTTCACATCCATCGCAGTCTTGCGCCGGGTCAGCTCGCGCGCCTTTCGCGCAGCTTCCCGGGCCAACGCAGCCTCGATGATCTTGCCAACGATATTCTTGGCCTCGTTGGGATTTTCTTCGAACCACTCGGCCAGTTTTTCATTCATCAGACTTTCAACAGCCGGACGGACCTCGGAGGAAACCAGCTTGTCCTTGGTCTGGGACGAGAATTTCGGATCGGGCACTTTCACCGACAATACGCAGGTCAAACCTTCGCGCGCATCGTCACCGGTGAAGCTGACCTTTTCCTTTTTCGCGATCCCGCTGGACTGCGCATAGTTGTTGATCGTCCGGGTCAAAGCCCCCCGGAACCCCGCAACGTGGGCCCCGCCGTCGCGTTGCGGGATGTTGTTGGTGAATGGCAGCACCGTTTCGTGGTAGCTGTCATTCCACCACATGGCGATCTCGACACCGATATCGTCGCGCTCGCCTTTGATATAGATCGGCTCGGGCATGGCCGGCGTTTTGGATCGGTCGAGGTACTTGACGAATTCCTTTACGCCGCCCTCGTAGAACAGCTCGGTCTCCAGCCGCTCGGCAGGGCGTTCGTCGATCAGGATGATCCGCACGCCCGAGTTCAGGAAGGCCAGTTCGCGCAGCCGTTTTTCCAACGTCTCGAACGAGTATTCGAGATTCGAGAACGTGTCGGTCGACGCCAGAAACCGCACTTCGGTTCCCGTACGATCGCCGCATTCGCCGACTACCTTCAGATGCTCTGCCGTTTCACCGCCCTCAAATCGCGCCACGTGCTCTTTGCCCGCGCGCCAAATGCGCAGCTCCAGCCAATCCGACAGCGCGTTTACCACCGAAACACCCACGCCATGCAGGCCGCCCGACACCTTGTAAGAGTTGCTGTCGAACTTGCCGCCCGCGTGCAGCTGGGTCATGATGACCTCTGCCGCTGAAACGCCTTCTTCCGGGTGGATATCAACCGGAATTCCGCGACCGTTGTCGCTGACCGAAACGCTGGAATCCGCGTGAATTTTCACGGTCACATGGTCGGCGTGACCCGCCAGCGCTTCGTCAATTCCGTTGTCGACAACCTCATACACCATGTGGTGCAGGCCCGATCCATCATCCGTGTCCCCGATATACATCCCGGGGCGTTTGCGAACGGCCTCTAAACCCTTGAGAACTTTGATGGAATCTGCGCCGTATTCTTGAGGAGCCTGTGCGTCTTCGGACATTCAGTCAGTACCTATATTATTTTGGTACCTTATACGTTTTCTGGTGGGGATTGTCACGCGATCCCCCAATATTTTGTGTGTACTCGGGTCGTTTTCTGCCCATCCGAATCCACCTCATAACCGGTCGATGTCAGAAGCGATATCCGCCGCGATTTCCAGCGCATCGACATCCTTGCGTTCGGCCGATAACCGAAGCCCCAGAATGTCCGACTGATACCGGGCCGCCAGCCGATCCGGGTCATGTTCAGGCCGGATTTCACCGGCAGCCTGGGCGCTGCGAAACAGGTCGGCGAAACACGCCTTCATTTCCGCCATGTGAAGCGCGGCCTGATCCGCGAGCGCATGATCCTTCGCCTGCAACTCGGCATATGTCTTTGCCAACATGCAAGCCTTTGCCGGGTTCTCGACCGCTTCGATGACCAAACGAGGTTGCGCCTTGAGCGCTTCCTTCGGCCCCAGTCTTTCAGCAAGGGCGTTCAGGCGCGCCATGCCTTCTTGCGTGTAGCTTTCCAGCGTCAACGCATAGAGCGCATCCTTCGACCCAAAAGCTGCGTAGAAACTGCCGGGTTTCAGCTTCAATTCCCGCTCAAGGTCCTTCAGCGACGTACCAGCCCAACCCTGACGCCAAAAGATGTCACGGGCCTTCTCGATCAACGCGTCGCGATCATATGCGGGTTTACGGGGCATCGGCATCACCAATTCTTGAACATTCACTCAAATATATACTTGAGCGATCGCTCAAGAAACCCTAAATACCACCCATCGCGCCAGAAACAGGAGTTCCGACATGGCCACTTTCCCGTCTCATGACCTCGAATCCGCACCCGAAGCATCCAAACCGCTGTTGGAAAAGTCCCAGGCCGCTTTTGGCCGTTTGCCGGGCCTGCACAAGGTGATGGCAGAAAGCCCACAGCACCTTGAAGGATATCAAGTTCTGCACAGCCTGTTCTTGCAGACCGATTTTGACAACGATGAGAAGACCGTCGTCTGGCAGACCATCAATGTGGAAAACGAATGCCATTACTGCGTGCCCGCGCACACCGGCATCGCAAAGATGATGAAGGTATCAGACGAGATAACTGAGGCTTTGCGCAATGAAACCCCACTGCCTTCGCCCAAGCTCGAAGCGCTGCGCACCTTCACCCTGCAAGTGATGGAAACCCGTGGCAACCCGACCGAGGAACAGCTTCAGGCGTTCTTCGACGCGGGCTATTCGCATCGTGCGGTTCTGGACGTGGTGCTGGGCCTGGCACAAAAAACCATGTCAAACTACGTCAACCACATGGCCAAAACACCGGTCGATGAAGTCATGCGCGGTTTCCTGTGGGAGCGCAAAGTCAACGAACCGGCCTAAGCCGCCACGACCGACCCCTCATCGCCTTCGGTCACGATCAGCGTCTGGGCCCGGTCACCCAACTCCTCAAACAGTTCAGGCCCGGTGCCCGTCATCCAGGCCTGAGCACCCAACGCACAAATCTCGTCATAAAGTGAAGCGCGCCGACCCGCGTCCAGATGAGCAGCCACCTCATCCAGCAACACGATCGGTGGCACACCCACCATTGCGGCCAAAGCTCGGGCATTGGACAGGATCAATGAAACCAGCAGCGCCTTCTGCTCACCGGTCGAACAATCCTTGGCGGGAACACCCTTGGCAGCAAAGACGCCATACAAGTCTGACCGATGCGGCCCAACCAAAGTCCGACCCGCAGCCAAGTCCCTGAACCGGCTTTCATTCAAAGCCTCGCGCAAATCCTCAGCCGTTTCCGGCATCGCGCCTTCGGTTTGCAACAATTCCAACTCGGCAGACGGAAAAGCCGTTTCCGCCTGGTCCTGCGCCACCCGCAGATGGCTCAACGCCGCCAATCGCGCTGCGTGGATACGATGCCCCATCTCGGCCAGCTGACCCTCAAGCGCAGCATACCAATGCGCGTCCCGAACCTGCTCTTTCAGCAAACGGTTCCGTTCGCGCATTGCTTTTTCGTACGTCAGCGAGGCCTCTGCATGAGACGGATCAAAACTGAGCGCAATGCGATCAAGAAACCGGCGCCGGCCTTCGGCCCCTTCAATCCACAGGCGGTCCATGGATGGAACCAGCCAGACCACCCGCGCAAGTTTACCCAGATCAATCTGGGTGGCGGATTTTCCATCAATCCTCACCTGCCGTGCTGCACCACCCTCAGACCAGGTTTCGATTTCGAAATTCTGACCCTGCGATTGCAACAGTCCCGACAGTTTCCAGCCCAACGCCTCGGGCCGCCGCGTCATCTCGGCCGCGCTTGCCCGCCGCATTCCGCGACCGGGTGAAAACAAGGATACCGCTTCCAGAATATTGGTCTTGCCCGCCCCGTTCGGCCCGTGAATCGCCACCGGTCGCCCGTCCAGAGACAACCGCGCCAGCTTGTGAGACCGAAAATGCGAGACCGTAAGCTCGGTCAGGGCCAATCCCATGACCCCTCCCTTCATCTTTTCAAAAATACTCCCGCCGGAGGCATCGCGCGTCCGCGCGATCAGACGCGCATTGGCATGACGACGTAAACCGCGCTCTGATCATTGCCTTCGCGCATCAGGGTCGGGTCGCCAGCTGAATTGAACATGAACACCGCATTCTCTCGATCCACCTGAGACGCGATCTCCAGCAGATATTTGGCATTGAACCCGATCTCCAGACGCTCATCACCATAGGCGACGGCCAGTTCTTCCTCGGCCGCGCCACTGTCTGGAGCGTTCACCGACAGGACCAGCTTGTCGCCATCCAGTTGCAGCTTTACCGCACGCGAACGCTCGGAAGACACCGTTGCCACCCGGTCCACGGCCTGTGCGAACTCGGCAGCATCCACTTCCAGCTTGCGCGTATTTCCTTGCGGGATAACGCGCGTGTAGTCGGGAAAGGTTCCGTCAATGACCTTCGAGGTCAGCGTGATATCCGGCGTGGCGAAACGCACCTTGGTTTCGCTGACCGAAACCGCGATATCCATTTCATCATCGTCCAGCAGCTTGCGCAGTTCGCCCACGGTTTTCCGCGGGACGATAACGCCCGGCATGCCCTCTGCACCATCCGGCAAATCGGCATCGATCCGAGCAAGCCGGTGGCCGTCGGTGGCCACGCAGCGCAGCACCTTGCCGCCATCGGATCCGTCGGCCACATGCATGTAGACACCATTCAGATAATACCGTGTCTCTTCTGTTGAGATTGCGAATTTCGACTTGTCGAACAACCGACGCAGCAGGGCAGCCGAAGCCGTGAAATTTGATTGATACTCCGACGACGCCATGACCGGGAAATCCTCTTTCGGCAGCGTCGCCAACGAGAAATTTGACCGACCGGCCTCAACCGTCAGACGCCCTGCCGCGCTGTCGGCGGTCAGCGTGACCAACGCTCCGTCGGGCAGTTTTCGCACGATCTCGTGCAAGGTGGTCGCGGCCACGGTGGTGGAACCGGCTTTCTCGACCTGCGCCAGGGCTTTGTCGACTACTTCGATATCCAGATCGGTCGCGCGAAACAGCGCCTGATCGCCTTCCGCCTCGATCAGGACATTGGCAAGTATGGGAATGGTATTGCGGCGTTCCACTACGGATTGGGCCTGCGAAACGGCCTTGAGAAGGGTGCCGCGTTCGATGCTGATCTTCATACCCTCAATTCCTCTGACTTGCGTACCGACATGGGCGGGACTGGCACGTTAGCGGTTCCACCCTGAGGCACAAGGATTTTTTACGGATTTCTGGGTTGGATTGCGTCCAGCGTCAAGGGCAGCGTGCCTGACAGGCACCAGTTCTGATCCAACCGTGGACTAATGCGCACAAGAAACGCCCCGGGCCCGGGGGACCGGGGCGGTTTCCTAGACTACAGGCGCGGATCAGGCTTCAAGCGACCGGCGCAGCATTTCCACATCTTCAGCGATCTGACCGTCGGTCAGTTTCAACTCTTCAATGCGCTTGACGCCATGCATGACCGTCGTGTGATCGCGCCCGCCAAAACGGCGGCCGATCTCGGGCAGCGACCGGCTGGTCAACTGCTTGCACAGATACATCGCCACCTGACGCGGACGCGCGTAAGAGCGCAGGCGCTTCGGGCCGATGATGTCAGAAAGCCGGATGTTGTAATACTCGGACACCTTCCGCTGGATCTCTTCAACGGTGATCTTGCGTTCCGAGGCGCGCAGCACATCCGCCAGACAATCCTGCGTCAGTTCCATGTCGATCTCGCGACCAACCAGCGAGGCAAAGGCGAACAGACGGGTCAGGGCACCTTCCAGCACCCGAACATTCGTCGAGATGCGATGCGCCAGAAATTCCAGAACGCCATCAGCAATCGCCAGGTCCGGATAGGATGAGCTGTATTGCTGCACCTTGTTCTGCAAAATGCCCAGACGCAGTTCATAATCGGTCGGGTGCAGGTCAACCACCAGACCACATTGCAGGCGGGATTTCACCCGATCTTCCAGATCCTTGATCTCACCCGGGGCGCGATCGGCCGAGATGATGATCTGTTTGTTCTGATCCACCAGCGCGTTGAACGTGTGGAAAAACTCTTCCTGAGTGGAATCCTTGCCGGCGATGAACTGCACGTCATCAACCATCAAAACGTCAACCGAACGGAACAGGTGTTTGAAATCCATCATCCGACGCTCGCGCAGGGCCTGCACGAACCGGTACATGAACTGTTCCGCCGACAGGTACAGAACATTTAGTTCCGGATGTTTGGTTTTCAGCTCCCATGCGATGGCATGCATCAAGTGGGTCTTACCCAGCCCTACGCCGCCGTACAGAACCAGCGGATTGAAGGTCACCGGCCCGCCCTCGGATACCCGACGCGCAGCCGCATGGGCCAGTTCATTGGGCTTGCCGACGACAAAACTGTCAAAGGTAAAGCGGGAATCCAACGGGGCGGCCTGAAGCGATTCCAATGTATCCTGCGCCGGGTCCTCGCTCGGCGCGGCGACAGGTTCAGGCTTTGCCACCGGCGGCGTATCGACAGCTGGCTTGGGTCGGGCAGGCGAGTTTGCAGCGACGCGGAAATCCAGACGCTGCACAGTTTCACCTGCGGTGTTCAGCTCGTATAAAATGAGGTCCGCAAAATTCTGGCTGACGTAATTGCCCATGAAATTGGTCGGCACCGAGAAAACCGCCACGCCGTCCTGAAGCTCCTTGAATTCCAAAGGCTCGATCCAGGTCGTATAATTGTTCCGACCGATGGCCTTCAGCAACTTGTTACGCAGTAGTCCCCATTTCTCTTGTGTCATTAAGCGCCTCACGCATCCCATTCTTATTGGCCTGTCAGCCTTATTCATACGAAGCCGGTTCCCCGGTGTTGTATTCACACGCAATAGGTATCCAGTCGCCAAACCAGTCGGCTTGGCGGGACCATCCCGAAGAGCTCGGCAACCCCAGTTCTGACGCTCAGCAATAACGGAACGTCCCGAAAATCGGGTTGCACGTCGCAATCTCAATTTTTAGACAGGGCCAAGATCACCGGGTTTATTCCGGCTTCCATGGCAGATCGGCAGCCTGGCTCAAGCCAGTCGTCGACAATTGTCCCCTGATCGCTCTGATGCCCGTCAGTTCGATCGGGAAAACAGCCTGTCCCCCCAAGCGAGTGAATCGCTGACATCAGTCGTAGCAATTCCGAGAGGGGCGCGGCAACGAAACTCTGATATTGACTCGGGTCTTTGGGCGAAAGAATCTCTCGGTTTTGTGAAGGCGCGGTTTTCTGGCAACACGAAAAAAGGCGCCGTGATGTGCGGCGCCTTTTCAGAATGGTTCAGCCTTTCTGACGTGACCTAGGGTCACCCCAAAGCTTAGCCCAGTGCTTTGACGCGCGAAGACAGGCGCGACATTTTACGGGCGGCGGTGTTCTTGTGGAAAACACCCTTGGTGACGCCGCGCATCAGCTCGGGCTGAGCCGCACGCAGAGCAGCAGTCGCCGCGTCCTTGTCGCCGGATGCGATCGCTTCTTCGACTTTGCGCAGATAGGTGCGGATGCGCGAACGACGCGCTTTGTTGATTGCAAAACGCTTTTCGTTCTGACGAGCGCGCTTTTTTGCCTGAGGCGAGTTTGCCATGTGAATCTGACCTTCGTTAGGTACGTTAATCTTGGGTTGCGCGCCACGGACATATCCGCACCGGATCAGAAATCACGAGTGTGAGTCGGGCCAAGCGGGCCGCACGCGCATGTATAACGGGGGTCTTTAGCCAAGTTCAAAGAGATTGCCAAGGTGATTCTTGGAACCATGGCCAAGAATATGGGGCGGGCTAAAGCCACCCGCCACACAAGTCCCGCGCTTTACTTGTCGCGGAATTGCGCTGTGCGCTTTTCCAGGAACGCGGCCATGCCTTCCTTCTGATCTTCGGTCGCGAACATCGAGTGGAAGACACGACGCTCGAACAACATGCCTTCACTCAGCGGAAGCTCGTAGCTGCGGTTCACCGCTTCTTTCGCGGCCATTGCGGTCAGCTGCGATTTCTCGGCAATCTTCTGCGCTGCGCTCACGGCTTCTTCGATCAGCTTCTTGGCCGGCACCACCCGGCTGACAAGACCCGCACGCTCGGCTTCGTCGGCATCCATGAAACGCCCGGTCAGGTTCATGTCCATCGATTTGGATTTACCCACGAACCGCGTCAGACGCTGACTTCCCCCCAGACCGGCAATGACGCCAAGATTGATCTCGGGCTGGCCGAATTTCGCGGTGTCCGCCGCGATGATGAAATCGCACAGCATGGCAAGTTCACATCCACCGCCCAGCGCGTAACCTGCAACGGCCGCAATGATCGGCTTGCGAATTGCGGTCACACGATCATTCGCATCGGCAAAAAGGTTGATGTTGTAGACGTCGACAAAACTCATCTCGGACATTTCCTTGATGTCCGCGCCGGCGGCGAAGGCCTTGTCCGATCCGGTTATCACGATGCAGCGCACCTTGTCGTTGCTGTCCGCATCTTCCAGCGCGGTGCAGAGCTCACCCAGCAACTGGGTGTTCAACGCGTTCAGCGCATCCGGTCGGTTGAGTTTGATAAGTGCGACGTGGTCTTCGATTTCGACGATGATCGTCTCAAAAGCCATGAGGAGAAAGCTTCCGGTTGTTCCGTTCAGGTACGATTCCTTACCACGCGAAAAACTTGGATCAAGCTATCTTTGGCATTGCGCACAATAGAAGGATGAGCGACCGGACTGGGTGATTCTCTTGATCGGCGCTCCGCACCCTTCGGTCCGGCAGGCCTCGCCCTCGCGGCCGTAGACATCAAACTTGTGCTGAAAATATCCAAGTTCTCCATCGGCTTGGCGGAAATCCCGCAGCGAAGACCCACCGGCTTCGATGGCGTCCTGCAACACCTGCCGGATGATCGGAACAAGCGCCGCCACGCGGGGTTCGGAAATCTGTCCGGCTTTGCGACGTGGCGACACTCGGCCGCGATAAAGAGCTTCGCAAACATAGATATTGCCCAGACCGGCAACGATTCCCTGATCCAGCAGGGCGGATTTGACAGGGGTGTTCTTGCCTTTGAACGCCTTGATCAGGTGTTGGTCGTGAAAATCGTTGCCCAAGGGTTCAGGCCCCAGAACCGACAGCAGCTTGTGATCTTCGGCGTTGGCCGTTTGCAACAGGTCCATCGCGCCAAACCGGCGGGGATCGTTGAAGGTGATGCGCGCGCCGTTGGCCATATGAAAGACCACATGGTCATGTTTTTGCACGGCGGGATGGTTATGTGCGAATTGCCCCAACGGGTCACCCGACACCGTCATCCGCCCCGACATACCCAGATGGATCAACAGCGTCTCACCGCTGCTGAGATCCGCCAGAATGTATTTCGACCGCCGCCGCAACCGCTCCACCCGCTGTCCGGTCAGCCGTTCGGCCATACGTTCAGGGAACGGCCAGCGCAGATCGGGGCGGTTCACATCAGCCCGTTCGATCAAGACCCCTTCCATGGCGGGACTCAGGCCGCGTCTTACTGTCTCGACCTCAGGTAATTCGGGCATTACAGGGCTCCTAATTCAAAGGGCCGCATTGTGCCCGCCTCTCTTGGCCCTATAACAGAGGCGAAATTCGACAAACGGCAAGGCAAATGTCCGACAACATCCACAAGACCACTCATTTCGGTTTCGAAACCGTCCCCGAGGACGAAAAGGCCGGGCGCGTGCAGGGCGTTTTCAACTCGGTTGCCTCGAAATATGACGTGATGAACGACGTCATGTCGATGGGCATCCACCGGGTCTGGAAGGACGCGATGATGGACTGGCTGGCGCCACGCCCCGGCCAGCGGCTGCTGGACGTGGCCGGCGGTACGGGCGACATCTCGTTCAGGTTCCTCAAGCGCGCGGGTCACGGCCACGCCACGGTGCTGGACCTGACCGAGCCGATGCTGATCGAAGGGCGGCAACGTGCCGAGGCAGATCAGATGTCGGACAGCCTGAACTGGGTCGTGGGCGATGCCATGGCCCTGCCCTTCGAAGACAATACATTCGATGTCTACACGATCTCGTTCGGCATTCGGAACGTCACCCGCCCGCAAGAAGCTTTGAACGAGGCTTACCGCGTGCTGAAACCCGGAGGCCGCCTGATGGTGCTGGAATTCAGCCAGCTGCCCAATGAGGGGCTGCAAAAGCTCTATGACCTTTACAGCTTCAACGTCATCCCGCGCATGGGAAAACTGATCGCCAATGACTATGACAGCTATCAGTACCTGGTCGAATCGATCCGAAAATTCCCCGATCAGGAGACGTTCCTGAACATGGTTCGCGCCGCAGGTTTCGAAAACGCCAAATACCGGAACCTGAGCATGGGTATCGCCGCGCTGCATTCCGGCTGGAAGATCTGACACATGCGTGGTCCCCATAACATCATCCGCTTGATCCGCACAGGCGCCACGCTCGAGCGCACAGGCGCCATGAACGTGGTACTGGATGCGTTCGAAGCCCCGCGCGCAGTACGCATCCTGGCCCACGCATTGGGCAAACCCTTTCAATGGCTTGGCTACAAAGGCGACCCCGGTATGCCACCGGCCACGCGCGCCCTGACGGCGCTTGGCCCCGCCTATATCAAATTCGGGCAAGTGCTTTCGACCCGCCCTGACGTCGTCGGAAATGAACTGGCCGAGCAACTGCGCGTTCTGCAAGACAAACTGCCCCCTTTCTCCAAAGCCGACGCGATGGCCGAAGTCGAGAAAGAACTGGGTCAGCCGATCTCGGACATGTTCAGCGAATTCAGCGAACCTATTGCCGCAGCCTCGATTGCGCAGGTTCACAAGGCCAAGCTGACCAGCACGGGCGAGGATGTCGCGGTGAAAGTTCTGCGTCCGGGGATCGAACGCGCGTTCCGCAAAGATGTCGATGCGTTCTATTTCGCCGCCCGGATCGTCCAGCTCTTCGCCCCCGGCGCGCGCCGTCTGCGACCGGTGGAGGTGATCGAGCATTTCGACGGTGTCGTACGCGGCGAACTGGATCTGCGTCTGGAAAGCGCGGCGGCCTCCGAATATGCCGCCAACACAAAGGACGACACCGGCTTCTGGCTGCCGCCCGTTGTGTGGTCTCTGTCCGCGCGGCGCGTCATGACGCTCAGCTGGGCGGACGGGATCGCGCTGGGTGACAATGATGCTCTGGATGCCGCAGGTCACAACCGCAATGATCTGGCCGAACGTGTCCTGCGCCTGTTCCTTCTGCATGCCCTGCGCGACGGCTTTTTCCACGCCGACATGCACCAGGGCAACCTCAAGGTCGCCGCGAACGGAGACATCATAGCCTATGACTACGGCATCATGGGGCATATCGATGAATACACGCGCCGGGTCTATGCCGAAATCCTGTTCGGTTTCATCCGCCGCGATTACAAACGCGTGGCCGAGGTGCATTTCGAAGCCGGCTATGTTCCCGCCAACCAGGACGTCGACGAGTTCGCCCGCGCCCTGCGTGCCGTGGGCGAGCCGATCTTCGGCATGGACGCCACGCATATCTCGATGGGGCGGTTGCTGAGCTATCTGTTCGAAGTGACCGAACGGTTCGGGATGGAAACACGTACCGAGCTGATCCTGCTGCAACGCACCATGGTTGTCGTCGAAGGCGTTGCGCGCTCACTCGACCCTCATATGAACATCTGGGAAGTCGCCCGACCCGTGGTCGAAGACTACATCAAACAATCCATCGGCCCGCGGGCGGCCCTGCGTGATTTTGGGAAAACCGCAATGGTGCTGGCCCGCTTCGGCCCGCGTCTGCCGGCACTGGTCGAAAACGCACTGATCGCGCAGACCCAGAAGGACGAACCGCAGACGCCCACCCTTTGGTCCTTTGCTCTGCCCGCCACGATCGGCGCCGCAGCAGGTGCGGCGCTGGTCTTGCTGATCAACGCGCTCAGCTGAACCAACCCGCCTGCTTCATCTGGCCACAAATATCCTCGGGGGGAATCGCGCCCTGGCGCGATGGGGGGCAGACAGCCCCCCCCGCACCCCTTCCGGGTCAGAGCCGCTCGATGGCGATGGCAATCCCCTGACCGCCCCCGATGCACATGGTGATCAACCCTTTGGATCCGCCGGTACGTTCCAGCTCGTATAGTGCTTTCAGCGTGATGATCGCACCCGTGGCCCCCACCGGATGCCCCAACGCAATCGCACCGCCGTTGGGGTTCACCTTGCTCGCGTCCAATCCAAGCTCCTGATTCACAGCCAGTGCCTGCGCGGCGAAGGCTTCATTGCTTTCGATCACGTCGAAATCTTCCGCTGACAGGCCCGTCTTCTTCAACAGGTTTTGCACTGCCGGAACCGGACCGATGCCCATGACTTCCGGCCGCACGCCTGCATGCGCATAACCAATCACACGCGCCTTCGGTTTCAAACCGGCCCTTTCGGCCGCATCCGCTGTCGCCAGCACCATCGCCGCCGCGCCGTCATTGATGCCCGAGGCATTGCCGGCTGTCACGCGCCCGTCCTTCTTGAACACCGGGCGCAGACCGGCCAACGCTTCGGCGGTCGTCGCCTTTGGATGCTCGTCGATTTTGAAATCGACCATGTCCCGCTTGACCTTGACCTGTACCGGAGTGATCTGGCTGTCGAAGTACCCGGCCTCGATCGCCGCTGCCGCACGTGTCTGGCTGTCCAATGCGAACGCATCCATCTGCTCGCGGCTGATCTGATGCTCATCCGCCACGTTTTCGGCCGTCACCCCCATATGTCCGGTGCCGAAGGGGCAGTTCAACGCGCCCAGCATCATGTCCAGCGAGGTGACGTCGCCCATCTTTGCACCCCAGCGCGCCTGCGGAACGATATAGGGGCTGCGTGACATGCTTTCTGCTCCGCCTGCCACCGCAAAGTCAGCATCGCCCAGCATCAGGGACTGAACGGCTGACACGATCGCCTGCGCGCCGGATCCGCACAGGCGGTTCACGTTCATGGCCGGCGTACCATTGGGAATGCCCGCCTGCATGGCGGCGACGCGCGACAGATACATGTCACGCGGTTCAGTGTTGATCACATGACCGAACACAACATGCCCGATCTGCGCCCCCTCAACCCCCGAGCGCTCAAGCGCCGCTTCGGTCGCGACAGTGGCCAGATCAATCGGCGCGGTTGAAGCCAGCGCACCACCAAAGGTGCCAATTGCGGTGCGGGCACCGTCGAGAATAACGATATCGCTCATGAGCTACTCCTCCTGAATTTCGCTGCATTATGCATGCGCAGAATGGCACTGTCGCCCCAAACGTCCCGTCACGGCGGGAATTGACATTGCGTTGCACACCCCCCATGGATTCCGTCATGACGGAAGACACAGACGATATCCTGAACCTCCTGCCCGCTCGCCTGAAAGAGGCACGCCGGGCCAAAGGCCTGTCCCTGGAAGCGGTCGCCAATCTCAGCGGTGTGTCCCGGTCCATGGTCAGTCAGATCGAACGCGGCGAAAGCAGCCCGACGATCTCGACCTTGTGGAACCTGACACGCGCCTTGCAGGTGGATTTCGCCGGTCTCTTGGAGGGCACAAAGGCCACGGACCAGATCGAGGTACTCAGAAACTCCGAAGTGCCCAGCATCGACAATATGGGGCAGAACTGCCGAATTCGCATCCTGTCACCACCGGAAGAGGCCGGGGGTCATGAAGTCTATGATATCGAATTTGACGAGGACGGGGCCCTGAACAGCCAACCCCACGCCCGCGGTGCCCGTGAACAGCTCACCGTGCTGGAAGGCGCGGTCAAAGTCACTTCAGGCAATGCGGTGTCCGAGTTGAACCAGGGGGACACGGCCCGATACGCCGCCGACATTGCGCATTCCATCTGTGCCCAAGGGCCAGCCCGAGTATTTCTGATCGTAAAAAACGCCTGACATCCGCGAAATTCCGCCTTCACGGATATTTTTCCTTCATATTGAATTTCCCCTATTTGGGAATTTCATCCGCTATGTTAGATGTGCGACTCAGTTGAACGGAGGTCGCCATGTCAGATGCATTCCTGTCCCATATCACGGACACACTTGCGCAGATCGAATCTGAGGGTCTTTACAAACGCGAACGAATGATCACCTCGCCTCAGGGCGGTGAGATCACTGTGGGCGGCAAGCAGGTGATCAACCTCTGTGCCAACAACTATCTGGGTCTGGCGGATCACCCGGCGCTGATCGAGGCCGCGACACAAACGATGGGGCCCAAAGGATTCGGCATGGCGTCGGTTCGGTTCATCTGTGGCACGCAAGACATTCACCGCGAACTGGAACAACGTCTTGCCAATTTCCTGAACAAGGACGACTCCATCCTTTTTGCCGCCTGTTTCGACGCCAATGGCGGGTTGTTTGAACCTCTGCTGGGACCGGAAGACGCCATCATTTCAGACAGCCTGAACCACGCCTCGATCATCGACGGCGTGCGGCTGTGCAAGGCCAAACGCTATCGCTATCTGAACAACGACATGAACGACCTCGAAGCCTGGCTGAAACAGGCGCGCGAGGACGGGGCACGGCATATCATGATCGCCACCGATGGCGTGTTCTCGATGGACGGCTATCTGGCCAACCTGCCGAAAATCAGGGAACTGGCCGATAAATACGATGCGATTGTCATGGTGGACGATTGCCATGCGACCGGCTTCATGGGGCCGAACGGGGCCGGCACACCCGATCATTTCGGCGTCGATGTGGATATTCTGACGGGAACCTTGGGCAAGGCACTTGGGGGGGCAATCGGCGGCTATATCGCCGGGCCGCAGCCAGTGATCGACCTGCTGCGGCAGCGGGCGCGGCCCTATCTGTTCTCAAACTCGCTGCCGCCCTCGATCGTCGCTGCCGGGTTGGAGGCAATCCGTCTGGTCGAAGAAGGCGACATGCTGCGCGCGCAACTCTTCGGCAACGCCAAGTATTGGCGCGCTGGGCTGGAAAAGCTTGGCTTTGACCTGCTGCCCGGGGAACACCCGATCATCCCGGTGATGCTGGGTGAGGCGACGCTGGCACAAGACATGGCGTCACGGCTGTTCGACGAAGGCGTCTATGTTTCGGGCTTCTTCTTTCCGGTCGTCCCACGCGGGCAAGCGCGGATCAGAACGCAGATGAATGCGGCTCTGACCAGGGATGAACTGGACCGCGCCCTATCCGCATTTGGCAAGGTCGGCAAAGAGCTGGGGGTCATCGAATGATCCTTCCATCGGTCATCGATGTGATCGGCGACACCCCCATGGTCGAACTGTCGCGCGTGTGTGCCCAGCAGAAGCTGAACGGGCGTATCATCGCCAAGCTTGACTATTTGCTGCCGGGATTTTCGAAAAAGGACCGCGCGGCGAAGTCCATCATCGAAACGGCGCGCGCAGACGGGACTTTGTCACCGGGGCAGACGGTGGTCGAGCTGACCTCAGGCAACATGGGCACCGGCCTGGCGATTGTCTGCGGCATTCTGGGGCACCCGTTCGTGGCAGTCATGAGCGCGGGGAACTCGGTCGAACGTGCCCGCATGATGCGCGCATTGGGCGCCGAGGTGGTGATCGTCCCCCAGGCCCCCGGCAGCAAACCCGGCGAAGTCTCTGGGGCCGATCTTGAACTGGTCGATGTCGAGGCGAAACGCATCACGACCGCACGCAACGCGTTTCGTGCGGATCAATTTGGCCATTCGGGAAACCCCAAGGCCCACGAAACCGGGACCGGGCCCGAGATCTGGGCGCAATCCGAAGGCACCGTCACGGCATTCTGCGACTTTGCAGGGTCGGGCGGAACGCTGGCCGGAGCGGCAGAGTATCTGAACCGGCACGGCGTGCGATGCTATGCCGTGGAACCTGCGGGCGCGCGCGCTTTGGCCGGTGAGCCGGTTTCGACCCCGGACCATCCCATTCAGGGCGGCGGTTACGCCATGGGTGATCTGGTGCATTTGAAGGATAGCCGATTGGCAGGACACCTAGCTGTTTCGGGGAAGGCCGCGCGGGATTGCGCCCGGCTTCTGGCCCGGACCGAGGGGATATTCGCCGGCTATTCGGCAGGCGCGAATCTTGCCGCGGCAATTGAACTGCTGCGCGGCCCCGAAGAAGGCGGCTGCGTCGCCATCGTCATGTGTGACAGCGGCCTGAAATACCTGTCGACCGATTTGTGGGAGTAAACATATGCGACCCAATACAATGAAAGCACTGGAAAAATCCAAACCCGAAGAAGGGTTGTGGATGGTGCAGGCCCCGATCCCCGAAATTGGCCCCGATGATGTGCTGATCCGCATCAACAAGACGGGTATCTGCGGCACCGACATCCATATCTGGAACTGGGATGAATGGGCGTCTCATACCGTGCCGGTTCCGATGATCACTGGCCATGAGTTTGCCGGAGAGATCGTCGAGATCGGGCGCAACGTGACAGGGCTTGAAATCGGCCAGCGATGCTCGGGCGAGGGCCATCTGATCACCACCGACAGCCGTCAGAGCCGCGCCGGAAAGTTTCACCTGGATCCGGGAACCAGGGGCATTGGAGTGAACGAACAGGGCGCATTTGCCGAATATCTGAAACTGCCTGCCTTCAACGTGGTGCCCTTACCCGACGACATACCGGATGAGATCGGGGCCATCCTCGATCCGCTGGGCAATGCGGTGCATACTGCCCTCAGCTTTGATTTGCTGGGCGAGGACGTTCTGATCACGGGTGCGGGCCCCATCGGCATCATGGCCGCTGCCGTCGCTCGTCACGCGGGTGCACGCAACGTGGTCATCACCGACATCAACGCAGACCGATTGAAACTGGCCGAACATGTGGTTCCCTCGGTGCGGACCGTCGATGTCTCCACCGAGGACTTACAGGGCGTCATCGCCGAGCTTGGGATGAAAGAAGGATTCGATGTCGGGCTTGAAATGTCCGGCTCGCAAGCCGCCCTGGACCAGATGGTCGAAGCGTTGGTGATGGGTGGAAAGATCGCGTTGCTGGGGATTCCTCCGGGCAAATCTCCGGTCGACTGGTCGCGCATCGTGTTCAAGGCCATCACGATCAAGGGGGTCTATGGGCGTGAGATGTTCGAGACGTGGTACAAGATGATCGCCATGCTGCAAAACGGTCTGGATGTGTCCCGCGTGATCACGCACCGCTTTGCGGTTGATGATTTCGCCAAAGGGTTTTCCGCGATGAAATCAGGCCTGTCCGGCAAGGTTGTTCTGGACTGGACCTAACGCGCTGGAAAGTTGCAAGTTCAGCCCCTAGACAGGTGCAGAACTTGCACAAGGGAGGCATGAGATGGGCGAGAACAAAGACGATCGTCTGTTGCAGCGGGGGGTCGAAGACACCCTAGTCACTGATTTCGCCGAAACGCACCGCAAAAGCTATGGCGACTTCCTGCAACTGAAGACGCTGCTGAACCTGCAAAAAACCTTTCAGGACCCCGCACAACCTGACGAGATGCTGTTCATCATCATTCATCAGGTCAGTGAGCTGTGGCTGAAACTGATGCATCACCAACTGGTCGAGGTGCGTCGGTTCCTGCAACAAGATGAATTCGGACCCGCCATGAAAAACCTCGACCGCATCAAGGCCATTCAACGGCAATTGATTGCGGCCTGGGAAACCCTGCTGACCATGACGCCGGCCGACTATATGACGTTTCGGCAGGCCCTCGGCAATTCTTCCGGGTTTCAAAGCTATGGGTACAGGCAGATCGAGTTCATTTTGGGCAACAAGGATGCATCGACCCTGAAAGTGCACGAGCATGACCCCGAGGTGATGGAGGTGCTGAACGCCGCCCTGACCAAACCGTCCCTGTATGACGAAGTGTTGCACATGCTGGCCCGACAGGGGTTCGACGTTCCAAGGGATTTGATCGAGCGGGACTACTCCGAACCCTATTCCGGTGATCCGCGCGTGGTTCAGATCTGGGTCGACGTGTTCCGCAACACGGACAAATATTGGGATCTGTATGCGCTGGCCGAAAAACTCATGGATGTGGAAAGCCTGTTTCAACGCTGGCGCTTTGACCACGCCACGGCGGTTGAACGTGTGATCGGAATGCAACCCGGTACCGGAGGTTCCAGCGGCGTGGCTTTCTTGCGAAAAGCACTTGAGTTGCGGTTCTTCCATGACCTCTATGATGTGCGGACGGAATTGATGTACAGCGGGCAGGGCTGAGCCATGCTGTATCGCGGATTTTCACAAGCCGAACTGGAGCGGGAATACTCTCCCAGTTCGATGATCGGTGGCGACCTGACCCCTTATCTGGCCAGCTATCAAACGCTGAGTGCGCAAGCCCGAGCCGAGCTGCCCGTTCAGGCCAACCTGGCCTATGGCGACGCCCCGGCCCAGGTGCTGGATTTCTTTCCCGCGAAGGGGGCCGGCGCCCCGTTGCATGTCTTTATTCACGGTGGGTATTGGCAGGATCTCAGCCAGCGCGAATCGGCCATGATGGCCCCGGCGCTGATCGAAGCCGAGCAATCCTTTGCCACCTTGAACTACACGCTCGCCCCGGATGCACGGCTGGATCAAATGGTCGACGAATGCCGCGACGCCCTTCTGTGGCTTGCGTCACAGGCCGAGGCACTGGGATTCGACCCGACGCGGATCACCTTGTCAGGGCACAGTGCCGGCGCTCATCTGGCTAGCATGGTCATGGCGACCTCGGCCGGCGCATTGGCCCGCGCCGGGCTGCGTGTGCGTGACGTGCTTCTGATCAGCGGTGTTTATGATCTGGAACCCATCAGTTTGACATCCGTGAATGATCCTCTGCACCTGACCCCGGTCGAAGTGAACGATCTGTCCCCAATCCGCAACCTGCCCCCACCGGGCCCCCGCTATCATGTTTCAGTGGGGGAACGGGACACCGGCGAATTCATTCGTCAAAGCCGCGACTATGCGGAACGGCTGCGCAAGGCCGGGCACTCGGTCAGCTTTGCCTTGAAACACGGAATGCACCATTTCGACATCATCCTGCATTCCGGGACATTCCAGCCCGACACGCAATGAGGCATTTTTCA
This sequence comes from Ruegeria sp. HKCCA0370, assembly GCF_013033705.1. Lineage (NCBI taxonomy): Bacteria > Pseudomonadati > Pseudomonadota > Alphaproteobacteria > Rhodobacterales > Roseobacteraceae > Ruegeria > Ruegeria sp. HKCCA0370. Next base: position 72,510 of record NZ_WQEP01000009.1, read on the forward strand.
AACAAAAACAGCGGCCCGATCGGTGCCGCTGTTTTTTTGTGTCCGTCCCGCTTGGGATCAATCCAGGGTGCGGGTAACCTCTTCGCGCTCGAAGATCTCGATCACGTCGCCCTGGCGGATATCGTCGTAGTTCTCGAACGCCATACCACATTCCTGACCCGACTGGACCTCGGCCACTTCGTCTTTGAAGCGCTTCAGGGTCTTCAGCGTGCCTTCGTGGATCACTACGTTGTCGCGCAGCAGGCGAACGCCTGCCGAACGGCGGGCAACACCTTCGGTCACCAGACACCCGGCAACCTTGCCGACACCGGTAACCTTGAAGACTTCGCGGATCTCGGCATAGCCGATGAACTTTTCGCGGATCTCGGCGCTCAGCAGGCCGGACGCGGCCGCTTTCACGTCGTCGACTAGGTCATAGATCACCGAGTAGTAGCGGATCTCGACACCCTTTTGGTTTGCCGTGTTCCGCGCCGATGCGTTGGCACGGACGTTGAAGCCAAAGACCGGCGCGCCGGAAGCCTCCGCCAGACCAACATCCGTCTCGGTGATCGCACCCACGCCCGAGTGCAGCACACGCACGCGCACTTCGTCGTTGCCGATCTTTTCCATCGCCTGAACGATAGCTTCGGCAGAACCCTGCACATCGGCTTTGACGAGGATCGGCAGCTCGGCCACGTTCTCGTCTTCCTTGGCCTTCTGCATCAGCTGTTCAAGGGTGGTCGCGGCACCTGCCGCGGCGCGTTTGTCCTTGGCGGCCTGTTCGCGATAAGCGGCGATTTCACGGGCCTGCGCTTCGGTCTCGGTCACGTTCAGAACGTCGCCCGCTTCGGGCGTACCGTTCAGGCCCAGAACCTCGACCGGAACCGAGGGGCCAGCTTCCTTGACGCGCTCACCCTTGTCATTGATCAGCGCACGGACCTTACCGTACTGCTCACCCACAACGAAGATATCGCCCTGACGCAGCGTGCCGTTCTGAACCAGAACCGTGGCAACCGGGCCACGACCCACGTCCAGCTGCGCCTCGATCACGGCACCTTGGGCGGCGCGGTTCGGGTTTGCTTTCAGTTCCAGAATCTCGGCCTGAAGCGCGATGGCTTCCAGCAATTCGTCCAGACCCTGACCCGTGATTGCGGACACTTCGACATCCTGGACGTCACCGGACATTTTCTCAACGATCACTTCGTGCTGCAGCAGATCGGTGCGCACCTTGTCCGGGTTTGCATCCGGCTTGTCGACCTTGTTGATTGCCACGATCATCGGCACTTCGGCCGCTTTTGCGTGGTTGATCGCTTCGATCGTCTGCGGCATCACCGCGTCGTCAGCCGCGACGACCAGAACCACGATATCCGTAACCTGAGCGCCGCGCGAGCGCATCGACGTAAACGCCGCGTGGCCCGGAGTGTCGAGGAAGGTCAGCGTGGTGCCGCCATCGGTTTTCACCTGATACGCGCCGATATGTTGGGTGATGCCACCGGCCTCACCCGCCACAACGCGCGCGTCGCGGATTGCGTCCAACAGCGAGGTCTTGCCGTGGTCAACGTGACCCATGATGGTAATGACCGGCGGACGCGGCTGCAGATCGTCTTCGCTGTCTTCGACCTCTTTGATAACGTCTTCAACATCCGAATCGGATACGCGAGTGACCTTGTGGCCAAATTCTTCGATGATCAGTTCCGCGGTGTCTGCGTCGATGGTCTGGTTCTGCGTGACCATCATGCCCATCTGCATCAGCGATTTGACCACGTCAGCCACACGCTCGGCCATACGGTTGGCCAGTTCCGAGACCATGATCGCCTCGGGCAACTGTACGTCGCGGATCACCTTTTCCCGTTCAACGGCACCGCCCATGGCTTTCTGACGCGCACGCTCCTGCTTGCGCTTCATCGCGGCCATCGAGCGCTGACGGTTGCCTTCGCCACCGGTCGCCTGACCCAGAGTCAGCTTGCCCGAACGGCGGTTGTCATCGCGACCTTTGCCACGACCACGCTGCTCACGTTCGCGATCCTGTTTGCGCGGCGTGGCTGCCGGCGCAGGTTTGCTGGCCGGGGCGCGAGCCGCTTTGGGCTCTTCCGGTGCGGGCGCGGCAGCGGCGCGTTTGGCAGCTTCTTCCGCCTCTTTGCGCTTGCGTTCTTCTTCCTCAGCCTTCTGACGCGCACGCTCTTCGGCTTCGCGCTGTTCGCGTTCTTTGGCTTCCTGTTCCGCACGGCGGCGGGCGCGCTCTTCTTCGCGCGCCTTTTCAGCAGCCTCGCGCGCTGCGGCCTCTTCGGCTTCGCGGGCCTTGGCCGCTTGCAACGCCTTCATGCGGCGCGCCATTTCCGCATCGGAAATGCCCGCAGGACGACGCGACGGATCACCCGAAGGTGCAGCACCGCCACCCGGCTTTGCTGCGCCCGGCTTGGGAACCACCACGCGTTTGCGTTTGGTTTCCACCACGACATTCTTGGTGCGTCCGTGGCTGAAACTCTGTTTCACATTTCCGGGGCGTGCCCCGCCACGAAGACCCAATGTCTTTTTGCCGTCATTATCGCTCATAAAGCTACTTACCCTTCCGCGCGGCCCCTGCCGCCGTCATCCGTTTCGCGCAAGCCACGCAGGCGCTGCGCTTCCTCTACAACACGTTTGGCGAGTCCGCCAGAGGCCAAGGCCGCATGAATCACCGTTTGGCGCCCAAATGCCTGTCCTAATTCGTCTGCCGTCAGCCAACCTATGTATTTCCCGAAGTGCGGCGTGCTCAGTTTGGACTTGCCGCGCCCCGATCCATCAGCGGCCTGAATCAGCACCTGCGCCTCTTCCCGGTCCAGCCACGTCTTGACCTTTTCATACCCGGCGACCGCGTCGCCGGACTTGCGCGCCAGGCTGAGCAGCTCGACAACGCGCCGCGCGATCTGCTGTTCAACCTTTTCCGCCAGGTCCTTCGGCACAGACACCTGCGCCTTGAACCCCCGCGCAAACAGTTTCTTGCCAACGGCCTTGTCCAGGGCGGCACGATCCGCCGCCACATAGACCCCCCGCCCGGGCAATTTCGCCGCGACATCCGGAAAAACCTGACCGTCCGGCCCCGTCACAAAGCGGATCAACCCGAATTTGGGCTGCACCTCGCCCGTGGCGATGCACTTGCGCTCGGGTCCGTCGGACCGATCCTTATGGGCGCCACCGCGACTCATACACGCCACCCGAAGCCCGAGATCAGGCCTCGACCTCCTCGTCTGCTGCGTCGCCGTCGACGTCTTCTTCCGCCTGTTCCAGCTCGGCCGGATCAACCCAACCCAGCAGGATACGCGCGGTCATGACCATATCTTGCGCCTCTTCCAGCGTTACGCCGAAAGGCTCCAATACACCGTCATCCTTGACACGCTCACCATCGACGGTCGTCCAGCCACCGGCCAGTTCCCAGTCGGCGCAAGTTGCAAAGTCTTCCAGAGTCTTCACGTCGTCCCTGGCCAGCGCCTCTACCATCTGGGGTGTCAGACCTTCGAATTCAATGAGACTGTCCTCGGCGCCCAATTCACGCGCCGCATCCAGTGCCGCCTTGGCCTGTGCTTCCAGGAATTCGCGGGCGCGGGTTTGCAGTTCCTGCGCGGTACCTTCGTCAACGCCGTCAATGACCAGCAGTTCCTCGATCTCGACATAGGCAACCTCTTCGAGGTTGGTGAAGCCTTCCGAGACCAGCAGCTGAGCAAAGAATTCGTCCAGATCCAGGCTGTCCATGAACAGTTTGGTACGGGCTTCGAATTCCTTCTGGCGGCGGGCCGATTCTTCGGCTTCGGTCATGATGTCGATGTCCAGACCGGTCAGCTGGCTGGCCAGACGCACGTTCTGACCGCGGCGACCGATGGCCAGCGACAATTGTTCTTCGGGCACGACGACCTCGATCTTGCCGGCTTCTTCGTCCAGAACCACCTTGGAGACCTCGGCAGGCTGCAACGCGTTCACCAGGAAAGTCGGTTGATCTTCGTTCCACGGAATGATGTCGATCTTTTCACCCTGAAGCTCGTTCACAACGGCCTGAACACGGCTGCCGCGCATACCAACGCAGGCCCCGACAGGATCGATCGAGCCATCATAGGAAATCACAGCGATCTTGGCGCGCGAACCGGGGTCACGGGCCACGGCCCTGACCTCGATGATGCCGTCATAGATTTCCGGCACTTCCATCTTGAACAGCTCGGCCATGAATTCCGGCGCGGTGCGCGACAGGAAGATCTGGTGGCCGCGCACTTCGCGGCGCACTTCCTTGATGTACGCGCGCACCCGGTCATTCGGGCGATAGCTTTCGCGGCCGATCTTGTCATTGCGGCGCAGAACGGCCTCGGCACCGCCCAGATCGACGATGACATTGCCAAACTCTTCGCGCTTGACCGCACCGTTGATGATGGTGCCCGCGCGATCCTTGAATTCTTCGTACTGACGGTCGCGCTCGGCTTCGCGCACTTTTTGCAGGATGACCTGCTTGGCGGACTGAGCCGCAATCCGACCCATTTCAACCGGCGGAACCTCTTCGACGAAGACGTCGCCAACCTCGGGCGATTCCATGTACTGCTTTGCCTGCTCGACGGTCATTTCGGCCTGATAGTTTTCAAGCTCGTCATCTTCGACCACCGTTCGAACACGGGTGAACGTCGCCTTGCCGGTCTTGCGGTCGATGCTGACGCGGATGTCCATCTCGGCGCCGTAGCGGCTCTTGGCGGCACGGGCGAGCGATTCCTCCATCGCTTCGACAACCAGGCCGGGGTCGATCATCTTTTCGCGGGCCACGGCCTCGGCGGTCTGCAACAGCTCCAGCTGGTTTGCTGAGGTGATTGCCATCAGTTCGTCTCCTCTTCGGACCCTTCGGTCTCAATCTCGTCGAAAGCGTTTTCGTTCAGGGCGCCGGCATCCTTGCGCTGGCGCAGCATTTCCTTGATCAGGTCATCGGTCAGGACCAGCTTGGCATCGCTCAGCCAGTCGAATTGCAGACCGATGGTGATGGTTTCATCCCCCTCGGGGATGTTGATCAGAACCTCGTCCCCTTCGATCCCGGCCAATTCGCCCTTGAAGCGTCGGCGGCCATCGATCAGCTCGGCGGTCTCGATCTTGGCCTCATACCCTTCGAAGGTCTCGAAATCCTTCAGACGGGTCAGAGGGCGGTCGATACCGGGGCTCGAGACCTCGAGCGTATAGGCATCAAGGATTGGGTCCTCGACATCCAGCGTGGCGCTGACCGCGTTGGAAATTTCGGCGCAATCATCCACTTCGATACCGCCATCGGGCTTGTCGGCCATGATCTGAAGCGTGGTCTGCTTGCCGCTCATCAGGCGGATGCGGACCAACTCATACCCCAGATCCTCGATCACGGGCGTGATGATCTCGGCCAGTCGCCGGTCAATGGCAGCTTTTGCTATCAGGTCGTTTGTCATCTGGTACTCTACCCTGTCAGTCGGGCACAAAAAAACGGGCGCGCGGCCCGTCGAATTTTCCGGTGGAGCCTTGGACCAGAAGTCCAACGCGCCGCTGTTGAAACTGCATATACGCAGGATGGCCCGAGTCTGCAACCCCCAGAGGGATGCGCATTTGGATTTACACCATCCACCACCGTTCGGAGATGCGGCCATCGTCCAGCGCACCGTTCCCGGCAATCTGTCGCGGCATCCCGACAGCATCCGATACGGCAAGGGCCATGTCGGCCTCGGACGGGTGGAACCGGACACCGCGCGTGCCTCGCATTCCGGCCCGATCCGGAAGCGCCGCGATATCGACATACCCGTCCCGCAGCGCCTCGGCCCGCACGGCGGGGTCCGGGATTACAATGACCTCGACCGCGTCAGCCCATCCGGCCTGACCATCTTTGTAATGCCCCTCGACACGGCGGCCCAGAAAATGGCGGCCATCTTCTGCCCGTTCGACACGATAGCAGCCGGTGCCGTTGGCCTTGCGCAACGGGGATACGGTTTCACCGGCGCGCGCAACAACAAAGCGGCTGTCGGCCAACAGGAAAGGCAATCCGGGATTTGCCTCGGCAAGTTCAAGCCGCAGGCGGTTGGGGGCAAGCGCCTCGGGTCCTCCGATTTCGGCCAGAACGGCCATGACATCAGCAATCTGCAACGGTTCGCCATCGTGAAAGACCGCGTCATCACGCAGATCAAAGTTCCAGACCCGTGCGTCTGCGTCGGTTTGCCAGCCGGTCGCAAGCTCACCGCGCAACGTACCATCCGGGGCGATTTCAGTCATTGTGTCGAAAACGGCCCCACGCGCCACTTGCTCGAGGCTGTCATCGCGCGGAACGGCCAGACGCAATGTCCCGCCTTTTTTGGGCGTACCAGCAAGGGATGCTCCTGTCGCCGCCAGCAATGCGGCAGCGGCACCAGAGGCAAAGAGAGCACGGCGATCGATGCGGGTCATGCGACACCCTCCGCCACACGGTCCATGATTCGCACCAGTTCCGCGCTGATGCCCGGCTCGGACAGGGCGTGCCCCGCCTGACGAACCATTTTCAGTTCGGCATTCGGCCAGCGTTCCGCCAGCGACCACGCGGCCTGCGGCGGGCAGATCATGTCATAGCGCCCCTGCACGATATGGCCGGGGATATGCGCGATCCGGTCCATCTGATCCAGAATCTGCCCGTCCGTTTCCAGAAACGCCTTGTTGGTGAAATAGTGATTTTCGAGCCGCGCAAAGGTGCGCGCGTATTCGCCGGGGCTTTCGCCAACCGATCCGTTGGTGTGGATCGAGGCCAGCGCGTTTTCCCAATGCGACCAGGCCCGCGCATACAGGATCTCTGTCGCGCGGTCGCCCGAAAACAGACGTTTGTTATAGGCGGCAATGGTGTCGTCCAGTTCAACCTCGGGCAGCAGCGAGGTGAATTTCTGCCATTGCTCGGGCCAGAACCGCCCGGCGCCACCGCCGTAAAACCAGTCAAGCTCGGCCTGAGTCGCAAGGAACACCCCGCGCAACACCAGTCGACTGACGCGGTCGGGATGAGTCTGGGCATAGATCAACGCCAGAGTCGCCCCCCAGCTTCCGCCAAAAGCGATCCATTCTTCGATCTCGAAGAGTTTGCGCAGCCGCTCTATGTCGGCCACCAGATGCCACGTCGTGTTGTCCTCGACCGAGGCGGTGGGGCGCGACCGGCCACATCCGCGCTGGTCAAACAGAATCACCCTGTAGGCCTGTGGATCGAAGTATCGCCTCATGGCCGGGCTGCACCCCCCACCCGGCCCCCCGTGCAGGATCACGACGGGTATGCCGTCAGGATTACCGCATTGTTCCACATAAATACGGTGCCCATCGCCCATATCGACCATCCGCTGGTCGAAAGGGTCGATCGGCGGGTACAGATATTGAACTGCGCGCTTTTGGTCCGGGTACTTGTCCATTATCGCCCTATATAGTCCTTAAGCGTAAAAGAGCACACGGAGACAGGAATGCAAGCGCATCCGAACACGGTGGACCCGTCCGAGATCGCAAAATTCGAGGCGATGGCCGCGGAATGGTGGGACCCGCACGGAAAATTCAAACCATTGCACATGCTTAACCCGTGCCGGCTGGACTATATAACGCAGCAGATCGCCGGAGAATTCGATCGCGACCTAAAGTCGCCTGTGCCGTTCGAAGGTCTGCGCCTGCTGGATATCGGCTGCGGCGGTGGGCTGCTGAGCGAACCGATGGCGCGTCTTGGGGCCGACGTTGTGGGCGCCGACGCCGCGGAACGCAATCTGCCCGTGGCGCGCATTCACGCTGAACAGTCCGGGCTGAAGATCGACTATCGCCATACCACGGCCGAGGACATGGCCGCTGCCGGTGAGCAATTCGATGTTGTGCTGAACATGGAAGTGGTCGAACACGTGGCTGATCCCCTGTCCTATCTGACCGCCACGCGTCACTTGCTCAAACCCGGCGGGTTGGAGATTTGTTCAACCATCAACCGCAACCCGAAATCCTACGCCATGGCGATTTTCGGGGCCGAGGTCGTCATGCGTTGGCTGCCGCGCGGCACGCATGAATGGAACAAGTTCATCACGCCGGACGAGCTGTTCGACCTGCTGCGTCAGGCCGGGCTGGACCCGGTGGACCGCAAAGGGTTCGTGTTCAACCCGATCCTTTGGAGCTGGTCTATCTCGGATCGGGACTTGAGCGTGAATTACGTGACGGCGAGCGTGAAGCCACAGTAGGGGGTTATTCCCCCTCCAACTGCATGCGCAAATCCCGAAGCACTGGCAGGGCGCTGCGGACCCGGTCCGGCCCGAGCTCTCCGACCACGCGGTTGATCAGCGGGGCAATCGAGGAAATCGCCTGATCCCGCGCCCGTCGACCTGCGGGGCTGATCGCCACCATCTTGCGGCGGGCGTCGTCCCAGTCGGGGCGGATGTGGATGTACCCGGCCCATTCCAGCTTGGCCAAAGTATTGGTCATCGCGCCACGGGTCACGTGGAATGTGTTGGCCAGTTGCGCCGGGCTACGTTCGTCCCCGACGAAAACCAGATGATTCAGCACCGAGAAATGCGAAATTTCCATACCCTTGGGCAGCACCCGGCTGAGCCGGTTGCGCAACAACTGATCCGCGGTCAGGATCTCGCTGAACAGCGTGACCGCAAGGGCGTTGGTGTCTTCCGTCATTGTTCAATTCTGTCAGGGTCCAGTGAAAGACCGGGTGTGTGTCAACGACGGCACGCGGCGGCGTGCCTCTGTCACAGAACTATCATCCAAATCGAAAATGTGAATGCCCGGATCGGTACCTGCGTCGATCAGCACCTTTCCCCAGGGGTCGACGACCATGCTGTGCCCATGGGTAAAACGCGTCTTTCCGCGCGTTGATGGGTGTTCCCCCGTTTGCGCGGGGGCCAAGACCCAACAGCCTGTCTCGATCGCCCGGGCCCGCAACAGCGATTCCCAATGCGCGGCGCCCGTAACAGGTGAAAACGCTGCCGGAACGGTCAGGATTCGCGCGCCTGCCTGCGCCAAAGCCGCATGCAGGTACGGAAACCGGATGTCATAACAGATGGTCAAACCCACCTTGCCAAAATCGGTTTCGGCTATGACCGCCTTTTCGCCGGGGCGGTAGTTCTTTGATTCGCGGAACGTCTCGGTCTCGGTGACCTGCACGTCGAACATATGGATCTTGTCGTAACGCGCCACGATCCGACCTTGCGGATCGATCATGAAAGACCGGTTGGCAAACCGCCCGTCAGCGTCATGAGTCTTGATCCCCAGTGACCCGATCAACACCCACACGCCCAGTCGGGCGGCCTGATCCCGCAGGCCGGCCAAGGTGATGTCGTCTTCTTCGTGCTGAAGAACCTCGTTTTGCCGCGTCGTACTGTTTGACACGCAATTCGTGACCTCTGGCGTCAGGATAAACCGCGCGCCCTGCCCTGCCGCGTCGGCCGCCATGGCGCGCACCATGTCCAGGTTTTCGACCGGATCATCCGACGAGGTGATTTGCAGCAGCGCGGTCTTCATCAGGCCGCAAGCAGACGGTCAAGCTTGCCTTGCCGCTCCAGCTCGTAAAGGTCGTCGCAGCCGCCCACATGCTGTGTCCCGATGAAAATCTGAGGCACGGTGCGTTTGCCGCCTGCACGCTGGATCATTTCGGGCTTGCTTTTGGGGTGCATCAGAATGTCAACTTCCTTGAACTCAACGCCTTTCTGCTTCAGCAGACGTTTGGCCGCGTGGCAAAAACCACAGAGCGGCGAGGTATAGATTTCTACGGGCTTCATGTTCCGGTCCCTTTGGGTTTCGTGCGATCTTGGGCGAATTAGGCATCCTTGGCAACGCGCGCCAGTGCCAACACGAAAATATGATTTGCACCTGCGGCCTGACACGCACGCGTGCACGCCGCCAACGTCGCGCCGGAGGTCATCACGTCATCCACCAGCAGGACATCGCGCCCCATCAAATGCAGTGCCCGCCTTGGGTGGATGTCAATTGCGCCTGCCAAGACGTCGCCCCTTTCCCCCGCGGTCTTTCCGTCCAGCACCGGGGTCCTCCGTTTGCGCACCAGCAGATCCGGCACGCAGTCCAATCCGGTTTCTTGCCCCAGGTTGCGTGCCAGCAGCGCAGACTGATTGTATCGCCGTTTCAGCAGGCGTGACCAATGCAACGGCACCGGAGCAATCACCATCCCGGGACGCAGCAGATCGCGTCCGGCCTGCGCCATCCAACGCGCAGCGGGGCGGGCCAGTTCGGTCCGGTCACCATGTTTCAAGGCCAGAACAAGTGACCGCGCCTTCCCATCATACATCAGCGCAGCGCGGCCCGCATTCCAGGGCGGAGGGGTTTTCAGACAATCGTCGCACTCGGTCCGGAACCTGTCTGCACTTCCGATCACGGGCACACCACAGCTTTCGCAAACCGTGCCACCGATGAACGGCGTATCCCGCCAACACGCCCCACACAGGCCGAAATCGGATTCCGTCAGCTCTCCGCAGCCCATGCAACGCGGCGGATAGATCAATGCAAGGGCAGTTTGAATCCGCTGCGCAATGCGATACTTGCGACCTATGAAACTGCCCGAGCCCACCGCACCCTCTCTTTTCGACCGAAACGCCATTCTGCATCATCGCGCCCGCGCGAAGGACGACGCCCTGTTCTTGCACCGCGCCGCCATTGATGAGGTTCAGGATCGGCTCTCCATGGTTAACAGAACCTTTACGGCACCTGCGGTTGTGACCCCTTTCCCACAACTTTGGGCAGACGTTTTTCCGGATGCCGCCATTGTCGCGGATGACGATGTGCTGTCACTTCAACTCGGTGCGCATGATCTGGTGATTCATGCGATGGCGCTGCACTGCGCCAATGACCCGGTCGGACAGTTGATCCAATGCAAAAGGGCTTTGAAACCGGATGGGTTGCTTCTTGTTGTATGCCTTGGGGGTGAGACCCTTCACGAATTGCGCGCCGCGCTGGGTCAGGCCGAAATCGAAGTCACGGGCGGGCTCAGCCCCCGCATCGCCCCCATGGCCGAACTGCGCGATCTGGGTGGGTTGCTGCAACGGGCCGGTCTGGCATTGCCAGTGGCCGATGCCGTACCGCTGACGGCAGAATACCGCGATATCTGGCACCTGATGCATGATCTGAGGGACATGGGTGAGACCAACGCTCTGGCTGCCCGGTTGAAATGCCCGACCCGGCGCAGAGTCTTCGAAGCCGCACAGCGCGTCTATTCGGATCACTTTTCGACGGGAACAGGCCGCCTCGCCGCAACCTTCGAACTGATTTGCCTGACCGGTTGGTCCCCCGATGACAGCCAACCAAAGCCGCTGCGCCCGGGGTCAGCCCAAATGCGCCTGGCAGATGCTCTGCGCACGGAAGAGGGCAAACTGTCGGATTGACGCGCAACCAAATCCCTTTATCTCAGGTCGGAACACGAAAACTCAGGAATGCTCAAATGTTTGATGCCACTCGTCCCGCTCATGCCCCTGCCGACCATCCCAAGGTCAAGATGGGCCGTGTTGGCATTTTGCTGGCCAATCTGGGCACACCGGACAATTATACCTATTGGCCGATGCGTCGCTATCTGAACGAGTTTCTGTCGGATCAGCGGGTCATCGACTATCCGAAATGGAAATGGCAACCGATTCTTCAGGGAATCATCCTCAGCAAACGGCCATTCAGTTCGGGTGAAGCCTACAAATCGATCTGGAATCATGAAAAGGGCGAAAGCCCGCTGATGACGATCACCAAGGACCAGACTGCCAAGCTGCGCGACGCGATGCAGGATCGGTATGGGGATCAGGTGATGGTCGATTTCTGCATGCGCTACGGCAACCCGTCAACAAAGTCCAAAGTGCGCGAGATGGTTGCCGCGGGCTGTGACCGTATTCTGTTTTTCCCGCTTTACCCACAATACGCGGGCGCAACCACAGCCACCGCCAATGACCAGTTCTTTCGTGCACTGATGGATGAGGCCTGGCAGCCTGCCACGCGAACCGTACCGGCCTATTTCGACCAACCCGCCTATATCGACGCTCTGGCGCAATCCGTTGAACGTGCTTATGCAGCGGCGGAGATAAAACCCGATATTCTGGTCTGCTCGTATCACGGGATGCCGGAACGGTATCTGCAACAGGGTGACCCCTATCATTGCCAGTGCGCCAAGACGACACGGCTGCTGAAGGAACGGCTGGGATGGTCTGACGATCAACTGGTTTCAACGTTCCAGTCGCGATTCGGCCCCGAGGAATGGCTGAAACCCTATACAGTGGATCATGTGGCGGATTTGGCCAAACAGGGCAAAAAGAACATAGCGGTCATCGCGCCGGCTTTCTCGGCCGACTGCATCGAAACGCTGGAAGAGATCAACGAAGAGATCAAGGAAAGCTTCGAAGAAGCGGGCGGCGAAACCTTCACCTATATTCCATGTCTCAATGACGATGCGGCGCACATAGCTGCATTGGGCACAGTGATCGAAGAAAACTTGCGCGGCTGGCTGGACTGACCTGCACAGCCTTGGGAAAATAAAAAAGGCGGTGGATTGCTCCACCGCCTTTTTCATGAATTCCGTGTTGGATTAGCTTGCAGCAACAGCAGCAGCAACAACGACCAGCAGGATCAGCGGCAGCAGGATGCCCTGCGACGAACCCTGAGTTTCTTCTACAACAACAGGTGCTTCAACAACCGGCTCTTCCAGGTTACCAGCATAAGCGGTCGAAGCAGCAGCAGTCAGTGCAGCAGCGAGAACGAGTTTCTTCATATTAACCTCCAGAATTTGCGCAGTTCCAATGCCCGGAACCACACATCTAAGACTTACCTCGTGGTTTTTTCTAATCAGCATTGACGCTGGAATGCAATTGCAACTTGACCGCTAAGCGGGTTCCCACACGAAAATGTCGTCAAATTAGCAACACTTGCGTGCCGACCTTCGCCATCGAGAACAGCTCGGCAATGTCTTCGTTGAACAGACCGATACAGCCATTCGACGACCGGCGTCCGATTTTTCGCGTATCGTGCGTTCCGTGAATGCGATAGTACTTCCAACTCAGGTATAAAGCATGTGTTCCCAGCGGGTTATCCGGCCCCGGAGGGATATAGTCAGGCCATTCCGGGTTTCGCTTTTTCATGGACGGTGTCGGAGACCAGCTGGGCCCTTCAACCTTTCTGATCACGCTGGTACGCCCCCGGCGGGTCAGTTCCTCGGTCAGGGGAACCGATGAAGGGTAGAGTTTGTATATACTTTGATCATCTGACCAATAGTGCAGCGCGCGCGACACGGTATCGACCAGAATGGCACCGTTTCTGGTGTTCGAAAAGTACGGCTGCCAATCCAGCGCCCGGAAACCCGATACGTTGCGGCGCACCGACGGTTCGGGTTCGGGTGCAGGGCGCAGCGGATCACCGGGGATGTACTGCGCCAGTGCGGGTGTTGCCAGCGTTGCAGTGGCCCCAGCCAGAAAACCCCTGCGTGTGGACGTTTGAATGCGCTTTTTGACCATGACAACGGGTCCTGTGTTCAAGTGAGGTCTGAAATCCGTGACATTCTATTGCCAGAATGCTTCAGTCGCAAATCAAACCGGCAGAATCACGCAAGTTTAGGCTATTGCGCGTTTGCTCAGAGCTGTCAGGCGCGCTATGCCCTGTAATGACACAATAACCAGGTCGATCATGACGCGTATCGTTTCTTTACTCTTGATTTGCTTTGTCGCGCTGGCGGCATGTACAGACACCGGCACCACGACCATCGGTGCAGACGGTCGCCCGCTGCCCACGGTCTACAAAATTCGCGGCAACCCGGAAAAGTTGCAGTTCCGTATGGTTGATTCGGTCAATGCCCTGCGTCAGGCCCAAGGATTGCAGCCTGTCCAGCTGAACGCGCAGCTGAACGCAGCAGCGGCGACCCATTCCAAGGACATGGCCAGACAGAACCGGCCCTGGCACTTCGGGTCCGACGGCTCCTCTCCGATCGATCGGGCTGCACGGGTCGGATATTTCGGCACGTTCCTCGGTGAAGCCATTTCCGAGACCTACGAAACCGAAACCGAAACCCTTGCCGCCTGGATGCAGGAACCCGGACCGCGCGCCGTGATCATGGACCCCAAGGCCACGCAGATGGGGTTCGCCTGGCATCAGGAAAAAGGCGGGAAAATCTGGTGGACGCTGGAAATGGGAACCGGCGGCTGACCCCGATCACCGTACACACAAAAAAGCCCCCGAAATCCGGGGGCTTTTTTTCTGATTACGCTGCTTGCATGGACTGCGCTTCGGTCAGGATCGCATAAAGCTTGACCGGATCGGGGTTCGCCCGAAGCTTGGTGCACACCGAGGTGTCCCTCAGCGTGCGTGACACAAGGGCCAGCGCCTTGAGGTGATCGACGCCGGCCTCTTCCGGTGCAAACAGTGCAAAGGCGATGTCCACGGGTTGACGATCAACTGATCCAAAGTCGATGGGCTTTTCCAGCATAACGAATACGCCGGAAACCGAATCCAGCTCGGGCAAACGTGCGTGCGGAAGCGCCACGCCATGCCCCACGCCGGTCGGGCCCAGGCTTTCCCGTTCAAGCAGACAGTCGACGACGGCCTGAGAATCGAGCCCCAGATTGGCGGCTGCGACATCGCCGATTTCCTGAAACAACCGCTTCTTGCTGGAAGCGGCGGATAGTACACGCACTGCTTCGGGCTTCAGTATGCTCGAAAGCTCCATGATCACGCTCCATAGGCACGGCACCCGCGTCGGCGGGTGCGGCCCCGTATCCTTGCCTGTTAAGGATCAATCCAGCCGATGTTACCGTCTTCGCGACGATACACGACGTTCAATCCATCCTTGTTCTCATTTCTGAACACCAGCACCGGGGCACCGGCAAGTTCCATTTGCATCACGGCTTCACCAACGCTCAAAGATGGGATTTTTGTTTCCATCTCAGCCACAATCATGGGCTGTAGCGATTCGGGTTCATCGGCCGCGTCCGATTCGTCAGAGGCGAGGATATAAGAGGACGCCCCAAAGAGTTCAACCGGCTCGGACCGATCCTTGTGGTGGTCCTTCAAACGACGTTTGTAGCGCCGCAGCTGTGTTTCCATTTTGTCGCAGCATGCCTCGAACGCCGCATAAATTTCGGTTGCATGCGCCTTGGCCTGAGCGGTCAGCCCGGTGGACAGGTGCACTGTTGTTTCGCATACATATTCATGCGCTGAACGGGAAAAGACGACGTTGGCATCGGTAGGCCGCTGAGCATATTTACTCACAACCTCGCCCAATTCGGTCTGCACGTGAGTCTGAAGCGCCGCACCGATGTCGATCTGTTTTCCGCTGATTTGGTAACGCATGTGATCTCCTTCACAATTCACACCCATTCTGACGTCACGTTACGCGACGAACTTGTTTTTATCGGGTGGGGGGTCGAGACACTTTCCGCGGTTGTCTTAACTCCAGCCCTTCAACGAAGGGACAACGATCTCCAGACTGGAACCGGGTAAATGCCATGGGACAATTGAGGCAAGAGACGACGGAAGAGTCAATCAAAACAGGTGTGTATATACGCGATTTCCGCCATGCATCCGACGCAGACCAAAACAAGCCTATGAAATACGGAAGTTTTCGCCAAGATAGACACGGCGGACATTCTCGTTCTCGACGACCTCGTCCGGTGTGCCCGACATCAGAACCTGCCCGTCATGCAGGATATAGGCGCGGTCGACAATTTCCAGCGTTTCCCGCACGTTATGGTCGGTGATCAGAACACCGATCCCCCGTTTTTTAAGGTCGGCAACCAGATGCCGGATATCGCCGACGCTGATGGGATCAACACCCGCAAATGGTTCGTCCAACAAAAGATATTTCGGATCTGCGGCCAAACATCGCGCTATCTCAACGCGGCGGCGCTCACCGCCGGAAAGGGCAAGAGCAGGCGCGCGGCGCAGATGTTCGATCGAGAAATCTGACAACAGCTCTTCCAGCCGTTCTTTCCGCCTGTGAGCATGAGGAACCGTGATATCCAGCACCGCGGCGATATTGTCTTCGACGCTCATGCCGCGAAAGATCGACATCTCCTGCGGCAGGTAACCGATGCCCATCCGCGCACGCCGGTACATCGGCAACGTCGTAACATTCTGGCCGTCAATCGTGACTTTGCCGGCCTCTGGGAAAACAAGCCCCGCCACGGAATAAAAGGTCGTGGTCTTACCCGACCCGTTGGGTCCCAACAGGGCAACGACTTCGGACCGGTCCAGTGTCATCGAGACATCGCGGATCACCGTTTTCTTACGGTAGGATTTCCGCAGTTTCTCGATGCGCAGCCCGGAATTGCCTTCGGCCACTGACAAGTCGGGTCGCGCCATCAGTTGTTTCCCTGCTGAAGGATCGTCTTGACGCGACCGGTCATGGTCGCTGTGCCCGTTGTCAGATTGGCGTTCATCTGATCGCCGCTGATGATGCTGGGGCCTTGCGTCAGCAGGACATTGCCTTTCATGACGATCACACCGGAATCTATCGTGTATTCCGCCCAATCGCCCTCTGCCGCATCCGGCGGGCTGACCAGAACAACATTCTCGGTGGCTTCCATCCGTTCAATCGCCGAGCGTTCCTCGTTGTAGATCACGAGAACCCGCTCAGCAGTCAGCCGCATTTCGCCCTGAATGACGACGACATTTCCGAGGAATTCGGCAGAACCGTCCTCCTGGTTGACGTTCAACGTTTCGGACGTGACCTCGACCGGAAGGCTCGGGTCGGCATTTGCGGAACCAAAAGCCACCTGCGCCTCCTGCGCAGTCGCGGTTACGGCACCTGCAAACAGAGCAAGGCACAAAGGAACAAAACGAAAATCGAACACAGGTTATCTTTCTGCTTTTTCAGGCTCGTATACCAGCTTCACGCCGTCTGTAAAAACAATATGGACCGGTCCGTCCTTTTTTTCAGTCCCAAAGGTCATGCGTCCGGCGGAAAAATTGCCGATCGGCCCGGTTCCGTTCACCCGCCCCGGCGTGTCGCCCCGGATTTCGTCCAGCGACGTGTTGAGCAGGTCAGTCGTGACTTGAAGTCCGTCGGCAGTGGTAATCACCACGTCGCCGACAAAAGTTGCCGTACGCTCATCAGGGCGGATCAAACCTGAATTGGAATCCAGAAATATCGTTCCACCACTGAGAAGCCCCAGACTGCCCCGAAATTCGGATGCGTTCGGGGTTTCGTCTTCGTCGCCCTGCTTGGCTTGGATAGCTTCGATCTGGACATCTTCGCCTTTGCGGGTTGTCCCGCGGTACTTCGGCTGTGTGACCACCTGTTGCGCCAACCGCTCGTCAATGTCTTTTTCGGCGAATGGCACCGTTACGTTGGTTTCGATGCTGCGCGACAGAAGGAACACTGTGGACAGCATCAGAATGGCCGCAAGCGGCAACAGAACCTTCAGGAACTGTACCATGCGGGAATACCTGTCCAATTCGGCCTCCCTCAGCCCAGACCGACGCGCAAGCAGTCGTGGATATGCAGAAGACCCAGCGCCTGCCCGGATGCAGCCTCGTCGACCACAAACAGCGAAGTGATCTTGCGATCATTCATGATCGCCACCGCCTCTTCGGCCAATGCGTCCGGTGTTATGGTGGTCGGATTGGCGGTCATGACCTGCTCGGTCGTTTTGTCCAGCAGACCGTCCATGTGTCGCCGCAAGTCACCGTCCGTAATGATGCCCGACAAATGCCCCTGCGCATCCGTTACACCGGCCACGCCGAAACCCTTTTGGCTGATTTCGATCAGCGCGTCGCTCATCGGGGTGTTCGCCGCGACCAGAGGCAAGGCGTCGCCGGTATGCATCAGGTCACGCACCGTACTCAGCCGTGCACCCAGCTTTCCGCCGGGGTGGAAGGCGCGAAAATCCTCGGGGCGGAAGTCGCGATACTTCATCAGCGCAATGGCCAGCGCATCGCCCATGGCTAGGGTCAGCGTCGTCGAGATCGAAGGCACCATGCCGAAACCGCAGGCCTCGCCCATCGACGGTATCAGCAGATGCACATCGGCCTGTTTCATCAACGTGCTTTCTGGCTTGCTGGATAGCCCGATCAGCGGAATGCCAAAGCGGCGCGTAAAGGCAAGCAGGTTGGCCAGCTCGGGCGCTTCGCCAGAATTCGAAATCGCCAGCACCACATCGCCTTTGGAAACCATGCCCAGATCGCCATGGCTGGCCTCGGCCGGGTGCACGAAATAGGCGGGCGTTCCGGTACTGGCCAGAGTGGCGGCAATCTTGTGGCCGATATGGCCCGATTTTCCGATGCCGCTGATGATGATGCGCCCGGTGGCTTTCAGGATCAGATGCACCGCCTCTGCAAAATGCTCGTCAAGGCTGTCGGCCAGCACATCCAGCGCGCGGGCCTCGTCGGTGACGACCTGGCGGGCGGTTCTCAGGAATGCTTCGGTGTCGGTCATGAGTGTGCAAAGATATCCGTTTCGGGCCAACCGGCGAGATCCAGCTTCGCACGCATCGGCAGGAAATCAAAACAGGCCTGCGCCATCTCGGTCCGGCCCTCGCGCGCCAGTCGCTTGTTCAACTCGTCGCGCAGGCGGTGCAGATAAAGAACGTCCGAGGCCGCATAGTCCAGCTGAGCATCGGTCAGGGTTTCAGCGCCCCAGTCGCTCATCTGCTGTTGTTTCGAGATATCTACGCCGATCAGTTCCTGGCACAGGTTCTTCAACCCGTGGCGGTCGGTGTAGGTGCGCACCAGCCGGCTGGCGATCTTGGTGCAGTAAACCGGCGCGGCCAGGGCACCAAAGGTGTGATACATCGCGGCGATGTCGAACCGCCCGAAATGGAACAGCTTCAGGACATCGGGGTTTTCCAGCATGGCACTCAGGTTTGGGGCTTCGGTCTGGCCCTTGTCCACCTGGATGATATGGCTGTTTCCGTCACCGCCTGACATTTGAATCACGCACAGGCGATCGCGATGCGGGTTCAGCCCCATGGTTTCACAGTCAATGGCCACAACCGGGCCCAGATCCAGCCCATCCGGCAGATCGTTTTTGTACAAATGGTTCGCCACGCGACTATTCCTTTGTGCGATATCGCCCCCGAGATAGGCGGTTTGGTCCCCAAACTCAACGCCGTCCGAAAGTCGCGGGCCATTCGATGCCAAATCCTTGACCATATCCCCATCGGGGGGATATGGATAAGCCATGTCAGACAACGCCCACCAGTCACATCCACAGATTACGGCCCGGCTGAAGCGGGCCCATGGGCACCTGGCCAAGGTCATTGCCATGCTCGAGGGGCAAGCCCCCTGTTCGGACGTCGCCCAACAGTTGTTTGCAGTAGAAAAGGCCGTCACCAATGCCAAACGCGCTTTGATTCATGATCATATCGAACACTGCCTGTCCGCTGACGACGATGGCGGTGGGATCGAAGACTTCAAGGCGATTACAAAGTACCTCTGAGCCATGCTGAGTATTCTGAAACACCGCACCTACCGCCACCTGTTCGCCGCCCAGATCGTTGCTCTGACCGGAACCGGGCTGGCCACGGTCGCCCTTGGGCTGCTCGCCTTTGATCTGGCCGGGAATGCTGCGGGACTTGTCCTTGGCACGGCACTGACGATCAAGATGGTGGCTTATGTCACCGTTGCACCGCTCGCCGCTGCTTTTGCCGAGCGTCTGGATCGTCGCAAGATGTTGGTCGTGCTGGACCTGATCCGCGCAGCGGTTGCAGTATGTCTGCCTTTCGTGACTGAAGTCTGGCAAATCTACGTGCTGATCTTCGTGCTCCAATCGGCGTCGGCGGGCTTTACGCCCGCCTTTCAGGCCACGATTCCGGACGTGCTGCCAGACGAAGCTGAATACACGCGTGCCTTGTCGCTGTCACGCCTGGCCTACGATATGGAAAGCCTGCTGAGCCCGATGTTCGCCGCCGCATTGCTGCTGCTGGTCAGCTTCAACAGCCTGTTCTGGGGTACCGCGCTTGGTTTTGTCGCATCGGCATTGCTGGTTGTCTCGGTCGTGCTTCCGTCACCCAAGCCAAGCCGACCCCGCGGCATCTATGACCGCACCACACGCGGCATACGTATCTATCTGAAAACACCCAGGTTGCGCGGGCTGCTTGCACTCAGCTGGAGCGCGGCGGCGCTGAGCTCGATGGTGATCGTGAACACCGTGGTCATCGTGCGCGCCAATCTGGGCCTGTCGGAAAGCGCGGTGGCCATTGCCCTGGCCGGTTTCGGGGGCGGATCGATGCTTGCAGCCTTTACCTTGCCCCGCCTTCTGGACCGGATCGAGGACCGTCGCGTCATGGTCGCGGGCGCCGTTTTTGCCACTGGTTCCATGGCCGTCGCCGCGATGTTGGCCGCAATTGCTCCTCTGTCGCTTGGGTTGCTGACCGCGTTGTGGGCATTCACCGGTTTCGGATATTCCACCACCCTGACACCTTCGGGCCGCCTTTTGACCCGGTCGGCCCACCCCGAGGATCGCCCAGCCGTCTTCGCCGCACAGTTTACCCTGTCGCATGGTTGCTGGCTGGTTCTTTACCCGCTGGCGGGGTGGTTGATGACCGTGTTCGGCCCGACGGTCACACTCAGCAGCATGGCGACGCTGTCCGTGGCGGGCGTCGTCGGTGCAATCGGCCTGTGGCCGCGCCTCGACCAGGAACCGATCACCCATGATCACCCCGACCTGCCGCCCGATCATCCACATCTGGCCGGGTCGGGCCCGCACGCGCATCCGATCATCATCGACGATCTGCACCCGCGCATCCCGCGCGAACCCTGAGCGGGCGCTTGGACCTGATCTCAACCCGCAATGACCACAAACCAGAGCCCCAATGGACCAGCTTGACCGTCGCATCATCGCCGCCCTGCAAGCCAACGCACGCGCCTCGACCACGCAGATTGCGACCACGCTGGGTGTTGCCCGGACAACCGTGCACGAGCGAATAAACCGGATGGAACAGCGCGGCCTGATCGAAGGATATTCCGTGCGCCTCGGGTCCACCGAAGACACCCCGAAAGTGCAGGTCATCGTCATGCTCGAAGTGCAGCAAAAGGAAACCAGCCGGATCATCAAGCGGCTCGAAGCCTACCCTGAAGTCAAACTGTGCCTATCGATCAACGGAGAGTTCGACCTTATGCTGTCCGCAGAGGCGCCGAGGCTGGAGGATCTGGACATTCTGGTCGATGACCTGGCGAAAATTCCCGGTGTCTTGCGCACCAATACCAGCGTTGTTTTCGGGCGCAGGATAGATCGAAACTGAAGCGGCGATAACTCTCTGTAAACCGATCGTTGGCTAGCTTGGCCGGGAGAGATCAGAATCCCGGACCGGCAGAATGCCAAATCAGAAATTCCCGCTGTTACTCATGTTGGTGCATGTGCTTTTGGCGCAGGCAGGGTTTGCCATGCCAGATGCCAAAACCGGTGACCTGTGCGATCATGCCGCGCGCCGCGCCGCTTTGTCCGAAGGCGTGCCCCTGGACGTGCTGCGCGCCATCTCGCGCGTTGAAACAGGGCGCAGGCTGGACGGCCGGTTGCAGCCTTGGCCCTGGACGATCAACGTCGGCGGCCAGGGGTACTGGTTCAAGTCCGAGGTCGAAGCCAAGGCCTATGCGTTCAAAATCTTCAAATCGGGCACCCGCAGCTTTGATGTCGGCTGTTTTCAGATCAATTATCGCTGGCACGGCAAAGCCTTCCGTTCGATCGACGCGATGTTCGATCCAGATGAGAACGCGACCTACGCCGCCCGGTTCCTGAATGAACTCCATGCCGAGCTTGGATCGTGGCCCGCAGCCGCAGGGGCTTATCATTCCCGCACGGCACCCCTTGCCGAAGCTTACAAAGAGCGGTTTCAAACGGTGCTGGCACAGCTCGAAGGGCCCCCCCGAACCCGGGTTGCGGGCACGTCTCGGGATCCGTTCACCGAGGCTGGCCTCCCCTTGATTCCCATTCCGACGGCCTCGCCCCGCACCGGCGCGCTTGGGTCTCTGGTGCCAGCCGCAGGCGCCGCAACCGCGTTTATCGCCTTCAACTAGGAGTTTCGCGTGCCCAAGGTAAACATCCAGTCGCTGTTTTCGCCTACTGTCCTGCTGGCGATTGCGCTGATGACGGTCATCGTCATGATGATCCTGCCCATGCCAGCCTGGGTTCTGGACGTGGGGTTGGCGGCCTCCTTTGCGCTGGCCATCCTGATCTTCACCCTGACCCTGTTCATTGAACGCCCGCTGGACTTTTCGTCCTTCCCGACGATTCTGCTGGCATCTTTGATGTTGCGCCTGTCGCTGAATGTGTCGTCGACGAAACTGATCATCGGGCAGGGGCACACCGGCCCGAATGCGGCAGGAGACGTGATCGAGGGTTTTGCCAGTTTCGTCATGGGCGGCAGCATTTTTCTTGGCCTGGTGGTGTTCGGCGTGCTGCTGATCGTGAATTTCATGGTCATCACCAAAGGCGCCGCCCGAATGGCCGAAGTCGGCGCGCGCTTTGCGTTGGACGGGATGCCCGGCAAACAACTTGCGATCGACAGCGACATGTCCGCCGGGGCAATCGATCATCAGCAGGCCAAGGAACGGCGAGAGCTGGAACAGCAGGAGACGACATTCTTCGGTTCGCTCGACGGTGCGTCGAAATTCGTGAAAGGTGACGCCGTCGCCGGGCTTCTGATCACGTTGCTGAACCTTGTCATGGGCCTGGTCATGGGCGTCGTCGTACATGGAATGCCCGTGGCCTCGGCGTTCGAAACCTATGCGATTCTGACCGTCGGCGACGGGTTGGTGTCCCAAATTCCCGCCGTCATCATTTCCATAGCGTCCGCCCTTCTGCTGGCACGGGGCGGCACGCAGGGGGCCACGGACAACGCCATCTTTTCTCAACTTGGCCGCCACCCGGCAGCATTGTCCACCGTCGCGGTGCTCATGGTCCTGTTCGCTCTGGTGCCCGGTCTTCCTTTTCTGCCGTTCATCCTCGGCGCGGCCATTCTGGGATATGCGGCTTACAATGTTCACCGAAAGCAGCAAGACGCAGACGCGTCGGCAAACCTGCCCTCGACCGAAACCGAAGCGCCGACATCCCAGGCTATCGGCGACATCTTGGACCTGGATGATGTCCATCTGGAATTCGCTCCGGATCTGGTCAGCATGGTTCTGAATCCTGGCACGGGGCTGGACGCCCGTATTGCCAATATGCGGACCTATGTGGCGTCGACCTTTGGCCTGATCCTGCCCGAAATCCGCCTGACCGACCGCGCCGACCTGCCGACCGGAACGTATGTGATCAAGGTTCAGGGCGTCGAACAGGCACGCGGTGTCTTGCATCCCGATCTCATCCTGGCGCTCGTGCAGGACGGGTTTGACCTGCTGCCGGAGGGCAATGACGTGACCGAGCCGGTCTATGGTGCTCCAGCGCGCTGGATCCTGCCGAAAGATCAGGAGGACGCCGCGCTGAGCGGTGCCACCATAGTTTCACCGCCCGAGATTCTTGCAACCCATCTGCTGGAGATCATCAAACAGAACTTCTCGCGCCTGCTGACACTGAAATCCCTCCGGCGCCTGCTGTCGGAAATGACCCGCCTGAGCGACTCGGTACGCGCCGAAGCCAACCGTAAGCTGCTGGATGAACTGATCCCCGACAAAGTGCCGATCGACACGTTGCACGCTGTTCTGCGCCTGTTGCTCGACGAACGTGTGTCGATCCGGAACATGGCGCTGATTCTTGAAAGTGTCGCCGAGGCGCGGCTGACCACAACCCAGCCCGAAGGCATCTGTGAACTTGTGCGTCAGCGTCTTGGCTTTCAGTTGGTCGCGGACATGAAGCGCGAGGATGGTTCGATCCCTCTGATCCAGTTGGCCCCGGAATGGGAGGACACATTCGCCTCTTACCAGATTGACGCCCCAATTACCGGCATAGATGTCGCGCTGCCCCCGAACGTGTTCAACAAACTGGCCGACGGAGTCGTGAGCACCATCGCCAAATCCGCTGACAACGGTCTGTTTCCGGCCGTCGTGACCTCGACCCGGCGCCGTCGGTTGCTGCGCACCGTCATGCAGGCACGCGGCGTGTCCAACCCGGTTTTGTCCTTCGAAGAAATCGGGCTGGAAGCCAAACCTGCCTTGGTCGGAACTGTTGCAGCGTGATTGCCCTGCCGCCAGAGATGCTGTCGCAGTTGGCCGAAGCAATCTGGCAGGCCTTTGTCGTGTTTCTGCGCGTCTCCGCTCTTGGCTCGCTGCTTCCAGCTTTCGGTGAGCGCAGTATTCCGACACGGGTAAAGCTTCGTGCTTCCGTTGCTTTCACGCTGATCATACTGCCCGCTGCGCCCCCCGTCAGAATTGATCCCAGCCTTTGGACGATCGTGCGGCTGGTCGGCACCGAAGTTCTGATCGGGCTTGTCCTGGGGATAGGCCTGCGCCTGTTCGTTCTCGCGCTGCAAACCGCGGGGTCTATTGCGGCTCAGTCCACGTCATTGTCGCAACTGCTGGGTGGCGCGGCGGCCGATCCGGTCCCCGCCATGGGATACCTGCTGACCCTGGCAGGACTGACACTTGCCGTAATCATGGACCTGCACATCCGGGCCGCGCAGTTCCTGATCCAGAGTTATGCCCTGTTCCCAATAGGGCTGGCACCTGATGCCGCGGATGCGTCGCGCTGGGGATTGCATCAGGTCGCCAACAGCTTTGGGCTGGCTTTTGCACTGGCAACGCCGTTCGTCATCGCCTCTTTGATCTACAACCTGGCACTTGGGGTCATCAACCGGGCAATGCCCCAGCTGATGGTGGCCTTCGTAGGCGCTCCTGCAATAACCTTCGCCGGGCTGTTTCTGCTGTTCGCCGGTACACCGCTGATCCTGTCCGTGTGGGCTGACGCGCTGGTTGCCTTCTTCACCAACCCGATAGGAGCGCAAAGATGAGCGCAGGTGATGACGACAGCGACAAGTCATACGAACCAACACCGCAAAAGCTGCTGAAGGCGCGCGAGAAGGGTGAGGTTCCAAAATCCAACGACTTGTCGGTTGTGGCGGCATATACCGGGCTTCTGATCTCCCTGCTTACAGTCGGTCAATACAGCGTCGAGCAGATGGGCATCGGGTTCATGGTTCTGATCGATCAGTCCGACGCATTTGCACGGCTTCTGACGGATGGGCCATCGCATTCTCCGGTTGCGGGGGTTTTGAAAAGTGCCCTGCTGCCTGTTGCTTTGCTGTTCTGCCTTCCTGCGGCGGCTGTTCTGCTGAACTTGATCGCCCAGCGCGCGCTGATCTTTGCCCCAAGCAAATTGAAACCAAAGCTTTCGCGTATCTCTCTGGTTTCGAACGCAAAGAACAAGTTCGGGCGGGGTGGCCTGTTCGAGTTTGCCAAAAGCACCACCAAACTGTTGATCTACAGCACCTGCCTTGCGCTTTTTCTGAAAGCCAATCTAACCGAGATTCTGTCTGCCAGCGCGGCACCGGCAAAGTCATCCATTCTGCTCATGATGAACCTGCTGTTTCGCTTTCTGTTCATCGTGATCGCAATCGCACTGGCCATCGGGGTCGTCGATTTCCTTTGGCAATATGCCGAACACATGCGCAAGAACCGTATGTCCCGCAAGGAGATCATGGATGAAACCAAGGATGCCGAGGGCGACCCACATGTCAAACAACACCGGCGCCAGCGCGCACAGGAAATCGCAACCAACCAAATGTTGGCAAATGTTCCAGGCGCGGATGTCGTGATCGTAAACCCCACCCATTATGCTGTGGCGCTTAAATGGACACGGGTTGCGGGCAGCGCCCCGGTTTGCGTTGCCAAAGGGGTGGACGAAATCGCCGCCACCATCCGATCCGCCGCAGGAGAAGCAGGCGTTCCGATCCATTCAGACCCTCACACAGCTCGTGCCCTTCACGCGACCGTGGAAATAGGTCAGGAGATCGCCGAAGAGCACTATCGTCCTGTTGCCGCCGCGATCCGGTTTGCCGAAGCGATGCGAAAACGCGCGAAGGAGCAAGTTCGATGACTCACACGCAATTACCCGATCTGGAAAAAGTGACCAACGCAGCGTTTCAGAAGCAATTTCAAGCGCTGCGACCGATCCTGGAGGCCGAGGCACGGATCAAGCAGCAACTTGCCAGATTGGACGGTCAACTCCGTCAGGCGCGCCAAGACAGCACCAAGGTCGAAGGCTATCAGGTTTCAGGGACCGACGTACTCTGGAATAGTTGGGAGTCCGCGACGCGGAGACAATTGAACCTGCAACTGGCACGAACGCGCGCGCAGAAACTGGCCGGAATGGAAGCTTTGCGTACTGCCTTTGGGCGAAAACAAGCGGTGGAAAAATTGCGAAAGAAAGTTCAGCAGGCAAACCGAAAAGCAAATGCCAAAAAGCACTTCGGGCCCTAGCTTGACCGACCCGACGTATCGGGCCGGTCAGTGTCAGCTGTCTTGTCGGTTTACACTCAGGATCAGCACTTTGGACACGTCGTCGCCAAATTCTTTGCGCGCCACTTCCAGCAAGGAATTCCGCAATACATCCAAGTTCCCGGATTCTGTAAAAGCCCCGTCAAAGCCGCCCGTGTTTGCATGGTCAAAAAGAACCTGAAGAAAGCCATCCCTGAGTTTAGGCTCGATTGCATAAAAGGTTTCTGTAATGCCCGGGTTCGCCTCAAGGCTCAGCGACAGCGTTACCATGGCTTCGATCTGGTCGTCTTTTACAACGGGGACGACGAATTGCTTGGTCATTTTCAGATAACCAAAGCTTTCCCCCTCGCCTTTTTCCTTTGATTTCCCGGTTTTTTTGCCGGCCGACTTATCCTCTTTGACTGCTTCTTTTTCGGCAACGGCAGTTTCAGGTTTTTTTGCAGGTGCAAGAACCAGACCCGCGCCAATACCCGCGCCGAGTCCAACAATCAGAAAAATCACGGGAATCAATTTCGCGACCACGATCTCACCTCAGAACGGCAAAAGGGAATCAAGAACTTGCTGACCATAGCGGGGTTGCTGGACATCCGTTATCTGCCCTCTGCCGCCATATGACACGCGCGCTGACGCGATTTTGTCATAGGTTATTTCGTTTTGCCGCGAGATGTCCTGCGGGCGGACATATCCCGTCACAAGAAGCTCTCGCAGTTCGAAGTTGACCCGCAACTCCTGGGATCCCGATATTGAAAGAACTCCGTTCGGCAACACATCCAGCACTGTTGCGGCAACACGCAGAGTCAGTTTTTCGTTTCTCCTGACGGATCCCCGGCCAGAGCTCGAGGAATCCGCTTCAATCGAAACGGCTTCATCCAATGACGCGCCCTGGGGCAGGTTCTTTTGCACGCGCTGAGGCAGGCCGAAGAGGCTGGGGACTTCGAGGTTCTCGGACCCAGATCGGGATCGTCTGGTATTGTTCGAAATTTCTGCCTTCTCGTCCAGCTCGATGACGACGGTCAGAATGTCGCCTTTCTTGATCGCCCGCTGGTCGCCCAGCAACGAATGCTGCCCGCCGCTCCACAAAGAGGACCGGTCGACGTTTCGCTGGGGTTGGGTGTGCAATGGCAATCCCGGCCACAACATTGCAACCTGTTCCGGGGAATCCTCGTTGGGTGTGAAACTTGGCGGTTTGCCCAAATGATCCATTCGTCCACATGCGGACAAGGCAAAAGCCGTCAGGACAAGGGTTTTTGGCAATCCGTGCATCATTGTACCTCGATTTGACCGTCCGGACGGATTCGGCCTGTTACGGTTGTTCGGGATGAAAGGTTCATGACCCGAATGCGATCCCCCGCCGCGCCGCGCCCCAAGGCCCGGCCCTCTGTGGTGATCGACAAGGGTTGGCTGCTGAACACCAGCACGACCAGATCGTTTCGATCCACGATGGCAGGTGGCCCGACATCAGAGCCGCGAATTGGCCGACCGGGGTAGAGCGCCACCCGGGCCTCTTGTCCGATCAGAAGATCAGGGTCTGAAATTGCATCGGCAACATCTGTTGGCTTCAACTCGAGATCGGCCGCAGAAATGACTTCCTTGGCCCGGATCGTGCGTGTCGGCACCACGATGTCAGCCTGGGCGGCAAATGGCGCCAGCAGCACCAGAGAAAGAACCAGATGTCGCATCACCGTACCTGCGTTGTCGCGCTCATCATCTGGTCCACCGCGGTGATGACTTTGGCATTCATCTCATAGCCGCGTTGCGCTTCGATCAACTCGGTAACTTCGCGAACGGCGTCAACCGAACTGTCTTCCAGATAACCCTGCCGCAAAGTTCCCAGACCGTCTTCGCCCGGCGTACCCAGAACCGGAGCACCCGAAGCTTCGGTTTCCTTGAAAAGATTGCCTCCGACGGCTTCCAGGCCTTTGGCGTTCGAAAAACTGGCCAGCGTAAACTCCCCAAGGAACTGACCTTCGGGGGAATCGTCAAAATATGCATAGACTTCGCCCGACGCGTTGATCGAAACAGAACGCGCATCGTCAGGGATGGTGATTTCCGGCGAAACCGCAAACCCGTCAGAGGTGACGATCAGGCCCTCTGCCGACCGCTTCAAACTGCCGTCGCGCGTATACGCGGCCTGACCGCTGGGCAAGGTCACCTCCAGATATCCGCGACCTTCGATTGCAACATCCAGATCGCTCCCGGTGGCCGACAAGGCGCCTTGTTCCAATTGCACTGTCACCGCTGCCGGTCGCACACCCAGACCCAGTTGAATACCCGTGGGCAGAACCGTTCCGTCCGACGCATTCACGGTGCCGGCCCGCGCCATCTGTTGATAATGCAGGTCGGCGAATTCGGCCCGTCGGGCGTTGTAGCCGGTGGTATTCATATTCGCGAGGTTGTTCGAGATCGTCTCAACCCGCATCTGTTGTGCTGTCATCCCGGTGGCGGCAATTTTAAGGGCCCGCATGTCCAACTCTCCTCATCCAAATCAGCGCATCAGCGCCTTGAGTGCTCCACGCACGCGCTCATCTTCACTCTCAAGAAAGCTTTGCCCCAGCTCATAGGCGCGCTGGATTTCCACCAAACGGGTCACTTGCTGAATCGCATTCACGTTTGACCCTTCGAGAAAGCGATGCAAAACCACCGGCTCGTCGACCGGCTCAATTGCACCGTCGGTGCGGAAACGAGTGTTTCCTTCGCGTACAAGTTCGTTCGTATCGGCGACGTTGAAAACGCCCAGCTGACCCAGAAGCTGACCATCGACACTCAGCGTTCCGTCGCTGCCGACATCGATTGACGCTGCGTCAGGCGGGATGAACACAGGCGCGCCATTGGCATCGAGCACGCGCGCGCCATCCATTGAAACCAGATCGCCATCGGCATTGGGAGAAAAGCTGCCAGCCCGCGTCAGCCGGTTGCCATCCTGGGTTTCGACCAAGAAGAAACCGTCGCCTTCGATGGCAAAATCAAATTGCCCGCCGGTTTGCGTCAGCACGCCTTGTTGCATTGACGTATTTCGCGCCTCGGCCCGGCTCATGGAGAGGGAGAGGCTGTTCGGCATATCTCGAATGTATTCCGAGAACACCAGCCCCTGCTGGCGATAGCCGGTCGTGTTGGCATTTGCGATGTTATTCGCCACCAGGCGCATTTCATTCATCAGCCCGGACTGGCGGGACAGGGTGACATAGGCGGTGTCCATCAGCGACCTCCTGCGATCAATGGAACAAGCGTACCGGTGAAAAACGTAACAAGGGTCTGAGTCATGAACCCCATCGAGATCCAGAACACGACGACGATGGCGATCAGTTTGGGAACAAAGGTCAGCGTCATTTCCTGTATCGACGTCAGAGCCTGAAACAGACCAACGACCAGGCCTGACACCAGAGCAACTGCCAGAATCGGGACCGATGTGATGACGGCGATCCAAAGAGCCTGACGCACGATGTCATAGAAAAGACCTTCGCTCAGCATCGTATCAGACCGGCATCCGCAGGATTTCCTGATAGGCCTCGACCACCTTGTTGCGAACGATCACAGCTGTCTCAACGGCCAGTTCGGTCTGTGCCAGCGCCTGCACCAGCGCGTGCGGGTCGGCTTGCCCGACCATCGCGGTCTGCGACATCTGCTCGCTGTGTTTCAACGTGGATGCAAAGTCCTGAAAACTTGCCTTCAGCCCCTGCACCATGCCCGAGTGATCGGGGTCGGCCTGGGTTGCAGGACGGGCGCCGGCATAATTCTGCGCGGCGTTCAATGATCGGATGTCCATTCTGGCTGTCCTTTATTTTCTGAGCAGTTCCATCAACGACGACGACATTTGCCGTGTTTGATCGAACATCTTGAGGTTGGCTTCGTAGCTCCGTTGCGCCTCGCGCGCGTCGGCTATTTCGATCATCAGATCGACATTCGATCCCAGATAGTGACCACTGGCATCTGCCATCGGGTGGCCGGGGTCGAAAATTCGTGTCAGGTCGCGTCGATCAAGCTTTACGCGGCCGGCTTGCACCACGTTCTGACCATCTTTTTCTATGGTCTCAAACGGCACCGTCTTGCGCCGATACCCGGGCGTATCCGCATTCGATATGTTTTCGGACACGTGGCGCAGACGGGCTGCCTGCGCACGCAGGGCGCTGGCGGATGCCGCAAGTGAGTGGGAAAAATCGCTCATCCTCGGCCCCCTTATCCACGTCCCAGACTGGTGCGAAGGATGTTCATCGAGGATTTGTAGATCGCCAACGCGCGGTCGTGCTGTCGTTTGACCTCGACCGATTTCAGCATCTCTTCTTCAAGCGATACGCCGTTGCCATTTGGATCACCCGACGGAGCGGCCTGGTGCTCTGCCCAAGGCTGCGTACCCGTACCGCCATGCAGATGACCCCGCCGCGTGGCCATCATGGTCACTTCGCGTCCCGAGTTTTCAAGTGCTTTATGGAAGAGGTCGATATCGCGCGGCTGGTAGCCCGGCGTATCCGCATTGGCCATGTTGCGCGCAATCACCGCCTGCCGTTGCCCGGCATGGGTTGCCATTGCGTGCGCGGTCTTAAGGACGTTCAAGTCATAGAACACCGGGGCTTCTCCCTCGATCAATTTCAATCAAGGCTTAACCCCGATTCCTTTAGAAACCGTTTTCAGAACTCAGTTGGAGAACCCACAATGTCCGATCTCGACCCTATGCTTCTGAAACATGAATTCGACAGGATGACTGCGGTCCGTCATGTGGGGCTGGTCAGCGGAGTTGCAAAAGGGTTGATCGAGATCAGCGGCCTGAACAGTCACGCGCGAGTTGGCGACCAACTTACATTGCAGCGGCGCTCGGGGCCTGATCTTTCCGGTGAAGTTCTGCACGTGGATGCAGATCACGTTCATATGATGCCAGGCGCCGCACCAGATGGTGTCAGTCTGGGGGACCGCGTGTATCTTGATCCTTCTCCCGGCTTCGCACCGGGCCTGCATTGGTTCGGGCGCGTCATCGATCCTTTTGGCAAACCACTGGACGGGAAATCTCTGCTAAACGGGGCGCAGGACCGCGATATCATGCAGGCCCCGCCGCCTGCCGTTTCGCGCAAACCGTTGGGACAGAGAATGCCCACAGGTTTGTCCGTTCTCAATACAATGCTGCCGATTGTACGTGGTCAGAGAGTCGGGTTGTTTGCCGGATCGGGCGTTGGGAAGTCCACACTCCTATCAACCCTCGCACGCTCCATACAGGCCGACGCAGTCGTGGTCGCTCTGGTTGGTGAACGGGGGCGCGAAGTGAATGAGTTTGTCGCCCACGCGGTCGGTCCAGAAGCCATGAGACGGACCATCGTCATTGCTGCCACCTCGGATCAGTCGGCCTTGTCCCGCAGGCGTTGCGCGTGGTCGGCAATGTCGGCAGCAGAATTCCTGCGCGATCAGGGCCTGAACGTTCTTTTTCTGGCCGATTCTGTGACCCGTTTTGCCGAAGCGCACCGGGAAATTGCCGTCGCAATGGGGGAATCGCCATCTCTGCGCGGGTATCCGCCTTCGGTCACACCCCTGATTGCCAACCTGTGCGAACGCGCTGGTCCGGGCGCACAAGATCAGGGGGACATTACGGCTGTGTTCAGCGTTCTGGTGGCCGGGTCCGACATGGATGAGCCTGTCGCGGACATTCTACGCGGCGTGTTGGACGGGCATATAGTGCTTAGCCGGGACATTGCTGAACGCGGGCGTTTCCCGGCGATTGATCTCAGCAGATCTGTATCTCGCAGCTTACCAGTCGCTGCATCTGAGGCAGAGAACCAGATGATCAACGAAACCCGCAAACTTGTCGGCAGCTACGAACAATCCGAAGTCATGATAAAGGCCGGGCTGTATTCAGAAGGATCAGATCCGCTCTTGGATCAGGCCGTGCGCGTTCATGAGGAGTTGGACTCGTTTTTCGGCAAACCCGATTCCGAAGGGATTGAAAACAGCTTTAACCGGCTGTCCCTGATTCTGCGCCGTGCTTCGGCCGGCCTGCCGCGTTAGTGAACTCGGAACAGTTTTAAGTATTAAGGCCGCCTTAAGACCTGCACTGCTATTCCAATAGTCGGGTGATAAAAAGGTGGTGGAGATGGGTGCGCAAACCAATGCAGCGCCAATCATCATCAAGAAGAAGCGTGTATCGGGTGGCGATGGCCATCACGGTGGCGCGTGGAAAGTCGCGTATGCCGACTTTGTGACGGCCATGATGGCCTTCTTCATGTTGATGTGGCTGCTGAACGCAACAACGGAACAGCAACGAAAAGGGTTGGCGGATTATTTCGCACCGACAATTCCGCTAAGCCCGGAATCCGGCGGCGGGGACGGGGCGTTTGGCGGCGACAGCATGCTGTCTGAAGAAGTGCTGCTGCGGGACGGTCAGGGTGCCACGACCACACACCCGACCGAATCGCATCAGGCTCGTGGCTCGATCGGAGTGAACGCCGTGGGCGGCGACAAAGGGGCCAAGGAAGATTTCTCTACCCTGGAGGCGCAACTGCTGGGGCGCACGGGTGAAAGCGAGGTCTCAGACAAACTGCTCAAGCATATCGTCACACGGGTCACCGATGAAGGATTGGTGGTGGAACTGTTCGACACCGACGATCAGGCATTGTTCGAATCGGGTTCTGACAAGCCAACCAGCTTTCTGCGGTCCCTGGCCCTGATCATCGCCCGAGCCTCGGATCTTGTCGTCAATTCGATCGCCGTCGAAGGGCATGTCAGCGCGTCTCCGGTTGTGCAGGCGCGCAACACTGCCTGGGAACTGTCCACGGCAAGGGCCCAAAAATTGCGTCAATTGCTACAGGACAAGGGCGTTGCGGCACAAAGGATGGATCGTGTTACGGGCCATGCAGACCGAGAATTGTTCGCCGACAATCCCATGGCTGCGAGGAACAACAGGATCGAAGTGATCTTTCTGCGCCAGCCCTAAATGATAGAGCGTATTTTACATGTTAGCGCGCTGTTAAGGGGCAGCGCGTTACCTGTTGCATCAAAGACGGACGCAACAGAAGGGCGCACCCATGACCATTTCCTCTTCGCTCAATGCCGGTGTGGCGGCGCTGAAAGCCAATGCCAACAGGTTGGCGACGATTTCCGACAACATCGCGAATTCTTCAACCTACGGGTATAAACGGGTCGAGACGGATTTTCATTCAATGGTCACGTCGGGCCAGGGTGGCAGCTATTCGGCAGGCGGCGTGCGGACGACAAGCCAGCGCATGATTGATCAACGCGGGCCCCTGGTCACAACCAGCAACTCAACCGATCTGGCAGTTCGTGGGCGCGGCATGTTGCCTGTGCGCCCCAGTTCGCAGATCGGGAATAATTCGAACGAGATGCTGCTGACAACCACCGGGTCGTTCCGCACCAACGAAGAAGGGTATTTGGTTACCGAATCAGGCCTTGTTCTTCTGGGGTGGCCCGCGGCACCTGATGGCACTATTCCACCGGTTTCGCGCGATACACCCGCCGCGCTTGAACCCATTCAGCTGAGCGTGAACCAGCTGTCGGGTTCACCAACCACAGAAATGAAACTGCGTATGAACCTTCCGGCCACGGCGACAAATGCGGGCGCGCCGGGCGACGTTCAACCTTTGTCGGTTGAGTATTTCGATAATCTCGGCAAGTCTGAAAGCGTCGATATCCAGCTGATCCCAACTGTTCCCGCAACCGGCAGCAGCAACGAATGGACCATGGTCTTGCGTGACTCGGCGTCGGGTGGCGCGGTCATCGGTGAATACACGCTGACATTCACCGACAACCGAACGGCAGGCGGCACTCTGGCCAGCGTCACACCTGTTTCTGGCGGAGCTTATGATCCAGCAACGGGCAGTGTCATGGTCAACGTCGCCGGCGGAGCGATGGAGGTCAATATCGGCCTGATCGGAGATGCAGACGGGATAACCCAATTGTCCGACACGTTCGCGCCTGTTTCGATCACACGTGACGGTTCTGCCGTGGGAACAATGACCAGCGTTCAGGTCGATGAGAGAGGATATGTCTACGCGTTCTACGACACTGGCGTCAGTCGCCGGATGTACCAGATTCCGTTGGCAGATGTACCCAATCCCAACGGTTTAACCGCGTTGGACAGCCAGACTTACGCGCCTTCCCGTGAAAGCGGTACGTTCTTTCTTTGGAATGCCGGCGAAGGCCCGACCGGGGATCTTGTTTCTTTCGCGCGCGAGGAATCCACCACGGATGTAGCGACCGAGCTGACCTCATTGATTCAGACGCAACGTGCTTACTCCTCCAGCGCCACGGTGATCCAGACGGTGGACGAGATGTTGCAGGAAACGACAAACCTGAAACGTTAATCCAGCTCTGACCCAAAGAAAGGAGCGGCCTCATGAACATGTCGACAGCACTCAATAACGCATTGGGCGGGCTGACTGCGGCCAGTCGCGGGGCCGCTGTGGTGTCCGGAAACATCGCGAATGCGCTGACCCCCGGCTATGCGCGCCGGTCCCTGGAACTTGCAACAAGCCCAATATCCGGAAATGGCGTACGCACCGTTGGCGTGATCCGGCATCAGGATCCGGTTTTGACCGCCAACAGACGTTCGTCTGATGCCGAACTCGCCTTTCGGTCGGACGTTTCAGATTTTCACGCACGGTTCGAACAACTGGTGGGGTCTCCTGATGACGGCCCTTCGCTGTCTACCCGTCTGTCCTCGTTGGAAAACGCCTTTATCACGGCGGCCAGTCTGCCTGACTCGATCGAACGGCTGGATCAGGTTGCGCGCTCGGCCCGCGATCTGACCAACGAGCTGAACGCGGCGTCCGAAGGCGTACGCCAGGCACGCTCGGATGCTGATCGAAAAATTGGCGCCCAGATCAACACCCTGAATCAGACTCTGAAAGATATCGAAGAACTGAACGCCAAGATTCCCGCCATTCAAAACTCTGGCGGTGACATCGGTGCCCTGCTGGATCAGCGGCATGTCCTGATCGACCAGGTCAATACCTTGATCCCGGTCAATGTCGTGCCGCGCGCCAATGATCAGGTATCCCTGTACTCGGAGGGCGGGCTGATCCTGCTGGAAGGCACGGCCTCGGAGTTCACTTTTTCCACGACCGGCGAAACAAAATCTCACATGACCGTGGCAAATGGTCTGTTGTCCGGTCTGGAGATGAACGGCAACCCGGTACGGACAAGCGGAGACAACGCTCAAATCCGCGGCGGGGCACTGATGGCGCAGTTCACCATCCGCGACGACTTGGCAGTCGAGGCGCAGGTTCAGCTCGACACGGTTGCAAGGGACCTGATTGAACGATTTGAAACGCCCGGTTTGGATTCGTCGGCTCTTGCGACAGATCCTGGTCTGTTCACCGACGATGGCAACCGATTTGATCCTGCATCTGTTGCCGGGCTTGCATCACGGATTTCACTCAATTCAACCGTGGACCCTGACAATGGCGGGGACAGTTGGAAACTGCGCGCGGGTCTGGGTGCCGCAACTCCGGGTGACCCCGGGCAGGCTGCTCAACTGCGCGCGTTCGGGAGCATATTGAACGACGCACGTCCGGTACCCGGCGGGCTGTTCGGCACGGGAAACATGCGCGCTGCCGAGTTGACCGAGGCCCTGTTGTCGAAAGCGGGCGCACACGCCCATGCCGCAGATCAACGCAAGGCTTTTGCAAACAGCTTCCAGCGGCAAATGGCGCAGATCGAGGCCGCGCAGGGAGTAGATATCGATCAGGAACTACAGCGGCTCATGCAGGTCGAACAGACATATGCCGCAAACGCTCGTGTCATCTCGGTTGTTGACGAGCTTATGGAAACTCTTCTGAGGTTGTGACCATGAATATCACTTCTATCGGCGATTTGGCGCGAGGAATGACCTTGCGAACCCGCGCAACAGATACCAAAACCCAGATCGAAACCCTGTCTTATGAAATGTCCACCGGGCGGGTACAGGACGTCTCGGGGCGGCTTGGCGGGGATTATTCGCAAATTCTGGATCTCGACCGCAGCCTCGCCAGACTCGACGCCTTTGGCATCGCAACGTCCGAAGCGGCCCTGTTCACCGATACCATGCAACTGAGCCTGAAAACCTTCGGAGATTCGGTCGGAGACATGACCGCGTCTTTGCTGGCTTACGGAACCGCCAATCAGCCCGTCAATCATGAACAAGCGTCCCAGCAGGCGAAGAATGAGCTGGACACGATGATCTCGACACTGAACACGCGCGTAGGAGGGCGCAGCCTGTTTTCCGGTACCGCCACCGATGTGTCGCCCCTGCAATCTTCGAGCGATCTTTTGACGGCGCTGAAATCGCAGTTGACGGGGCTTGCCACGGTCGCTGATATCAGGCTGGCGGCAGAAAACTGGTTCAATGACCCAGCCGGTTTCGACGCCGTGATTTATCAGGGGTCAAACAGCACCCTGTCTCCGATGCAGATTTCGGAAAACGAAAGCGTCACGCTGCCGATCACGGCAACGGATCCGGCGTTCAAGGCCGCACTCAGGGACGTCGCCGTTGCGGCGCTGGCCACCGACAGCGCATTGGCACTTTCGCCCGATCAACGTACCGCTTTGTTCACGGAGTTAGGGGTCGATCTGGCCAACGCACAGGATGCCACTGTCAAGCTCCGGGCAAAGGTCGGGGCGGCCGAAGCCCGCATCGAAGAGGCGGCAACACGCAACTCCTCGGCCCGGACCAGCCTGGAATTCAGCCGGAACGAACTGATCGCGGCCGATCCTTATGAGACGGCAGCGAAACTGCAAACGGTGCAATTTCAGCTGGAAAGCCTGTATTCCGTAACCGTTCGCAATGCGAACCTGTCGCTGGTGAACTTTCTGAGATGAGGGCGCTGATATTTCTCCTGATTTTCCTTCCCGGCATGGCTTGGGCTGGGACAATCCGTCTCAAGGACCTCGTGGATTTTGACGGTGTAAGGGGCAACGATCTGGTGGGTTACGGCCTGGTGGTCGGCTTGAACGGAACCGGCGATGGGTTACGAAACGCGCCTTTCACCGAAGAAATCATGTCCAACATCCTCGAACGTCTTGGCGTCAACGTCACCGGTGAGGATTTTCGGCCCAAAAACGTGGCAGCGGTATTGGTCACGGCCAGCCTGCCGCCTTTTGCACGGGTGGGTGGTCAAATCGATGTAACGGTTTCAGCCATAGGCGATTCAAGCAGCCTGTTGGGTGGAACATTGATCATGACCCCGCTTAACGCAGCCGATGGCCAAATCTATGCGGTCGCGCAGGGCACAATCCTTGCAGGTGGCGTTTCGGCTGAAGGAGAGGCAGCCTCGGTCGTGCGTGGGGTGCCAACTTCGGGCGTGATCCCATCCGGTGCAAGGGTCGAGCGTGAAATTGACTTCGATTTGTCAACTCTCACTCAAATGCGCCTTGCACTCAGAGAGCCCGATTTCACCACAGCCGCGCGCATCGAAACCGCGATAAACACCGAGTTCAACAGAGTTGTGGCAATCATGCGGGATTCCGGCACGGTTGAGATCAACGTCGCGGCGACGCAGGCGGTTTCGACAGCCCACGCCATAGGGCGTATCGAAAACATTCTGGTCGAGCCTGAATCGAAAGCGCGCGTTGTTGTCGATCAGCGCTCTGGCACCATTGTCATGGGGCAGGAGGTCCGAATTTCGCGTGTTGCGGTGTCTCAAGGCAACCTGACTCTGACGGTTCAGGAAGCACCGATTGCGGTGCAGCCCAACCCGTTCGCCAGAGGTGAAACAGTGGTCGTGCCACGTACAATCGCAGGTATCGAGGAAGAAGAGGGAACCGGCCTCGCCGAAATCCCCGAGGCCACCACGTTGTCCGAGGTTGTCGCAGGTCTGAACGCGCTTGGGGTCTCGCCTCAGGACATGATCGACATTCTGAAAACGATCAAGGCAGCAGGCGCGCTGCATGCGGAATTCATCGTCAGGTGAAGGGCACCGCCAGCGGGATAGGCGTGCTGCTGGCACGCCCACCAAAGCTTGTATCTATTTCGATTTCCAGCTGTCCAGCCAGCGCCGAAATCTGTTATGTCGCTCTTCTATGGCGTCACCGGCCGCATATAGGCCATCTTCCACGTTTTCGATCATCGGATCAATCCGTGCTTGCCGGAACCTGCGCCAACGCACCCATATCGCCCAGACGAACGCCGCAAAGATCGTCAGGAAGATGATATTGAACCATGGAATGATCCGAACATCCGGCCCTTCAACGTCTTTGATGAAAATGGCGTTGGGAAAGATCGACATGAATTCGTTGCGCCACCCGTAGTGGGTTACGACCACCCATTTCGGGTTTTCCTTGGTGGATTTCGCATCATTGGCCTCGGTATACAGGTTCGCCGTGTCGAACTTGAAATACGGGGGCCATCCCCAGCCGGTATCCTCATTTCGGTACACGATGGGTTTTCCGTTGGCCCGCACCGCCTGAATGAACTGCACATCCCGGTTGGACAGGCTGGTGGATTGATCTTCCGGCTCTGACCAGAAGATCCGGGTCCAGTCGTTCAGATCCTGCCGTTCTTCATAGGTGTTGACGATGCGCACAATGTCATGCTGGGGCAGAGAATATTGCAGGATCACGGCAATCGTACCCCAGAAAATGATAATGAACGCCCATTTCACATAGGCCATGCCTAAACCCTCACATGTAGTTCACGATGTAGATCAGCGCGCCAATCGCCACCCACGGCACGATATAGACACCTAGGATCAGTTTACGCCGAAACGAGTTGTCATACACATGCAATCCGCGTTCGACAAAGGCTTCTTTGTTGCCCGTCTTGCCCTTTTCGTCCCACCAGTTCTCCAGTTTGCGCCGGCGTATGCCGCGCGAATAGAAAGACAGCCCGACATAGGCAATCGTCTGGATCACCAGCAAGATCAGCAAAAGGCGCAACAATCCAATCATTTCAACCTTTCCTCACCGAACCCCACGGACCGACCCGGGCAATTATGTCATCGCTGACGCGATCGTCGCCGCTCATATCCGGCTCATGTCCGAACAGGGCGGCGCGGGCGCCTTGCTTGTCCACCTGATATTCGCGTGCAAGGAAGTCGGCCACATAGGCCTTCTTGCTCTCGGGCCAGCCCGAATATGTTCGGTAGAACAATTCTTTGTGGCAGATGAACATCTGGCGCGGGTCCAGCGGGGCCAATTCGGACAACAGCATGTTCACCAGATCGCGGTTCGGCGTATCGGCGGCGCGTAGCGTGTAGAAATAGGCCGGGTGGTCCGAGGTGATGCGCGGCCACGGACCCCCGTCACTTGCCCAGCGCAGCAGTTGCGCAAGCCCGTGATAGGCCTGCGGCAGGCGATCCGCGTGGTTCCGGGCCAACCGCCGCATGTCGCTGCGATCCAGCCCGGTCAGGTTGACATCGGCATCTGCCGCCGCATCGACGGTCAGGAAATCCATCTTCTGTTGCAGGATCGCGGCCGCATCCACGCCGCGCGCCTTGACGATGGGCTCAACCAGATCGTTGTAGTCCAGAAATTTGGCGATCTGGTTCCGCTGCGACAGATCAAACGTGTATTTGATCGGCAGGTCGTCAGGCTTTTCACCCATGCAAATCGCTGCCGGGTGATCAACATCGGGAAAAAGATAAAGCCCACCGAAATGTGCCGTCCAGAAGTTTCGCTGCTCAAAATCCGTATGACGCAGGCGCACCGGGTTTCGGGTGACGTCACCGGTTTCCCTAGCGGTTTCGATCATCTTGGCGATCAGCACATCGTCGAACCAGGCGTCCTCTTCGGTTTTGAACCGTTCGACCATGCCCGCCAGTTGCTGCGCCTTGCGCAGGGTGCCGCCTGTGGTGTCGGCCTCGATCTCGATCTTGCGCAGGTTCAACAGGTCGCGCGGTGTGGTGAGTTTGAAGACTGAGTTCACCAACTCTCCGGCCACCGCATCAGTGGCGGTCAGGGCGAACAGCTGCGCCTCGTTCATCTCGATGAATTCCCGCAGGATATCGCGCGAGGTCGAGAATTTGACGTTCAACAGAGGCGCGCGTTTCTGCTCGGTTGTCAGCAGGATGAACTGCCGGTTGACCCCGTTGGGGTTTAGGTAGAGCTCGTCCTCCAGCTCAATCCCCACCTCCGGCGAATAGCCCGAGATATCGACATGGAAATCCGCCAACGCCGTGGTCTTGCCCGCCAGATGCTGCAACGCGCGGTTATACCGCTCGACCAGAGCCGGGCTGGAGATGTGGACGAGGTTGCCGAACATCAGACCTTTTTTGATGAGGCGGATCATTATGAAACCCCTTTATTGTCGGGGCTTGCCGCTATTAGCCCACTCCTTCATTCCGGCCAGCAATTCTGTCGTTGGCATATCCTTAAAGTCGTCTTCCGAATAGCCGTCCTGCAGCTTTTTCTCCAAGAACCATTCTTGAAAGTCCTCGTATTCGCTTACGACACGGCTTGCAGGGACTTCTTCAAATTCGCCGCTACTAACAAGCCATTTTCTAACTGCCCGAATAGCAGTCACATATTCTCCGTCATGGCGTTGAATATCTCGGCCCGCTAGATCTGAGATCGCCGCTTGATACCTGAACTGCTGCTCTTCAAGGATCAATATACGTTTCTCTTTGAATGGCTCTCCACGGTATTTTCGACAACCATAATCGATACCGAGTTCGAAAGGCATATTGAGACGATACAACTCGCCCACAGCATTTGATTGGCATCTACTCAGGTCGTGTATTGAGTACTTCGAAGCTTCGATCAATTCCTCGATTTTGGCTAATCTCGCTTCACCGCTATCAATACGCTCAGTCGCTATTCGAGGAGACAAACCAAACCTGACCAAGCAAAACAGTATTGCCTGAAGTATAGGTTCATAGTCTTCATCAAAAGGGCAGTTTACAAAAGCGCTCGTCGAAAAATCATCTTCCACCAAAATTGGTTATCCTTTTGGCGGGTAAGGGTCTTTCCCATAGGAATCGCGAGAACGAATTCGCCCATCACGACCATGAACATAAAGCTCAGTACTCTGATTGCGTGCAATCTTACGAGCTTCACTGATCGCTTCACGCTGCGTGTCAAAAGTTCTTGTGACCTTGTCAGAGCCGGCTTTGCGCACACCCCACTTTCCGTCACGTGGTACTACATGCTGACCTTTGCTTGCCATTGGGTAGCCTCAAACTGCTATTTCTAGATTCAATATAGGTGCAGATGCGATAATTTACTATAGAAATTCCAGTCACCCCTTTCCCTCCAGATACCGCCGTTTGGCCTCTTCCATCCGGCCCATCTCACGCACCGCGTTCTCGATGGCGGCCTCGTCGCTCTTGTCGGCATAGCGGAATTCGCTGTCGGCGTAGCGGTTGATCTCCTGTATCACCATGTCCACCGTGATCGGCTGGCGCAGGTCCTCGATCATGGCCTTCTTGGTGTCGTAGTCGCGGAACAGGAACAGATCGGGGTTCTCCATCCATTCGTCGGGCAGTTCGAAATCCATTGCGCGGACTTTGACCGCGTCGGTGATGTTCTTGATCGCGCGGCCGGTGAAGCGTTCATCCGCCTGTTGGATCGCCTTGAGGTAGGTGCCCAGCTTGGCAATCGTGTCCAGCTGGCCGATGTCGCCAGAGACCCGGTCATAGACCTGCAGCAGCGCATCCTCATGCGGGCGCGAGTGGCTTTCGAAACTGGCAGCGACAGCCTTTTTGATTTCCTGCGCGGCATAGGCCTCGTGCTCGCCCAGCGGAATGTCGTGATTGCGGCCCATCAGCAGGTGCAGGATGTCGATGTAATCCTCGCGCGTCTGTGGCCCGTCCACCAGAAACCGCGCACCCGCCCGTTGACGCAGGGCGTCGTCCACATTCTCGGGGTAGTTCGAGAACATGCCAAAGGTGCAGTTGCCGCGCACGACGGTGTTGGCGCCCGCAAAGCTCTCCATCAGCACGGCGGTGATTTCCAACTGCCCGGCTGACGATTGCCGGTCGCCGCGTTTACCCGCCAGCTGGTCGATATCGTCGATGGTGCCGAACCCGATAACCGAAGGGTCGATGATCGTGTTGATAAACGCCTTGGCATTCTGGCCCGATTTGCCCTGATAGCTGTCGATATTGTCGGTGCTCAGGTTCTGATAGCGGAACGGATAGCCCGCGTTCTGGCAATAGTCGTTGATCAGCCCCGCCATCATCTGGATCAGGGTGGTCTTGCCGGTACCCGGTTTGCCGTCGCCCATGAAGGTAAAGATGAACCCACCAAGCTCGGCAAACGGGTTCAGGCGGCGGTCGAAATCATAGGCCATCACCATCTTGGCCAGCTTCATCGCCTGATATTTGGCGATATGGTTGCCGACCACCTCGTTCGGCTTCTTGAACGTCATGGTCAGGGTGGTGGATTTGGCTTTTGAGGCCGGCTCAAACCCCCGGATCGTCAGATCGTCTGCCTCGATATGCCAGGCGGCGTTCTGGAACGGGGCCAGATGGCCTGCGGACCCTGCACGCAGGGCGGCTTTCTCCATCAGTTGTTCGGCATAGGCGCTGGTGGCCGCGATCAGACGGGCGTCGTCGGGGGCGTGTTTGGCCAGCACCTGATCCAGCTCCCACAGCGCGCCATGCAGGGCAAGCTGGCCATTGTCGGTCAGAACCTCTTCGATCTCACCGAGATCAACCGTGATTTCGCCAAGATGCGAGGACATCAGATAGGCAAGCGCGTTGCCGAACGTATGTAGCGTGATCAAAGCCTCAGCGGTCAGCAATTCCGAGAATTCGGTCTTGCGGGCGGCGGGCAGATCCCCGGCCAGATTCGCCCGCTTCAGATCGGCCAGCGGGGTTTGTTCGGCATAAGCTTCAGCCACGGCCAGCGCAATGGCAATGGCCCGACGAATGGCCTGCTGCGTTGTGGCCTGAGGTGGCGAGACCAATGCATCGCCATCATCCGACGCCTCGATCCGTTCGACCAGATGTACCCCATCCGCGCGCACCGTGCGCCGCGTCACCAACCCCGGGGTCGTCGACCGAAACCGCCGTGCCGTTGACACACCCGGAGAGCGTTCGACGGCGGCCTCAAGGGGTTTGGCAATCCGCGGTGCATGCTCGAACCCGTTCAGCAAGGCGGTTGCTGCGGGATAATGCTTGCGAATGTCGTCTTCGCGCAATTCCATCTGATCTGACGTCAAACTCATCTCAATAGCCGCCCTTGCTTCATCTTTTCAAAAATACTCCCGCCGGAGGCGAAGAATTCAATATCTCAACACCTGCCCGGTCTTGCTGACGACGAACTTGCGCACATCGGCAAAACCCGGCGGTTTGCGCTCAGCCAGCACCTGAAACGGACGCTGGGGCAGGATGATCGAGCGCTGAGTGCGCGTGGCCCCGGTCTCGGCTCCTTGCCCGCCGAACGGGTCCAGCGCAAAAATCTCGCGCTCAACGGTTGAAAACCACCCGGAGCGCTCTTCGATCACCTCTTCGCTTTCCAGTTCTTCGGTGGTCCAGGCCAGTGCCCAATCCTGACCTTGCGGAGATTGCGCGTCCTCCAGCACCTGCCGCAGGGGGCCGGATTGCTCGGTATAGGCCGAGGAATACATCGGACCCACGTGGATGCGGCGCAGGTGTTTGGGATGCAGGTCGTCGAAATCCTGATCGAAACCTTTGGCAATCGTCACCAGTTTCAGACCGCCTAAGGATTGCGCCATCAGATGGGCCTGCACCTCAGGCCAGCGGCGCTGATCCTTGGGCAGGGCAGTTTTGCCGCTGTCCTCAAGCTGCATCAAATAGATGACGGGCAGGTTGATCTGGCTGTCATAGACCGCCCAGTGGATCAGGAACTTGCGTCGGTCCCCCTCATTTCCGATCCAGTGGCACTCGGGATCATTGCGGGCCCAGAACAGCTGACCTTTCAACAATTCCTCGTAATAGAGCCTTTGGGACAGCGCGAATTGCAGCTTGGTAGGGATTTCCTGGTCGCCAATAATCGCGCGCACCATGTCGGTTTTCAGGTCGTCTTCCGAGGGCATATTCGCCAGATGAACCTGCGCCTGCTGCGCGTCATTGGCCATGGTCAACAACTCGGCCGCCACCGGAAACCCGCTGTCGCGCTTGTCCATGGCGAGGCTGCCAAAGAACCGCCCCGTATCGCGCCCGACCAGCAGGTACTTCATGCTGAGCGCACGGAAGGTGTAGAGCAGCCCCGAGAGATAGCGCGACACGATCCGAACCTCTTGTTTGCTGATCGCCCCCTCGGCCTCCATCGTCGCAGCCACGCGCAGGAGGTGGACGGTGATCACCTCGAATTTGCGGAAATAGCGGCGTGAGGCGAAGGTGTCGGTCAGGCCGACATGGTCTAGGGTGGGGTCGTTCATAAACGGTTCCCAAATCTGTCGAAAAGCCAAGGTCGATGTTTCTTTTCGATTTTGAGCATTTCTTCTTTGAGTATCTTCAACGAATACAAAAGACAGTAAAAGCTACCGAGCACGACAGACAAACCCACCATCTGAAACAATAGATCGTGCGCGCTTAAAATCCTTCTGGTTGCTACGAATACGATTAGCATCGCCCCAACAATACACCCGTACATCGCTAGCATTTTGAGGAGCAGAATAAGTACGTCTTTTATCACGTTGGACCCGCTGGCCTGTTCACCCACGATATAAATTCTTGTCATGCTTCTCGACAATCGAGGCAAACCGG
Source organism: Ruegeria sp. HKCCA0370 (assembly GCF_013033705.1). Lineage (NCBI taxonomy): Bacteria > Pseudomonadati > Pseudomonadota > Alphaproteobacteria > Rhodobacterales > Roseobacteraceae > Ruegeria > Ruegeria sp. HKCCA0370. Next base: position 117,341 of record NZ_WQEP01000009.1, read on the forward strand.
CGGGCAAAGCGCTCATCCGCCTTGGCCTTTTTCTCCAGCACGTCGCGGGCAAAGACCATGTGGTCCTCGTGCGCCTCGAGCATGTCGGCCATTTTCTGGTTGGTCGCGGTGCCGATGGCGGCCATCGCCGTCTGAGCCTCCTGATCCGTCTGCACGCCGATCTCGTTGATGCGGTGGGCCACGTCCTGCTGCTGCGCGGTTTTCAGCGATTTGGTCAGGGCATCATACAGCACCACGCGCTGTTGCGTGTCTGTTTGCAGTTTGTTGATCAGCACCATCTGCGTCGCCGCCTGGTTTTGCAGCGAATCGACCCAGGTCTTGCCCTTTTCGATGTAACGCTCCAGCGTCTGAGACTTGGCCAGCTTGACCTGCTCTTCCTGAACCTTGGCGTTGTATTGTTTGTTCAACTCGGCCAGTTCGGTTTCCAGCTGGGTGCGTGCGGCGGCGTCCTGTTCGACGCTGATCTTGTTTTCCAGCGTGATGATCGTCGGATCCATACCCTGAATCTCGGCGCGCAACGCCTCGAGTTCCGCCACGGTCGCCTCGCGATCATCCAGCGTGACGGTCAGGTTGTCCTCGACCTTGACGCGCTGTTCTTCCAGCACGGACAGTTGCCCTTGCAGCAGTTTGACGATCACGTCGGATTTGGCGATCAGGTCTTGCAGCTTGTCATCGATATTGGCGGTGCGCATCCGCTCCTGCCGCATCGACTCGGATTTACCTTTCGAGAAGATGCCGACAAACGACTCCCAACCGGTTTTCGAGCGCATCTCGTCAAAATCCTTGGAAAACGCGCTGGTGACGTCGTCCAGCCCCATGATCAGCTCGGCGATATTGGCATTCATCACCTCGGTATGGGCATGCACATCCTCGAGCGTGGCGTTTTCGATGTCGATATCGGCCTCGGCAGTGCCGATCTTGGCGCGGGCCGCTTCAATGCGCGAGGTCAGCCCTTCGATCTGAGACTGGCTTTCGCGCACTTTGGCTTGAGTCTCTTCTATCAACGCTTCGAATTGCTGGTTCGACATCGCTTCTATCCCTTTTTTCTTCTATTACCCAATAAGATAGGGAATGTTACACTGATTTACATCCCCTGGGTCTCAAAATTCACCCAGACTTTGGCAAACTCCTTGGCAAAAAGAAAGGCGAGACCGGCCAATGAAACGCGCAGATTTCGGGTGACTCAATTAAATTAACTTGTTAAGTATTTTTTGATCAAATCTGGATTGATTCCACATCCAGAGTGGCCATAGACAATTGAGACATCACCTGATTGGGTGCGCGCAACCCAATTCACGCCGGAGGCTTATCATGCTGGACGCAACGACCGATCTGAAGTCAATCCTGAAGAACCCCGAATTGCTTGTAACCAAAGCCTATATCGGCGGTCAGTGGGTGGACGGTGACAATGGCACGTTCAAAGTCACAAACCCCGCTCGGGGCGATGTGGTCGCCGAAGTGGCAGACGTCAGCCGCGCTCAGGTCGCCGGAGCAATCGCACAGGCCGAAGCCGCGCAGAAGGAATGGGCCAAACTGACCGGCAAGGAACGTGCAGCCATCCTGCGGCGCTGGTTCGATCTGATGATGGAAAACGCCGAGGATCTGGGCAAGATCCTGACCGCTGAACAGGGCAAACCCCTGGCCGAAGCCATCGGCGAGATCGGCTATGGCGCGTCATTCATCGAGTTCTTCGGTGAAGAGGCCAAGCGCGTCTATGGCGAGACCATTCCTGGCCATCAGCGCGACAAGCGGATCATGGTGATGAAGCAGCCGATCGGCGTTGCGGCCTCGATCACGCCCTGGAATTTCCCCAACGCGATGATCACCCGCAAGGCAGGCCCGGCTTTGGCCGCCGGCTGCGCGTTTGTGGCGCGCCCGGCCACCGAAACGCCCCTGTCGGCGCTGGTACTGGCGCTGCTGGCGGAACAGGCCGGCGTACCTGCGGGCGTGTTCAACGTGGTGCCCTCGTCGCAGGCCAGTGAGATCGGCAAGGAGTTCTGCGAAAACCCCGGTGTGCGCAAGCTGACCTTTACCGGATCGACCGAAGTGGGCCGCATCCTGCTGCGCCAGGCAGCCGATCAGGTCATGAAATGTTCGATGGAGCTGGGCGGCAACGCACCGTTCATCGTGTTCGACGACGCCGATCTGGATGCCGCCGTCGAAGGCGCGATGCTGTGCAAGTTCCGCAACAATGGCCAGACCTGTGTCTGCGCGAACCGTATCTATGTGCAGGCCGGGGTCTATGACGCATTCGCGGCCAAACTGAAAACGGCAGTAGAGGCACTCAAGATCGGCGACGGCTTGACCGAAGGCACCACCACCGGCCCGCTGATCAATGCCGACGCGGTCGCCAAGGTCGAAGAACATATCAAGGACGTGACCGACAAGGGCGGCGCGGTCCTGACTGGCGGTCTGCCGCATGATCTGGGCGGCACGTTCTTCCAGCCAACCATCGTGACCGGCGTGACGCAGGACATGCTGGTGGCGCAGGACGAAACCTTTGGCCCGCTGGCCCCGCTGTTCAAGTTCGAGGACGAAGACGACGTGATCGCCATGGCCAATGACACGATTTTTGGTCTGGCCTCGTATTTCTATGCCAAGGACCTGAGCCGCGTATACAAGGTGGCCGAAGCCTTGGAATACGGTATCGTCGGCGTGAACACCGGCATCATCTCGACCGAGCTGGGCCCGTTCGGCGGCGTCAAGCAATCCGGTCTGGGCCGCGAAGGCAGCCATCACGGCATGGAAGACTATCTGGAAATGAAATACGTCTGCATGTCGGTCTGATCCAATACGGTCTCTGTCCCATTGCGGTGGGCAGAGACCCCGTATCCGGAAACGCGATCGCGTCGTCTTTTGACTGTTCATGGCGGCGTCCCAGTCGACGCTGACACGGCTATTCTGCGGACTTGTCGCGGATTTGTTCGATTGCACGGGTCGCGAACTTTCCCTGTAACGAACCGTCCACCATGGCTTCCAGCGCGGGCAATGCAGAGGACGCCGCGCCACCTATTTTCCCCAATGCAATAGCTGCCTCTTTGCGGACAAACACCGACGGGCTTTCAAGAAGCGCAATCAATTCCGGCACCGCTGGCTCTGCCTCGGGACCAAACAGGGCCAGCGATTGGGCTGCCGTCCTCTGATCTTTGGCATCCCCCCGTGACAGATCCGCCCTCAGACTTGCTATGTTTTTTTCCGGAGGCAACGCCGCCAGACGCAGCCCGTTGTTCAGCCGGGCGTTCAAATGCTGGTTCTCACCGACCCAGCGAATGATGAAAAAGTAATTCTGAACAGCGTCCTGTATGACACCGGCATGCTTGCCCTTTTGCCATCGGTCGATGATGGCCCTGCCCGCACGTCGATCTCCATTCAGGGCCAGAACCGAGGCTGCAAATGGCATCAGTTCAGTTGCCTGCGGATTTCTGTTCAACTCTTTCTCGATCACATCTGCCGCACCCGTCAGGTCATTCAATGCGTAAAGAGCCGCCGCTTCAAACAGCGCGTAGTGGCTGGGATAATTGGGATCCAGCCGGGTCGCGGCCTGTACAAAGGCCAATCCTTCCTCGGGCTCACCGGCTGCAATCAGCGCCCATCCCATCGTCAGATGCGCCTCGGGGTCGCTGGGTTGCAGCGCGATGGCTTTCGCTGCTTCTCGTCTGGCTTCTTCCGTCCCCCGACCTACCCGTAGGTTACTGTCCCAATCCGGAAGGTTGAGACTGACAATAGCCCGGATAACGTGCACCAGGGCGGTGTCCTGCTCCATCACATCCCGGTAATATCTGTAAAACAGGCCGATATGCATTTGCGCGCCTGACTCTGCAAACCCATTCCAATGATGAAAGATGTGCGGTCGCAAATGCGCCAGAGCAAGCGTCGCCCAGGCACGCCCATAATCCGGGTCCAGTTCCACGGCCTTTTCAAAATGGGGAATTGCCGCAAGGTTGTCCTGTTCGTTGAACTGCGAATACAACTCCCACCCGCGTTGGAAGGCTTCGCGTGCTGCAATGGTCTGGGTTTCCACGCTTTCGATGGCTTGCCGGCTTTGAGGGTCGAGTGGAAGATCCAGCTCCTGAGCAATTGCGAGAACAATGGTTTTCTGCACTTCAAAGATGTCATCAATCGCGCCATCAAACCTGTCCGCCCAGATCAATCGCCCGCTCAATGTGTCGGTCAGGCGAATGTTGATCCGGAAGTCTTCATCCGCACGTCGCACGCTGCCGTCAACGACGTAGCGAACCCCAAGTTCTTCAGCGAAACGTGCGATATCTATGTTCCTGTCGCGGTATGCGAAGGATGAATTGCCGGCGATGACGAACAATCCGGATATTCGGGACAGGTCCGTGATCAAATCCTCAGAGATACCGTTGATCAGCATCTCCTTGGACGCGTCATCGGTGTAATTCGCAATCGGCAACACAGCGATGGAAGGCAGATCCGGTAAAGGGTAAACCATCTGCGCCTCTGAGGCGCGCAATTGGCCAGTCTTCCACGGTTTCGTCAGAAAAAGGCCAATTGCCGCCAACATCACCAGCAGAGCCGCCAGCGGCAGCCAGCGGGATTTCCTCAGTGTGCGGCTTTTTCGCGGTGAAGGCAAAATTTCCGCTTCTACGCGAAAGGCCTGAACTGGGTCTGCGATGTTCTTGACGTTCTGTGGCCCGATCGGGGCAAAACCATAGGGCACTTTGTTGCGCGCATAATCGACGATGGATTGTGAAACAATGATACCACCGGGATCTGACAGTGCCTCGAGCCGCGCGGCAACGTTCACCCCGTCGCCAAGGATGTCATCCCCGTTCGAAACCACATCGCCGACATTCAGGCCGATCCGAAACGTGATGACGCTATCTTGATCGGTACCCGCGTTTCTCTTTGCAAGGTCGGCCTGAATTTCCACGGCAGCGTGAACCGCATCGACGGCGCTGCGAAATTCGATCACAAAGCTGTCTCCCGCAGTGTTCGCGATGCGCCCTGAATGCCGGGCGATCGCCGGCTCTATGACTTCGCTGCGGATCAGGCGAAGCCTTGCGATGGTACCTTCTTCGTCCAGACCAACCAATCTTGAGTAGCCGGCGATGTCGGCTGCCAGGATAGCTGCTAGTCGACGTTTTGGTCGGCTTTCCATAATACCGAAGACTATCAGGCGGATAATTTGCTGGGAACCAGTTTTCGCACACGCCCAAAACACAACGCCCCGCGTCTGGAGGAACGCGGGGCGTGTGTTGCGGCAGTCCGGGAGGAGTGAACTGCCGCGGGATATTCAGAAGCCTCAGTTCACGGCTTTGGCGTCCACCACATCCTTCTCGATGGCTTTGGCCGAGGTGATCTCGATCCGGCGCGGTTTCAGGGCCTCTGGAACCTCGCGCTTCAGTTCGATGTTCAGCATGCCGTTTTCATGGCTCGCACCGGTGACGCGGACATGATCCGCCAGGGCAAACCGACGCTCGAACGCGCGGGTGGCGATGCCACGGTGCAAATAGGTGCGCTGTTTGTCTTCGGCGGCTTTTTTGCCTGACACGACAAGCGAGTTCTCTTTCACTTCCACGGTCAGGTCGTTTTCCGAAAAACCGGCAACGGCCACCGAAATCCGGTAGGTGTCGACATCGGTTTTTTCAATGTTGTAGGGTGGATAGCTGGGCTGGGCCCCATCGTTGGTCAGAACGCGATCCATCATGTCGGCGATCTGGTCAAAGCCAATGGTGGCGCGGTGCAGCGGTGCAAAATCAAACGTACGCATGTGTCATATCCTCATTCTTGAGCGATTTGCGATAAGTGCCCTCCGACTGGACGGGCGATTTCAGGTACCGGACCCCGTTGTGGCGGTCCGATACACATCACATGGGTAGCGATTTCGCCGAGTTCAACCCCCGCCAGAACTGATGAATTTCGCACCAGATCCTGACTTACCGGACCCGACCTGCAATCGGCGGATCGACGCCTTGGGCTGAGGTGCGTCGCGCCGCATGATGGCCTTGAGCTCGGCGACGATCCCGCCAAGCTCCATGCCAAACCCCACCTTTCTACGGCCGTTCGTGCCTACCGCCGATACCACAGACAGGATCTGCCAGCGCGCACCGTTTTTCGCCAGAATTGCAGACCCGGAAGACCCGAAAGTAATGTCGCAATCAAAGGTGATCAGACCCTGCCTGCGGTCGATGATACGGCACGACCGTTCTCGGGTGATCGCCTCGGACCGTCCGCGCCCATACGAGGCAATGCTGATCTCGTTGCCCGGAACACGGCCGCTGTGCAGCGCAAAAGGGTCGGCGACCGAATACGGGATAGGCTCGTTCAGCCGCATCAGGGCCACGTCCAACTGGACACCTTCGTGCGACAGCGGGTTCTGCGCCCCATAGCTGGGATGAAGGGCGATTTGCGTGACCTGACGCTCGGCCAAAGCGTTGCCGTTGCTAAGGCCTGCACGAAACGTGATGTCTTCGGGCACATAAGTCTTCCCGGTACGACGATCCACCGCACAATGGGCTGCGGTCAGCACCATGTCCTGCGCGATCAACGTGCCGGTGCAATACGAGGCATCGCGGACATCCAGCCGACCGATAGCCTCCCAACCATAAAGGTCATCCCGGTCGGTCAGCTTGCGCTTGTTGGATTGTGCTTGCGGCGCTGTTGCCAAGACGCTCAGGCCCAATAACAAGCTCCAGAAGACTCTCATCATGGTCGAATGAACCTTGCGCCTATGTTCTTGTTCGTTCCCGATCCGGACGAGGAAAGCCCAAATCCCCGCCCTGCAGAAAGTTCGTCACGCAGCAATTGCAGCGAATGCTCAACCGCGGTTCCAATTGCAACACTCTGGCCGTCCATACTGGCCTTGGCCGCAACCACCGATACGATCTGAGGGCGCGCGCCCGTGAAAGAAAAAACGGGTGCCCCCGAAGACCCGAAATCAACGTCGCAGGACATGACCATAACCCCGGCCTGCCGGTTCATGACCGAGCAGACCTGTTGCAGCGACGGAGCTTCTGACCGGTCATGCGCATAAGACACAACGCCCACTTCAGCGCCACGTTTGGGCTGATCGCCCGACTCAAATGGAATGACGGCGGTATTACGGATCGGCTGCCACAGCTCGATCAAAGCCACGTCCGCGCTTACCCGGTCGGCCGTAGAATCGACGCCATATTGGTAGTCCGGATGGATCACAGCCTGGCGCGCGGTCCGATAGGCCAACGCACGTCCCAAACGCCACCCGGCCAGAAACTCGATATCCGCAGGGTTGATCCGTTGTCCGGATCTTTTGTCGAACAGGCAATGCGCTGCTGTCAGTACAAGCGTCGGCGACACCAGCGTTCCGGTGCAAAACCCCGCGCCGGCGATATCCAACCGCCCGACAGCCATCCACTCGCGCCCGGAATCCGACGTATCCAGGCTTTCCAGCCTAGTGTCCTGCGCCGTGGCCGCCAATGGCAAGACACAGAGCACGATCGCCTTGATCCAGTTACGCACGCGGTTCTCCGAGACTCACTTCGAAGCTTTTGTCCTACGTGCCGCGTTGGGCGAAAATAGGGCGATCATGCACCAAAGGTATTTCCCTGGGAAATGATGCGCGCTGGCATCAGCATGATTCACCGCAAGACGGGAACCGGGTTCCCTGTTTCCTGCAAGGCCGGTGGCTTTGGTCCGCCCGTTGCCCAGTCCAGCAACTCTACCGTGTGAACGATCGGCAGTTGCGTACCAGAACCGATCTGCATCATGCACCCGATATTGCCGGCAGCAATGATATCAGGCTGTTTCGCCTCAAGAGTTCTGACTTTTCGCTGTTTCAACTGGCCTGATATGTCCGGCTGCATCAGGTTGTACGTTCCCGCGCTGCCGCAGCACAAATGACTGTCGGCGGGTTCGACGACCTTGAAACCCGCGTGTTTAAGCAAGTCTTTGGGATAGGATTTGATCTTCTGCCCATGCTGCAATGAACAGGCCGCATGATAGGCGACGGTCAGGTTTTGGTTTTCCCCCGCCGGCAGGTCCAGCTGGATCAGAAGTTCACTGACATCCATGGCGATTGCAGACACACGCGCCGCATCTTCGGCAAGCGGGCCATTGCGAAACATATGCCCATAATCTTTCACGGTGGTGCCACAGCCAGAGGTATTGATGACGATGGCGTCCAACCCATCACCGTCCATTTCCCGTTTCCAGGCTCTGATATTGGCGCTTGCCGCCATATGACTGTCTTGCACTTTGCCCATGTGATGGGTCAAAGCTCCGCAACACCCGGCACCTTCGACGATCACGACCTCGCACCCCAACCGTGTCAGCAGGCGGATCGTGGCGTCATTGATATCGGTGTTCAGCGCCTTTTGTGCGCAGCCTGTCATCAGCGCCACCCGCATTTTTCGTTCACCGCCGGGCGCAAAACTCTGCGGATCATCGTTGCGGCTGACAGACGGGATATGCTTGGGCGCCATCTCCAACATCGCGCGCAGCCGGGCATCTGGCATCAGGAACCGGAAAGGACGGCCCAGCCTGGCCCCGATCAGGGCCCAACGGAACCGCATCGGATAAGGCAGGATCTGCGCCAAAAACCAACGCAACAGCCGATCCGTCCGCGGACGCTTGTAGTTGGCCTCGATATATTCGCGCGCATGATCGACCAGATGCATATAATGCACACCTGACGGGCAGGTGGTCATGCAGGCCAAACAGGACAGGCAGCGGTCGATGTGCTTGACCGTCTTTTCGTCGGGCACACGCTCGTTTTCCAGCATGTCCTTGATCAGGTAGATGCGCCCACGAGGACTGTCGAGCTCGTCTCCCAGCACCTGATATGTCGGACACGTGGCCGTGCAAAATCCGCAATGGACGCAGTTTCGCAGAATCTCGTTCGAGCTCTGGATGGCCGGGTCTTGCAATTGCTCATCGGTGAATGTTGTCTGCATCGCCCTATCCCATCAGCCCCGGGTTGAACAAACCGCGAGGATCAAATTTCCCACGCAAGCCCTTTGTCAGAGCCAAAATTGATGTGGGTTCCGGATGAAATCGCCCCAGTTTTCTGATCGTTTCGTGGTCGGATCGTACCAAAGTGGCATGACCTGAAAACCCACCAAGCCGGGCACGCACATCCGTGCCACCCGGGACCCGCAGCCAGACAAGACCACCGCCCCAGTCAAACAGCGTTTGATCCGCTTCGGCGCGCGCCGAAATCTCCGCCGCGTCACCCGGTTTTACCGAAAGCCGCCAGACGTCCCCGTCCTTGCCCTGAAATGGGTGAACGTCGCGGATCCCAGTCCAAAGCGTTGCGGCGTCTCCCTCGTCTGTCACCTCACCATAATCTGCCAGTAAGGCGGTCAACCGACCGATCCTGTACGTCACCGATTCTGCAAATCCCTCGACCCTAAGCAGGGCATTTCCACCCGCCGGATCATAGGCGGCACCAGTCACTTCAAAAGGTGATTTCAACGCAGCGGAAAGAACTTTCACCGCGCTGCCGGCATCCCGAACGGCGACGGACAAAGTCGCCACTCTTTCCGGCTTGGGCAGCACCTTCAACGACACTTCGGTCAGAATTCCCAGTGTTCCCCAAGACCCACCCATCAATTTAACGAGATCATAACCGGTGACGTTTTTCATAACTCGCCCACCATTCTTGACAACCTGCCCGCGCCCGTCGACGAAACGCACACCCAGCAGGAAATCCCGGCAGGCGCCAACCTGAATCCGCCGCGGGCCCGAGATATTGGCCGCGACGACACCGCCGATCGTTGGTTCACCTTGAGTATCAAGCAAACTGCGGTGATCCATCGGCTCAAACGCCAGTTGCTGACCTTCCGCTTCCAGCACGGCCTGGATCTCTGCCAATGGTGTCCCGGCCTTGGCCACAAGAGTAAGTGCTCCGGGTTCGTAAAGCGAAATGCCACGCAGAGCCCCGGTTTCGATATTCGCGTCGGGACCGGTGACCGCGCGCGTGCCGCCACCGACGATGCGAACAGGGTCTTTCAATCCGGCCACCATGTCGGCCAGTTCAGATTCTGATTCAGGTTTCATGGCAAAATCCGTTATTAGAGCCTTTTATTCGGCAGCAATCTGCGCGTGGCGACGGGTTTCCGAAACGTTCAGTGGAAACACCTTGGCAGGGTTCAGCAGCCATTTGGGGTCAAAAACGTCCTTGACCGCTATCTGCGCCTCAAGATCGGCAAGCGCATATTGATGCGACATCAGATCCCTCTTCTCGATGCCAACGCCGTGCTCACCGGTCAGACAACCGCCTTCATCCACGCATAGTTTCAGAATTTCGGCCCCGAATGCCTCGCATTTTTCCAGATCACCCGGCTTGTTGGCATCGAAAAGGATCAGCGGATGCATGTTCCCATCCCCTGCGTGAAAAACGTTCCCGACAGGCAGACCGAATTCTTCACTCAACTCGCCGATACGGCGCAGCACCGTTGGCAGGGCCGACACCGGGATCGTACCGTCAAGGCACATGTAGTCGTTCAACTGCCCCATGGCGCCGAATGCGGATTTCCGACCAAGCCAGATTTTTGCGCTTTCTTCGGCTGACTGGCTTTCTCGCAGCTCGACCGGGTTGTGGCGTTTGGCGATCTCGATGATTTTCGACAATTGATGGTCAATTTCGGCTTCCGACCCTTCCACTTCGACAATCAACAGAGCATGGCAGTCGGGATATCCGGCGTGCGCAAAGTTTTCGCAGGCTTTTATGCACAGCGTGTCCATGAACTCGATCGCGACCGGCAGAATGCCCGATTTGATAATGTCCGAAACACACTGACCCGCGACTTCGTTGTCGTCGAACCCCATCAGAACCGGCCGCGCGCCTTCGGGTTTGCGCAGAATGCGCAGTGTTGCTTCGGTCACCACGCCCAACTGACCTTCCGAGCCGCAAATGACGCCCAAAAGGTCCAGACCGGGCGCATCCAGATGCGCGCCGCCGATCTCGACGACACTGCCATCCATCATCACCATGGTCACGCCCATAAGGTTGTTCGTTGTCACGCCATATTTCAGGCAATGCGCGCCACCTGAATTCATCGCGATATTGCCGGCAATGGCGCATGCCAGTTGCGAGGAAGGATCAGGCGCATAAAAGAAATCCTCCTCCTCGACCGCGCCGGTGACGCTCAGATTGGTGCGGCCCGTCTGCACCCTGATGAAACGGTTGTCATAGTCAACCTCCAGCACCTCATTCATCCGCGCGACGCCCAGAATGACGCAATCAGCCGTTGGCAATGCCCCGCCGGCCAGCGACGTACCCGCACCGCGCGGCACGACAGGCACGCCTTCTTCATGGCAGATGCGCAAAACGTCCGAGACTTCCTGCGTGCTCGACGGCAGCACGGCCAGCATCGGCGGGCATTTGTAAGCCGTCAGGGCATCGCACTCATAGGCTCGGGTTTCAGCCGGATCATGGATAATTGCCGTATCCGGCAAAACCCGCGACAGCCGCGAAACGATCGCGCTTTTCCGGTTCAGTACGTCCGGGCTTGGCTTTGGCATTTCCATGGCACCCTCCCTTTGGTAAAATAATATTACCAATTTACCACTCTGGCAAGTTGCGATGTCCGGTCGTACTGTCGCGCCATGACCTGGATCGAACGTGCCGCCCTATTTTCCCCTCTGGATTATGCTGCCATTGCAATATTGCTGGGTGCGTGGCTGTGGATCGGATGGAAGATCGAACACCCGTCACCACAGAAGCCGTCCGTCGCCCTTGTGATGGATGGCTACCGCCGCGACTGGATGCACGAGATGGTGACGCGCCAGCCACGGATGTTCGATGCGCAGGTCGTGGCTGCCATGCGGCAAGGCAGCACCTTTTTCGCCTCAACCACGATGATTGCCATCGGGGGCGGTCTGGCCCTGTTGGGCAATACCGAGCGATTGGCCGGGGTGGCGACGGATCTTGCCATCGGCAGCGCACCGGCGATGGTCTGGGAAATCAAGATACTTGTGGTTGTCCTGCTGCTGGCCAATGCTTTTCTGAAATACGTCTGGGCCCATCGTCTTTTTGGGTATTGCGCCGTTTTGATGGCCTCGGTCCCCAACGATCCTGAGGACCCAAACGCCTATCCTCGGGCCGGTCAGGCGGCCGAGATCTGCGTGACCGCCGCCCGAAGCTTCAACCGCGGTCTCCGCGCCACCTATTTCGCCCTTGCTTCGCTAGCGTGGTTTCTTGGGCCGATGGCATTGGTGTTGGGCACGATGATCACATTCGGTGTCCTGTATCGCCGCGAGTTTGCATCGCATTCCCGCGCGATCCTCATGGCCCAAACGTCGAACACAGAGACGTGATCCCCAAGCGCAGCATTAAACCCTAGGTTCGAACCATGCGATATGTGATTCTCAGTGCCTTTCTGGCTGTACCTGCCCTTGCCGACCCGCCGACAATCGAACAGGTCCGCGCCAGTGCCACCGGTGACACATGGCGGTTCGACGTGACGATCCGGCATCCCGATACAGGCTGGGATCATTACGCCGACGGCTGGCGCGTTCTGGACATGGACGGGAATGAACTGGGACTACGGGTGCTGCACCACCCGCATGAGACAGAACAACCTTTTACCCGCTCGCTTGGCGGCGTGGTGATTCCGGAAAACGTTTCACAGGTGCAGATTCAGGCCCGGTGCAATGTGGATGGCTGGAACGAAGACACGACGTTGGTCGAACTGAACTGACCTTCAGAAAATCCCCATGGCCAGGCCCGCACCCAACGCGGCGCCGATCTCGCGACACCGATCCAGCTGATCTTCCGGAATGGTTTTTCGGGCCAGAATGGCCTCGGGCGTTTGCGCATGCGTGCAGACAATCAGCGGCGACAGGACCTCTTTCAACCGCCATCCAGTGGCGATCCGTGCGATCTGGCGGGCTGCATTCTCTCCGTCCGACCCGGCGCAAATCATCTGCGCATATGGGCGACCTTCGATCTGTCCCAGAACCGGGTAATAACAGCGGTCGAAGAATTCCTTCATCAAGCCCGAGATCGCCGCCAGATTCTCTGGCGCGCAGAAGATGTAGCCGTCGGCGGCCAGCACATCCTCCGGCCCCGCCTGATCCGCTGGTACGATCTCAACCTCGGTCTCAGCCCGCGCCGATTCAGCCGCCGCTTCGGCCATCTGCCGGGCACCGCCTGTGCGCGAATGGTAAACGATCAGAAGCTGCGCCATGTCAGACCCGGTGATAGGGGCCACCTGACAGAATGGTCGCGGCCCGATACAGTTGCTCGGCCAGCATCACACGGACCAGCATATGAGGCCAGACCATCGACCCGAACGAGATGGAAAAGTCGGCTTCGGCCCGCAAAGCAGGGTCTATTCCGTCGGCCCCGCCGATGACCAGCGCCAGATCCTGCCGCCCCGCATCGCGCCAACCGCCCAGTTTCCTGGCAAAATCGGGTGAAGACATCACGCGCCCGCGTTCGTCCAGCGTACAGATCACCGCGCCCTTGGGCAGCGCCTTGCGCAGCAACGCGGCTTCGGCCCCCATGCCTGCGTTTTTCTTGTCCTCGACCTCGATCAACCGCGCGGGACCAAGGCCCAGGCCACGGCCGGTCCGGTCAAAGCGGGTCAGATAATCATCAAGCAGGGACTTCTCCGGTCCGGCGCGCAATCGCCCGACCGCAACTATGCTGATACGCATATCTCTCTCGCCTCCGGCCCCTCAATACGGGCCGGGATGGCGCCTCAGTTCGCCGAGGCGCTGCCGCCCTGGGGCAGCCACATCTTTTCCAGCTGGTAGAATTCGCGCACTTCGGGGCGGAAGATATGGACGATCACGTCGCCCGTATCGATCAGCACCCAATCGCCGGCATCCTTGCCTTCGACCTTCGAGGTGAAACCGAATTCCTGCTTGATGCGATCCGTCAGCTTTTCCGCCATGGCCGAGACCTGACGGGTCGACCGACCCGAAGCAATGACCATGTGATCCGCGACAGACGACTTGCCTTGCAGGTTGATCTGCACGACGTCTTCGGCCTTGTCATCGGAAAGTGAGGAAAGGATACGCTCAAGCAGCTTGTCGCTGATTGACTGAGAGTGGGCCATTACACGGGACCCGTCTTCGGCAGGCAAACCCGCCTGTGTATGTAGTGACAGGACATAGTCCTCCTTTGCTGCGCGCCGTGAAACCCCGGCGCCGGGGTACTAATAAAGTAACAAGGGGAATGCAACATTTCAATGAAAGCGCGTCCGGCCCCGCGCAGGGTTGATCACTCTTTTGCGATTTGTTGCATGTTTGCGTTTTCCGACAAAAGCCGAACCTCGCGCTGCGGGAAGGGAATCGAGATGCCTTCGTCCTGAAACGCATCCCACAGCGCAAGATAGACATTTCCCCTTATATTGGTCAGCCCTTTGGTCGGATCGCTGATCCAGAACCGCAGAACGTAATCCACGCTGCTGTCGCCAAAACCGGTGATATGGCAAACCGGTTCATGTTTTCCGCCACTCAATACGCGGGTCACTGCCTTTACAGCCCGGATCGCCGTTGCCCGCACTTTGTGGGGGTCATCCTCATAGCTGGTGCCGAAATCCAGATCTAACCGCACGAATTTGTCGGAATGCGACCAGTTCACCACCTGGTTGGTAATCAGGTCCTCGTTCGGGATCAGGTATTCCCGCCCGTCCCGCGTGACAACCGAGACATAGCGTGCGCCCAGCGCATTGATCCAACCGAACGTATCGCCCAGCGAGATCACATCGCCTGGCTTGATCGACCGATCCATCAGGATAATGATCCCCGATATGAGGTTCGACACCACTTTTTGCAGGCCGAACCCGATGCCCACGCCGATCGCGCCCGACAACAGCGCAATGCCGGTCAGATCGAAGCCCAGCGTGCGGATCGCAGCCAGAAAGACCGCGCCATACAGCAGCACCTGAATTCCCTTGGCCAACAACACCTGCATGGACGGGGTGATGTCGTCATTGCTCTGCAATCCACGCTCGGCCGCGCGGGTGCCGATGCGGGCCAGCGTCAACAGGACCCCGATCAGCAGGATGGCCTTGAGAATACCCAGCAAGGAAATATGCAGGTCACCGACGGAAATCGCGACCCCATCGAGGAATTCGGCCACGTCATCCGTCAGATTCAACGCAACAAGCGTTGCATAGACCCACATTGCCCACTTGAATATCCGTCGCAGCGTCCGGTTGCGGACAAGCCTCGCGACCAGTGCAATCGCCAGCCACGCAGCTGCCAGAGTTGCAATGATCCCAATGAGATAACTGCGTGACGGCCAGGTGACATGCTGCATAACCTGATACAAGAGCCAGGACAGCAGCACGAAATAGACCAGTGTCAGCCGCTGCATCAGCTGTACCATGGTGCGAAGCCGCCATTTCGGCCATCCGGTGCGTGCGCGCGTCCAAGCATCCCATCGCGGCTGTGTCAGAACTTTCAGAAGGAAAGCCAGCGCCCAAAGGAAAAGGATGATGACCAACTGATACTGCCGCCAGCCCGGCGTAACCACCAACTCGACCAGTTCTTGAAGCTCGGAAGAGAACCCCGCGACCATGTTGTTGTAAAGGTCTGTCAGCGAGCTGGGGATCAGGTCTTGGTTCATACGCGCCTCCTGCACGGCAGCTTGGACAGCAATGCTAGGCGATGCAAGTCTGACACCAGTTTTGAACCTTGATTGCAGCAAAGGCGCGGTATATCTGAACCGCATGAGACTCAATGTGGCCCAAGAACAGAATCTGGAAGACCGCGCGCGTCTGCGCGAACGGTTCTTTGGGGCTGCCCGCACGGTCCTGGCGCGCCTACCCGTCGCCTGAACCAACTCGCTAGCTATTTCTCATTACATACGGGAGAGGACACATGTCCCCCAAAACACTCTATGACAAGATCTGGGATGCCCATGTCGCGCACGAAGCCGATGATGGCACCTGCCTGCTGTATATCGACCGCCATCTGGTCCACGAGGTCACCAGCCCGCAGGCGTTCGAAGGCCTGCGCATGGCAGGCCGCAAAGTGCGCGCCCCAGAAAAAACCATTGCCGTGCCGGACCACAACGTTCCGACCACACCGGATCGGGTGAACGGTATTGAAAACCCGGAATCGCGCATTCAGGTCGAAGCGCTGGACAAAAACGCCCGGGATTTCGGCATTCACTATTACCCGGTGAATGACGTCCGTCAGGGCATCGTGCACATCGTCGGCCCCGAACAAGGCTGGACCCTGCCGGGCATGACCGTCGTCTGCGGCGACAGCCATACCGCCACGCATGGCGCATTCGGCGCATTGGCCCACGGCATCGGCACGTCCGAGGTCGAACACGTTCTGGCCACGCAGACCCTGATCCAGAAGAAATCCAAGAACATGAAGGTGGAAATCACCGGTAAATTGCAGCCGGGCGTGACCGCCAAGGATATCACCCTGGCCGTGATCGGCGAAACCGGCACCGCCGGCGGCACCGGCTATGTCATCGAGTATTGCGGTGAAGCCATCCGCAACCTGTCGATGGAAGGCCGCATGACCGTCTGCAACATGGCCATCGAAGGCGGCGCACGCGCAGGGCTGATTGCACCGGATGAGACCACGTTCGAATATGTCAAAGGCCGTCCGCATGCGCCGAAAGGTGCGCAGTGGGAAGCCGCGATGAATTGGTGGAAAACACTCTACACCGACGAAGGCGCGCATTTCGACAAGGTTGTCACGATTCGTGGCGAAGACATCGCGCCTGTCGTCACCTGGGGCACTAGCCCCGAGGATGTTCTGCCGATCACTGCAACCGTGCCGCACCCCGAGGATTTCGAAGGCGGCAAGGTCGAGGCGGCCCGCCGGTCAATCGAGTATATGGGTCTGAAAGCCGGTCAGAAGCTGAGCGATGTCGAGATTGACACCGTCTTTATCGGGTCCTGCACCAACGGACGTATTGAAGACCTGCGTGCCGCGGCCGAGATCCTGAAAGGCAAGAAGATCAAGGACGGTATGCGCGCCATGGTCGTGCCGGGTTCGGGGCTGGTCCGCGCCCAGGCCGAAGAAGAAGGCCTGGCCGACATCTTCAAAGAGGCCGGGTTCGAATGGCGTCTGGCAGGCTGTTCGATGTGCCTGGCGATGAACCCCGACCAGTTGCAACCGGGCGAACGCTGTGCCGCGACCTCGAACCGCAACTTCGAAGGCCGTCAGGGCCGGGGCGGGCGCACACATCTGCTGAGCCCGGCAATGGCTGCCGCAGCGGCAATCACGGGACGGCTGACAGACGTCCGTGAATTGATGTAAGGTGCCCTCATATCTAGATATTTGAGGGATTGAACAAATGAGTGACTGGGTCAAATGGCTCCTGCTGGGGCTTCTATCAATTGCGTTCGGCGTCTTTGCGCTGGGCAATGCGATTGCGGCTTCGCTTGCCGTAACGGTCGTAACCGGTGCGCTGCTGCTGATTGCAGGCGCGATGCAGGTGGTCGGCGGTTTCACCGTCGAAGGCACAGGCAACAAGATTCTGTCACTTATCATGGGTGCGGTCATGCTGTTCCTGGGCTGGTCCTTTCTGGATCATCCGCTTCAGGGAACACTGACGCTGGCAACCGTGATGCTGATCCTGTTCATGGCAGGTGGCATCGCGCGGGTCATTCTGTCGTTCCAGATGAAAGGAACACAGTTTTTCTGGCCCACGATGATCTCGGGCATCTTGTCTATCATCCTCGCAGGTATCATCTGGTCTTATGCAAGCAGCGAACCCGCCGCTTTGCTGAGCCTTCTGGGTATCCTGCTGGGCATCGAGATGCTGTTCAACGGGTTCGGATTTGTGTTCATGGCGTTCTTCGTCAAGAACGCACCCAAGGACGAAACAACAGAAGCGAAAGAAGCTTAATCGCGGGATACGGGCGCGGCCCTCTCCTGCAGGAGTGCAGACATGGAAAAGTTTGAAAAAGTCCACGGGGTGGCCGCCCCGATGCCACTGATCAATATCGACACCGATATGATCATTCCCAAAGTGCATCTGAAAACCATCAAACGGTCCGGCCTTGGCGTCGTGCTGTTTGATGAAATGCGCTATCATGATGACGGGCAGGAAAACGAAGAGTTCGTCCTGAACAAACCCGCCTATCGCGAGGCCGAAATTCTGGTCGCCGGCGACAATTTCGGCTGCGGCTCGTCGCGCGAACACGCACCCTGGGCGATCAAGGATTTCGGCATCAAAGTCGTGATCTCGACCAGCTTTGCCGACATCTTTTTCAACAACTGCTTCAAGAACGGCGTCCTGCCGATCGTGGTCGAAGAAGAACACCACGCGATCCTGATGGAAGACGCACATAAGGGAGAGAACGCCCGGATGACCGTGCACCTGGAAGATCAGCAGATCACCACTTCGGATGGGGTCGTGATCGAATTCGACATCGATCCGCACCGCAAGCACTGTCTGCTGAACGGTCTGGACGATATCGGCCTGACCATGGAGAAAGATCACCACATCGACAAATTCGAGGATCACGCAAGTCAGGCCCGCCCCTGGGTGTAAGGCCTTAGCCGATTCTTTGGATACTCAACCTAACGGGGTCGCCAAGGCGGCCCCGTTCTCATTCTTGGGGTTGATTTTACCAGAACCACAACATCTTGGTCTCACATTGAGATACACGTCGGATTTGCGTCGAAAATGATGCAATCCCGCACCAGTTGCGCCATCATTTTGCCCGAAATCACGTGTTTTCTGCACCCTGTCTTGAGCGAAATGCCGCTTATCGTCCATGTTGGCGCTAAAGAGGCATCCGTCAAAAACTCGAGACGATGGGCACAAGTTGGAATGTAAGTCGGCGAAGATCGACTTATCCGGTTTGAAAAAGGGTTCGGATAGTGATTGCGCGCACAACAGGGGCGGCGATACGCGGAATACTTGTGGCACTGATGGTGCTGACACCCGCGTTGTACCTGCCTGTATCATCGACGAACGGGACCGAGATTCTGGTCTTCCTCGCGATTCTCGCGTTCATCCTGACATTCGCCGAGTACAATTCTGCCTTTCCCAGCTTTATTGAATTTCGCGATGCGCCGCCGGTGAACCGTCTGCGGTTTGTCGGGCTGATGTCGATGGTCACCTTTCTGACCCTGGTTTGCAAAAACGCCTATGAGCCGACTGAGCTGACCGCGTTTGCCTACACCGCGGGTCTGGCCGTCGCGAATGTCGCGGACTTTCCCTATTCCCCGGTTCGATTGATCGTGCTGATGCTGCCCTTGGATGCGGGCCAGCCGTTGATCGAATTGGTTCGGATCGCAGCCAGTGTGGCCTATGTGGCCGCCTTGGTCACCGTCGCCAGCTTTGCCTATGCGGTCAAAGTGCGTGGCTGGCCCACGGGTAATGGCGCCTTCAACGTTTGGACCAATCTACCGTTGTTTGATCCCACCAAGGGCGGCGATGTTGTCACCCGCCTGCAACGCGATGGTCGCCTGAATATCTGCATTGGTGTTCTGCTTCCCTTCCTCATTCCGGCCGTCATCAAGCTCATGAGTAGCGTCGTCGCCCCGATCTCGCTGAGCAATCCGCAAACGTTGATCTGGACCATGTGCGCTTGGGCCTTCCTTCCCGCCAGCATGATCATGCGCGGCATGGCGACGCTTCGCATCGCGGGTCTGATCGTAGAAAAGCGCCGCGCCTATTCGACTAGCGAGACAACGCAAGCCGCATGATCCGTGCCCTTGCCCTGCTGCTGCTGCCTTTATCGGTGCAGGCAGAGGTTTATCGCATCTCCACCTACAACACTGAACTCAGCAGAAACGGTCCCGGCCTGCTGCTGCGCGACATCCAGCGGGATGATGCGCAGGTTGAAGCCGTTGTCGAGGTCATTGCCGCTGCGCGACCTGATGTCATTGCCCTGCAAGGCATCGACTGGGATCTGGAAGGCGCGGCCCTGAGCGCCCTGTCCGAGAAACTGCGCGAGGCGGGCCTGGATTTCCCCTATCACTTTTCCGCCCAACCAAATGCTGGGCTGGAAACGCCGCTGGATCTGGACGGTGATGGCAAAACGCAAGGCCCCGGCGACGCGCAGGGCTGGGGGAAGTTCACCGGCCATGGAGGGGTGGCGGTGTTGTCCCGTTTCGAAATCATGACCGATGACGTTCAGGATTACACCGATCTGCGGTGGAAAGATCTGCCTGGGGCTGCTTTGCCACGCGGTGATGGGCTTCCCTTCCCGTCTGAAGCTGCGCACGACATTCAGCGCCTGTCCTCGACCGTGCATTGGGTTCTTCCCATCGAAACCCCGCAGGGGCGATTCAGCCTGATGACCTTTCACGCCGCCCCACCGGTTTTTGACGGACCCGAGGATCGCAACGGTCTGCGCAACGGGGATGAGATTCGCCTGTGGTCGGTTTTGTTGAATGGCGGTCTGGGGCCAGTTCCTCAAGGCCCCTTCGTGATAGCTGCGGACGCCAATCTCGACCCGAGCCGCGGAGAAGGCCACAAACAGGCCATTCGCGCGCTTTTGACCGATCCCAAGGTGCAGGACCCGATGCCAATGGACCCATCGGGGTCATCAGCAACGGTCGAATGGAAAGCCACCGGGGAAATGCGCGTTGACTACGTGTTGCCATCCAGTGATCTGCAAATCGTGGAAACCGGCATTGTCTGGCCCGTGGAAGGTGACACGCTGTACGACAGTGCCCGACGCGCCAGCAGACATCGACTGGTCTGGGTTGACATAATCCTACCCTAGAACCTCGCCCCCGTTCCCGGCTGTTGACGATGAAGCGGCACGTTGGGGCGGAATGGCGGAACGCAAGGCATCCTCCAGGTTCGTTTCAGAAAACGAGGCCAGCAATTCTTTCATATAGCCGCCATCCAATTGATGCGGCACGTGCCAGAGGTACCGCATCTCGATCAAATGAGGGGCCATGCGCCAGAACGGGCGGGCCAATTGCAGCGGCCACCAATTCATGCGTCGCACTGCAACCGGCCGGCCGGTGACTTGCGAAAGCGATTGAGCCATCTGCGTCCCGGTCAAAGTGTACCCTTCAAAGGGAACATCGCCAAAACGGGGAAGGTCTTGCCGCATCTCAGCCAGCGCGACGGCGGCGCGGGCCAGATCAGGCAGAAAGGCCCAAGCGTGCGGCGCGTGCGGATCGCCGGGGTAAACGAACTGACCGCGCGAAAGACGCTTGATCATGACCTGATCGAACCAGTTTCCGGATGCATTGGTGTCGATGAAATCCCCGGCGCGCAAAAGGATGGTGCGCACGGTTGACGCGCGATAGGCCTCTTCCATCTCGATCCGAACCCGGCCCAGAGGGTTGGTGGCCCGATGCGGCGTCCCGCCCGACCATGGACCCGGCGTATTTCCACCAAATACGTAGACATTGCCCGGCACGATCACGGTCGCCCCCGTATCTGAGGCCGCATCTATCACTCGTTTGGTCAGCACCGGCACATCGCGTGCCCAATCGGGATAGGGCGGGTTCCACCCGTTCACGATGACGTCCACGCCGCGCGCAGCCTGTGACAGCGAATCAGACCTGCGGTCAAATTCCGTCACATCCCAGCCCGCGCACCTGAACGCCAGGGCTGCATTGCGCCCAAAACGACCTGTTGCGCCCAGTACCAGTGCAGATTGTGCCATGTTTACCTCCTGACTGAGATCAATCTAGCCATTCACTTCGCGCAAGGAATTGCCGCAATTTGCAGAACGTGTATTCATTTCTGAATGGACAAAGCTCTGACACATGCAGATTGGTCTCTGATCCAATGCTTTCTGGCCGTGGCCGAGACGGGATCGCTGTCCGCCGCCGCACGGCATCTGAATCGCAGCCAACCCACTTTGGGGCGGCAGGTCCAAAACCTCGAGGACGAGCTGGGCGTCTCTCTTTTCGATCGCCACGCGCGTGGTCTGAAACTCAGCGAAGCGGGTTCACAGCTTTTGCCGATGGCCCAGCAGATGCACAGCGCCATGACCGCGTTCAGTCTTGCCGCCGCGGGGCAATCGCAACAGCTTGAAGGTTCGGTGCGTATCACCGCATCGGTCTTTGCCTCGCATCACCTGCTGCCACCGATACTGGCGTCCATCCGCAAGCAGGAACCCACGATTCAGCTTGAACTGGTGGCCACCGACACCACCGAGAATCTGCTCTATCGCGAGGCGGATATCGCCGTGCGTATGTATCGCCCTGCTCAGGTGGATCTCATTTCCCGCTATCTCGGGGATGTGCCGCTGTGTTTTTGTGCCGCCAAGTCCTATCTGGACCGGAAGGGGCGCCCCAAGACGCCGGAAGAACTGTTTACGCATGACCTGGTGGGGTTTGACGCGAACCAGGAAATCATCAGGGCCATGCGTGAAAAGGGATGGCCCGCCAGCCGCGACAGCTTTGCCACCCGCTGTGACCTGCAAAGCGCCTATTGGGAACTGATCCGGGCGGGCTGTGGCATAGGCTTCAGCCAGGTACAGGTTGCCCAAGCTGACCCCGACGTGGAAATCCTGCCGCTGGATGTAGACATCCCGATTCTACCCGTGTGGCTGGCCGCACCTCAGGCCATGCGCCAGACCCCGCGCATCCGCAGAGTCTGGGATTTGTTGGCAGAAGGGCTCAAAGCCGCTCTTTGAGGGTCAAAGCGGACCGGTATAAGTTCCACGCGCGGGATAGTTGTTGCCCAATGTGAATTTCAAACCACCCGCAATATCCGACATGGACGGGCGACCGAAAGGCGTGGTCTGTTGCCATGCATAGTACAGCGTGCGGTCGGGTGCGATGTAGAAGTGCCCCGGCTCTGCGAACAGGTCCGGTTCGGCGCTGCCTTCGCGCTTGGTCGAGATGTTAAGACCCCAATCATCCCGCGCGGCGGACAGGGGAAGGCTGTGACCCACACGCAGGCGCGACGCTCCGGCTTTTTCGGCGGTTTCCGCCGCGCGCTCGGCTGTATCGGTGGTGATCATGATGACCTCGACGCCCAGCGCCGCAAAGTCATCCAGCGCCGCTTCGACCTCGGCCATCTGCTTGATGCAGATCGGGCAATGCAGCCCGCGATATTGAATCACCAGCGTCCCGTTTTCGCCCTTGTCCGCGTCCAGATCGAAGCTGCCATGGGCAACAGTTTCGATTTTCAGCGCAGGAACCGGATTTCCAGGAGTCAGCATGTGTTTTCCTTCTGTTTTGGCAGGTTCGTCTCATTGACCCGATGCAACGCAGACGCTAGGCCCTGTGCAACAAAACGCAAGGAGACCCTTCATGTCCAACCCTTCGCTCCTTATCCTGCCCGGAGACGGAATTGGCCCGGAAGTCATGGCCGAAGTGCGCAGAATCATCGATTGGTTCGGCGCCAATCGCGGTCTTCAATTTGACGTGAGCGAGGATCTGGTCGGCGGTGCCGCCTATGACGCCCACGGCAAGCCTTTGTCCGATGAGACGATGGCCAAGGCGCAAGAGGTCGACGCGGTTCTGCTGGGCGCTGTCGGTGGTCCGAAATACGACGATCTGGATTTCAGCCTCAAGCCCGAGCGCGGCCTGCTGCGCCTGCGCAAGGAAATGGACCTGTATTCGAACCTGCGCCCGGCCCAGTGCTTTGACGCGCTGGCCGATTTCTCGTCACTGAAGAAAGATATCGTTGCCGGCCTCGATATCATGATCGTGCGCGAACTGACTTCGGGCGTCTATTTCGGCGAGCCGCGTGGGATTTTCGAAGAAGGCAATGAACGCGTCGGCATCAACACCCAGCGTTACACCGAATCCGAGATTGAACGCGCTGCGCGCTCGGCCTTTGAACTGGCCATGCGCCGGAACAAAAAGCTGTGCTCGATGGAAAAAGCCAACGTGATGGAATCGGGCATCCTGTGGCGCGAAGTGGTCAACCGTGTTGCCGCTGACTACCCCGAAGTTGAGCTGAGCCATATGTACGCCGACAACGGTGCCATGCAGCTGGTGCGCGCGCCGAAACAGTTCGACGTGATCCTGACCGACAACCTGTTCGGTGACATCCTCTCCGACTGCGCCGCGATGCTGACCGGGTCTCTGGGTATGCTGCCGTCGGCGTCGCTGGGCGCGCCGATGGCCAATGGACGCCCCAAGGCGATGTACGAGCCCGTACACGGATCCGCCCCCGATATCGCAGGTCAGGGCAAAGCCAACCCGATCGCCTGTATCCTCAGCTTTGCGATGGCTCTGCGCTACAGCTTTGATCAGGGCGAGGAAGCGGATCGGCTGGAAGCTGCGATCGAGAAAGTTCTGGCCGACGGCGTTCGCACCGGCGACCTGCTTGCGGATGAGGGTGTTCAGCCCGTCTCGACCAGCGAAATGGGCGACGCGATCCTATCTGCATTGGACGCAAGCGTCTAAGCAACGAAACAAAGAAATAACAAAAGGCGGTGCACCGGGCACCGCCTTTTTTTGTTTTGGCGTTTTCGAGATTGATTTAATTGCCGCCGAAAATGTTCTTCAGCAGATTGTTGATGTCATTGGCAAAACCTCCGCGCTTTCGACGGGGCTGCGGCTGGGCAACCTGCACCGGTGGTTCCGGCGCCATCATCGGCAAGGGCGTGGGTGTCATCCCCTCGGTCACGCGCAGCATGGTTTCTTTCCAGATCTCGGCCGGCAAGCCACCACCGGTCACGCCGGACAAGGGCGTGTTGTCATCATACCCCATCCAGACCCCGGTCACATAATCCGCCGTGAACCCGATGAACCACGCATCGCGCGCGGCCTGGGTCGTGCCGGTCTTGCCCGCCACCTGCCAGCCGGGCAATTTGGCCCGCCCGCCGGTTCCTTCAGAGACCACGCGCTCCATCATCCAGGTCAGTTGTTTGGCAGCCTTTTCATTGATCACCCTCTCGCCAATACCGGTCGTCGTGACCATGACGGGTGTTTCGTCGCCCAACAGCTTCAGTTCGGTCAGCCCATAAGGTTCAACCTGCGACCCGCCATTCAGGATGCCCGCATAAGCCCCGGTCATCTCGATCAACGTGCTTTCAGATGCACCAAGCGCCAGCGCAGGCCCCTGTGCCAGGTCGCTGGCAATCCCAAAGCCGCTGGCGACCGTCCGAACATTGTCCAGGCCGGAAATCTCGGCCACTTTCACCGCCGGTATGTTCAGCGAGTTTTTCAGCGCATCCGCCAAAGTCACCCGCCCATAATACTTGTTGGTGTAGTTCTTGGGACACCACTGGCCTGACCCCGGAATATCGACGCAATAGGGTTCATCCATCACCGTATCCAGCGGCGAATATCCAAGTTCCAGCGCGGTGGCGTAAACGAATGGCTTGAACGATGACCCTGTCTGTCGCAACGCCTGCGTCGCCCGGTTGAACGCGCCAGACACGCGTGTCTTGCGCCCACCAACCATCGCGCGCACCGCACCGTCGGCCGACATCACCACAATGGCCGCCTGCGCCTTTGATCCTTCGCGCACTTTTTCCTGAAAGATGAACTTCAGCGCCTCTTCCGCAGAGGTCTGAATGCGCTGATCCAAGGTTGTCCGGATCACCACATCTTCGGTCGTGTTGCGGGTAAAGAACTCGGGCCCGCTGGCCATGACCCAATCCGCAAAATACCCCCCGGCCCGCGCAGCCGCCGCCTCGGACAGTTGGGCCGGGCGCGCCCGCGCCTCGCTGGCCTGCGCGGCGGTCAGATAGCCCTGATCCTCCATCAGACCGATTACAAGGCGGGCCCGGTCCTGCGACCGTTGCAGATTGTTCGTCGGCGCATAGCGTGTGGGCGCAACCAACAGCCCGGCCAACATCGCTGCCTCGGCCGGCGAGACTTCGGCGGCGGACTTGCCAAAGTACCGCTGGCTTGCCGCCTCGAACCCGCGCGCGCCTGCACCAAGGAAAGCCCGGTTCAGGTAGATCGTCAGAACCTCATCCTTGGAGTATTTCACCTCCATCGCCATTGCATAAATGGCCTCTTTGGCCTTGCGCCACAGCGATCCCTGACGGCAATCGGCTTCATAGGCGGCCTCTGATTCCCATTCTGTCGGATCATAAGGCACGCCCAGACACAGCAGTTTGGCCGTTTGCTGCGTTATGGTTGACCCGCCATGCCCGGACAACGGGCCGCGCCCTTCGCTCAGGTTGATGCGCACGGCGCTTGCCACACCGCGCGGGCTGACCCCGAAATGGCGATAGAACCGTTTGTCCTCGGTCGCGATGACGGCGTTTTTCAGATGCGGCGACACCGTATCAGCAGTGATCACCCCGCCAAACTGGTCGCCCCGCCAGGCAAACACTTTGCCGTCGCGGTCCAGCAGCGTGACAGACCCGCGCGCACGGCCGTCCAACAAGGCATCCAACTCAGGCAACGAGGAATAGACGACACCCACCGCCAGGGCGATCAGGATGGCCACGACCGCTCCGACCCGCCAGGTCAGACCCCAGACCATGCGCCAGACCCAACGGAAGAAACGACGCAAGATGCCGCCGCCTTTGCCCCCCGATCTTTTGCGCGTCTTTTTGCGCGCAGTTTTGCGTGAGGTGGTTTTGCGAGCCGTCGCCTTCTTGCCCGCCGGGCGCTTGGATGCCGACGGTTTACGACCCTTTGACGGGTACCTTTTATCCGCAACCAATTTCGGCTTGCGTCGCTTGGACTCAGTCATGCTCAAACTCTGCCCGGGTTTTCTTTTGCGCCACCATACCCCGGTGATCTGAGTATGTAGAGGTCCGAATTTCCGAAATTTCCCCTCACAATACTGCCCATTATTTAATCAGCGTGCCTATTTTGTGCAAATAATGTGCAATTTTTCGCCGTTTGGCGATCCTTTGGCCCTCAGGAGCCGTTTCTTACCACGATCAGTCGCGCATTTTTCTGCAGGTGCAAACAAACCGGTTCCACCGGAGAACCAGAGGGGAAAGACGTGAAACTGATCATTGCGACAATCAAGCCGTTCAAGCTGGAGGAGGTGCGCGAAGCACTGACCGAAGCCGGCGTGCGCGGCATGATGGTAACCGAGATCAAGGGCTTCGGCTCGCAATCCGGCCACACCGAAATCTATCGGGGGGCCGAATACGCGGTGAACTTCGTGCCCAAGATCAAGCTGGAAATCGTGGTGCCTGCCGCGATGACCGACCAGATCGTCGAGACCATCACCAAAACCGCCAAGACCGGAAAGATCGGCGATGGCAAGATTTTCGTCCTCGATGTCGAGCAGGCGCTGCGCGTGCGGACCGGGGAAACCAACGAAGAGGCGCTGTAGGCGCCGCGACCGACAATCATTCGAGGACTGAACATGAACCTGATGAAATCTCTCATTCCTGCCGCGGCGATCGTCGCGCTGCCGCAGATGGGCCTGGCGCAAGAGGCCACCGGCGAGACTGCGCAGCATACCCAATACATCCTGACTTCGCTGTTGTTTCTGGTCGGCGGTTTTCTGGTATTCTGGATGGCTGCGGGCTTTGCCATGCTCGAAGCCGGCCTGGTGCGTTCCAAGAACGTTGCCATGCAGCTGATCAAGAATATGGGCCTGTTTTCCTTTGCAGCCATCATGTATTGGCTGGTGGGCTTCAACCTGATGTATCCGGGCGACGGCTGGACCATCACCGGCATTCTGGGCGCGTTCTCGCCAACGTCACTGGAACCGGTTGGTCTGGAAGGTGTCGAAACCGACCTGTCATATGCGTCCGTCGGATCGGACTTCTTCTTCCAGCTGATGTTCTGCGCCACCACCGCGTCCATTGTATCGGGCACCATGGCCGAGCGCGTCAAACTGTGGCCCTTCTTCTTTTTCGTGATCGTCCTGACAGGCATCATCTACCCGATCGAAGCGTCCTGGCAGTGGGGTGGCGGCTGGTTGTCCGAGATGGGCTTCAGCGACTTCGCCGGCTCGACCCTGGTTCACGCCGCGGGTGGCTTCGCGGCTCTGGCCGGTGCCATCGTACTGGGCCCGCGCATCGGTAAATACAACAAGGACGGCAAAGTTGTGCCTATCCCCGGCTCGAACCTGGCGCTGGCAACCCTAGGGACGTTCATCCTGTGGCTGGGTTGGTTCGGCTTCAACGGCGGCTCGCAGCTGGCCATGGGCACGATCGGAGACATCGCCGATATCAGCCGTATCTTCGCCAACACCAACATGGCCGCTGCCGCCGGTGCCGTCGCCGCCCTGATCCTGACGCAGGTGATGTATGGCAAGGTCGACCTGACCATGGTTCTGAACGGCGCGCTGGCCGGGCTGGTCTCGATCACCGCCGAACCGCTGGCGCCGTCGCTGTTCCAGGCACTGATCATCGGGGCCATCGGTGGCGTGATCGTAGTCTACACCGTGCCGCTGCTGGACAAGATGAAGATTGATGACGTGGTCGGCGCCATCCCGGTTCACCTGATCGCGGGCTTCTGGGGCACCTTCATCGTGGCCTGGACCAACGGTGATGCGTCCTTCGTGACCCAGATCATCGGCTTCGCGGCCATCGGGATCTTCGTCTTCGTGGTCAGCTTCATCCTGTTCTCGATCCTCAAGGCCACCGTCGGCCTGCGGGTTGGCGAGGAAGAAGAGATCAACGGCCTCGACATGGGCGAACTGGGCATGGAAGCCTATCCCGAATTTTCGAAAGGCTGAGCCCACTTCCACCCAAACAAAAAAACCCGGGCATTCGTGCCCGGGTTTCTTGTTTGGCAATGCCTGAAAATCAGACGCCGACGTCGACAATCGCCTGCGCAAGGATCGGAACGGTGTCGGCGTTCAGACCGGCGATGTTCAGGCGGCTGTCGCCAACCATGTAGATGCCGTGTTCAACGCGCAGTTTCTCGACCAGTTCCGGGGCCGCACCTAGGCGCGAGAACATGCCGCGGTGCTGGGCGATGAAACCAAAGCGGTCCGAGCCGCTCAGACGCTGGAGTTCGTCGGCCAGTTGGCGACGCAGGCCCAGCATCGACAGGCGCACCTCTTCCAGTTCGGCCATCCAGTCGGCGCGCAGGGCTTCGTCCATCAGGATCGTGGTCACAACACGTGCGCCGTGGTCGGGCGGGAAGGAATAATTCTGGCGGTTCAGGAATGCCAATGTACCCTGGTTCAAAGCGGTCTGCCCGGCATCGGCGCTGATGGCCATCAGCAAACCGGTGCGTTCGCGATACACGCCGAAATTCTTCGAGCATGACGCCGCTATCAGGCATTCCTTGACCGAAGATGCGACCAGACGTGTTGCTTGCGCATCCTCTTCCAGACCGTCGCCGAAGCCTTGATAGGCGATGTCGATCATCGCAACGAGGCCAAGCGCGTTGATCAGGTTCACGACCTCCTGCCATTGAACCATGTTGAGGTTGGCGCCGGTCGGGTTGTGGCAGCAACCGTGCAGCATAACCACGTCACCCGCCTTGGCGGTCTTCAGGTCTTCGATCATGCCGTCGAAATCGACGCCACGTGTGTCACCATCGAAATAGCGGTATGGAACCGTCTCGATCCCCAGGTAGTTCAGGATCGACAAGTGGTTCGGCCATGTCGGGTTCGACACGAAGACGCGGGCCGACGGGTTGGCCATACGGATCATCTCGAATGCCTGACGGCAGGCGCCGGTGCCGCCCGGTGTCGCCACGGCGGCGATATTGCCGCGTTGAACCGAGATGCCGAGAATCAGCCCGATCATCGCATCCGCATAGGCCGGGTCGCCGGCCAGCCCGGTATAGGCTTTGGTTTCCTGCTCGTCCCAGACACGCTGCTCGGCCGCTTTGACGGCGCGCATGACCGGGGTGATGCCTTCCGCGTTTTTGTAGACGCCGACGCCCAGGTCGATCTTCTGATCGCGCGGGTCTTCGCGGTACATCTGCATCAGCGCCAGGATCTTGTCGGCAGGCTGCGGTTTCAGGTTCTCGAACATCAGGTCTCTCCGGTTGCGACGGGCAGGGTCGGGAAGGCGCCCCATTCAGCCCATGAGCCGTCATAAAGCGAGTGGTCTTTCTTGCCCATGCGTTCAAGCGCAAGGCTGAGGATCGCGGCGGTCACGCCAGACCCGCACGAGGTGATCGCCGGTTTCGACAGATCGACGCCCGCGGCCTCGAATATGGCGCGGCACTCTTCCGGCGACTTCATGGTACCATTGGCGTTCAGCAACTGGCCAAAGGGGACATTGCGTGAACCCGGAATATGCCCCGAGCGCAGTCCCTCGCGCGGTTCGGCTTCGGCCCCGGAAAACCGGCTGGCAGAACGGGCGTCGATGATCTCATGATCACCCAGCTTGGCGGCGGCGGAAACTTGCGTGACATCCCGAACAAGCTGATTTTGCACCCGGACGGTCATATGACGATCACGGATGACTGGCGGCAGGTCTTCGACCTCGCGCCCTTCCGCCTGCCATTTGGGGAATCCACCATCCAGAACTGCGATGTTTTCCTGCCCCATCAGACGGAACAGCCACCAGACGCGCGCAGCCGACATCAGCCCAGCACCATCGTAAACCACGACTTGATGACCGTCGCCCACACCCATCGCCCGCAGGCGCGACATGAATTTCTCGACCGGAGGCGCCATATGCGGCAAGTCGGAACGGTGATCTGATATCTCGTCTATGTCAAAGAACCGCGCCCCGGGGATGTGGCCTGCGTCATATTCCGCCCGTGCATCACGATTTTGCGCGGGCAAGTACCACGACCCGTCCAGAATCCGCAGATCCGGATCCTTCATATGCGCGGCCAGCCATTCGGTGGATACGAGGGTTTTTGGATCGTCCTGCATCAAAGCCTCCCCTAAGCGCGCTTGATTTTTCCCTATACCCGGCGGCATAGGGGTTCAAGGCTGGATAGCGCTCACTTGGCGCTGCGCAGGCGGAAATGTTGGATAATCCCAATGAGGCTGATCAGAATCCAGAACCCTTCGATCAACATTGATGCGAGATTGAAGTTCTGGAGCAGGGAATAGACGATCAGCACCGAGCCCAGCAGGTTGATCACCGGAAAGGCCAGATCATCCGAGTTCATCATCCGCATCTGTGTTGCGAAATACGCAGCGACCACGATCAAGGCACCGAAAGAGCCGATGGCGTCGACGATGGTCAGGCTGTCGAAAAATGCGGTCATGAATGGGCCTTGCCGTTCTCTACAAATTCGGTGTGTTGGGCGTAATGATGCATGTTCAGAAAGGCCGCCCCCTTTGGACCGGCGCGATACCCGTGCGGAAGATCGGCCGCGAAACGCAACCCCTGCCCGGCCTGTAGGGAAACCCACTCGTCTCCGCGCAGGATCTCAAGCGTGCCGTTCAGAACAAAGACCTCCTCGGTCACGCCTGTCGCGTGGGCGGGCGACTCGTGGCTTTGGTTCGGCTTGAGGTTGACGTGGAACGTCTCGGCCCCCAGAGCGGGATCGAATGGAAAGACGATCTTGACCTCGATCGTGCCGGGGAAAGTTACGGTCTGAAATACCGAAGGGTCCCCGTTCATCGTATCGATCAGCGCGCTGAGCGGCAGTTGAAACCCCTTGGCAATTTTCCACAGCGTTGCGATGGTCGGGCTGGATTCGCCGCGCTCAATCTGCCCCAGCATGGCTTTGCTCACGCCCGTCATCTTGGCCACTTTCGACAGGCTCAGGCCCGATGCCGCACGCACGTCTCGCAGTTTCAGCGTTATATCGTCAGAGTTCATCTCATCGTCCCGCGAATCCTCTTGTGCGTTATAGCGCACATGTGGTACGTGCGCTATAACGTACGAACCCCAAGACATGCAACCCGAGGCAACAGGGAAACAGCATCATGCCATTGTACCGATCCAGAACCTCAACCCATGGCCGCAACATGGCTGGCGCACGCGGCCTTTGGCGTGCCACCGGCATGGGAGACGACGATTTCGGCAAACCGATCATTGCCATCGTCAACTCGTTCACCCAGTTCGTGCCCGGTCACGTCCACCTGAAGGACCTGGGCCAGATGGTTGCGCGCGAGGTCGAGGCCGCCGGTGGCGTTGCAAAAGAGTTCAACACGATCGCGGTGGATGACGGCATCGCAATGGGCCATGACGGCATGCTGTATTCGCTGCCCTCGCGCGAAGTCATTGCGGATTCGGTCGAATACATGGTCAACGCGCATTGTGCCGACGCCATGGTCTGCATTTCGAATTGCGACAAGATCACCCCCGGCATGCTGATGGCCGCGATGCGCCTGAACATCCCGGCCATTTTTGTCTCGGGCGGGCCGATGGAGGCCGGCAAGATCGATATCGCAGATCTGGATGCCAAGAAAATCGACCTCGTCGATGCGATGGTGGCCGCGGCAGACGACAAATTCACCGACGAACAGGTTCAACACATCGAAGAGAATGCCTGCCCGACCTGCGGGTCCTGTTCGGGCATGTTCACTGCGAACTCGATGAACTGTCTGGCCGAAGCATTGGGCCTGGCTCTGCCGGGCAACGGCTCGACACTGGCGACACATGCCGACCGCAAAGATCTGTTCCTTGAGGCAGGCCGCCGCATCGTCGAGATCACCAAGCGCCATTATGATCTGGATGAAAAAGGTTTTCTCCCACGAGAGATTGCCACCTTCGAAGCATTCGAAAACGCCATGAGCCTCGACATCGCCATGGGCGGGTCCACCAATACGGTGCTTCATCTGTTGGCCATCGCGCATGAGGGTGGCGTTGATTTCACCATGTCCGACATGGACCGCCTGAGCCGCCGCGTTCCCTGCCTGTGCAAAGTCGCGCCCAACACCGAAAATGTGCACATGGAAGACGTCCACCGCGCCGGAGGTATCTTCTCGATCCTCGGAGAGCTCAGCCGCGCAGGCCTGCTGCACGAGGAATGCAACACGGTACATTCGGCCACAATGGGCGAAGCGATCGCCAACTGGGACATCAAGGTCGCCAACAATCCAAAGGCGCAGGAGCTGTTCAAGGCCGCCCCCGGCGGTGTGCGCACCACACAGGCGTTCAGCCAGTCCAACCGGTACAAGGAACTGGACACCGACCGCGAAGGCGGCGTGATCCGCTCGAAAGAGCACGCGTTCAGCCAGGATGGTGGTCTGGCCGTTCTGTTCGGCAATATCGCCCGCGACGGCTGTATCGTGAAAACTGCTGGCGTGGACGCCAATATCCTGAAATTCACCGGCTCGGCCTACGTGTGCGAAAGTCAGGATCAGGCGGTCAACGACATTCTTACGGGCAAGGTGAAAGAAGGCGATGTGGTCGTCATCCGCTATGAAGGCCCGCGCGGTGGCCCGGGGATGCAGGAAATGCTATATCCGACGTCATATCTGAAGTCCAAAGGACTTGGCAAAGCCTGCGCGTTGCTGACCGATGGCCGTTTCTCGGGCGGCACATCAGGCCTGTCGATCGGACATGTATCACCCGAAGCGGCCGAAGGCGGTGAGATCGGTCTGGTTCAGAATGGCGACACGATCGAGATCGACATCCCCAACCGCACCATTCATCTGGCGGTTTCGGATGAAGAGCTGGCCGCCCGCCGCACGGAACAGGACGCAAAGGGGTGGGAGCCCGCCGCACCGCGCAAACGTAAAGTGTCCACTGCGCTCAAGGCCTATGCCAAGCTGACGACAAGCGCTGCGAAAGGTGCTGTGCGTCAAGTCTGACGAATTGGTTTTCAAATCATCAAAACCGCAATAGCTTCAAAGGCCTCGCTATTCAAAATCAGCGGGGCCTTCTTCCGTCCAATCAGCTGTTCCGGTGCTGAGACATGACTATCTGGCGTCCACAAAATAGTATTCGTGTCAAAGCCATTGGCTTGCTTTGGCGGGGACCCCGGCTGCTTGTGGCAGATGTTCGTGACGACGACAACGTGTTGAAAGGTGTGCACCCGCTTGGCGGAAGCATCGAGTTTGGCGAGACCTGGCAAGTTGCGCTGAAACGCGAGTTTCGTGAAGAACTCCAAGTTGATGTCGAAGTATCAGATGCGCCGCTGGTGCTCGAAAACATCTACACCCACGAAGGATCGTTTGGGCATGAGATCATTTTCGCTGCGGACGTGCGCCTTGCAAATCCAGCAGAATTTCCGGATGCACCCATCACGTTCCGCGAAGACTACGGGGTAATCTGCACCGCCCGTTGGCGCGACATCCGCA
Organism: Ruegeria sp. HKCCA0370; assembly: GCF_013033705.1. Classification (NCBI taxonomy): domain Bacteria; kingdom Pseudomonadati; phylum Pseudomonadota; class Alphaproteobacteria; order Rhodobacterales; family Roseobacteraceae; genus Ruegeria; species Ruegeria sp. HKCCA0370. The sequence goes on from NZ_WQEP01000009.1 coordinate 151,200, forward strand.
AACTGGGCACACGTGACGGACCGCAGCTTTTTCCCAACGGTCTCAAACAGCACCTGAGCTCAGACTGAAACGCAAAAAGACCCTCCCGCGCCCAAATCGCACCATCAGCTTCGCTGATGCCACGTTTGGCCTTGGGCCCGGCGCCGCGCAACGCGCGGCGCCGGGCCCAACCGGAGGAGATGTTTCGCAAGAAATACCGACGACGGGCGGGAGCACCCCACCGTCAGTCGCCCAATTTGGCGTGGATTTCGTCCAGATCGATTTCACCGATCGGCATCTTGTTCGCCGGGTTTTCGAAGTCGTATTTGAACAGCTCGAAATCCTGCTTGTAGATCTCATAGACCAGATGCATTGACAGATCGTCAAAGTAGTCCTCGACCGGATGCGCACGTTTTGGCCCATGCCCTTCGGATTCATTGAACCGTGGGATTTCGGACAAATTGACCGGGTGCTTCAGCTCGACATTGTCCAGAACATCCTGCATCCCGTCATTGAACGCTTCTGTCCAGAATACACGGTCATAGTGACCGCCGTTCACGATGAAGGTAGACACGTGGCCTGACATCGCAGACCAGTGAATGTCCGGGTCCATCGGGCGCCGCCACCGGATCGTATCACGTGCAAACAGCAGAAACCGGCGGAAGCTGGCGATCTGGTCAAACTCTCCCTTGCCGTCGTCGCCGCCCACTTCGATCCCGTAGTTATAGATCAGCGTCGGCACCAGATTGCCGCGGTATCTCTTGCCGTTGCGCTGAATGCCACAGATCTTGTCAAAGAATGAGCTGAGGATGCGGGTGTAGGGATTGCGCACGCAAGTGAACGAATAGGACGCGTGATTGCGCACATTGTTCGAGATCAGCTCCTGGCTCTGATCAAATGCCCATTTGTGCATGCCGTCCTTGGCATCATGGATATCACCGTCGAAGAACTGACCATGATCCGAGAAATACATGATCTGACCAATGGTCGAGCAGGCACATTTGGGCACCACGCGGTACACCATGCTTTCGCTCTCGGTCATCCAGGTACCGGGAAACCCCATCTGCTGTGCCTCCTCCGCTGGCCAGGTCTCGATCCGATACGCCAGCTTTTGGTTACAAAGAACCAAAATTATTCTGTTTATTCAATCGTTCATCCTCAGTATCACGGTTGAAATCAGGCAGAAACGGATATTGCGTAATCTCAATGGCAAAAGTCGCCTATATATTGCTGTGTCACAAGGACCCTGAAGCCATCATTGCACAGGCCGAACAACTGACCGCTGTCGGCGATTGCATGGCCATCCATTTTGACGCCAGCGCCAGCGCCGAAGCCTATGAGCGCATTCGTTCCGCATTGGATCAGAACCCCAATGTGACCTTTGCAAAAAAACGCGTGAGATGCGGCTGGGGAGAATGGTCGCTGGTCCGGGCCACGCTGAACGCCCTGGAAGCCGCCGTGGAAAATTTCCCCCGCGCCACACATTTCTACATGCTGTCGGGTGACTGCATGGCGATTAAAACCGCTGAATACACGCACCGTTACCTCGACGATAACGACAAGGATTTCATCGAAAGTCACGATTTCTTTGAAAGCAACTGGATCAAGACCGGCATGAAGGAAGACCGGCTGATCTATCGCCACTACTTCAACGAGCGCACGCAGTCCAAGCTGTTTTATGCCGCCTATGAATTGCAAAAGCGCCTCGGTCTGACGCGGGACATCCCCCAGGACATTCAGATGATGATCGGCAGCCAATGGTGGTGCCTGCGTCGCAGAACCGTCGAAATGATTCTGGATTTCCTGCGTCAGCGCCGGGATGTGATCCGTTTTTTTTCGACCACGTGGATCCCCGATGAAACCTTCTTTCAGACGCTGGTGCGTCACCTGATCCCAAAAAACGAGATTGAAAACCGAACGCCGACCTTCCTGATGTTCTCGGACTATGGAATGCCGGTCACGTTCTACAATGACCATTATGACATGTTGCTGGGCCAGGATTATCTGTTCGCCCGCAAGATCAGCGCCGAGGCGCATGAGTTGAAGGCCCGGCTCGGCTCGCTCTATGCAAGTGAGGGTGTCGATTTCCCGATCTCGAACGAGGGGCGCAATCTGTATGCGTTTCTCACCGGCCGCGGGCGTATCGGCCGCCGGTTCGGACAACGCTTCTGGGAAGCCGGAAGCGTACTCGGCCCGGAACGGGAACTGTTCGTGATCGTCTGCAAGAAATGGCATGTCGCCAAACGTCTTGTCGATCAGATCGCATCTGAAACGGGTATTCCTTGCGTAGAATACCTGTTCAACGAAGAAAATACGTTGCTGCCGGACCTGGGCGGGATCGAATCCACACTGACCAAGCGCTCTCGTCACCGGCGCGCCGTTCTGCGCCTGTTGTTCGACAGTTTCGGGTCGGATCAGCTGGTGCTGTGCCTTGACCCGGCCAATCTTGACGCGCTCGAGGATTTCTGCGGCGACCAGGCCAAAACTCACGTGCTTGAGATCGAATGCGAATACTCGGACGACTATCTGATCGGCCACGCGCGTCGCGTCGGGCTGGCCGGAGACAACAGCCCAACGGAAACCGTTGCTTCCTTGCTGCCGACCCTTCGCAACGATCTGGGCTATGAATCCGAACGGATCCGCGCCGCCCGGCTGGACAATTACCTGCGCCTGCGGGAAACGGCCCCGCGCGCCGACAATGAAGCGGTTATTGCCAAGTTTCTTGGGGTTGGTGAAGACAAAGCCCAAGCCATCATGCAGTTGGATTACCTTTTCCTCGACTGATCCCCAAAGCCCTTCACAGATTGTCTGCCCAAAGGCTGGCACCCGCGACCCGCGCAATCCAAATCGCGGATGGCAGGTGTTCCGCCACGAAAGGCGGCGGCAGCCGCCGCAACTGCACTCGTGATTTTTATTCAAATATCGGATACTGTGCAGCCAATTGGGCCATTTTGTTCATACTTTTTCCATCAGCAACACGGCCCTTGCCAGGAACAAACACAGATAACAGGCAGGTCTTTTATTCTGAATGACCGGTGTCCGAGCTTCGAAGAACCAGAGGCACTGGCTGACCGAAGATTGAAGTATTGCAACGCAACTCCGGGGGGACACAGTTGTGACCATAGATCAAATTTCCAAATCCAGACCTTACACCCCAAGCGACGCAGACTGGAAGATGATATATGATGTTCTTCCGGGCAAGGCTCAGATCGCCGACCCAACCGTCATCAACCCACAATTCGAATGTATCGAGGTGACCGGAAACGCGGTTCTGCCAGCGAACGGCATGTATATCGTGCTGCGTGGCGTGGTTCAGTTGCGCCAGAACGGGAAACCATTGGCCAGCGCGGATGTCGGTGATTACTTCTATGAAGAACACCTTCAAATCTCGGATATCCCTGTCAGCCTTGAAGCGCTTGCGCTGGATGGAACCCGGTTGGCGTATCTATCCACCCAGAACTGGCTTCAGATACCAGAGAGCGTCCGGCAACCCTGTTTTGCAACGATGTTTGGTGATCTGGTCAGCGTTCAGTTGCAGAATTTTCAGCAGCCGATCAATTGTTGCAGTGTCACGGCGGCCGCTCTCAGCATGTCGGCCCTGGGGTTCAGCTGCGAAGTGAATGACATCTTCCGCGAATGCGCATTGCCCTCGTCCTTTGTCGTGAACGACGGAATCTCGCTGGGCGAGCTTTTTGACGTCGCCTGCACCTACATTCACACGCAGGGTCTGCGCGAGAGGGTTCAGGTTCAGGCCTATTTCATGGACGCAGACACAACCAGTGTGCCGCTGCTGCTTGAGGCGATCGACGAATCCAACCGGCTGGGCGGTGACAACGACATTCTGGTGGCGAATTTCCAGGTCGGTCTTGCCCATGGCAACGAGACTATGCCCGGCGGCCATTTTGCCGTCATCGCCAAGTGCAATCCAAGCACGGGGCTGGTGCATATGATGGATGTGCACCCTGAGAAATACGGCAAGCTTTGGGTGACAACCGTCGAACGGTTGTGGCAAGCCATGTCGGATCGTGACGGAACCTCGATGCGGTCCCGCGGCCTTTTGCGGTTTTCGGCACGGGCCGCGGTCAAGACGCACCTGAAGACCTTCAAGCAGCGGTGCAATTACGTCGACAGCACACGTTATCTGGCGAAAGATCCCAAGAAACGCCGCAACCTGTTCCGCCGGGCAACGCCCAACATGAACTCGATCGGCGTTTTGGTGGAAAGCCTCGCCATTCACGGCGATTACAGGGTGGACGAGGACGAGTTGCTGCGGGCGGCCCAGGTGTCGTTCACGGATACTGTCCGCCGGGTCGCCACCGCCAAAGACATGCACGACATGGTCGAAAAGTATATCAGACAATCCGAGAACCTGCATCTGAGCAGTTCGTTCCAGAGCTTTGAGACCCGCGATGACAAATCAATCCAAACCCCCGAAGACTGGTTCAAGGCGCAGTTGAAAAGCCTGACCCCCGACAGCAATCGCCACCTGATGATCAACATCGACTTCAATCGCGTCACCGGGATCGAGGCGATCCGCCCGCCGGACAACGTGTTCCGGGAAACTGCGTTGCTCGAAGAGTTCTGGTGCCTGTGCATAGACTATGACGACGATGAAGACGTTGTGACCATAGTCGATATGAGCCCGGCAACCTCGCAGGTCTGGCAAGCGCCGCGCAGCAACATCTTCCGTGGTCTGCGGGATCTCGAAGACCCTGCATTGCTGGTGATCGAAGAGGTCGAACCGCCCGAAAACCCAAGCGATGTTGCCAGCATTATCAAGCACAATACGATGGTTCTGTTCTACGAGGACGAGGACCCGTGGTCCTATATGCTGCGCAGCATTCTTTCGAATATCGGGGCAACAACCGTCAAGCAGATCGACGTGGGCGGGCGCGATCCCAATATGATCAGGATGCGGCGGCAACTGGTGACGCTGGGCGAAAGACCGGACGTGCCGTATTTGTTTTTCAAAGGGAAATGCATCAGCAAAAGTGAAAAGCTGGAAGACATCGTAGACATGATCCAGGCCGGTGAATTGCAGGCCAGGATGCGCAAGGAAGGGCTGCCAGTATCCGAACTGAATGAAACCCCAAGCCTTGAGAAGAACCCGTTCGGCTACCCCAAGGGGGTGATGAATCAAGTGAACGCCGGAAAGCGAAACGTATTGCTCTGTGCCTGCGGGTCGTCGGCGGCGGACAAGATCCCCGAGCTTGTCGAACGTATTGTCGACGCGGGGCATAACGTGAAACTGATCCCGTCTGTTTCGGCCGAGAAGTTCTTTCGGGATTTCGGTGCCGAACGGATCGACGCCAAAATCACCCACAATGACTATTACCGCGACGATGACGAGTGGAATTTCCGCTATTTGAATTTCGACATGCCGGTGCGCGCCTCGCATCTGGCACTGTGTGACTGGGCAGATTGCGTCATAGTGGCCCCCATAACCTGCAACACGATGGGAAAAGTTGCCAATGGCATCGCCGACAATCTTTTGACCTCGGTCTTCGTGGCCTGGCAATACCAGAAGAAACCCGTGATCCTCTGCCCCGCGTGCAATACGAATATGTGGAACAATATCACCACGCAGAACAACGTCGACAAGCTTAAGACGCTTGGGGTCGATTTCGTCGGACCGCGCGAAGGCCGCCTGTCGAACGGCCGGATGGGCATCGGCATGATGGCAACGCCGGACCAGATCATGGAAGCTTTGGCGGATGCGTTCGAGGAATTGGACGACCAGAAGTATCGCGTCTGCAAATGGGCGCGCGAGGCCGCTGCCGCCGATGACATCAACGAATGGAAACGCGTGTTCCGTGCTATCGACGAAGGGGTCGTCGGGGTCAACATCGTGGACGAGGCCCATGGAGATTCACTGTTGCACTATGCGGCGGGCGGTGAAGGCGAACTGGGCGAAAGCGGCCATGATCTGGGCAGGCCGGATTATGAGGCTGCCCAAGACCTGATCGACAGGGATATCGACGTCAACATTGTCAACGATCACGGGTTCACCGCATTGCATGTGGCGGTGATGAACAAGGCACCGAAGATGGTGGAAATCCTGCTGCGGGCTGAAGACATGGATGCGACCCCGTGCATCGAATTCGTTCAGGGCATGCAGATCGAACCGGAAATCCGTTCCATGCTGGACGCCTGGGCGCAAGATCACAACCTGAAGATGGCAGACCCCGAACAGGGGCGTGACGAAAGCTTCGTGGCGGTGAACGAACCCTCTTACCTGTATTTCACCTATGGATCACTGAAGCAGGGGTTCCCCAATCATGACGCACACAGCGCGGTCCTGAATGAATTCGTGGGAACGGCGCGCACCCGGCAACCAATGCCCCTGATCATCCCGAAGGAACCATTCTGCGACAATCCCAACTGCGGGTATCTGCATCGCATGGCAACCCTTGTGGATCAGCAGGGGATGGGCAAGCAAGTGGGTGGAGAGGTCTACCGTGTCACCGAATCCGGTCTCCGCGAACTGGACAGGCTGGAAGGGTATCACGGCCCCGGCTCACCCGAGAATGTCTATGTGCGCAAGAAAATCAACGTCGTCATCGACGGGGCGATGAAACCCGCATATGCCTATGTGATCGCGGATCCGGAAAAATACCTGAAAAGCTGGCGCGAGGGTACGTCCGAAGTGGTGGGCGACTACACGCTGGATATGGCGCAAGGCGAACCCAAACCCGGGTTTGAACCCGTGGCCTAACACTCCCGCGTGCTGATCGGTGGCAGTTCCGCGCTGTCCTTGATGCTGAGGTTATAGGCCGTGATCGCCACCATGCACAGCAGCACGAAGGGCCAGAAACTGGCCTTTGGAATCAGGTTGTCCCGATAATGGATGATCCGCAGCGACGGTACCGCTTCTGACGCGAAAAGGTACGTGTTGATCGAAACTGCCAACAACATGAAATACATAAGGAAAAAGAACGACTCCATGTAGATCACGGGCGATCCGGCGAATCCTTCGCGCAGTTGTACATGGGCAAGCAGGATCACGAAGAACAGAACCGAACAGGTGCCGATCACGCTGGACGTGCTGAAGTCATGCCGCTCTACCAGGCCCTCGCGGCGCGTGACGGTCATGACCGCACCGAACAGCAGCATCACCACGACCAGCAATGGAATCATGTGCACGATGAACGCGTTTGCGAAATTGCGCTTGATAACGAAGTTATAATGCAACTCGGGCGCGTTGGTTTGGTAAGCGTTCTGCCGGATGCCCAGCGTCGTATCCAGATTTGACAACTTGTAATCGAAATAGGTGTTTTCACGCTCCCACGTGCCCATCACGATCCGGTTGTCGATCCCAAAGATGTCATCCGGTCCGGTCGCCGGATAAGCCTCAAAGTCAGGAACCAGCGCGACGTTGGCCTCAAAAGAGGCCGGCCAGAACCGTACCCAAACCGTTTTGTGGTCGAACGGGTAACTGGTGTAGTCGAAGCTCTGGCGCAAAGTTTGTTCGAAATACCAACCAATCAAAACGCCGTCGGGTTGCGGCAACCGATAGGCCTGTTCGATAAGGCCGTTTGCCGTATCGACCGCTTCGGGCAGAAGAAACCCGGCCTCACCTTCGGCAGGAATGATCGCGTCATGTTCACCTGCTTTGTAGTGCTGCCAGATATAGCCGGTGAGCTGTATATCGCTGGCGCCGAGAAAGCTGAAAGACTTTATGAAAATCCCCGTTCTCAAACGGTAGTCCGGTGCAACGTCCAGCTTGCACAGATATGCATCTACCGCAGCCTGGTCAGGCAGTTGCGTCGGGTCTCCTTCGAAATGGTTCAGTTCGATCCAAAGCTTGAGCAACAAGGCGGCCAACCCAAAGGTCAGCAAACCCGAGATAAGCCACACCTTTCCTTCGACGCTCATTCAGCCTCCTGCCCTGCCGCCTAACCCGTCAGAAAATCCGCGCGGCCCAGCAAGGATTGGGTAATTCCCATCGTGGCAAAATGCTCGGTCATACCGGCAAAACCGCTATGCTGTGACGGTGGAATATTCTGCCTTCCGCTCTCGGCCAACAGCCGTGTTTGACGAATGGACAGGTCAACCATTGGCAAAGGCTCATTCTTGGTGAACGCGGCAAGCCCATCCGCATATTCAATTGCGGCATCCCAATCACCGCGCGCCAGCATGACAACGCTGGCATCGGGGTAAAAGTGCAAATGGCTGTGGCCGACACATCCCTCGGCGATGATCTCAGAACCCAGTTTCAAAAGGCGCGTTTGCTCATCCGGGTCCGTTTCGGCCATCGCCAGGGCTGAAAGGGCCTTTGGTCCAACAAAGTTGCGGCCATGTTCAAGCGCGATTTCGACTGCTCGCAGACCGGTTTCACGTGCGCGCCCGACCTGGCCGGCATAAACCTGCGTTCTGGCCAGATGTTCCAACGCCTGCGCTTCAAGGCGTTTTGCGCCCACGCGCTCTGCAATTTCGGCGGAAACGCCAAAGGCTTCCAGCGCACGGTCGAGGCTGCCCAGAAAGGTCTCGGCCACACCAAGGCATGTTTGCGCGACACATTCCGGAACGAAGGCGAAATAGGTCTGCGAGATTTCAATCGCCTCATTGGCATCTGCTCGGCCCTGCCCGACATCCCCAGTATAGCTGCGCGCCACGCTGAGATTGTGCAGATTGGCCGCAAGGTCCCGAACCAGCCCTTTTTCGCGCGCCCTTTCAGCGGCTTGGGTATAGAACCCCGCCGCCGTCTTCATCGAGGCTTTCATGAAATTGGCGTCGCCAAATCCACTCAGCGCCCCAACCTCAAGGCGCGGGGATTCCAGCTTGCGGGCAAGCGAGAGCGCCCGCTCGTTGGCCTTCAGCGCTTCTTTGTTCCGGCCCAGCGGGAAATAGACGTTGCCGCGCACATAGCTTATCTGGGCCTCATCTTCCTCGGACCCGCAGCGCTGTGCTGCTGCCTCGGCCGTGTCGAGCGCTTCCAGCGCGTCCTGATACAGGCTTGCTTGCCGCGCCGCCTGCGCAAGCCCGATATGGGCCCGGGCGATTTGCTCGTCTGTTTCAGCCAAACCGGCGGCGTCTTTGAACTCGTCCAAAGCTTCGTTTGACAACCCCTGCAACCGATGGGTTTCGCCCCGCGCGCACAGCAGGTCAAATCGGACACCCGCCGGGGACGGCAATTCCAAAGCACGCTCGATCAGCGGGCTGGCGTCGTCGAACCGGAAGGCCTGAATCAATTTGTCGGCTGCTTCCAGATAGGCTTGTGCCGCGTTATTGGCCCCGGCCCGGTCCAGATGCTGGGCGCGCAAGGTTGCATCCTTGTCTTCGAACCACTGAGCCGCCTGCCGGTGCAGACGGGCGCGTTCGGATTTGACCAAAGTTGCATAGGACCCGTCCCGGATCAGCGCGTGGGTAAACATGAAATCGGGCCCTGCCTCTCGGATCAACGCCGAGCGGATCAGGTTGCTTGTATCCAGATGCCCTTCACCCAGAATGAAATTCAGAACTTCGGGCGAGAACCGTTGACCCAGAACCGATGCGGCCTGAATGGCGGTTCGGCTGGCGCGATCCAGCGCATCCAATCGCGACTGAACGATACCCTGAATACTGCCCGGCACAGTTTCCTGTTTGAGCACATCCGTGTTTCGCAACAGCTGTTCCAGAAACAACGGATTTCCACCGGCGCGCTGGACGCATGTTTCCAGCAAGTCGCGATCGATGGCCCGGAACTCTTCGACCAGTTGCCTGACGTGCTCCTCTCCCATCGGTGCCAGTTCCAGTTTTGACACCAGCGCGCCATCCGTGGCCATCTGCCAGTCTCTGTCGATCGGATCGCCCTCGGCCCGGCTGGTCATCATCAACACACAGGGCGTGTTCCGCGTCACCGCGGCGATATGAGAACACGCCGCCAGGATGTCGGGCGTCGCCCAGTGGATGTCTTCAATCTGAATAAGTAAGGGCGATTCCCGACTGCTGGCGGAAAGCAGCTCCTCCAGCACCTGACGCCGCCCCCGCAGACGGGTTTTGTTGTCCATCACCGCATAGACCTCGGCCAGGCCCGGATCCTGCTCGAGTTCAAGCAAAGCATTGAGGTGCGCAGCGTTGGAAGGGCTGACCCAGCCCTTGGTAATAGCCTCTTTAGCAACGGCCGCCCCGGTTTCCGCCCCGTCCGACGCTTCAAGCCCCAGAATGCTGCGTGCAACGGTCTGAATGGCTGAATGACCTTCGCGCGCACCGAAATCCACCACAACGCCGTTGTGGATCGTGTAGGACAGGCTGATGGCCAGTTCCGCCACCTGCTCGGACAGGTGGGTTTTTCCAATTCCGGGTTCGCCCAGAACGATATGTACTTCACCTTTGCCATGGCGCTGGCACCGGTCGAAAGTGGCTGAGAAAATCGACATCTCACGCTCGCGCCCAATGAATTTGTGCCGTCTCGTTCGAATGTTCCTGGCCAACCGGTCCAGACGCCAGACCTCAACCGGTTCGTTCAGCCCCTTGATCGCCTTGACCCCGATGGAGTCGCCCACGAACAACGGACCCAGCGCGCGTTGAATGTCATGTGAGACCAGCGTTTCCCCTGCCGCTGATATGTCCGTGAGACGGGAGGCCAAGTTTACGCCATCTCCTGTCACCGTGTATTCCGTATGTGACTGGCTGCCGGTTGAACTGGCAATGACCTGACCCGAAGAGATGCCGATATGGCAGGAAAGCGGCGGCGATAACGTCGGAAGAACCGCGTGAATTTCAGCCGCAGCGCGTGCTGCCCTTTCCGTGTCGTTGGTATGTGAGATCGGCGCCCCGAAAACAGCCATGACCGCATCACCGATATGCTTGTCGATGCGACCCCCGTATTTTTCGACCACATTGTCCACTTTGCTGAAGAACTGATTGAGCAGCGCGTGCAGATCCTCGGCATCCAGCTCGCTGGAAATTTTCGTGAACCCGGTCAGGTCAGCAAACATCACCGTGACCTGCCGCCGCGCGGGTTCATGCGGTGCCGTTGGTTCAGGCTCGGCTGCGGTGTGGGTGGAATCAAGTTGCTCGATGGCACGTAAAAGCCGCCGACGATCGCCGACAGCAGTCACGCCGATTTCGATCAGATCCTCGGCCGTCAAATCAGGCAGAATGGAAAAGTCGATCTTGTTATCAATGAAGGCCTGCGCGTACTCGTTTAATCCATTTGCGCTCAACCAGCCCCTCAGGTCTTGAGACATATCGCCCCTCTGAAGTCCCCCACTTCAAACGAGAACCTAGCATGGCAGCGGGCGTGAGTCTGCAAAAACCAAATTAATTTGTGATTTTGAGCAGGGTTAATCCCCTTTTGATGCATTCACAGGCTTGAATTTCCAAATCCACTCGAAAGGACAAATGAACGGCAGGCCTCCGAGATTTCTCGGAATCGCGACCTTTCCCGAACGTATAGAAACACCTCGCGCCTGTCCGGCAAATCTGAAATCGGACGAAAGGCGACTGCGTCCGGGATGAATTGCGCGACGGTCTGCGGCAGGACCGTGATCCACTGGCCTGCCCTGACAGTCGTGATCAGGGAATGCGTATTGTGGATGGTAACCTCGGCCCTGTCCAGAACTTCGCGGAAAGGCGCGGACTCGATAAAGTCACACAGGGCGTTTCGCACGAAAGGCTGAGCCACCAGATCGGAAATGGCTGGCGGTTCGGCCCGTGTCATCAGCGGATGATCGGACGCTGCAACCAAACCAAAGCGGTCCTGAAACAGCGGCTCTGCACTGACCCCATTCAGCGGAAAGTGGCCTGACGCTATCCCGATATCAGACGTGTCGCCGGCAACCGCATCCAGAACCTGCTGCGAATCTCCGTCGCGCAGCTCGATCTTCAGGCCGGGAAAGCGAGACGTCATATGATCCAGCAGGGCAGGAAAGACCAACGCCCCCACGGACGGCACGGATACGATACGGATCAACCCGTGCTCGGCCTGTGCCGCCAGTTCAATATTCTGAACAGCCTGATCGAAATCCCGCACCTGTTTGAGCGCAAGCTCGAGAACTTGCTGACCCAGCGGTGAAAGGTGGTTTTTCCGTTCGCCTTCAAACAGTTTCTTTCCAAGATGCTCTTCGAATTGTTTCAACATCATTGAGACCGCGGATTGCGTGCGGCCCAAACGGCTGGCTGCCTCGGCAAGGTTTCCGGTTTGGGCCACAGTGCAAAAGCACCGCAGCATTTCTATTTTCACGGCCATGCTTCAATCTTTCTGAAGTTTTCTAAAGTTATTTGAGTTTGACTGATGTCGCCGGCAAGTTCCATTCTTTCGCAAACTGAAATTTGCGAATTTGGGGCCTGACGTGACCAAACTGAATCTGATTGCCGGCGAATGGCTGGCCGGCGAAAGCGAAATCGAAAACCGCAACCCATCGGATCTGAGCGATCTGGTCGGCATATTCGCGCAGGCCAGTGCTGATCAGCTTGAGACAACGCTGGATCAGGCGCGCGCGGCCCAGGTGGAATGGGCGGCTTATGGGTTGGAGCGCAAGCAGGCCGTGCTGAACGCCATTGGCAACGAACTGATGGCCCGCGCCGAGGAGCTCGGCACCCTGCTCAGCCGTGAAGAAGGAAAACCGCTGGCCGAGGGCAAGGGCGAGGTCTACCGCGCCGGTCAGTTCTTCACCTACTATGCGGCCGAATGCCTGCGACAGATCGGTGGGAATGCCGATTCCGTGCGCCCGGACATCGAAATTGACGTGCGCCGCGAAGCTGTTGGCGTGGTTGCCATCATCAGCCCGTGGAACTTCCCTACCGCGACGGCCTCGTGGAAGATCGCCCCGGCGCTTTGCTATGGCAACGCGGTTGTGTGGAAGCCCGCCAACATCACCCCTGCCTCGGCCGTGGCCCTGACCGAAATCATCGCGCGGCAAGACATCCCCAAGGGTCTGTTCAGCTTGGTGATGGGCGCGGGCCGTTCCATCGGTCAGCGCCTTGTGGAAAGCCCCAAGGTTAATGCGATTTCCTTCACCGGATCGGTGCCCGTGGGCAAAGGCATTGCCGCCGCGGCGATCCAGAACCTGACCAAGGTGCAGATGGAAATGGGGTCCAAGAACGCGCTGGCCGTTATGGATGATGCCGATCTGGATCTGGCGGTGACGCTGGCGCTGGGCGGGGCATTCGGCGGCACCGGTCAGAAGTGCACGGCTTCGTCGCGTCTGGTCGTCCACGCCGGTATCCATGATGCCTTCGTCGAAAAGCTTGTGGCCGGTGCGCAGGCCATCAAGGTCGGCCACGCGCTGGAGGACGGGGTTCAGATGGGTCCGGTCGTCAGCCAGCAGCAGTTGAATGAAAACCTTGCCTATGTCGAACTGGGCAAAACCGAAGGCGCCGAGCTGGCCTGTGGCGGTCAGCGGCTGGAGATGCCCCATGACGGGTTCTACATGTCGCCGGGCGTGTTCCTGAACACCACAAACGACATGCGCATCAACCGCGAAGAAATGTTCGCACCGCTGACCAGTGTCATCAAGGTCGGCAGCTATGACGAGGCGCTGAGCGTGGTCAACGACACCAATTTCGGCCTGACCTCGGGCATAGTGACCAAATCGCTGGCCCGCGCCACGCATTTCCGCCGCAACGCGCGCACCGGTGTTGTGACGGTCAACCTGCCCACCGCTGGCACCGATTACCACGTGCCTTTCGGTGGCCGGGGCGACAGCTCGTACGGACCCCGCGAACAGGGAAAGGCGGCGGCTGAATTCTACACGACCGTCAAAACCGCCTATATCAGCGCAGGCCCCGTCTGATGCGGATCGATGGCCTGCAATATGCCAACTGGTCGGAAAAGATCTTCCGCCAGCTGCGCGAAGGGGGCGTGGACGCGATCCACGTCACCATCGCATATCATGAGAATTTCCGCGAAACGGTTCTGAACTTCGAAAAATGGAACCGCTGGTTCGAGCAATACCCGGATCTGATCATGAAAGGCCGCTGGGTCAGCGATATCGACACGGCCCGTAAAACGGACCGAACCGCCGTGTTTTTCGGGTTTCAGAACCCGTCGCCCATTGAAGACGATATCGGGCTGGTCGAAATCCTGCACGATCTGGGCGCGCGGTTCATGCAACTGACCTACAACAACCAATCCCTGCTGGCGACCGGTTGCTACGAGGCCGAAGACACCGGCATCACCCGCATGGGCAAGCAGGTCATCAAAGAGATGAACCGCGTGGGCCTTGTGGTCGACATGAGCCATTCGGCGGACCGTTCCACGATCGAGGCGGCTGAAATCTCGGACCGGCCCATCGCGATTACACACGCCAATCCGCACGAATGGTCCCCGGCCCTGCGCAACAAGCGAGATGACGTCATCCGCGCTGTAACGGAAAAAGGTGGGATGCTGGGCTTTTCGGTCTACCCTCACCACCTGAAAGACAAGTCCGATTGCACGCTGGAGAGCTTCTGCGAAATGATCGCCCGCACTGCTGACAAATACGGGGCCGAACATCTGGGGATCGGCACCGACCTGTGTCAGGATCAGCCCGACAGCGTCGTGGAATGGATGCGTGTGGGGCGTTGGACAAAAGAGATCGACTATGGCGAAGGCTCGGCCTCGGCTCCGGGATTCCCACCGATGCCGGGTTGGTTCCAGGACAACCGAGACTTTGGCAACATCGAAAAAGGGTTACGCGCGACCGGCCTGAACGATGACGAAGTGGCCGGGATCATGGGCGGGAACTGGTATCGGTTCTTTGCCGAGAACTTCGTCCCACAAAGGTAACCAAATGGAACCACACGCGCAGACAGAGATCGCCAGACGTGACCCATCCACGGTCATGCGGCTGTCACGTTTGGGATCGTTGCACCAATGTCGGCTCAGCTTTATGCGGCAGCTGACGCGTCGCATGGCCGAAGAAAACTGGAGCTTTTCGCGCCCCGCGTTCGAAATTGACAACAAGGGTGTGGGCCATGCGGTCTATACCGCGCAAGGCCTCGATCGGGCCTATTCGCTGGTCGCCTTTGCCCATGACCTGCCACCCGATCAACGATCGGACCGGGTGATTGCCGAGGCTTGGGATGCCACCTTTACCTTGTTTGACGGCATTCCAACGGCGGACGATATCGACCGTCTGTCGCAGAATGTTCCGTTGCAAGAAGCCGGACGCGTCAGCGAAGCCGAACTGTCCCTGTCGCGGGCGAACCGTTCCGTGCGGCTTTGGGCACATGTGGTGGATCAGCTTGCTGCGGGACGGCAACCCGACCTCGAACAGATCTACAAGGTCGGCTATCTGATGCGGACCACGGCCGTTTATGGTTCGGGCAAGTTTGGCGCGGCGGACCGTGAAAAGACGGCCGGCCGGGCCGAAGTCAGCGGCCCGTTCCAGATCGAGATGCTGTCGGTCTATCTGACCCGCGCCTTTGTGCGCGATCTGGTACAGCACATGGCGCGGGTCAAAGGCCGAGACCAGACCGCAGAGCTTGATCCGGACATCGCGCGCTGGCTGGGCATCGGGAATTCGACCGGCCTGGGTATGGCGCCGTTCATCGTCAATCACCCGGTACTGTTCAACAACTGGATCATGGTGCGCGAAGAGGCGATCTCGCGCGTTCGGTCCATTGATACGGCTTCGACGGATGAGGCACGTGTCTTTTGCGATGTCTTTGCACGCTGCAAACAGTCAATCGCCTGGTGGCGATCTGAACACCCGGTGCAGATGGAAAAGCTGGCGGCGCTGAATTCGGATCTGCAAGAAATCGAAAAATACCTGGCCAAGGATGATCTGACACAGGATCACCCCTGGAACCGTCTGATCCTTTGGTCCGAAACCGCGCTGACCGAAGAAGGTCAGGAGCTGCTGGCCTCTTTAATCCTTGAACCTTACGGCGCGCTTGTTGACGGGCTTGCGAGCTGCATGGCAGACACCGACGCGACTGCACAGGTGATTGATGGGACCATGCCGGTATCAGCGGTGCGTGCGTTGATCCGGAACAGCTTTGACTGGGCTTTGAACCTTGATTGGGCCGCCGCCGAAAACTGCGCGCGGGCCTGGTACGTATCCGAAGAAAAGCTGGAACCCCGGCTGGGGGAGCGGTTCGAGGAGCCGATCTCGGACTATGAACAACCTCTTGCACCGGCGCGGGATGCAACCCTGGCTTTCGAAGCGTTGCAGAACTGGCCTGATGACGCTCCGATAGCAGAGTTTCTGTTGCGCCATCCGGAACACCGCCACAGCGTGCGCCGCGCGCAAATCAGCCGTATCGCACCCTACGGTGAAATTCGAGACAACACGATCAGCGCGCAGGTGATGCCCATTGATATGCTGCGGGCCAAACTGTCTTTCTTTGGGGCAACACATTTCGACCCGCGTTCGGATCGGTGGGTGCGTATCTGCATGTATGCGGGCGCGCCCTACCCGGAAGAGCTGAACACCGCGAACGCCGATCTTTGGGTTTATCCGGAGGTTGCGCAATGACCTTCTCGTTGAACGAAGTGGAAGCCACCGCCAAACGCGCAACCCGTGGGGCTGGATATGCCTGGGGTGTGGCGGAGGAAGCCGCGAAAGCAACCCGATGGCTGTGCGTCCAGGGGTTTGACGGGCCTGCGATCCTGGCCCAGTTGCTTAAGCAGAAATTTGCGCCGCACCTGGAACATCACATCCCAGAGGCCCGGGACGGCATGTGGTCCGGCGCCCGGGATCTGTGTCCCCTTATGACCGGATCGGCATTATCAGATTTCCCGGACGCCCTGTCGCAAGGCAAAGTTCTGATTTCCAATGTTGCCGCACCTCTTCTGTTGCTGCCCTTTGTCGCCACCATGGCGAAAAAGCGGAAATCGACTTTGGAAATCACATTGGACGGGGTTTCAGCGACCACTGATGGTGTTCATCTCAGCTGTGGCGATTTCGGAATGGAGAGGGCAAATCGCGTCGGGATAACCGAAACCGGCCGCATCAGACCCACCCGTTCCATGCACAGCCGCGCTGACCCGGATCCGGGGGCGTGGCAATTCCTCAACACTGTGGCGCATCGCACCTATGCCCCCGCAACTGAAGAATCCCGACTGCTTGGCGCTGGTTCAGGCTTGTCAGACAACGATTGAAGGACCACCCGATGACCGAAACCAGAACTCTCTCGCTTGCCGAAATCGAAGAGCTGTCATTCAATGCGCTGGTTGCCGCCGGCACAAGCGAAGAAAACGCTCGCCCTTTGGCTGTTGCCACAGCCGCGACCGAGGCAGACGGCGTGGCCAGCCATGGGCTGGCGTATATCCCGATCTATTGCGAGCATGTTCAATGCGGCAAGGTCGACGGTCAGGCAAAACCTGCCCTTGAAACCCCGCGTCCGGGCCTCATCCGGGTCGATGCCAAAACCGGGTTTGCACATTCGGCCATTGATCTGGGTTTCGAGGCGCTGATCCCAGCGGCCCAGGAACAGGGCATCGCCGCATTGGCGATTACAAACAGCTACAATTGCGGTGTGCTGGGCTATCACACGTATCGGCTGGCCCAGGCAGGGCTGGTCGGATTGGGGTTCACCAATGCGCCAGCATCCATCGCACCTTCGGGCGGATCGAAACCTGTCGTTGGGACCAATCCGTTCTCGATCGCTGCACCGGGAACAGATGGTCAACCCGCACTGCTGATAGATCAGAGCGCCAGCACGATCGCCAAAAGCGAAGTGATGAAGCATGCAAGGGAAGGCAAGGCCATTCCCGTTGGATGGGCGCTGGACGCTGACGGCAACCCTACAACGGATCCTGACGTTGGACTGAAAGGCAGCATGGCCCCCTCGGGCGGCTACAAGGGCGTGGGTGTTGCTTTGCTGACCGAAGTCATGGCCGCAGCCCTTACCGGATCGACACTTGGGTTGAACGCATCGCCTTTTTCCGGAACGGCCGGTGGCCCCCCGAAAACGGGGCAGTTCTTCATTGCGATTGATCCCGTGGCGTCGTCCGCAGGTTTGTTTTCAAACGCCATAGCAACTCTGGTTGAGTCGATCAGATCTCAGGACGGCGCGCATCTGCCAGGTGATGGCCGCCGCAAGAGCCGGCTTTCGTCAAGCAAAGCGGGAGTTGCAGTGAACTCCGCAACCCTGTCAAAGATTGAAGCAATTTTGGGCTCAGGCTAGGTCAGGATTCATAACCAGTAGATGAGGTTTGCTACGAGTGCGATGGCTGATAGGAAGACCTTGGAACAACGGTCATAGCGTGTCGCCACGCGCCTCCAATCCCTAAGCCTGCCAAACATAATCTCAATGCGGTTTCGCCGATTGTATCTGCGCTTGTCGTACTCGACAGGCGTCTTTCGCTGCTTTCGCCCGGGGATGCGGGCGCGTATCCCTTTGTCTTTCAACGCTTCTCGAAACCAGTCGGCGTCATAACCACGATCCCCGAGAAGCCAATTCACGTTTGGTATGCTGCTGAGCAGAGCCCGAGCACCGATTTAATCACTGATTTGCCCGGCCGTAACGAACAGGTTGAACGGGCGACCCTGGCTATCACAGATAGCATGCAGCTTGGTATTCATGCCGCCCTTGGTTCTACCGATCAGGCCGCCACGCCCCCTTTTTTGCGGCCATACTGGTGGCAATGCGGTGTGCTCTTAGATACGTCGCGTCAATCATGACTGTCGTCGCTTCGCTATGCTGGGCGGCCAGACCAGACATGATCCGTGCGAAGTTGCCTTTCTCGCTCCAACGCGTCCATCGGCTGTAAAGCGTATTGTGCGGCCCGTAAGCTTCCGGGGCATCTCACCAGCGCAAACAATTGCGATTGATGAAGATAATCCCAGTCAGCACCCGTGTGTCATCAACCCGAGGCTTGCCGTGCGACTTCGGGAAAAATGGGACAAGCTTCGCCATCTGCGCGTCGGTTCGTCAATAAAGATCGCTCATGTCTCCCCTCCGTTCTGGGAGTCGTGAGTCACGCAGCGCAGCGAAAACCAATGCATCCTGAGCCTAGCTATGGGGTATAGTGGTGCAGAACGGAATAGCGTGAAACATCGAAACGTATTTTAGATATGGTCAGAAAACATGAGAGTTCCGTGGTGCTCCAAGATTTTGGTTTTGGATTTCCCTCAGCGGCACCAGATAAATCCAAGTCAAACGGATTTCGGTCCTCGCAACGTCCGCTGCCCTGCCGACAGGCGCGTTAAGCGCGTTTCTCTCCGATCGAGGCGACACCCAGAACGTCCAGAACTTTCGCTTCGATATGCTCGGCATTCATGCCGGCCACCGCATACATGTCCGCGGGGCTGGCTTGATCGATGAAGATATCAGGCAAAACCATCGAGCGGTATTTCAGGCCCCGATCAAATACACCTTCATCCGCCAAAAGTTGAGCGACATGGCTGCCAAAACCGCCAACGGCCCCTTCTTCTATGGTGATCAACGCCTCGTGGCGGGACACCAGATCCAGGATCAGGTCACGGTCAAGAGGTTTGGCAAAACGAGCGTCGGCAATCGTGGGCGTTATGCCTTTGGCTGAAAGAGATTCCGCCGCTTTCTGAACCTCTGCCAGACGTGTACCGAATGAAAGCAGAGCAACTCGCGCACCTTCCCGGATAACGCGGCCCATGCCGATTTCCAGAACCTCGCCGCGTTCGGGCAAGTCGACCCCGACACCTTCGCCGCGCGGATAGCGGAACGCTATGGGGCCTTCGTCATGCGCGGCGGCGGTCGCCACCATATGCATCAGCTCGGCCTCGTCTGCGGCAGCCATGACGACCATACCGGGCAGGTTGGCCAGATAGGCAATGTCGAACGATCCCGCATGGGTGGCGCCGTCAGCCCCGACCAAACCTGCCCGGTCGATTGCAAAACGTACGGGCAGGCGCTGAATCGCCACGTCATGTACCACCTGGTCGTAACCACGCTGGAGAAAGGTCGAATACATTGCGCAAAACGGCTTCATTCCTCCTGCGGCAAGCGCAGCCGAAAACGTCACGCCGTGCTGTTCGGCAATCGCCACATCAAAGCAACGTGACGGATAGCGCTCGGCGAACAGGTTGAGGCCAGTTCCGTCGGGCATCGCAGCGGTCACGGCAACGATCTTGTCGTCACGCGCGGCCTCATCCACCAGCGCCTTGCCAAATACAGACGTGTAAGAGGGCGCGTTTGAAGGTGCCTTCTTTTGCTCCCCAGTAACCACATCGAACTTGGCCGTGGCATGGCCTTTGTCGCGGGCCTGTTCGGCGGGGGCATACCCCTTGCCTTTTTTCGTCAATACATGGATCAGAATCGGCCCGGTTGCCCGTGATTTGACCGTACGCAGAACAGGCAGCAGCTGGTCCATGTCATGGCCATCTATCGGGCCGAGATAGGAAAACCCAAGCTCTTCGAACAGCGTGCCGCCCACCGCCATGCCTTTCAGCATCTCCTTGGCGCGCTTGGCGCCCTCCCGGAATGGCTCGGGCAGCAATGAGACAGCGCCTTTTGCAGCAGCTTTCAGATCGTGAAACGGTTCTTCGGAATAGATACGCGACAAATAGCTGGACAACGCACCAACTGGCGGCGCGATGCTCATCTCGTTGTCGTTCAGAATGACGATCAAACGCTTTTTCAGGTGGCCTGCATTGTTCATCGCCTCAAAGGCCATGCCCGCAGACATCGAACCATCGCCGATCACCGCAATTGCATCGCCCAGCCCTTCGGGCGTTACACCACCCAGATCCCGCGCAACAGCAAAACCCAAAGCAGCGCTGATCGACGTGCTGGAATGCGCCGCACCAAATGGGTCATAGGGGCTTTCGCTGCGCTTGGTGAAGCCGCTGAGGCCATCCTTCATGCGCAATGTGCGGATGCGATCACGTCGTTCGGTCAGGATTTTGTGCGGATAACACTGATGACCCACATCCCAGATGATCTTGTCTCGGGGCGTATCAAACACAGCGTGCAACGCGGTGGTCAGTTCAACAACCCCCAAGCCAGCCCCCAGATGCCCGCCGGTGACGGCAACCGCCGAAATTGTTTCGGCCCGCAACTCCTGTGCGACCTGGTGCAGTTGCGCGTCCGAGAACTGCTTGAGATCCGCAGGGCGGTTCACAAGATCCAGCAGGGGCGTATTGGGGCGGTCAGACATGTGGCGCGTTCCTGGCTTAGCTGTCCCGGGCAATAACGAAGCGGGCGGCTTCCTTCAAGGTTTCCGCCCTCGGACCAAACCCGTCCAAAGCGGCGCAGGCCTGATCCACCAGCTCACTTGCGCGGGCTTTGGCAGCAGGCAGACCCAAAAGCGAAACAAAAGTGGCTTTCCCTGCCTCGGTATCCTTTTGCAATCGCTTGCCCGCCTTTTGGGCATCGCCTTCGATATCAAGGATGTCATCTGCGATCTGAAAAGCAAGACCCATTGCCCGGGCATATCGGCGCAACGGGTCAGGATCGGATCGGGCCATAACGGCGCCAACGCAGGCTGACCACTCGATCAGGGCGCCTGTCTTTCCGGCCTGAAGACGCGTGATTTCGTCCAGCGACAGCGGTTCGGCGGCCGTTTCCGCGGCAATGTCCAGCGCCTGTCCCAGCACCATACCTTGTGCGCCGCTGGCTTTGGCCAGGGTCAGGGCAAGGTCTGCGCGAATGTCTGCGGACCCAACCTGCGAACAGGTGCAAAGTTCAAAAGCAAGCGTCTGAAGGGCATCCCCGGCCAGAACAGCCGTGCCCTCATCCCACTCTACGTGAACGGTGGGCCGCCCGCGGCGCAGGTCATCGTCATCCATGCAGGGCAGGTCGTCATGCACCAGGGAATAAGCGTGCAGCGCCTCTATGGCCGTGGCCGGCCAGATCGCCCGGTCTTCTTCAACATCATGCAGTCGGGCACTTTCCAATGCCAGAAACCCGCGCAACCGCTTTCCGCCTCGGGTGGCATATGCCATGGCCCGGGTTACATCCACGTCTGCAAACGCGCCCAAAACCAGATCAAAATGGCTTTGAATGCTGGCAGCATCCTGCGCAAGTCTTTCGGGGAACATTCACATACCTTCGACAGGCGTCGTACCGGTCGGCTGACCACTGGCGTCCAGAGTGATCGCTGCGACTTTTTCTTCCGCGCGCTTCAACTCCTCCTCGCACCGCTTTTTCAGCGCCGCGCCGCGTTCGTACAGCGCAATTGATTTATCCAGCGCGACATCGCCACGTTCCAGCTGGCCAACTACGGCTTCAAGCTCTTTCATCGCCTGTTCGAATGTCATCTGGTCTACGGGGGTCTGGGTCATCGGGCTGCCTTTATCAATTCTTCCACATGGGCGCGTGTGGCCTGGGCCAGTGCGTTCAGATCATACCCGCCTTCCAGAGTCGAGACGATACGACCGTCGCAAACCTCGTCAGCAATCCTGCACAGCTCTGCGGTGATCCAGGCGAAGTCATCAGTGGCCCAGTTCAGATTGGCCAGCGGGTCGTCCTGATGGGCGTCGAACCCTGCGGAAATGATAATCAGTTCCGGCCTGAAGGCCCGCAAGCGCGGAAAGGCCTTCGTTTCATAGGCGGTACGCATCTCGGCGCCACCACTGCCGGGCGCCAGAGGGATGTTGAGAACCGTATCATGAGCACCCGTTTCCTCGGGCCGGCCCGATCCGGGCCACAAAGGCATCTGCTGGCTGGTTATCACC
This sequence comes from Ruegeria sp. HKCCA0370, assembly GCF_013033705.1. Taxonomy (NCBI): domain Bacteria; kingdom Pseudomonadati; phylum Pseudomonadota; class Alphaproteobacteria; order Rhodobacterales; family Roseobacteraceae; genus Ruegeria; species Ruegeria sp. HKCCA0370. Next base: position 173,687 of record NZ_WQEP01000009.1, read on the forward strand.
AATGCCCGCGCTTCATCCCACAACAGGTCCTGGGTTCCATTGCCGTGATGCACGTCAAAGTCGACCACGGCTACGCGATTCAAGCCGTGATGGTCCAGCGCGTGTTTCGCCGCCAATGCTGCATTTCCAAACAGACAAAAGCCCATGGCCGTTTCGAATTCCGCATGGTGCCCCGGCGGGCGAATGGCACAGAATGCGTTCGAGGCTTCACCGCTCAAAACCAGATCAACAGCCCGCACCCCCGCACCCGCCGCGCGGTAAGCTGCGTCCACCGATCCAGAAGACAGGAACGTATCCCCGTCGATCTGTGCGAACCCGTCCGCAGGGCGCGCGACCCGAATGTCGCGGATATAGCTCTCGGGGTGAATGCGCAGAAGATCGTCATCCGCAGCCATCGGAGCCGTCACCCGCTTCAGCTCCAGCGCTTCCAATGCATGCAGAATGTGCTCCAGCCGCGCCACCCGTTCCGGGTGCCCGTCAGGTGTCACATGGCCCAGACAATCGGCGTGAGTCAAAAGGGCGGTTGTCATTGGGATCCCATCTTCATCTGGCTACAAATATCCTCGCCGAAGGCCAAAAAACGCCGCGCAGCGGCATCTCAATCCGGCGCAAGCATATACCCCGCGCCCCGCACAGTCTGCAAATAGCGTGGCTGCTTGGGGTCCTGTTCGATTTTGCGTCGAAGGCGCGTGATCTGCACATCAACCGCGCGCTCCTGCGCCTGACCCTTGTCGCGCCCCAAATCCTCGACCAGCTTGGCGCGGCTGATCGGCTCTCCGGGCTGGGCCGAGAATATCTTCATCAACTGGCTTTCGGTTGCGGTCAGACGGACCGGATCTTCGCCCTGCCACATCTCACCGCGTTCAATGTCATAGCGGATGGGCCCGAGGTTCAGGATCTTCGCCGTGGTTTCTTCTGCCGGCGTTTCCGGCATCCGGCGCAGGATCGCGTTGATCCGCAACAGCAGCTCTTTCGGCTCGAAGGGTTTTGCCAGGTAGTCATCCGCCCCAGCCTCGAGGCCCGCGATCCGGTGTTCCGTCTCGCCCTTTGCTGTCAGCAGCAGGATCGGCGTCGTATGCGTTTCCCGCAAAGAACGGGTCAGACTGACACCATCCTCTCCCGGCATCATCACATCCATGACGATCATGTCGAAATCCAACCCCGACAATACGCGCCGCGCGTGGGCCGCATCCCGTGCCGCAGTAACCAGAAACCCGTTTCGCATCAAAAACTTCTTGAGCAGATCACGAATGCGCTCGTCGTCGTCAACAATCAGCAGATGGGCATCCATATCGCTCATGTGGTCGTATCCCGAAGTTTCGTATAGGCATGACGCATATCAGCATCCATCATTGCTTCAAGCACTTTGCGAAATCCAGCCACGGCTTCGGGACCGGCATCCTTGTAGGCGGCGCGCATTCTTGCCCGCTGAGCATCCGACAACGTGGTTTCCAGCGACTGCCCCTTTTCTGTCAGAAATAGGTGGCGTTCTCGTTTGTCCACTGTACCCACGCGGCTTTCCACCAAACCATCCTCGATCAAGGTTCGCAAAACCCTGTTCAGAGACTGTTTTGTTACGCCAAGGATGGCCAACAAATTGTTGACCGTCGTGCCCGGCGCGCGGTTGATGAAGTGGATTGCCCGATGGTGGGCGCGGCCATAGGCCACCTCTGCGAGGATGCGGTCGGGATCAGCCGTAAAGCCACGATAGGCGAAGAACATGGCCTCGATCCCCTGCCTCAATTGCTCATCGGTCAAAAACAAAAGGCTCTCGCCCCCATAACGCGGGGCCGGGCGGATGTCGGACATATCATGCCTCATTCGTTACTACCGGGCCGAGTTTATGTCAGCGTTATTGACATTCCAAGAGTAGAGCGGTATCGAATTGCAGTTTTTGCGCAATATTATGTCCGCACCGGACCTAAATCGCGCAACAATCGAAAACTCAACCCGGTTCAGGAGGTTTCGCATGGCGGGGTATGATGATCGTGATGGCACCATTTGGATGGATGGCAAGCTGGTGCCCTGGCGTGAGGCCAATGTGCACATTCTGACCCACGCAATGCACTATGCGTCATCGGTATTCGAAGGCGAGCGCGCATACAACGGCAAGATCTTCAAAAGCCGCGAACATTCCCAGCGCCTGATCGCCTCGGCCGAAGCGCTGGACATGCCGATGCCTTATTCGGTTGATGAAATCGAAGCGGCCAAGGAAGAGGCGCTTAAAGCCAGCGGTTTGCAGGACGCATATGTGCGGGCGCTGGTCTGGCGTGGCTCGGGCGAGGATATGGGCGTGGCCTCGGCGCGCAATCCGGTGCGCATGGCCATCGCAGTCTGGCCTTGGGGCGCCTATTACGGCGATGCCAAGATGCAGGGCGCCAAGCTGGACATCGCCGAATGGAAACGCCCCAGCCCGGAAACCATCCCGGTCCATGCCAAGGCGGCGGGTCTTTACATGATTTGCACCATTTCCAAGCACAAGGCCGAGGCCAAAGGATGCTCGGATGCATTGTTCATGGACTGGCGCGGTTATGTCGCCGAGGCCACCGGCGCAAACGTGTTTTTCGTCAAGGATGGCGAGGTGCACACCCCGCTGGCAGACTGCTTCCTGAACGGCATCACCCGCCAGACGGTGATCCAGATGCTGAAAGACAAGGGCATCAACGTGCATGAGCGCCGCATCAAGCCCGAAGAAATGGCTGACTTCGAACAGTGCTGGCTGACCGGCACCGCGGCCGAGGTCACGCCTGTCGGACAGATCGGCGAATATACATTCGAGGTCGGCGACCTGACCCGCCAAATCGCCGAAGACTACGAGAAACTGGTTCGCTCGTAAGCTATTGCCCCCGCTTTGTCGGGGGCTTTTTGTTGCCAAACGTGCAAATTTTTGTGCAAACCGTTCGGCCATCTGGACGGATTGCACAGATTGCGTATCTTCGGCACATGTTGGACCTTCTCAGCGATATTCTCACCCGCCTTTCCCTGCGCGGCACGTTTTACTTCCGCACGTCATTCACACCGCCCTTCGGAATTCAGGTGCCGGGGTTCGAAAACGTGGCGCGGTTTCATTTTGTGCAGCGTGGTGAGCTCAAGGTTCATGTCTCGACCACGGGGGAAACCCTGCGGTTGAGGCAGGGGGACCTGATCCTGATCCCCCACGGGGCGCCGCACGCATTGCTCTGTGCCGAGGTCAAGCCGTTGGACGCATTGCCCCTGGAGCAGGTGCTGGAGCGCGCGGGCTACACAGGCGAAGGCGTGCTGGTCTATGGCGGTGATGACGAGGAACGGGATACACAGCTGATCTGCGGTCATTTCTCTTTTTCCGGCCCGGCCGGCCGAAACGGCACCGGGCATATGCTGATCGACCGCCTGCCGCCCTATATCCTGATCGAGAATTATGGCGAAGAGGCCGGATCGTGGATGGAAGCCACCCTGCGCATGATCGGCTCTGAGGTTTCAGGCGCAAGAATCGGTGGCGACCTTATCGCGCTGAAACTGTCCGAGGCCCTGTTCGCTCAGGCGATCCGGGCCTATCTGGAGCGTCAGAGCCCGCAGGATTCCGCATTGGCAGGATTTGCTGATCAGCGCATCTCGCGGGCCTTGACCGCGTTCCACCAGGACCCGGCCAAGGACTGGAGCGTCGCGTCTTTGGCACGTGTGGCGGGTATGTCGCGCACTGCCTTTGCTCAGCTTTTTGCTGAAAAGATGGATACTACGCCGATGCAGTACCTCACGGATTGGCGGATGCAGATCGCATGCCACGGCCTGACCGAGGCACGATGGAACGTGGCAGATGCAGCGGCCGAGGTTGGGTATGCCTCCGAAGCGGCATTCTCACGCGTGTTCAAGAAACAGGTTGGGCTGTCACCGGCTGCGTACCGAGCGATGCATTGATCCCCCAGGTTTTCTGAACGATCTGCATAGTATCAGAGACGATTAGGAATTCAGCGTTCGGCTTGGGCGTCCTACCTTCCCTTTATCATTGATTGAGAAAAGGAATATCTCATGTCCCTGCGTTTCGTTACCCGCTCTGTCCATGCTTACCTCGACTACCCTGTCGCCATTGCCCTCATGACGTTGCCGTTCCTGTTGGGATTGGGCCAATCCAACCCCCTGGCCCTGTGGCTGTCGGTTGTCACCGGTGTTGCCGCGTTTGTTCTGACGGTACTGACGGATCACCACCTTGGGATTTGGCGGGTCCTTCCCTACAAGTTCCATCTGGCCGTAGACTTGATTGTCGGCATCACCTTCCTGTTTGCACCCAGCGTTCTGGGGTTCTCAGGACTGGATGCGGTGTTTTACTGGTTGAACGGTGCGGCCGTGGTGCTTGTCATCTCGCTCAGCGCGCCCGAGCAGGAAGTCGCTGCATGAAACCGCTGACTACGGCTGTCCCAGTTTCACTGTAATGCTTCAAGTCCGGGCCGCCGGGATCACCAACCGGCGGCTCGTTTTTAAAATTCAAGGGCATGCTCTCACCGTCTCAACAGGCCATCCGGCTGCGGCTCGCAGCTACCTCCGAGCGGTCCGTTGTTTCAGCTGACCCAGGTTCGTCCCATTCCAGTCACTGATTGAACCCGCACTGACCTTGGAACGTTTCACCGAGAAGATAAGGTTTTCAGCCTTTGATGAGCCGCTCGGACGAGTGTGAAGTCGCAGGTTTGTCGTGGACTTTCAGCAGCCAATACGGTTGGATTTCGCCATTTCCCTTGATATTGATAACCTCTCGTCTCTCGCAATCCACATATTCGGCTATCTCATCTCTTACCTCGGGTGAGATTTGAACGCGCCCGGGCTCTCCGGTGCTTTCCATTCTTGAGGCGATGTTGACTGTATCACCCCAAACGTCAAAAAACGGTTTGTCGCCGCCGATTACACCTGCGATTACCGGGCCTTTGTGAATTCCGACCCGCAGGGACACCTTTGGATGCAGATTGTCTGTCACCCGCTCGACCGTCGCAATCATGTCAATCGCCAACGCCGCCATGCGAACAGAATCCGGTTGCCTCTCTTTGACCGAGGGGTCCAGACCACCTGCAACCATGTAACTGTCACCGATGGTTTTGATTTTCTCCAGCTTGTAGCTCAAAACCAGTTCATCGAATGCCGAGAACACGGAGCCCAGCAATTTGACCGTCGCCCTTGCCCCATTGGCGGCCGCGAATTCAGAAAATCCAGACAAATCAGAAAACAGAATTGTGGCGTCATCAATTCTTTCAGCAATTAGCCTGTCCGGATGTGCTTTGATGCGCTTGGCAATACGTGAAGGCAGCAGAACATTTATCAACCGCTCGGAAACAGCAAATTCCTTTTCCAAAGCGTCTTCGTAACGATCTATTGCGGCATTTGCAGAATAGGAGGTGAAAAAAAGCGCCGAGACGATTCCCAAAATCAGCACAATGAAAATAACATCTTGAGGTTGCCTTACAAATCCGTCCCGATATGACTGCGCAATAATATCCCAAATCGTTTCGCCGGGCGGTATGTGCAAAGGAACGACAAGCGATATATAAATAAACAAAGCTGCGCTGAGGATCGTTATCAAAGTGATCCAACGCCAATATGCGGCCCCTAGAAAATAAAAAAGCAAGGGCGGGCCGACAAGCAAGACCAGATGATCTTCACCGTTTTTGCCGACGCTGATGTCATGGGCCAGAAACAGGAACAACCACACTGTAAAATAAGCGACTTTGACCTCAAGGCCGAAGCGATCCAGCGTCATCGTCAAAAGCGCCGCGAAGCCAAGACCAAAGTTTACCCATGCAAGATATCTCCAGTCTGGTCCAAGTTGGAACTGGTAGAAAGCTGTGAAACCGAACCCAAGCGACGCAATAAAGGCAGCAACGTTAACAACCTGCATCTTTCGTCTTATTTTTCCATCGTCGATCGGATTTTCAGAGTCCACAATGTGTTTCAGCAAAGCATCGCCCCCGCGCCAACTCTATGCGAAATATCCCCCAAATCCCCATCTTAGTCGATAAGCCCCAGGTTGTTTGTTCAGAAGCTACTTTCGCGTCGCGACGTCAACACAGCCTGAACCGCTTTTGGCCTCGCGCCCGCAAACGGGTGCCCTACCACCCTGAAAACCGGCCATTGGATCAAGTTGGCAACAGCAATTCAGGTGGTGCAGTTTTCAGGGCCTCCAGTTTGCTCTGAATGATTTTCGGTGATTTCTGTTCCAGATAGTAAGCAATGGTTTCCACACGAATTCGAACAGATCCGGCAGGTTTCGTCTCATCGAGATCCTGAAACACAAAGAAAAGCGTTCCAAGCGCTTCGGTAATTTCCTGGACTGGTGAATAAGTCGGCTGATCCATTCCGCATTCATAACTGGAGAACCGGATTGAACAGGTTATCCACGGCATAATGGATCCATAGCGTGCAGCCCACAGAAGTTCGTTGGTGTTTGCGCTGTGGGATGTTTTCCAAATATCCGAAATGTCAAAAGGGCTTTGAATTCGGCCAGCTTTGATCAGATCGCCGTATAACCAATCCAGTATCTCTGCGTCCAATGGCAGGTACTGACCCCAGAGGATCGGATAACCAAAGGCCTGCAACTCACTTTCAATGGCGTGGCCAATTCCGGTGTCCATGTGGTAAGGGCGGCCCAAGGCCAGGATGCAAGGTCGATGTTGTGTGGCGCATTCGGACAGTACCGCCAGACTTTGCCGCCGCAGACTCTGATCAAACTCTTGAAGGGCGTCATAGGCTTTGGCAACCGCAGCGCGCAGTTCAGCCAAGCGCAAGTCGGTGATTACACCCTTCAGGGCGTCGTACAACTGCCGGGTCGCAATTTGTGGGTCTGCCAAGGACACGGCCGGCGAAAGATAATGTACGCCCAGTTCCTTGAACACGTCCTTTTCCCGCCGAAATCCGGCTCGTGTACTTTCGGGGCCGGCAATGACGCGTGGGCAGGCCATGTTTTCCCGGACATGACCCCGCAAAAAGGATGGGACAGTCAGGATTATGGGAACGAACAGGATATCAATGGGGCGCTTTTGCCCGTCCAGCAATTCACCATAGTGGCCAGACATGCACTTGACGGGGTAACAGCAATCAACAGCACCACGCCCTTTTCCGAATTTCAGCTGCTGTGCTTCCGACGTGTCCGACGAATAGACGATATTGCGGCGACCTATTCCCAGTTCAACGAACAATGTCGTCCAAAACCTGTGCGTCGACCACTGGTTTAGGACCCGAGGGATGCCGATCCGAAAATCCCGCTTGGGTGGTTTGGACTTAGCGAAAGGCGCCTTCGCGAACGCTTTCTGCAATATTTGGATTGGCATTCGCTTCCTCGTCGATTTGCTTTTTTCGCGCTTTCATCTCAGCTGCGTCTTCAATCAACCCTTTCGAGCAAGAATTGCCGGTAATCACCCGCTCCCACCCTTCCGCCAGAGGAACCTTGCTGTTTGCCCGGCCACGACCGCCGGGGATCTGAACATCCACAAAGGCCCGGCTACAGTTCATCGCACACCACTTGCAGGTGGTTTTGCTGTTGGTTGTACTGACATATTCCAACTCTTCGACGCGGTCGTGCCCGACGAAGCGGGACGTTTGCCCGGTGTTCACATGTTCGAGCGCAAGAAGGGCGGCGCCCAAAGCGCCAGCCTCGCCAGCATGAGGGTGCACGGTAATTTCCGCGTCAGGAATTTTACCCCTGATGAAATCGATCTGGGCTTTGACGACCGCTAGGTTTCGATGTGTTCCACCTTGCAGGACAAACTTCCTGCCGATGGCCTTGAGGTTCTGAAACTGCCCGGCATAGACCCAAACATTCAGAGGCAGGACCGCAGCAAGGCTTGCCATGATTTCTTCTGCCGCCCACCCTTTGCGTTGCTGGTTCACGATGTCGGACTGAAGGAACACGCCGCACCCCATCATCAGTTTCGGCATCCGCTTGGCGCTGAAGGCTTTTTCGGCATAGTCCTCCAGCCGGACATCATAGCGTTCGGCAACGCCTTGAAGAAACGCACCATTGCCGGAAGAACATTGGGAATTGAGCCGAAAATCGACGACCGCTTTCTGCCGCAACAGCATGATTTTGACATCGGTCCCACCGACGTCGCATATCGCGTCTGCGTCGGGATGTATGTGCATGGCAGCAGCCGCATGTGCGACCGTCTCAACCACTGGCACGTCCGCCCCCAAAATATCCTTCAGCAGATCTTTCCCATACCCCGTCAGGCCAAGAGCGCCGATATTCTCGATCCCTGCATCACGCAACTTGCGGAAAACGGACTTGGCATCTTCGATCGGGTTTCCCTGACTGTGCTGATAGACCGAAGCCTTGATTTCAGCGTCGCGGTCCAACGCCACCGCCTTGACCGTAGTGCTGCCGAAATCGCACCCGACATAGTATGCCTCGGCCGCAACGGGCTGGGGCATCTGGATCACGGGTTGGGTAAAATCCTCAAGGAACCGGACGAGTTCACCGTTCCGGGCCAAGGCCTCTTGCCCGGTCTTGGCCTTTTCACCGTGCTGGCCTGTTTCCACCCACCATTTCAGGCCATCCGTGCCGGAATAGGCCCGGGATATATTTTGTTCCCGACGAGAGATCTCGACGCAGCCGAGGCTTGCATAGTACAAGGCATCGCCGGGAACCAGGATTGCATCGGTGACGCTCTGTCCTGCTTTCAATACGACATTGCGCTCGTCCCAGAGCGCGGCCAAATGGCTTGCCCATGCCTGCTGAAGACCTTGAAAGAACATGTTCGGCCCACCCAGCAAAAGCACCGATGGTGTGGGGGTGTTGCCTTTTGTCAAAGTCGCCAGGTTCTGCCGCACGACCGCGTCGAACAAGCTTGCGATGATTTCGGTCTTGGGAACTCCGGCCTTGACCAGACTGTTTGCGTCCGTCTCTGCAAAGATCCCGCATTTGGCGCTGATCCGATGAAGGGTTTGACCATCGAATGGCAGAGTGGTCAGTTCGTCCGGGGAAATGTTCAGTTTTCGTGCGGACTTTTCGATAAAGGTGCCCGTACCGCCGCTGCACGCTGATTGCATATAGACCTGCTTGGCCTTACCTGCGGTAGTTGGCGTGAAGAATAACGTCTTCATGTCTTCACCGCCAATTTCAGACACGAAATGCACATCCGGATGCAACGCTTCGACGGCGGCGGCGACGGCGACAACCTCCTGGATTTGCCGCGCGTTCACATGATCTGCCAGTGTCCCTGCCCCGGATCCTGTAAACGTGACAACATCGCGACCGGCGGTCAGGCCGGCCTCCAGCTCCATCTGCGACAGCAGTTCAAGGGTTTTCTCGGCCTGGCGTGTTTTGTGACGACCATAGGCTTTCCAGATGACTTCGCCATCTTCTACCACGACGCCTTTTACAGTTGTCGATCCAATATCTACCCCAGCGAATTTCACAACGTGGCATTTCCCAGCTCAAGCACGACATTGGATGCGGTACCCACGGCGCCGCGATGGGGAACTTTCCAAAATGGCGTGTTGACCTTGGGATGCTCTTTGGCGCGCTTTCTGGCCTCGTCCGCAGTCAACCCGGCGGCGGCAAGAGCAGATTCAAATTCCTCCTGCGCGCGGATCTTGGCGTCTGCCAGCACCATCTGGCACCGCGACAAAGCATGTACGTCGCTGTCCCCTTTTACCTCGATTGGGGCATACAGCATGTCGGGATACCGGCCCTGTACGGCCGCCATTGCGCCGATGCTCATAGTGTTTGGAAGGCAGCCATAGGGCGACAGCTCGCAAATCATATGTGCCTTTCGCTGGGTATGCGCCCAGATCGCCTTGGCGATCAGCAAATCACCTTCACCCCCGTTGATCATGTTGTCAAAAAAAGGAGCCGCCAGTTCCCGCAGCTTGTCCTGATCGGGCATCGGGCGGGGAACGCCCCCAAGCATCCGGCGCATCTGATCGTATTTGAACCTGAAAAAGCGCCGCCCAAGTTTCAACAGAGCATAGTTCTGACGCGCTTTGTCTTTTATCCCGAAGCCCAGCTTGAGCTTTTGTCCGCCATACCGCATCAGGTAATCGAACCATACGACCATCGGCGCCGGCTGAACTTCGGCGCCTTCGCCTTCAAGCCATTTGTGCATATTGTAGTTCTGCACCCCTTCGGCGGTGGCCAGATAGAACTCGCCGGTGATTTTGACCATCGGCTTGACCCTCAATCGATCAAGCTGGATGTCTTCAAAATGACCGCGCGCACGCCTCATGGCCTTCAGAAAGCGTCGGGTCGTCGAATGCCACAGGACTGATCCCCATTTCGGCATTTGCTTAGGCCTGCTCAACATGGCGTCGTATATCTCGGAAACCGCCTTCTGCGCCGCCCTGTTGGTCGCGCCTTGCTCTAGCTCATAGGGCCGCAGCTGGTATTCCAGATCCTGAATGGCATCCGCTGCCATCATGCCCAAGGCAGTGCTCAGCAGCAGGTGAATATCAGTCTGCAAACCGGCGTCTTTGCCTTTCGACTGATCGATTTCATGCTGTTGAACCAGAAACATCCTGAACGCCTCGAGCCCCAGGTTCTTCAGCGCAAGCTCATAGCTTTGGTGATATTGACCGAAACGGCAGGCCCCGCAGGCCCCGGCGGTCACATAAACATATTTTTCGGCCACTTCGTCAGCACCGATAGCCTCGGCTTCGTTTCTGAGAAAACTCGACAAGTTGCCCGTTGTGAAGGCGGTGGGGCAGCACTGTCCGACATCCGCCAGTTCACGTCCCAGGTACAAGTCTTCAACTGTCACATCAGGCAGGCGCTGCGCATTGTAACCCGCACTTTTGAACAGGCCTTCCAGCAGTTTTTCGGCGCGCCATGTGACCCCACCAAACAACAAGGTGACATCCTTGCGCTGATCCGCAGTAAAAGGACGAGGTTCGTAAGCCCTATAGGACTCTTCCAAAATACGACTCATAAAAATACCCCCCAACCAACATAACATGTATTTACAATGCACAATATAATATTCCTGAATCGCCCCCTGCACCGGGAATCCGCTTGAAACAGGGCCATCGGAAATTCAGGTTGTCTTGGGCGCCGGTCAGGCACTCTCAGCCTGAAAACCCATCAAATACCCAAGAATTTTTTTGCATTCCCTTCAAAAAAGTTAGGTGCACAAGGACTGATCTGTGGATCGCTGAAGAACGTGTCAAATTCGATCAGGTATTCACGGGTTCTGCCGACCATCAGGGGCATCGCCCAATCCGTTCCAAAACACACTTTGTCCCGGAAATGGTGCGGTGCGTTCTTGGTTCTCTTGCCCACTAGTACTGATTTTAGCCGCTGGAATATCTTTGTCTTAAGCTTTGGATCCAGAATTCCCAAAATATGACCCAAGCCAAGATAAACATTGTCGAATTCCTCAACCAAGCGAATAGCACGATAGGCAAATGTTTGGTCAAAATTGTTGGTAGCTGCCCATCCCATCCAATCTACTTCTTTTGCGCCACCACCATGAGCCAGGAACAACCAAAGGTTCCGGGCATTGTGGGTCTCCATCGCGTGCTTCCATAACGCTGGATCGGAGTAGATGCCGTATCCTTCCTCCACCTGAAACCCCATCGGGTTGCAATGGGCAAACAAACGCAGGTTGTGGCTGGAGAAATGGCGAATGATGTCACCCATCTTGGCCTGTGCCATCGGGTAGGGCGCAGGGTTCGATGCTTTTTCTCTGTACTTGTCCAGACTTCGCCCAGAGGCGACTGGGGTCTGGTAGCCGCGCATATCGATCGGGCGGATCCCCAAGGGCGGATAGATTTTGTAGCCCGTTATTCCGAGTGCAACGCCTGAATCGACGATCTGTTTCCAGTTCCCGCCTCGAAACGGGTCAACCGCACCAAAATTGATCAATTCATTCGGGTTCTCAGCCGCGAGCAACTGCATCCGGTCCATTTGTTCGGTGAAGTCAAAATACGGCGGTAAGAACCCAAGCATCCCAGGCTTCTTGAGTTTTTCGAAGGCGCGGTGCATATCCAGCAGGACGCCCACGAAAAGGCTGGCTTCCGGGTCACTCGGCTGACCATTCTTCTTGAAATCCCTCTTGAGCGCTTTGAACCGGTTTCGCTCGGACAAGGTCATGATGACAATAAATTCAAGCAACTGAAAGATGCTACCGATTTGATCGGTTGGAATGCCTGCGGCACGAAAGCCTGCATCAGAGCCAGGTTTGTACAACCCACCCGAGCGCATGTGTTCAGCTTCATGAAAGAAATCGCTTTCTGCCGCTTTTTGACCAGCGACCCTGAAGGCCTCGGCCATAAACCGATCCAGCAAATCAGGGTCCGTGCCACTGTCTCCAAAAGCGGACCTGTCAGAAATTCTGTCACCGCCCACAAGCTGAACACCTATTGGGAGGTCGCCCGCCCTTGAATAATTGATATCATGGTCAATATCGTTCAGGGCTCGGATCAACTCCTCTATGTCCTTCCAATCCCGGTGGCTGGGGTTGGGTGTCGATTGAAACTCTCTAATCTTCTCACGAACCGGATGTGCAATGGCCCGCATAAGCTGGTCCACATCGTGATTGAGCAATGCGTCGATCAAATCGCCCTGATCAGGTTCTTCCGTCGCGGGTCTGCTGAAGTCGCTCATGCGGGTCACACGAACCGCCAGCACGGCCAAGCCAAGCGAAAGCCAATACAGCGATAAGAACGAGTAGAAGATACTGTGCAACGGCAAATAACGCGCCGTGAACAGGTGGGTGTGCATGTCAATAAAGGTGTTTTTTCCAGTCATATTTTTGGCTCCACGAAATAAAATTCAGCCGAGAATTTTCTGTATTCGTATGACTTTGCTGTCAAAAACCGGAAATGGCTTTTGGCTTTAATCTGCTGATTTTAAGGTGTTTCGCATGATTTTGCAATTTTTAGGCCCGGCAAGCCGCCTCGCCGAGTCCGAGTTGAGCAGTGATTTCTACTGTTAGTTCATTTGAGTTGGAAGCAGAGTTTCTTAGGGTCAGGATTCATAACCAGTAGATGACGGTTGCTGCGAGCGCGATGGCTGAAAGGAAGACCTTGGGACAGCGAT